>JAIELX010000094.1 GCA_019752635.1 Candidatus Obscuribacterales bacterium | reverse complement strand
CGAAACGGGTGCTCCCCTCCCCTTTTTCATCGAATAAATGCCTCTGCCGCGTCGCGGTTTATGATGCTGTTCGCTTATAGTTACCTCGGCTGCTACGAAATACTAGGAGATATGGTAGGGGCAATCTGAGAAAGTCTGGGCGGAGAGGGGCTGAAAGTTACAGCCCTTCTCCGCTCTGCAAACCAGCCCGATTAGGCTAGTCAAGAGTGCTGGTCTCCGCTGCCAGCCTTAGCTGTTCGATTCCATCGTTTACGACGACGCCGAAGGCCGAAACGCGCCCTCTCGGGTAATCGAAAGCTATCTTCGCGCTCGCCTCCCTGGCCCGGGAGTATGCCCGGGAGGCCAGATCGAGGTGCGCTCGTTGCCGGTCCGTGAGCCTTTGCGTGCCGCAGACCAGGATGCCTCGAGCAAGAATTTCCAATCTTGCCACGACGAGTTTTGCCCTTGTGCGGTTGATCAGCCATGCCAGACCGAACACGTGGAAGACCGCCGAGCTAAGAACTCCGAGCAAGATACACCCGGCCACCATCTCCGGGTGCACCTTCTCGATAGGCGTGAGCGCGTTGCTGGCCTCTTCCTTGATGCGAGGCAGGTTGCCCTCTATCAGAGGCGATTAACAATGTTCGTAGTTGGGCGTGCCGTAGAGGATGCAGGCCGGCTCGAACTCTTCTTGCGCCGCGTACATCGGATCGTGGATCGCGTTCAGGATGTCCCGGGCGGCGGACAGGTAGCCGTTGTGGGCCTCTTCGTACGCGTGGTACGCGTCGTGGACCGCGCGCACAAAGTCGTTGTGGTTGTCCGTGCCGTGCGTCTGCAACGCGGACTCGGCGCGGTCATATCGGCTCTTCGCTTCGCCTCGAGCCGCCTTCTTCTCTGCCAGCGTCGACAGCAGAACGTTCAGATCCGCCATGGTTGGTATCCTCTCGTGTGTGTGGTTGTGGCACTGAATGTGGTGCATTGCCGAATGGTGCTGGCCTAGTGCGGTGCTGTTTACTTCGCGGCTGATGCGTTGGGGTTTTTACGGCAAGCACCGGGTAGGTGAGTCTCTTCACTTTCACCCACAGCAAGAACGGCTTGTTCAGGTTGTAGGACGTCGGAATGGAACGCTCGCCGGCGGCTGCGAATCCCTCTTTGACGCTGAATCCGTTTTGGTCCAGCTTGAGTCCTGTCTGTGCGACGGCCTGGCGAATGACATAGCCGTTACCGGACATGCCTTGACGACAAGCAGGAAGGGAATGAACGCCGCGACGATAAGCAACCCAAGACCCCAGCTTCTCTCATTTCTGTCTCCATGCTGTTCTTGCAGGGCGAGGTACGATGTCTTTCTTCTTCACAGTGAGCAGCTCTGACCGCCTTTGTCCTTCGTTCACCCGATTGGAGCGCCGAACTATTCGCTGTTGTGCGAGTGGACCTGTCTGCAAAAGATGCGGATTGAATAGCTAGTGAGGCTTTGTGTGCGGAGTGCTTTGGTGGAAGAAGTGCCCTAACTTAGCGCGCGCGGAGTAGAACATCCAACAGCAATGACTGCTTGCGTGCGGGGGAACACCACTAGGTGCCGAGTTTTTGATAGGCGCTGCACATAAAGGGGACCTAACATGAGGTAGAGACCATCTGGGTATATAACTGTGCATCGCAATTGGTGCACAGTTATGCGCAGCGGTGAAATTGCGTGATGACTGTGCTTTAGCGAATTTTGGTTAAGAGGCTGGACGGATGCTGGCGCTCGGGTCGGACCAAGTGCTGGCTGTTCGGCTTGGGCGACACTACTGCGCATAGTAGGGCGCGGGCGAGGGGGAAAAGACCGAAGAGCGACTGGTGCGGGGGCATCAGTCGCTCTTCGTTGAACTCACGATAACTCGCTCCGGGCGTGGATCAAGTTATCGTGCAGTTGCCGACGGAGGCGCCGTCGGTTTACTTCTTTTCGACGCAGCCCGTCTCCAGGACACCGTTGTTGACGACCCAGCCCTTCGCGCGGAAGTAGTCGGGCATGGCGACCTCCCAGGCGTCGGAGGTGTGCAGGCTGTGAATCTGGCACTTCGCGTCGAAGGCGGCGTAGAGGGCTTCGATCTTCGGACCGAGCACGGCGTCGGCCGCGGCCTCGGTAGTGAACTCGGATGCGTTCGGTATCCCGATTTCGTCCGCGCAGAGCTTGAAGATGTCTTTGGCGCGTTGGTTCTGGTTGGCGACGCTCATGGTTCTTTCCTTTGACAGTTTGGTGGGCGATGGTGCCCGTGATGGTGATGCTGGTGAGTGTCAGACCGATGCCACGCACCGGTCTCCGAGGGATGCGAGTCTTCCGGGACTCTATTCCGCTTTGCGATTAGCCGAAGATGGAAAGGACGCGGATGCCGGTGAAGGCGAGCAGTGCGGCGACAGTCAGCCCTCCGGCCCAGAGCGCGCCCGCGATGGCGCTTCCGCCGGCGATGGCGGCGATGCCGGCTCCGGCAGCCGTCACAAGCAGCGTGATGCCGATGAACGGCAGCGCGGACTCCATGAGCAGGCGGCCGAAGAGCGTGAAGAAGATGGCGATTGCGAACATGAAGCGCATGGTTCAGTTCCTTGTTGCGTCGTTGTGACCCGGTGGTCGTTGGTTTAGAAAACGTGTCTCAGGTGAAACTGGATTCGCCGAGCGACGGGTCGGAATCGTGTTGTTCCGACCCGTCTGCGTCGTTTGTTCAGTCGCGGTTCAGGCGACGCTGCATCTGCGGCGAGTTTGCGCGCGCGTACGCGAGCACCGGCGACAGGCCGAGCAGGCAGACGATGCTGCCGCCGAGGGCGAGCGAGGAGCCGGTCTTGATGCCGACGGTGGTGAACAGGATGACGCCTGCGAGGAGGCCCCATCCGAGGATGTTCGCGGTACGCATGAGATTCTCCGAGAGTGTTGTGGTTTCACGGGAGTGCGCAGCGGGGAAGTTCCCGCCACGTGGTGTGTGTCCTTCAAGAGCAGAAGACAGTTCAGCAGAAACTTGTGAGCGAACGGTTTCGACCGTTCGCTCTGTAGGGCGTGCCTTCCGCGTGTCAAGAAGCTGCAGCCGTGGCGTCTGCAGCGTCGTCCGCTTTCGTCTTCTTTTTCTTCCTGCGCCAGAAGCAGACATACGACCAGAAGGACGGCTCTTCTTCCTTCTCCCGGTCGAACAGCAGACGAGAGATGTCGCCGTGACAGTTCGCCATGGCAGTCGAGAGCAGACGCTCGAAAGCCTTGGTTGTAGGCGCTTCTTCGTTTGTGAGCGCCTTCCAGGCGGCGGCGCAGGTGTCAGCGCAGATTTCGTACTGCTCTCGTGCCTGCTTCAGGAACTGCTCCCGCGCGTCTTTGCAGTCCTTCTCGAATTCGCTCGTTAGTTTCTTCACCGTGCGCGCGGACATCCAGGCTTTGACGAACGCGCCGAGCAGCGCGAACCCGACGGCGAAAGCCAGTGATGCCCACTGTGGCTGTCCGCTGTTGACGTCCACGTGCGTCTCGCGCGCCATTTGAGGCAGCGAGAAGAGCAGCCGCGCGGAGACATACACGAACGTGCCGAAGCCGAACATCATCAGCAGTCGATAGCCGATGGTGATGAGGCTGCCCTTGATGGGCGAGTTCACGAACTCGATCATCTGGTCGTCGTACAGCCGCTTCTTGGTTGTGACGACATCCTTCAGCGTTTTTACGCGTGTGGTGAGCCCGTGTGACAGCCCGACAGCAGCGAGTCGCAGAGTGTTGAGGTACAGGCGTTCCGGCGTGTTTTTCGGCCAGCAACCCATCGATTCGATCAGTTCAGCAGTGGCCTCTTCGGCTTCTCGTTTGGTGCGAGAGTCGAGAGCCTCGTCCGCGGCAGCCAGTGCGAAACCAAGTTCGACACCGACGTGCGGACCGAGTTGGCGGATGTGTGGTTTCCGCGATTGGTCTTCCACGTTAGAGTCCCCTTTCAGGTAACGGTCGCCTTCGACCTGAGGTTCCAGGTATCAGTAAAACCGGCCATGGGCACCGGCATAATCTTCAAGGTCCAATTGAGAGTTGTTGGTCTCGGTGGGTTTCTTCTGAAAAAGTGAGAAAAGTGACCTTAACCCTATAGGTGGAGACGCCTGAGAAGCAAACCGCGTGATCTAGCGCACATAATGATGCAGAGGTCCCCCTGCGCCATGCAGGGGGTGCCTCGGCGCCATTGAGGTTTAACTGGAGGGCTCGTGATTACCACACCCCCGCCGCGCTTGTGTGTTGGCGCTAGCGGGCCCCGGAACCGCCAATGCTCGCAACGGCCGCGCTAGCGTTAGCGGGCGTAGAGGGGCGTTTGCTTTCAACAGAACTATTAGCAGAATCTCACAACCGCCACCACGTCGTCAGAGCTGACCTCGGAGGCTTATCCTAAGCTTTCGTGCGAGAAGATCGGTCCGAATCGGAAGTGCCACGTAACCATAAACGCCTCCCACCCGGTGATCGCCAAGGTGCCGCTTAGTAGCAGTGCATCAAATTGCCACCAGCCATACATGTACAGGAAAGCGCCAAGGCAAATCAAAATTCCCAGCCATACCATCACGAATTGCAGTAAGAACTTGATCATAGGTTGCTCCAATTCGGGTCACGAGGGGCGAAGAAATAGATGCCCAGGAAGACCGTATAGGCCACGAGAAACGGTATTGCGAACGGATTGAGCGCCAAAATTGCAAAGATCGGATAGGTCACTAGCGCCAAAAGGAACAATCCGACCTTCTTGGCACGCCTTTTGAATCGAGCTTTGTTCATCTTCAATACTCTAAAAGAACTGGTATCGAGATCGGTACTAGAGAATCTTGGGGTGAGCGCACCGTTGGTGGTGCGCCGTGAAGTTGAGGGCGGAACTATCGTTCCCTGCGCGGCTTCGGTGTGCCGCATCGCAGGCCTTGTCGATTACTGAAGCGCTCCTGTTCAGCACTCTTTCGCCAGGTGCGGGCGGCGTCCTTCATTGGTTTCCCTCCGCATCAACTTGAGCGCCAGTCTACCGAACAGTTTGTTCGAGAAGCGGATGCTCACGGGGTGGTACGGTGGCATCAAGCATTCCTGGATAGCGTTGGTGATGGTCTCTTTGCGAAGGATTCCGAACCGATGGCACCGCAGCACCAGGAGCATCTTCGTGTAATCGCAACGGGCTATTTTGGTGAACAAGTCCACTATGTCCAGCCCGTTCAGGTTTAGAATTTCGATTGTGGCAATTGCGTCGGTGCTGATGTTTCGCAGGACTGTTGCTGCGGGCGCAATGCCATCCGCCAGTTTCCCGATGCGCTGTTCAAGGAGTTCGTCTGTCGACATTTTGGACCTCTCAAGAAAGAGGAAGCAAGAGTTATCGTGCGAACTGGAGTTTTTACTGTTCGCTGCCTCCTCCGGTTCCTTACGGTGGCGCGGAGTCACAGGGGAGATGAGCTTCCGACCATCGGGTAGCAGATCCGGCGGTTGAATGTTCAAGGGACTTCCCGGGAACTGCGCCATAGCTTAGACAGGTTAAAACGTTCCTCGCTCTTCGTTGCGCAGGGTCGCGCCCATCAGGTAAACTACGAATGCGAACACCATATAGGCGAAACCCCACCACTGGTAAACGATGACGCCATAAATCAGTGATGTCGCCGCCATGAAGAAGAGACCGCAGTAGAAGGCGTCCCTGTTGTACTTCTCGGCGATGAACGGGAAGCAGGCAATCGCGCCGGCGTTGAGCACGAACCCTGTGGCGACCAGCAGGAATGCGAGGCTGCCGCTGGCCGCCCACACCCCAAGCACGGCTAGCAGCTCCGATAGCACGCAGATGGCGGTTGCCAGATTGATGCAATTGCTTTCAGTCTTGAACATAGTAGAGCCCTGTTAAGATTGGTTTTTGAACTGAATTTCGTCACGAGACCCTGTGGATGTCCCGCGCGTCTAGTTGGAGTGCTTCGATTGCGAGGATTGAGGGGGGCGGAAAGTAGTCTTAGCCATCGCTAATGGTGGCGCAGAGCATTCCGAGCAGGAGTCCCCAGCCGGCGGTAATTAGCCACCACGCGGGAAACATGCTGCCCAGCAGCAACAGTCCACTGGCGACGATCATCGACGCGACAGTCAGGAAGGGAACCCTAACTAATCACTTCTTCCGCGAATTCTCATCAAATTTGGCTTTGATCGCCACGACTGCACCGGTAAATCCGCCGACTAGTGCCGCGAGCACACTCGATAAGAATGGTGGAAAAGCGCTCGTAGGCTCGAAGAGGTATGGTCCGACGTAAGCAAAGAAGCACAGCGAGCCTAAAGCACCACCCAGCGTTGCGAACGTGCTTCCCGGACCCGGAGAAAGGCGGCCACGAACACATGCGTTCCAGTACGCATAGGATACTAAATAGCTGAGGCCTCCGCTAACGAGCGCGGCAAACAGGTAGACGAGGACGATGAACATTGGTTCTCCAGGCATGCAAGAGGGTTTGTTCCAGGCAAAAACGAAGCCGCTTTGCGCGACTCCGTTCTGCCGGAACGTTGCTGAGTAAGTGGCACGAAGAAGCTTAGAGTCCAAAGCCGCGGCATCTTTGGTAGCCGGGGATCGTGCTCCATCCCTGGTTCAGGATAGACAGCCGATAGAGGTAGTACTGCCAGTCGTCGAGAACGCCGCCGTCCCTGGCGGTGAGTTTGCCGCCTATGTACCTTCCGAGTGCGTCTTTGACGGCCTGCACCTGCAACACCACTTGTCGCGTCGCGTGTACATCGGTAACGCACTCGGCGTAGGCATCACGCAGATACGAGTCGCAGCCGCCGTACGGGGCGACGCAGCGGTAGGGGCGGTCCGTGGGGTAGTCCAAGTAGATGCGAAGGGCGTCGGCCGCCTGCAACGTGTCCACTCGCTCGCGCAGCGTCGTGTCCAACGGCACCAGTGTCTCCAGCGTCAGGATTACCATCTTGAAGCTCTGCGCGGCGACCACTGTGCCGATGGCGGTTTTCACGGGCTGCGACTCGAGCTTGTTCTGCTCGGCTTTCTCGATGGCGAGCTGCGTCAGCATCTCCACCACCTCGGCCTTCCAACTATCGAACTGGCCTGTTTTGAACATGGTAAGACCCTCTGTTTGTGAGGATAAATGAGGTAAAGGTAATGACAAAAACACTTTCGACTGCGCAGCGTTCACTCATCATCATTGGTATAGCATGTGGTGTCGTCGCACATGTACTCAAAGAACAATTCGGTGAGTACGAGGGCAAAAGCGCCCGTGAGAATGAGACCAAGCACAACGTTCATGGTTAAATCTCCGAAATTGTCTGGAGCAAATCCCTCGCACCAGCGATAGAACCGGCTCGCAGACCAGTTGTACGAGTTCGTCCACTCTGGCTGTAGCTGTGCGGGCTTCGCCTGTTTCACTTAGCTTGCGCTGCTGGTTCTTCCTCCGGCAGCGTCGGTAGGGCCTCATCCGGCAACACGAGGCACATCGCCAACGCAGGTGCGATCAAACTCGCGAGCAAGAACCAGGGCGATCCATTGCCAACCTGCACAATGATCCCGAGCGCCACCACCCCTGAGGCGAGAATCACAATCGAGTAAACGGTTTCTCTGCAGCCTTTCACAATCTCCAGTGCAACGGCAAGTCCTATGACTAGGTACGTCATGCCCACCAGTCCCAATAATTCATGAAGGCGAGTGTCAACCGGGGCCAGCTGCACACCAACCGCCCCCACTATGCAAGTGAAAGCAAAGATGAGCGTATAGTCAATCACCAGACTTCGCCGAGCTACGACGCCTCGCTTGCGATTGTATTCGTGATACCGCTTCCATTGCCGTTGAACACAACTCTTTGCCGGTGCGATAACCGCGACGCAAACCATCGGCCAAAAGGCACCGATGGTGATACAGAAGACGACGGGCGGGGCAAAGACCCACCCGATCAAACCCCACTGCAAAACCGAACCGAAATAGTATCCGGCCGCTGCTGCCGCGCAAAACGCGACGAACGTGCCCCAGAGAAATACCCACAAAACGCCCGTAGTCTCGAACGCCCTATCCATGAGGCGTTTCAGCGGCGAAAGCACCATTGAGGAACCGATTAAGATGGCCGCAAAGCGCACCAGATCGATGAGAAACATGAATGCTTCGACCATGAAATTGCTCGATTCGAGTAAGAGGAGTGTTTTTGTTAGAAACGTTCGAGGCATGGTGAACGCGTCCGTGTTGCAACGAGAGCGTGCCTACAACAGCGATAGCTCTTACCGACAGGCCTCCAAGTCGGCGTCCATTTGATCTTTGACCATCTGTACCTCCTCTGCCGTCAGCGCGCGGCCCTCCAACGAGATGCACTCTGCGGCGACACGAGCGACCCGGATGTGAGACCAAGGATCTGCGGCGGGAGTTGGAGTGTCAAACCACACGTTGGTAGAATTCGTGAGCTGACGAGCGAGCGTTAGCATGTGATAGAGTTCCATCAATTTCTCCAGTTGTTTAGCCGTCAGGTGTGTCGCAAAAGTCTTCGCTCCGAGCTGGTTGATCGCCCGGTCAAAAATATCTCCGGGCGAAACTACTTGGTAGAAACAGTGGGTAAACCTCTCCACCATGCAACCCCTTCCGGCGGTACTGATGTATATCCCCAGAATCCAGCACCTTCTTCATCAGGTATTGCCGGAACATAGCATCCGCATTGATCTGTTTTGCCGTATTCACCTTTGCGGTAACCGAGTTCATCGAAGAACTCTCCCGTTTGCTTTTGATCTTGCAATACGCAGACGGAACACAACAGCTTAGGTTGAGTCGTCTGATACTGCCGCCAAAGTTTTAAGAGAGAATTCCCGCATTTGTGGCAGTGATATTCTTCCGATACCTTACCTGAAGCGTAGTTGATCTTCATACCGGACCCCTTAAGTAAGTTCACTCGGGTAAAGAGCAGGATTCCCGCAGAAATCGACAGCGCTCGCAGCTGTCGTAATTGCGCCAAAGCAATGTGCAATCTCATGCCATTAGAGGTTCGGCATGAGGAGTTGCGCCGTGCGCAGTTTGTGGAGTATCGCCGTCGAGTTTGCAATGGGTGTTGAGAACGGTGCCGCCGTAGATTCGCTGAGAGAGACTGAGATGATTTGAAATTAGCAGCGGCTGCGATGTTTTTGAACGGCGTCGCTCCTTGGGGGCTGTTGCGTGCGAGCCCGGTAACGTAGTGGACGCGGTGCTCAAGAGCGACGCGCCCAAGTCCCGTTGCGTAGTCTTCCCCGGATTTTGTGCAAAATGCTAGTTGGCGAAGTATGTAACTGTGATTGTCCGACAATCGGACTGTGCTCGTTATCGCCTCGGAATTGCAGGATGAGGCAAGGCGTGTGGCTTTGCCGACGCAAACTTTCGCAGCCGAATTTCTTCGCGGAATTGAACGATCTCTTTGTTTGGTATTGCTCTCTTCGCCCTTCGTTCTGCTTCCCGCAGAATGTCAGCGCTCTCTTTGTTCTGGCCGATCCGCGCCAAGGAGTCGGACAGTTGGATCATGCAGGAGATGGCGTAATGGGAATCCCGTCCGTGACTGCGCTCGCACAGACTTAGTGCGAGTCTATTTAGCTCAGCGCATCGTGGGTTTCTTTCGCGATGAGACATGCCGATGGCAATCCTATTCAGAATGCCGGCAAGATGCACGAATTGATCTTTCCTGAAGTCACTGCATTTTAGGGCCTGCCGAGCATTTGCTTCGGCGCCCGAGATGTTGCCTGCATCAAGTTTACAGCGTGCCAGGTCGATGTTAACCCGAGCCAGCTCTCCGTCCGCAGGGGAGGACTTTGCTGTCAGGCATCGCAGTGCCGCTTCATTGCAATCAATGGCCTTATCAAAGTCTTTTACTGACTCGTACGATTGTGCGAACTCTCGCCAAAACAGATAGGTCGTTAGATTACACGGCTGCGATGTGGCTTGCTCTCTAAACTGAGCTACTAAAGCATTTGCTTCTTCAATTTCTTTCTTGAGGAACCTATTTCTGGCTGCCCTACCTATGACTAGCACTTCATTTCCTTCTGCTCTTTTCTTGAGCAGCTCTAGCGCTCGCGTGTGCAATGTTTGCGCTTCATCGTGCCGATGGAGCAAGTCCAATTCCTCTGCAAGGTCCGAGCTTAACTGTAGGATAATGTTCCGCTTTCGCCGCGTAGTCTCGTATATGGCGAGCGCTTTTTGCTTTAGTTCCGAACTTTCTTTCAATCGCATTTGCTGTCTGAGACAGTAGGAGAGCAACGCTAGTGACTCTGCGAACTCGAGTGAATTTGGTCCGAAGGTTTGCTGGCAGAGTTTGCAAGCCTCTTCAAGTTTGGATTGAGCTTCGCGAAAGTCTTTGTCTTTTTGTGCGCGTGTTCCGCTTGCTTGAAGCTCTTGCACTCGACTGAGAGCTGCAGCTATCTTCGCAATTTTTCGCTTCGATTTCTGTATCTCTGCTTCGCTTCTCACCGTTCTTGCTAAGGGGGGCAACGCGAAACCGCGAACTCTAGCATCTGATCGCTCGTTGGCAATAAGTCCAAGATACGCGGTGCTGGCGGGACCTGATGCTGCTTGCCACTGAGGCACCATGCACTCGATTGCGATTCCTTCATGCAGGATTCGCGTGGCTGCAGCATATTTGCCTAGTTTCTGAAGAGCGCTGGCAACGCTGATGTGCTCGTCTATGAGAGGCTCTAGTGTGCTTTGTTCGACTAGTGCTCGGCCCGAACGCTCTTTGACTTTGTCATCGATGTTGCGCAAAATGACCAGGCATTTTCCGTATTGTCCTGCTTCTCTTGCTTTAAGCGACTTTTGGATTTCGTTGCCGATTGGCAGGTCTTTCAACGCGGAGGTGCATCCGCATAGAGCGCACGTCAAAGTCAGCAGCAGTATCGCCGACAGTCTCAAGATCTAGAATCTGCAGGCGGTATCAAAGAGTAACCTCTACCCGCGGCGTACTGCAGTTCCGGCAGGTGTGCACCGACTGGCAGTTTCTCTCTTAGTCTATGAATCCAAATGCGTACTACCGACGCTGTTGTTTCCGAATCGGACTTCCAGAGTCTTGCGTGTATATCCGTTGAGCTGAAGAAGGTGCCGGCGTTCTTGCTAAGGAATTCTAACAGCGCATACTCCTTTGGTCGCAGTTGTAGCACCGTTCCGTCTACTGCGGCTCGACACAGTTTCGTATCGATCACAAGTGAGCCCAGGGAAACTACCGAAGGAGCGGTAACTCGGCCTCTTCGCAGCAGCGCTTGAACGCGCGCCAACAGTTCCCGCATGTCGAAGGGCTTCGTTAGATAATCGTCTGCCCCTGCTTCGAGACCGAGCACTTTGTCATCGGTTTTGCTCATTCCCGTGAGCATTAGAATTGGAGTTTGCCCGCCCTCTTTGCGAAACTGGCGCAAGAGCTCGATCCCTTCCCTGTCGGGAAGGTTCCAGTCCAGAATGATGGCATCGAAGGCGCTTATGCCTAGCAGTTGCAAAGCGTCGCCGGCTGTCGCCGCGCGTTCTACCAAAAGGTTATCGCTTGTCAGACAGTCTTCAATCTGACACGATAGGTGCGTATCGTCTTCGATTACCAATACTTTCATCAGGCGACATTCTAGCAGCACTAAGATGCTTAACCTTGGCTTGTTCCAAAAATTGTCTCTGCTTGTTTGTGTGCCGCTTCTGTTCGAGTTCGTATTCGTGTCGATTCTGGTCGGTTTGCAGCAGCAAGCCGAATTTCAAGCTGCCAGACTGGCAAACTCCAAAGAAGTTGTTTTCAGGCTCAGCGAAGTTTCTCGAAAAGTCTATCAATTCGGCGTTGGCCAATTCATGCCGGAACTAAGCGTGGATGAAGGCCTGACGGCCAGCGTAGCTTCTGATGTAGAGATTCTGAAAAGGCTGACTAAAGGCCGGCCGGCTGAGCAAAAAGCCGTTCAGAGAATTGAAGGTCTATGCAAGGATGCCGGCGAACTTACACTGGAGCTGATGGATGCGGGCTCGGCTCCGCCTGTCAGACTGGTGATCAACAGACAGCTGAGCGTTGCTCTTAATCAGCTTGTTCGAGAAATTTTCTACTTGACCGATCTTGAGGAGGGCACGCAACGCATCGCTCCTTTGGAAGAACAAAAGGGGCGTCAGCGAGTCGTTCAGTGGCTGGTCGCAGGACTTATTGCTAGCACAATTCTTGCCGTTGCGCTACTGGTGCTGCTGCACCGAAACTTTGTCAGCCGCCTGGAAAATGTTATGGAAAACACTCGGCGTTTCTTGCGGCAAGAGGCATTGCTTCCTAGAGAAAGAGGAGCTGATGAAATTGCTACTCTGGATAATGTTTTTCACGATATGACGGAGCAGATTGAGAAGTCTGCCGCTAAAGAGCGGGCTGCTGTTGAGGCGAGACAACACATTATGCAGATGATTGCACATGATTTGCGCAGCCCGCTAACGTCTCTAATGTTGTTCATGGACTTACTGAAAGGCGGGAATTTTGGTGAAGTGTCGCAGATCGCGCATACCAAACTAACCGCTGCGGGGCGGGATTTGAAGCGAATGGTGCATCTTGTGGGCAATTTTCTGGATCAAGAGAAACTTGAAGCCGGTCGCATGCAACTTGAATACAACACCATTTCGTTGGAGGGAATTGTAGATCAGGCGGTGTCATCAGTGTCCGCTCTGGCTGAGGCTGAAGGTATTTCAGTAGAGTTGTCGGTGGAATCGGGAATGATTTACGTTGATTCTGACAAGTTGATCCAAGTCTTGGTCAATTTACTGAGCAATGCAATCAATGTGAGCCAGAAAGGGCAGGTCGTGACGGTTTCAGCGACCATCAAGAATAATGCCGTGGAGTTTTGCGTACTTGATCGTGGACCCGGTGTGCCCGAAGGCATGAGAGATGGGCTCTTTGAGCGCTTTAGCAAGAGCTCAAAGAAGGAAGGTTCCGGTTCGGGATTGGGACTGTCACTAGCGAAAGAGATTGTGCAAATGCACAAGGGTACTCTTGAGTTCAAGGACAGGGATGGCGGCGGGACTGTCTTTCAATTTACGGTGCCGTGCGAATAGTTCTCGACGTCTCCTGTGCGATCCACTCGCGTGCAGGTGGTCAGAGATTCTGCCGAATCTCTGACCACCTGTCAGCGCATGATTCGAACTACCCTCGCCCGATGCGTTTAGCAAATGCCTTGTGTGAGCTGGCGCTAATAATTGTGAATTGGCTTACGCAATAACCATTGCGCTATTCGACGTAATTGCGCGAGAGTGATGCCAAAAGTACTTGGTGCTACTAAAGCTCTCTGGCAAAGTTTGAGCAGATCACTATTATTCAACAAGTACTCGGAGCGTTTGCCCACCAACGTTTTGCACGACAAATTGTTTCGCTTTCTCTTCGAGCATGCTCGATCGTTTTGGTCGGGCTACAAACCAAAGGACTTCGATGCGAAGTATCATTTTTGTTTGCTTGGTTCTGTACTTTCTGACTGTGTGGAGCATCAGAAGGACTTTTCTTGTGTGTAAGGATGCTGTGCTCGGCGCGTCCCGGCCTCATCCAAAAAACTAGGAGTTTCCCATGAGTAGTGCTGTCATGGCGTATGTTCAAGCCAAAGGAAAATTGGTCGGAGCTCATTGCCCTTGGAACACCGCTTCAACTCCGGCAGAGAAGGCCCCTCTGATTGCATACCACAAAGAGCGAGTGCACCAGGTCCTCGATGTTGTAGTCGATTCCGGCATGGCCGGTATGGATTTGAAACTGCGTGGTCTCTTCGACGGGCTTCTCTCTCCTGAGAAGGTTCTGATGGATGTTACCGCAGCTCAGGTTCGCGCCAAATTGCGAGTGGATCATGCGGAGAAGGACGCGAAAAGTTGCCGTCTTGGTGATGATGCTTCGCGCGCTCTTGCGGAAGCTCAATGTGACTATGCTCGAATTAGAAAAGCGCTCACTAAGGCAAAGAATGATTTTGAGCAGGCGGAAAAGTGCTTTGTGTTCAAAGCGCATATCATTTCCTTTGGAGGAGAACTTATGCGTGCATTTATTGCTTACGTAAGGGCTCGGGTCATTCTTTCGGAGTGTTGCTCTACTATCCCAATTGCGCAGTTGTTGTGTCAGCAAGCAATGGAGTCAGCCCAATTGCTAGTGGAAGCAGCGGATCGATACCAGTAAAGTCAAACAGAGTGCAAGCCTTATCCAGTCAAGCTTTTCCATCATATTTTTTTTCAGATCGAATGAGGTGGAACGGCTGCGCGAAGCTGCGCAAGCCCTGGGGGCGCGGGCTGCCAGCCCGCTCCGATAGAGCGACTAACGGAATCGAAGTTTCGAAAGCGACGCTCAATACAAACAGAAGCGGGCTGGAAGCCCGCGCTCCCGGGGCTTCGCGCACTCATCTGCAGCTGAATCTTCGCAATAGCGTGGAATCAGCTTACGGTACTGCCTTTGCCATTACTCGCAACAGCGCCAGTGGCAGCGCTCCTGACGGTGACTGATTATTGAAACCGGTCCACGGCTGAGTCATGAGTTGTAGCTGCATGTCCAGCAGCGCAAGCCTTAAGTTGAGTTCGAGCTGTTTCGCCAGGTCTTGAGGGGACGTGACGTTGTTCTTCTTTAAGCCCAGCACGTCGTTGACCGGGTCCGTCAGTTCGTGAAAGTCGATGTGGCCGTCGCCGTCATCGTCGAGGGCAACTTTAGCCGACCCGAGGAGGCTATCGACAGCGTCCGCAGCTTGCGGACTCAGTTTCTGCAGTGCATTTTGGCTGTTTTGATATAAGTGGTCCAATCCGACCTTGTTGGCGAAGTTATCGAAGGTGTCGTACTTCGCATTCATATCGTCCGCAAAACGGTCTATTACATCTGAAAATCCCATGAGAAGGGTCTCCTTGTTGGTATTGTCAATCAAACACTAGCAATCACATTGCACTCGATCGTGGAGCGGTGTCACGGAACTGTAATGTAATACCCGTGCCTTAGATTCTTGTGCCTGTCACGCAACCCGCCCCATCTTCACACTTAATTAGTTGACAGGGACCAGGTGGTAGTAATGCAAGGGACGCGCTTCAGTCGAAATGAATCTATCAAGGATGCTGTTTCAGCGGTGTAACACAATTCCGGAAGGCGCGGACTGATGCGAACTCGCGCCAACATTTGTTTTTGGTCTGCGCAAGAACCCTTACGCTTTTCGACGTAACTTACGCGCATTGCTAAGAAATTTGCTTTGTAACTTGCGGCAATTCAATCAAGCTGAAAGCACATTTTTGTCACCAGAAATTCGCTGCTAGAAAGCAAACCACTGCCATTGAATCGGAACTAAACTCGAACCTCTAAGTCGCTTGTGTCAAGCGGCTTTAAACCATATGCCGACTCACTCGTGAGCCGGCATACTTTCTCAACCGTTCTTACCGGGAGCGTTTATGCTGGTTCAAACTGAAGAATTGATTGTTGCTCTCCAGCGTGCCGTTGAACGACGGCTGCAAGCGGCCCGTGAGTTGCGGAGGGGCCCGTGAAAGCTGCCACTCACAACTTTGACGGCGGACACGCGCAGGCACCACTCGTGGCTGCGTATGTGTCTACTCACGATTGGGACGAAACCTTGGCTGAAGTAAACCAGCTTCTTGACGGGTTTCGCAAAGAGCGACGCAGTGATGAGGAAAAGCGGGATTTCGAAGAGCGATCTCGAGCCAGTAGGTTGGATGACTTAAACCAGAGTTCGCGCTACGGTCGCGGATACTAGTCAACACTTTCAAAACAAACCACTAACCGGGAGCTGTTATGAAGATCAAGAACTTTGCGATTGGCGAGGTCGTGGGACTCGTGCCAATTCTGGCTTGCCTGATTCTGTGCTCCTTGTCTGAAGACGGGACAAAGAAACCAGTTCTTAGCGCTGCGGAGCAAGCAGGGAAGAAAGAGTATGATAAGCAGCGAGCGGCTTTGGATACAGCTTGGCGAGCTTTGCCCGATACTGTCCGCAAGAATCGGCACATCATTGCGATTTACGACGAGGCCAGACAAGACCTTGACCGAGCGCTCATGCGCGTATCAACGAGCGCAATGTTAGACGTGTATAGCAACCACACGCTTCGATTGTTACAGGCAGCCGAACTGCCGGAGAAGTACCACGCGACGACAGCTGAAATCGAGGAGGTTGTTCGCCTGATCGACAGCGTTTGTCCCGAGAACAATCGGGCGCGTTTTCATGTTTGTGAAGCGACGCAGGATTTGGAAGAAGGAGCTAAAGCCTGGTTCTCTCTTGATCTTTTGAAGACCGCGCGAGAGCATCTCAAAGTCGCCGCAAAATTGGTGGAATATCCATTGGATGTTCCGAAGATGAGCGAAGTAGTGTCTGTGCGAGATCGGCTTGAACAAGTTGAGAATGCACTCCCGACGTTGAGCGCCCTTCAATCGCGTCATTTAGCAGAGGGGCGCCAGTTTGTTCGCGACATTCGTGCGACGCTGGCCAACTATGGAAATGATGCAGTGATGGTCGGAATGGCTCAGGAACACCTCTCTCGCGCCGTTCCTGGAACAGTCGAACCGGCGAATAGCAAGTTCATCACCAGAATGGCTAATTTGTTTGAACGCATCGTTGAAGTTCAAGATTTCGTTCACGAAAATTGTGCCGACAATGAGCATGCCGTGCTCTTCGCAGACATAGCCGCAGCATGTTACCGGCAGTGGCGCACTGAGCTATGCCGAACGTTCTGGTACGAAGTTGAAGAGTCGATTCTTAGAGAGATCGAAATGACGCGTGTGGCGATTCTGAGTAAGTCCCGAAAGGGCGTTCGATAAATGTCAACCTAACAGGGGATTTACGGATTAACGCCGATTTGGAAGCCGTTAGCCCACGGCTATCACATATTTCCAAATCAAAGCATTGGCGAGTGACCGATGCTGTTTTCTATTTCCAAACTTTGGAGAATGTTATGAAACGCATCATGTTCTCAACCGACAACCGATTGGCGAACCTTGTGGCGCTTGTGCAGGAGCACCTTGGTGTGGCCTCTCAACCGTTTGCTGTAGCAATTGAAAGCGCGAAGGCGCAAGTGTCTGAGGCGAACTTGAATTTCGCTCAAGCGGACGCTGCGTACACTGCGGCGCAGCTTCAGTTGCAGCAAGTGAAAGAGACGCAGTCGAAGGTTAGCGTAGACATGACGGAAGCAGTGGCGAAGTCCGAAGCTATAGTCAGCAGAGCGGTTGAAGAGTTTGACCGCGCCAGTCGCGTGCAGATGCACGCCATCGACGAGTACAAGGCCGCGTGCGCGCCGGTGCAAAATTGGATGGACGTGCTGGAACTCGCTCAGGTCGTTCGCCGCACCTGCAATGAAGAAGAACGCATTGCCGCTACTCGGCTCGACGAATTCGAGAAGTCCGCACTGCGCCGCGAAGAAGCAGCCAAGCGAGAGCGATACGTGTGCCAAACATGCAGAGGGCAGGGCGGGTATTGCCGCGATTGTGACCCCACTCGCTAGCACCGCCTATATGGTGTTCACGTTTGTCCTCTACCTGATGGGCGCCACCCTGTGTAACGAAGAGCGCGGAACGTTTTAACGTTTCGAAGCTATGGCGCAGTTCCTTTACCTCCGAAGGATCAGCCAACCCGGACCTCATGGTCTGCTTACGCGCCAGTTACTACTAACTCAAACTCATGACTCTCATCGGAGCTCCGACATGAAAGCTCAAATACGCGGCGGTGCTCGTTCGAAGAAATCCTGCACCGACCGAACGGCGGCCGCGCATCCTAACGGTGCCACCGCAAAGGCAAAGCAGGTTGCGAAAAAACCTGCTTTCGATAAGATCATCAAGGTAGCCGGAAAGCCCCGACTGAAGTCCGTCGTCCATAAGCCCGCGCAAGCACCGGCGCTACTGAAGTGCCCGTTTATGGACCGAGCCGGACTGTGTGACGATAACTTCGGCGCCAAGACCGTTCTAGAACGCATCTGCGACGATTCGGTGCGGCTGATGATGAAGTACGGTTACAAGGGCAGCCAGATCTGGGTGCTGTACCAGTACGTCGCGAAGCAAGACATCACGCGCACCGCCATCCTGCTAAAGTCCATAGAGCTGGGACTGTTGAAACGCGCCCGGCTCAACAAGGTCATGTCCGAGGGCAGTCAGCTGCTGCGGCGGGACAACAAGCTCAACTTCACGGATGAAGAGTTCGCCCGGCTGGCGGCGGGAGTGCGCGAAGCGTGCGGCATTTACAACGGCATGCGATACCAAGCGTGACCGGGTCGAACGACAACTGTGGCCGCAACACAATGATCAACCACTGCCAAACGCGGCAACCCTCTGCCGCGTTCTTGTTTAACTCTTGATTTCAACCAAAGCAGCTTGGTTCTTGCCCAACGGGCACCGCTAGGGCTTCGGTCAAAGCGGCTCGCTCGCGGAGCCGCTTCTGCGCCCTTCTTTCTGTCCGCTCGGTCTACTAGAGGCGATGGTAGACTTTTCGGTTAGCGAAAACGTATTCTGGGCAGACCTTTACGGCATTGGTGCCTTCTTGTCTGCAACGCGAATCCGATCTCCTTTTGCTTAGAAAGGTTATCGAATTCGTGTTGTTGCCAAACTATTAAAATTGGGGAAGGAGAGCGGCATCCGTGCCGCTTTCCTCCGGGCTACCTAACTAA
Organism: Candidatus Obscuribacterales bacterium; assembly: GCA_019752635.1. GTDB lineage: Bacteria > Cyanobacteriota > Vampirovibrionia > Obscuribacterales > Obscuribacteraceae > JAKFUT01. The sequence continues at coordinate 21,673 of JAIELX010000094.1, read as the reverse complement.
CCCTACCTGACGACGACGTCGAACCGCAGTGTTTGGCTTGGTACCGGCAATTTCCACAGACCAGCCGAGTACGGGTTGACGAGCACTATCTCGACGGTTTCCGTTCCCGGCGCGCTTGCGACGAGGTGCAAGGTGCTGGTCACGATGAAGCCGCTTCGATTCTCGTCGCTGTTGGGCCCAAAGGCGAGCCGGCTGCTGCCCAGCTGAGCAAACATCCACTTCACCGGATCATTCAGTCGCCACTCATCGGGAAGGTGCGCGGAGAGATCGACGTAAATGTCGTCTCCCAACGCAACCTGGAGCTGAGTACCGTGGTTGTTCGCTGATAACCTGTGTTGTGCGGACATGTTTTGGCCCTTTCTTAGAGCGCTCCGCAACGGAGCGCACCTCTATTTCTTATCGGATGAGCGCGGGAAGAAGTCGCTGCTGCTTACGGGTAAGCAGCGAAAAGCTTCTGGTCGAGAGCTTTGAGGTAGTCGCTGCCGTAACTGCCGTTCTCCAGTCCGGTGTAGAGGACCGAAGGCAGGTCTTGCGCGTAGATGGCGGGAGCGAGGCTGGCTGCGCCGAGTGCGATGGTGGCTACCGTGTCCACGTCACCGGTGAAAGCGATGCTTTGATGAAGAACGTCGGTCGCTTTTGTGGCATTTACCAGGGCGGTGATTGCTGCGCGCACTGCCATCCAGCCTTTCTCGCCCACTTTTCCGGACCAATCCACATCCCAGTCGCCGGGCACTTGCTTCTTCAAGAATGTCCGCAATTGACTGCGAGGACCCAGTTCGTACTTGAAGTAGTGACCGATTAGCGCAGCAGCGATGGCCGCATCGGCACCGTCATCGGTGTCATGCGTGATTCGCGCTTGCAGGTCGGCGTAGCGCTTCACCTGCTCGATATCAGGCAGCAGTCCCAGCGGGAGAGCACGCATTGCGCCGCCTGACTTGTCGCTGGACGGTTGAATTCGCGCCAGGAAATCGCTGCCGGAAGTGCAGGTGGTGAGGAAGTCGTAGAAGCGTCCTGCGTAGCCTTTGCGCGGGTCTCGTGCGAAGGCTTGCACAAAAGCCTCTGCCAGTCGTTCGCGCGTGAAGTCGCCGCTGAGCAGCACTTCGGCAACAGCAAGGCTCATCTGGGTATCATCGGTGTAACAGCCTGGCGCGATGTCGTGTTTCGGATGCTTCGCGTAGGCGGTCAGGTTGTTGTTTGCCAGGACGAATTCCGGCGGTGCGTATTCGAAGGCGGCTCCGTATGCGTCTGCGATCGCAAGCTCCAACAGCATGCTTTAACTCCTTGTTTCTAAGTCTCACCGTTATCAGGCAAGTAGGACTATCGAATGACTAGCGGTGAGAAATTTGCAGCGGTGGGGAATCTGAATCGAGAAAGAAGGAGGCTCATCACTCTACAAAATGGAGGCGTGTTATCGCGCTCCTTGGAAATTACACCGGCGTTGCGAAGCTCTCCTAACAGCGCCGTGGGAGTTACCACCGCGAGTACCGGAAAATCTATACGGGTTGGGCGATTGAAGAGATTAGCCACTCGCGTGAACTCATGCAAGATTGGACGCACTTAATCCCGTAGAAATCCCGTGCTTCTTTTGGGCTTCTTTGTATGTCCCTGAATGTATTAAAACGCTCAAATGAGCTGTGGGGCGTGGGGTGTCGGTTGTATGCGCCACATCTGCGGGGTATTGCGTCCCCGGGGCGCATGCGTGCATAGTGATTTATATCTCTTTTCTCATATTTCTCTCGAGTATCTCCTCAAATAACAGCCCGCAACCGGTTTCCCAAATTTGTCCTCGATTCTCCAAATGGAGGAAAGGTTCGCCGTCTTTCGGAACAGCAGCTGTTCTTGCCCGTGAAGCTCAAGAGGAGAGCACTGGTTACCCGATCGGATCTAACCGGATCTAACAGGTTCGAGTCCTGTCACGTGCACTGGTCGTCCCGAGAGCTCTGATCAAGGGCGACCTTATTGTCGACTTTGCGGTTAACCGATTTCGATCGGTTGACTTGCTACTGTGCAGACCGAATCCCACCCTCCAGTGAGTACAGAATGACCGAACCGAAGACTGTGACGCCCGCCGACAACCTGGCCGAACTGAAGCACCTGCTCGGTTTGGTGGACATCGAGATGCAAATTCTCTCCGACTCCACCGGCCGCATGGCGCATTGGATCGGGCGCGACATGCCCCTGAAGTTCGCGCGGGAGACCCTCCCCTGGAAGCGCGGCAAGACTGTTGTCGCCGACGTCGCGAAGCTGTCGCTACATCTCGCTCGGGTCGCGGAACTGCTACCGGTGGTGGAGAGCGAGCAGGAAGCGACGGTTCCGCCGGACGGCAAGCAAGCCGGCTCTGTAGAGCAGAAGTAGAGTCGAAGTAGTCCTGACCTCTAACGAACGGAAAGGAGAGCCTGCCTATGCGTAGTGCTCTTACGCAGTTGACTGAGTTGAAATGTGATTCTCACGCAGCGATTGTGCATGCGTGCGCTGCGTTCCAGCTCCGGACTCGGGGCTGGCGGGGCGTCGAAGAGATGGTGGAGGTAGTACAGCTGCACATCCGATGTCCCCGATTGGCAGAAGCGACCCGGCTGGTGTCGGGCTACATGGGTGGCAACTACCACGTTGTCGAGGAAGTCTTCAGCGCGGCGTCTCCGGATGACCGGCTGGAGCTGCGCGGTTACTTTCTAGTGAAGGCTGCACTGGAGTATCTCAGTGGCAGGCTGTCCGGTCCGGCTGCCGGAAGCTGCGACAAGATGACCGCGTACATCCACATCTGGCAAGAGTCGCCTAGGTGGATGTCGGAACGAACAGCCTAACTGCTGTGCGTGCATCGCACTACCGAACGCTCACCGGGTGCCGCTCGGTGCCCGGTTGCAGTTTTTTCTCATCACACTGTCCAAACCTGAGGAGAAATGCATGATTACCATCCAGTTCACCGACCGCCGCACCGGCGAGACCAAGCAGCTCCAGCACTCGGAGTCGTGGGACTATGAGAACGGCGCGTTCCAGTGGGGCGAGAACAGCCTGAGCGACGACGGACGCCGCGCCGACATGATGTACAACGGCGACCCCAAGATGGGTCTGGGTTGCACGTGGAACAGCGAGAACCTGATTACGGTGGTCATCACGGACGACCACGACACCGTGGTGTACAGCGACCCCGAGTTCCCGGCCATCAGCCGCTACGAGGCGCTGCGTCGTTCCGCCGGCTCGCTCGTGGACATGTCGGTGAACGTCTGCCTGAACGCCGACCACGCCGAGATCATGCTGCCGCCCGCCCGATGGGTCGTTGAGCAGCTCGCCAAGATGCCCGAGTCGGACGGGGAAGACCTGCTGGAAATCCTCGAGGAGCTGATCGCGGCGCTCGAGAAGCAGACCGGCTCGGAGCTGTCTCCAGCGTTGGACAAGGCACTGCAGGACCTGAACGATCGCATGCACCAGTGACCCAAGGGCGTGCTGGTCCGATGACGCCTGCAAGAAGTTACTCGCCTCTAACAGGCGACCAAGCAGTCCCAATGTGCGGCACCGCTGTGTGACGCATCGCCAACTACCGCCGGCTTCAACCGGCGGTGCTTCTCTTCAAACTCCAAACACGAGGGAACTGAACATGAACGCAATCGTTGCCGATCGGATGAAACGAGTCCTGGCCCGGCTCGACGAGCGGACCGCGCAGCTGGCCGAACTGCACCGCGCCTGCTCGGTGCGGGTCGCCCGTAACCACGGCGAGACGGCGCCGGAAGCGCTGGTGGCGTACCGCGCGTGCCAGCAGTGCGTCATCGTCGAGACCATGCTCGACGGCGTGCGCACCCTGCTGTTCAAGAGCACGAAGCTGCCGGACCGCTCGGTCATGGTAGCGTTGCGCGCCAAGGAGCGGCCCGTCATCGACCAGCAGCCGCTCGAGGTGCCGTACGACGGGCCGCAGGACGTGGACGGCAAGGCGAACACCGAGTACAAGCTGATGTGGCTCTCGGAGCGGTTCGGCGAGGTCGGTCCGTCCCTGGGCCAGTCCTGCAACGCCGTGACCATCGCCGTCATCGACGCGGCCGAGACCTACCTGCAGATGGTGGCCGACGCCTACGAGGTGGCGCTGCGGGTGAGCCGCGAGCGGTGATCCGCCTGCGGTCCCAGTGCCGAAGAATTGTGCGGAAGGGGCGCTCTTCGGATCGCCCTTTCATCGTGAGTGAAACTCTGTTAACTACATGTCCCTGGAGAACTACAGCCTTCGCGTAGTTGTGATCGAGTGTGTCGCTCGATCGCAACGCGCCCCCGTTAACCACAGAAAGACTTTGCCATGACCCACTTACCACAAACCCGTGCCGCTTTGTTGAAGGCTATTGAGCAAGCGACGACGGCGTTAGCCGAAGCCCGCAAGCCGCACGACGTTTCGTTGACCGAGAGGCAGGCTGCTGTCGAAGTGTCGGCCGCTGCTCTTCGTGAAGCGCAGGGCGCGCACCAGCGAGCTCAGCAGGAACTGGACGAGCTTACGGCGACGCAATCGCGGGTGACTACCGACCTGTCGGGGTCGATTTCCCAAGCGCGTCAAGCGCGCGACCTGGCTGCCCAGATCTTGCACGGCACGGGTGTGAACCACGAAGCTGCCTGTGCCTCCTTGACCGAGGCGCGCAAACCGATTCGCGTCTGGCTCGACCTCTGCGCCAGCCTGAACGAAGCGCTCGCGCGGCTGGACGAAGAGGAGGCTAAGGTCGGAGCTACCATCTCCAGCTTTGAGCAGGCGGACATCCGTCGGGCTGAAGAAGAGGAAGCTGCTCGCCGTCGTTGCAAGCACTGCAACGATGACCCGGCTTACGGCTACTGTCGGGAATGCGATCCCAGCCGCTAGCGGTGACTGTGGCAAAGTACGAAGAATATCCCGACCAGCGCGGCATTGCCGCGCTGGTCCACACGACGGGCCGGTGCTTCGGTCCTGATGATTGACTGACTGAACCAACACTCTTTCAAAGGGATTCAGAGCCATGAGCGACATCATCAACGGTCGGATCAACAGCCTGCTGGTTCGCATCGATACGCTGACCGAGCAGGTGGCGGAGTTGAAGACGGAGCAGGAGCTGCGCGTGCGGAACCGAGGCGGCCGCGAGCGGCTGAACGGGTACCGGGCGTGCCAGGCCCTGGTGGCGGTCACGCATGCCGTGGACACTGTGCGCGCGCTGCTGTTCACGGACCCGGACGTGAACTACAACGGCCCCGCGGGCGAGGTGGCGACGGAGCAGAACGAGGAGTGTCTTTGCATGCGGTTCCACGACTCCGCCGGCAACCTCGGGCTGTCGTTCGACGACGTGGCGGACGCGGTGCTGACGGCGGCGGAGGACCACTGCACCGTGGCGCAGAACGCGCTGAACCAGGCGGTGCTCTGGGCGGTGGCCAGCTGACGGCAGGTGCGAACCAGGGGCCGGTGCGCATGCCGCACCGGTCCATTCTTCCGGCGAAAGCCAAAAACGAAGGACCGACCGCGGTCCTGATGATTGACGAAGTTTCACCAACACTCTTTCACAAGGACAAAGACATGAGCGACATCATCAACGGTCGGATCAGCAAGCTGCTCGGCAACGTGGACCGGATCACCGAGCGCGTCGGCGAGCTGAAGACGGAGCAGGAGCTGCGCGTGCGGAATCACGGCGGCCGCGAGCGGCTGCTCGGGTTCCGGGCGTGCCAGTACCTCGTGGCGGCGACGCAGGCGTTGGACGCCGTGCGGGCCCAGCTGTTCACGGACGCGACCGTGAACTACAACGGCCCGGCGGGCGAGGCGGCGACGGAGCAGAACGAGGAGTGGCTGTCGATGCGGTTCCACGACTCCGCCGGCAACCTCGGGCTGTCGTTCGACGACGTGGCGGACGCGGTGCTGACGGCGGCGGAGGACCACTGCACCGTGGCGCAGAACGCGCTGAACGAGGCGCTGCTCTGGGCGGTGGCCAGTTAACCATTGCGATTGCCAGGCTCGGTGTTCGATTCCCTATCCGCACCTTCCTCCCAGTAGGACCTTTGCGGTGGGGCCGGTGAAATTCCGGTGCTGGTCAAGCCAGGTACAGGGGCTTGACTGGGAAATTGCCTTTCGGTGATTCGGTCTTGAATCAGAAGAACCCATTAACCAGGAGAGAGAACCATGTCGAAGATCATTCACAGCAGCAGCGCTTCCATTCCCGCGTGGGCTTTCGACCAGGCCGATGACGCCGTCATCGCCGAGGCCCGCCACAGCAACCCGGCCGACCGCGCGCTCGCCATGTTGGGCGAAGCTCCCGCCGGCGACCTGCCCACCGATGAGCAGCTCGATGCCCTCGGTGTCGACCGCGTGACGCTCGCCCGCGAGCTGCGCAACGGTCTCAACCCCAAGCTGTTCACCCGCGCGCTCACCGGCGGTTTGAACATCGACGGCTTCAACAACCGTCCGCACCGGAGCGACAGCGACCTCAGCCTGAACGATCTGCTCGAGCATCTCGTCGAGCACGCCCGCTTCAGCCGTCGTCTGCGCCGCCCCGCCAACCGCGCCCTGCAGCGTCACGGCGTGAGCATCTAGCTGTTGCTGCGGCCGGCGTTTCTACGTGAATCGATTTCCCTGAAGGGCCGGATCCCGGTCCTGATGATTGACAGAACTCAACCAGCACTCTTTCAGAAGGACAGAAACCATGAACGCAATTGAACTCATCAACGTTCGGATTCAGCGGTTGCTGCGCACGATGGACAAGCAGTCGATGGCGATTCGTCGGCTGAAGTCCGAAGAATCGCTGCGAGTGCGGGACGGAAGTGGTCGTGCCGTGCTGCTCGGCTACCGCGCCTGCCAGTTCTGCACCATGGTGGAGCAGGCGCTGGGGGCGGCTCGGCAACAGCTGTTCACGGACCCGGCCGTGAACTACAACGGGCCGAAAGGCGAACTGACTACGGAGCAGAACCGCGAACTGCTCTGCCTGCGCTTCAACGACACGGCTGGCAACCTCGGGCTGACGTTCGAAGAGGTGGCCGACGCGGTGCTCGAGGTGGCCGAGGCCCAGTCGGAGGTGGCGCAGAACGCTCTGCAGGAAGCGCTGCGCTGGGCCGCCCGCAGCTAGTGCGATCCTCGGACGTTGCCCTTGTTGCAGATGAGCAAACCGGAGAACGGGTTCGGACTTGTGGTCCGGACCCGGTTCCTGTCGTGAGTCGATGATGAATGGCGCGCTGTAACTCGGCTCCGTGCGGGAGCCGGGTCCTGATTGAGAAGTTCTACCAACAACCTCATTCACGGAGAAGAAGACCATGAAGGGTGACTACAACAAGCGCATCAAGGACGTGCTCGCCGCTATCGACGCGCTGACTGCGGGCGTGGCGCAGTTCCACGAGCAGCAGCAGTTGCGCGTGCGCGACGGCGGGCGTCGTGCACGGCTGACCGCGTACCGCGCCTGTCAGTACTGCGTCTCGGCGAAGAGCGCGCTGGCGGCGGCCCGTGCCACCCTGTTCACCGACCCGACCGAGAACTACGACGGGCCGGACGGCGAGGTGAACACGGAGCAGAACGAGGAGCTGCTTTGCATGCGGTTCCACGACTCGGCCGGCAACCTCGGCCTCACCGCCGAGCAATGCGCGGATGCGGTGCTGATCTGCGCGGCGGCGCATTGCGTCATCGCCGACAACGCGTTCGTGAGCGCCCGGTTCCGCGCCGGTCAGTCCGAGCTGGACGAACTGCTGACGGCGATCTTCTGCGACTGAACCACTGGCGGTGGCAGCGCATCGGTGACGAGCGAGAGCACGGCTGCCCGTGCTCTCGCTCTGTCAATAACAGCAACAACCTCACCGTCGACAACACGAACTAGAACCGAGTGGAACCTGAGCGTGCGCATTTGAGCCGCACGTTTCAACTCCAACACAGGAACGAACTCCAATGTCGGATCGCAAGACCGGTCGTGGCGGCAATGGCGGCAGGCGGCAGCGCGAGGACCGAGAGGACCGCGGCCCGCAGAACGAGCCGTACACCCGCTCGACTCGTGGTCGCACTCGCAACGTGATGCGCACCTACGAGCGGGTCGCCGGCGAGATGGTGGAGGCGCAGACTCGCGAGGCCGAGGAACTGCGCGAGGACATGCGCCAGCTGGAGCGCATGCGCCGGCTGCGCGATGACCTGCGCTCTCTCTACATCGAGGTCGACGGCACCGAGACCGAGGCGCAACTCGAGAAGCTGCTCGACGACCACAACGAGAAGTACCGCAAGCTGCAGGCGGTCGGCTTCGAGAACGTAATCCTCCTGGACAACCGCGACGTCGAGCGCGGCTGGGAGCGCTACGAGAAGGCGCTGGCCAACGCCCGGATCTGGGGCGTCGCGCACGACGAGCACACCGCGGTCCAGGAGTTGGAGCGTCTGGTGCGCGAGAAGTGCGAGGCAGCGGGTATTCCCTACTGCTAACCTGCGGATGACGAATGTCCACGGAGGGCGCGGCTTGCCGCGCCTCAGAATCCGAAAGTCCTGTTCGCATAAGTCCGTCGAAGTTTGACCAATGGCGGCTGCAGCACTGGACACCGCGTGCGGTGTCGTTTCTTCATCAACCCCAACAAGTTCAACGAGGAGACGACATGTTCAAAGTCCAATACACCGGACCGCGCCGCATCCTGACGCGGCTCATTCTGGTGTGCGAAGAGTTCGAGGAGGCGCACGGACAATCGCCGCCTCCGTTCGCCAAAGCCATCGACATCCTGTGCCTGCCGCTGGAGGATCAGGCCGGCTTCGAGGTCACCACGTTCGAGGGCCGCGAAACGCTGGACCGGCTGCCGGCGACCTACGAGGAGTTCACCAAAGGCGAGGTCACGACCGTCGAGTAACTCCTACTGCGCGACAAGCGCTGCTTCTAGGCGTTCAGCATTTCGCGCGTAGCGCAGTGCGCCTGTTTGAGATTGGCTTGTTGTAAGGAACCGTTCGATGAAACTGATGTACCTCTCCCTGGGCTTCATGATGCTCGCCGTCAAGATGCCCGCCTTCGCCATCATGTTCTTCATCTTCGCCATCGTGGCGAAGAAGTGACAGAAGGCGACAGGTAAAGACGATGCGCCCCGCAATGGTGCGGGGCGTCGACTCAACGATTCTACTCCAACAACGAGAGGGATTTGCCATGCTCTGGTTTCTGCTTGCCTTCATCTTCTTCATCAACAAGGCAAACGGCCTTGCGCTCCTGTTCCTCATCCTCGGGCTGCTCTCCAGCGGTTCGAGCAGCAGCCGCCGCCGGTAACTTGTTCGTGCGGGAGGGCGTCCATCCATCGTGGCGCAATACAACCGAAGGTCTGAGCAGCCCCGGTTGGCGCTTACTTCCACATTCTACTCAAGGAGAAATCTGCTCAGCACGTAAGCCATTTCACGGTCGCCGAGACAAAGTGCGCGGGCAGGAATGTCCTGCGCGGTGCTTAGTTTAGGCGGCTCACCTGGAGTGAGCATATGCGGAAGAACATCAGCCGGCAGAGCAAGACCGAAGTCCAGGGGCAGCTGTGGCGAGAGCTGCAGCAGCACCGGGACGAGGAGGCTTGCGACTACTGGGACATGATGTATCGGGAGTGGCAGTCCGAGCCCGATCCGCCGGACATGATGGACGGGCTGAAGCTCTGCTTCGGCGAGTTTGACTGCCACCACTTGGTTCTGGATGAAGGCATCGCCGTGATGCTACACCGCGTTGATGACGTGGTGGTAGCGGCGAACTGCCTGCCGGAAGCAGAGTGGTACGCGCTGCCGGAGAACCCTTTTAGGCGTCTGCAGGAACAGTTGCGTGAGCAGCGGGACGCCTGAGCAACACAAGAGGGGCTGGCACCAAAAGCGGTGCTCGCCTCTCGGCGCATTGGAAGCGCCGAATCAGATACGAACTTCATCAAGACAAAGAAAGAACACTGCAATGGAACTCTTCTGGTACTGGGCGGCGACGATTCTTGGTGGTGTGATGGCAGGCTTCGTGGGAGGAACCGGCGCGCACGCGTTCGCGAAGCGGTACAACACGCCCATCGACATGAACAATGCCGACTACGGCATGCCGATGATTCTCTCGGTGGCCATCAGCGCACTCCTCTCCGGGGTGGTGCACTTCAACATCTTTGCCGCCTGGGGCCTTGGCGCGTCGATCGTCAGCCTGATCCTGACCCTGCCGGCCTGTCTCATCGTGTTGGTCTCCGTGCTCCACGGCCCGCACGTGGTAACCGTCGCGGCGAACAAGCTGGCCGACAAGCTGCTCTCGCTGATCGGCAGCGGTAGCGACGAGAAGAAGGGCTAAAGGCGAGGGTGAGCAGCGGCGTGAGCGGTCTTGCCAAAACTGAGTAAGCCCCCCGGTCAATCACCGGAACAGCCGGAATCGCTCATCGCGTCAGTCATCGCGGCCTTTGCGCCGCGATGACCTTTTAAAGTCTGCCTACTAGATGAAAGCGTAGGCTGAAATTGTGCTGAAAACGCAGTTGAAGCTGTGGTTTGCGGATTGTGTATCTTTTCGTCTATAACACGAATTCGATACGAATTTCCGAAAAAATCGTATCGAATTCGTGTTGATTCCTCGAAGCTACCGCTCGTCAGATGAGCAGCCGCGCCGCCGGAGGGAAGTGCCCTTGAAGGAAGCTCGTGACGGCTTCGTCTGTGCTGGCGAAGATGCCGGCTTTGACGCATATCTGCGCCTGAAGCTGCATCAACCTTTCGCCCGCCCTCTCTTCGGTCTCCATCATCTGTTCCGGAGAAAGACGCGAGAACAGCTCGTAGCGAAGCGCGTCGGTCAGCACCAGATGACGCAGCCCTCGTGTGCTGAGCTGTGGCAGCGATGGATTGCCGCCAGGGTCCTCTTGCAGCCGAATCACGTGGTACGCTTGCCAAGCATCCAGATACAGCTCCGTGAGCTCCTCCGTGATTGCGGGCAGCCGATGCTGGATCGATTGCCGCCACTGCTGGAAGTACTCGGGAGTCATGTTCCCGACCTCCCGATGGAGCTTCGCGTTGGTGAGAGTGCGGATGAGGTCTGCGAATCGCGACATTCGTTCTCCTTTTCAGATGTACTTGGGCGGGATTGCTGTTTCCGTTTGAATATGTCTTCTTGTTTTGGTCCTGTTGAAGCCGATGACTAGGTGAAACTAGCCTACCGGGCTGGCATTGCAGGATAGAAGTGCAATCGTTGTTTTTGGTTCGTGGTAGCACCAATAAGGCGATTGGGACGGACGGCAGCGCGTAAGTGAGCTAAGCTGCAAAATGAGCAATGATGGGGCTAGGCTAGCAGACCACTTGAAGCTGCACATATCGAATTCGATGTTCCGAAAGGAAGCTGGCGTCGCTACGGCAGCGGAACGATAGTGAATAGTAGGTGCGGATAGAACGGAAAAGGGGGCGGAAGTTGCCCTCCTCTTCCTGCTGCCTACGGCAACGTTGCTCAACGTGCCGTGAGGCATTCCGCGCATCCACCTCACTTCGCGGCGAGGAACTCCGCCACCGGCACCCAGTTCTGTCCGCGCAGAACAAAGGTACCTTCGGGGAAGCTCGTCAGTTGCTCCCAGCAACGCACGAGCGTGCCATGAACCAGTTTGACCGTCGGCAGTTGCATGCCCGGCGGGACGGCCAGGTGGCAGGTTTCCGATCCCTCACCGTAGCGCAGACCGTCCGGGTGTCCGTGGTACTCGGACTCGACGGGGAAGTGAACGGTTCCTTCGGGCAGGGCAGGGATACTCATGAGTCCTCCAATCGAAGCGGGGATTTCAGAAGTATTACCGGGGCGCCAAGTGCACCCCGGTTGTTCGGTGTTCGGCTTTCAGGTGATGTTTCGCAGATCACGTGGCAGGGTGAGCCGCGGGGTGGCGCAGGGCGGCGAGGATCATCTGCAGAAGCCGCTCGACCAGCGTCTGGTCGATGGGCTGCTCGAAGCTGTCGTTGATCTCGCTCCGGAATGCCGCCTCAGCCTCCGCTTCGGTCGTCTCCGGGGGGAGATTGAACATCTTCAGCACTTCGACGCGTCGCTGCTCTTCGGGCAGCTCCTGCGCCATCCTCAGCATGTTGCCGATGACGGCGAGGTAGTTCTCGTCAAGCACGTCTTTGTTGCCGAGATTCTGTTCGTTCTGGTTGCTGGCCATGTTTTCGTATCCTTGTTCTGCAGATGGAGGTGTGGGTGTGTGAACGCGAAGGCAACAACTTTGTTGCCCGAGAGTTGATTCTGGCGCGTTCAGCTGTCGTTCAAGGTTCGAGCCGGCGGGCGACGGTGAAGCTACCGATCATGCCGATGCACTTCAGCACTGCGCCCTCAGAAGCCCATTGCGGACGCAGAATCGTTCCGTCCGGCAGCAGCAGGTCGAGGTTCTGTCGCTTCACCGCGTCCGGAACCTCGTAGCAGCCGTGCCACCAGATGCGGGGCTTGTCGGACCACCTGGTGATGCGCCCCGGTTCGAGCAAGCTCGCCAGGTACACGTCAACCAGCACAGGAGCCGGGTCTAACAAGACCTCGGGGGACGCATTCAACGGCGACGGCGCGGTGAACCGGCGCAGCGAGTTGGTGCCGGGCAAGTAGACTGGCGTCTGATCCAGCAGCGCCTGTTCGCCAACCAGCCAGGAGCCGTTCAAACAGCAAATGCACTTATCCACTTTTGGGTTGCCTCGTTCGTGAGTTCTGTTAGTGAACAATGTCGTTGGTCACCGCCTTAGCAGGCGGAGGATAAGGCTGCGCGAGGCCCCGAACGCCGTAGTCCATGCGGGTTCGGGGCCTCGGTTCCAGGCGATCACTCGCCGTCGTGCAGGGGAACGATCTCCTCGACGTCGGCGACCTCGGGCAGAGCACGCAGGTCGGTGAACAGCTCGGTCAGGTCGGTGTCAGGGGAGACGGTGAGGCTGCCCTTGAAGCGGACGAGCGGATCGCCGGCATGGGGCTGACCGGCGTAGGTGACGCCGGGCCAGGTGGCGACGGTGGCGAGGACGGCGGTGAGCTGCGCGGGCGTGGTCGTGTTCTTGAAGGTGATGACGACGGTTTTGCTACGCTTCTTGCGACCACCGGGAGGAGTCGTGCCGCACCAGCCGCCGGGAGGGAGTACGCTCATATTCTTGTCCTGTTCTGCATCTTTCTGCAATTTCCGCTGTGGGTGCTGGAGGTTTCCTGCCGACTTGAAGTCAGTTTGCACATTCTTTGAATGTCGGCTGGAAGTGAGGTTTGAACGGACCTCGTAAACAAATGCGGAAACAGAAAGATACGGGCGTAGCATCGCTGCTTTATGCCGCCGCGAGCAAGAATTCCGGGTGTTGCTTTATATCACTGTGACAATGTAACGCGTATTAACCCCACTGATCTTGGTCACACCGTCGCACTAGGTTTCGCGCGATTCAGCTCCTGTCACCCCGTCACTCAATGCTTTGCGGAATTGTGAAAAAAAATCCATCAGGATATCTGTGTCACTGATCCACCTCGTCAAAAAAAAGGACTAGAAGTTCAAGAATTTGAAGCAAGAGCATGAGCAGCTTCTTGTCCATTGCAACTAGCAGACTTTTGGGGAGTGGACAGGTGTGCGGGGTTGGAAATGTTGTTTTAGTGATACGTTCAGCGGATGTGGAGGATTTGATTGATGAGTTCATGAATTCAGGTCGTTGGGACCTTCGGGGCGGCCGCTGCGAACCTCGCGGGAGCTTTGGTTCGCACGGGGTGCCGAAGCCGCGCATCCGGAAACGGAGTGGCAAATGGTCAATGTCCATTCCAAGTTCTCGTACCCGAAGGGTGCACCGAGCTAGGGTCTAGACAAACTTCAAATTTTTCTCCTAACCCAACGACCCGCTCACAAAAGATTTCACTCCTCATTCAGTTCCATTCTTCGGAAGTATCGCTTCCTGAAAGTGCCACGTGTGTTCGATTGACGAGAATCCGAACGATGAAGTGAGCGCGTTTCTTCCATGTTTCTCCGAGGGCTGCCGGATTGTCAGCCTATCACTGCTTTCAATGGAGGTTCCATAACGATGACAGAGGTAGAAGCGTCCGTCATTCAGAGCTTCGTGATTGGCTGGGGCGTGGCGATGTTCAGCGTCGCTAGTCTTATCGGCGTCGTTTCTCTCGTGTTGATGTTGCGCCGTCACTTGGTCAAAGTGTATGGTGCGCACTCGTGGATGAGAATGATGGTTTTGGTTGTGATGCTTCCTTGGCTCTTCCTTCTCGACGCGTTCCGCACCATCCGAAATACGTTGTTTGCCAAATAGGTGATACATGGATTTCTCCGACCCCCGAGCAGTCGCAGGTGTGATTGCCGGTGCCTATGTTCTTCTTTTGCTTGCCGACGGGCTGAAGTGGATCTGCAGGCGGTTGTACCACCGCTATCTCCGCAACAGAGGCAATAAAGACTGAGCCGCTGGTGCGCTCCATTGATCAAGGAACAACAACGGAATCGAACTCGGGCTTCCAGCTCTTGTTCGGTTCGCCGGCATGTGCAAGCGCACGCCGTCTCTTACCAGCGTGTTCTGCTCTCACATCCTCTTTGCGTTTAACGTTTCAGAATTGCTATGTTGTCGTATAGTAGAGTGGCGCCAAATACTTGAATCCAGGGCGGTGTGTAGTGTCGACCTAGTTAAGACCGTGCAAGGCGAAGAGTTTCTCCTGATCGCCTTGCACCGCAGTTGATACTACTAGTGATGGAGAATGAATGGCATTGGAATTCCTTTCTTAGGCTCGTGCGCGCATATGTAGAAATCCCAGGCTGGTGTTGAATCCCCAACCGTCGCGAGTGATTCGCATGGCGTAAGGCGGTTTCTTTTCGAGGTAGGCGAGTTCGTTTTCGTCCAGCCTCAGAATTCCATCCGCGTCGGCGAAGAGGGTCCTGACTGTGGTCCAGCAGTGCGTTCCGTCAGGGACTTCCCGTAGTGGCACCGTATCGTCGTCGTCGGAGATTTCGATTGTGAATCGCTGACGCCGATTGAACATCCACTGGCCATGCTTTCTGCCTAGCTTGAAGAAGAACAAGCCGGCAAGCCTGACGCTCAAGTAAAACATGGCGACGCCGAAAACGATTGTGATTTCTTCCACGTTTGCTTCCTTGGTAAAAAGGGGAATTCTTCCAAACAAAGAAACCTGAAGGCACCAAATCTAGTGTCTTCGTGATGCTCACAACAGAGGAGCTGCTTTGCGCAACCGTTTGGTTGGCGGGGAGCGGAGCGGTGACAGGGGTGGGTGAGTTGTTGTGTGTCCGGGTTTGAGAGAGTGTGTTGTGAGATTTCTTACCTTAGCCGTCGTGATTGCGCGCACATAGAAAATGCGCAGCAGATTGAGCAATCCGGCGGCATTCTGTCCAGAAGCGGATGCGTGGAAATACTTTTAGTAGGCAGGTGGATTCGTAACGTTGGCGCGAAGCACCAATCTCAGGGAAAGGCACCAACACGAATTCGATACGAAAAAACGGAAAAATCGTATCGAATTCGTGTTGTAGACAATCGGGCACGTAATCCGCAAATGCCTATACGGAGTGCGTTTGGGGTGGAACTATAAACTACGCGTACATTTAGTAGGCAAAAGGAGAAAGCTAACGGTCGGGGTGGTGTGCGTTTTCTGAGGCGAAGCCCCGGATTTGCACATCACCCTCTCCGTCAGCCCCGGCTGTCGATTGGACGAACGCGGGGTCCGTCGGTGTCGAGCGGCTTAACTCAACGGAGGAGCGATGTTAGACATCGCCCCTTCCGCCGAGTCTTTGCTTACTTGCCGGTGGTGCCAGCGGCGAGTGCGGCTCGTTCCTGCTGCTCGGTGAGCGCGCGGACCTGGTCGGTCAGCTTGTCCACCTTGCCCTGCAGTTCGCTGGTGTCGGCTCCGCCGCCGCTCTTGGAGCCTAGCTCCGCAAGCGTTTCCTCGATGGCGCGCTTGACGCGTCCGTCGGTGGCGGTGCGCCCGATGGCGTTGAGAACCGCTGCCGATTCCGGCTTCTTGGCCTCGCCGAGTGCGCCGATCAACGCCATGCGGAGCATGAACTGATCGGTTTCCTCGTCTTCGGCCAGGCGATGCAGCGTTTCCACCGCACCGGCGAACTTCTTCGCCAGCTTACCGAGCGCCGAGATGGCGGCCGGGCGCGAGTGCGCCGGCTTGCCACCCTTGGCCCAGTCCGAAGCCAGTTCGACCACCGAGTCGTCGCCCAACTCGGCCAGACCGTTGAGCGCGCCGATGCGCACGGTCTCGTTCCACGACGCGATGCCGAGCGCCTGCTTCAGCACCGGCAGTGCCTTGGCCGACTTCGTCTTGCCGAGCGCCACGGCAGCGTCAGCCATGACGGAGACGCTCTTCTCCGTGCCACCGGTGATGATACCGGCGAGCAGGTCGGCGACCGTTTCGTCCTTGAAGTTACCGAGCGCACCGACCACCGCGCGGCGAACGCGGGTGTCGATGTTGGCGATCGCGCCCTTGAGCGCTTCGCGAGCAGCGGGCGTACCGATGCTGCCCAGCCCGTTGGCGCATTCTACCTGGATGCCCCAGTGGATGCTGCCGTTCATGGCGTCGCGCAGCGCCTCGACGGCTTCCAGTCCGCCGACCTTGGTCAACGCCTGGGCGGCGTGGACCCGACCCATCACTTCGGTGTCGTTGGCGAGCTGGTGGATGAGCATGCCCTTCGGCACGCCCGTCAGGTCCAGCTTCTTCAACACCCAGTTCTCCGGGTCGAAGCGGAACATCGTCGGCTTGCTGTCGACGTGGAAGCTGAACGAGTGGTCCTTGTCGCTGACGATGACCGTGAAGTCCTTCGTGGTGCCGTCCGCCAGCCCGAAGCTGAACTTGATCGGCATCGAGAACAGCCCCGTCATCTCGTCGACCTTCTGGGTCTGCGAGACCTTGACCGTGGCGACCTTGCCCTTCTCGTCCCAGATGAACGAGACCTTGTACTCGGGGAAGCCGGCACCGAAGACCCACTGGTCGAAGAACTCACGCAGGTTGCGCCCGGTGGTCTTCTCGATCGCCTTGATCAGGTCGTGGGTGTCCGCGACGCCGAACGAGTGATCGGTCAGGAAGGTTTTCAGCGATCGGTAGTACCCCTCGTCGCCGAGGAGGTAGCGCAGCATGTGGCGCACCAGACCGCCCTTCTGGTAGAGGTGCCGGTCGAACAGGTCGATCGGCTCGCGGTAGACGTTGGTCACGATCGGACGGCGGTAGCGGCGGTCTTCCGCGAAGTAGGTGTCGGCAAGCCCCTTCACGTAATAGTCGCGCTCCTTCTTGCCGTAGACGTGTTCCATCGCTTCCACTTCGCCGTAGGTGGCGCCGCCCTCGTTCAACCAGGCGTGGGACCAGTCACGGCAAGTGACGAGGTCGCCCCACCACTGGTGGCAGAGTTCGTGGCCGTTCAGGCGAATCTGGAACTTGCGATAGTCCGGGTCCGGGCTGAGGATGCGGTCCGTGATCGTGCTGAGAGTGGTGTTCTCCATCCCGCCGAAGATGAAGTCCTGCACCAGCACCTGCGAGTACGAACCGTTCCACGGGTACTCGATGCCGTAGAGGCGCGAGTACAGCGCCACCAGGTCAGCGGTGCCGCGGGCGTAGTCCTTGCCTTCGGCCAGCTGATTCGGGTGAACGTAGCAGATGACCGGCAAGCCCTTGTACGACTCTTCGATCTTGGCGAATTCGCCGATGACCAGCGTGATCAGGTAGCTGACGTGCGGCTTGTCGTGCAGCCAGTGGAACGTCTTGGTGCCGGCTGCGGCGTCAGCCGTCTCCAGAACCATCCGACCGTTCGAGAGCGCGGTGAAACGCTCGGGCACGGTGACGAGGATCTCCGAGGTCATCTTGTGGTTCGGGTAGTCCGCCAGGGGCACGGGGAACCAGAACTGGGCGTCCTCGTCCTGACCCTGGGTCCAGATCTGCGTCGGCTTGTCCGGGTAGAGTCCGGTTGCCCCGGTGAAGTAGATGCCGGCCTTCGGGTTGACCAGCTTGTATTCGACCGAGAGGTCGATCTCTTCGCCGCGCTTGAGGGTCTTGGGCAGCTTGACCTTGACGCCGAATTCCGATGTTTCGAGCGTGAGGTCGTTGGCGGAGCCGGCCAGCGAGGCGCGGCCGATTCTCATGTCCTGCCCCTGGAAGAACACGTCGGTGACGTTGTCTGCGATGGCGACGACGCGGGCGTGGACCGTGCCGATGATCGTCTTCTCGTCGGGTAGGATGGAGAGAACCAGTTTCACGTGCTTGACGTGAACAGGGGTGTCGGGCGCGTAGCGCTTGAAGGTTCCGGACGGGGCGAACGGCTTGCGGTCGGCACCGAAGAAAACTTCACGCCACCACGCGGAGTGCCCGCACGAGCAGTTGTGTTCGTGAGTATGGGTCATGGTATCCCTTTCGTTGCAGCTTCACCGATGCGCCCGAAAGGCGGCTGGTGAAACTAGGGTTGAAGCAAGGTCCTGTGCTTCGTGCATTGTTTGCGGCGAAGACAGGAGCGTTAGTTGAGCCAATGAAGGAGCTGGTCGGTGTTCATCGCAGAGCTAGTTTCGTAAGCAACGCTGCTGCGCTGTTACTAGTTGCTGGAGCGATGAGGAGAGAGCCTATGCCTTGAACCGAATTGACCAACCTGAAAACCAAAAGTAAATGTGTTTCCAGGCTAGGCATCCACGCCCGGGCGGAGCAAAGAAGAATCGGTTAACCCGCCGTCGGCGGGTGCGTCTTGCGTGTGGGGGGAGACCCTGATAGAGAGCGCGTCACGGTGCATATCTGTTGATGCTCCGGACGCTATAGATCTACTTTCGCGAGAATAGATCTCCATTCTTATCACTTTATGTAGTTCGCGCTAACCGCTAAATGTTCCGCAAAGTCAACGCTGATCAGGGGCGTGAACGGGTGACATTAGGCGATGCGTGAGCGGCGTGAATGACCACATTTACGTGATTTTTGCCGAAAGAAAATCGGAAGAGGCGGCGGAAGCTGTTTTCTTCAATGAACAACACCTGTAGATCAGTCTTTTGGCGATCGGTCAAAAAGTTCTTGCTCATTATTTGAGCTAAATCTTTTCTGCTCCCAAAATTGAGCAAATACGGGGGTGTTGCGGTTCTTTACAATCCTTGTTTGCATATACGGATTAAAGGTATTAAATAAAGCCATATTTCTCTTTTTCCATTTAAGGCGCACTTACTACCTCTCCATTTGCCAGCAGACTGTTTTCAGTGTTCTTCCTCCACAGTTCAAACTGTTCTGGGAGCACGAACAGCTGCAGCGCCGCAAATGAGAACCTGCGCTAAACGCGCGTGCCCTTGATTGCGAAGAGAAATGCTACTCGTCGTGTCCAATCAACTGCCTTTCATCCTCTGCAACTTTCAGAAAGAGGTGTCTCCATGGACCTGCACATCGCAGACCAGACGCTGACTCTCGTCGCCGGCGTGTCGTTCATCCTCTGCTATATCGTCGGCCTGGCCATCGGCCGTTCGCCGCGCGCTTCGGTCGTCCCGGCCGTGATTCTCTGCCTGTTGTGCGTGCTGCTGCGCGGCATGTCCGCCCCGCTGAGCTTCCACGCCATCTACGCCGTCAGCGCCATCCACTTCGGCATCGGAATCCTGACGACCAAGATTCTCGTCGGTACGCGGCCGCTCGGCTACAAGCCCGAGTCCCTCCCCACCGACACCACCAAGGTCGGCTGAGTCGTAACCACAACGAACCAACCTCACAACTGCATCTCTTGAAGGAGAATTTGACAATGGGCGACTCGATTCTGCACTACACGACGGCACTGACCGACTACATCACCTTCGGCTACCTGGCGACCTTCCTGGTTGGCGTCTACTTGGCGGGCAAGTTCCACCGCGGTGGGACGGCGCTGGTCGGGCTGCTGGGCGTCGTCGGCGGTCTGGCTGTGCGCATGAGCGTTCACCCGCTCAGCATCGAAGGCATCATCGCCATGGTGGTGGTCCACGTAGCGGGCGGCGCGCTGATCGGCGCGTGGCTTCGCGGCAAGAAGAGCTACCAGTACCAGCCGCCGGCGAAGTAACTCTCGCCGACAGCATTCAATACGAAAGAGGGGAACAGCGGTTCCCCTCTCTCGTTCGGGCCTCAGCGAAAGCTGACTTGCCAAACCTCAAGTTAGCGCGCAAACTGCTTCGCCCGCTTTCTGTCCGGTGACGTGCACCGGATGTGGTTTCTAGCTCCATAGACCTTTGAGGTTCACAGAACATGGGTTCCAATCGGAATGGCTCCAAGGCCCTCCTCCGCCTCGAACGGCTCGAGAGCCTCGACCTCCTGAGCGCGGTCATGATCGACCCGCCGGCGCAGACCGTCTTCGACGACGTGTCGCGGACCTTCGACGTCACGGTCGTCCTGGACGGCGCGAGCAACCCGCACCACGGTGGTGCGCCCGTCATCCTGACTGTCCACGAGCTGGGCACCGGCCCGGGCTTCGCCACCGCCGGCGCGGACTTCGTGGGCAAGACCGTCGAGTTCACGCTGGAGAACACGCCGCAGAGCCAGCACAATCGCTTCACCGTGCCGATCACGATCATCGGCGACACGGCGGTGGAGGGCAACGAGGTCTTCCGCATCTCCATCCGCCTGGCCGACGGCGCGCCGAACGACTTCAACATCCCGCAGCCGCACAGCTACGTGGACATCACCCTGCGCGACCCGAACACGGAAGAGGGCGGCGGTGATGATCCGACGCTCGAGAACCAGCCGCCGTTCGTGCCCGGCGGTGAGTACTACCTGACCGAAGGCGACACGCTCAACGTCGTGCGCGGCTTCTCCGACCCGGACAGCTCCAGCTTCACCGTCTACGCCGACTACGGCAGCGGCGAGCAGGTAGTCTCTACGGGCGCGAGCAAGACCTTCCCCCTGAGCCAGCTGTACTCGCAGGACAGCTCGGACCAACCGGGCGGGTACTTTCCGATCGTGCTGCGCGTGACGGACGACACCGGGTTGCAGGGCCTCGGGCTGGTGCGTGTGTACGTCGCCAACGCGTTGGAGACGCCCGACATCGGCGGCAACATCACCATCACGGCCGGCAGCGGCATCACCCGCACGGGAACCTTCGTGGACCCCGGTGCGGACTCTCCGTGGTCGGTGACGCTGGACTACGGTGACGGCACCGTGGAGAGTTTCACCACCGCGACGCACAGCTTCCCGCTGTCGCACGTCTACGGGACGCCTGGCAGCTACATCGTCACCGCGACCGTACGCGATGACGACACCGAGCGCAGCAACGAGTTCTGCGTCACGGTGGAAGCGCCGCCCGTGGAGAATCTGCCGCCGCAGATTCCGAACGCCGAGTACCACATCAAGGAAGGCGAAACGCTGAACGTGCAGCACGGGTTCACGGACCCGGACAGCACGAGCTGGACGGTGACGGCGGACTACGGCAACGGACCTCAGCCCGTCACCCTCAGCGGTACCACGTTCGACCTGATCAAGCTGTACGCGCAGGACAGCTCGGACCAGCCGGGCGGGTACTTCCCGATCTTCCTGACGGTGACCGACGAGCACGGCAACTCGGCGTCGGCGCTGGTGAAGGTGTTCGTGGAAAACGTGTTGGAGCAGCCGAACGTGGGTGGCGATGCGACCATCCCGACCGGCGGCAGCATCAACCGGACGGTGACGTTCGTGGACCCCGGCGCGGACTCGCCGTGGTCGGTGACGGTGAACTACGGTGACGGCACCGTGGACAACTTCACCAACGCGGACAAGGACTTCCCGATCGGTCACACCTACAATGTGCCGGGCAACTACACGGTGACCGTCACCGTGCGGGACGACGACACGGAGCGCAGCAATGCGTTCAACGTGACGGTGGAAGCGCCGCCGGTGGAGAACCAGGG
>JAIELX010000110.1 GCA_019752635.1 Candidatus Obscuribacterales bacterium | reverse complement strand
GTGCTGAGCTGATCATAGTAGCCCCATTTGAATTGACCTTGTTTCGGCTCAACTAACCCCCACCACACATCGGTGGAAACGCCATCGATGCCTAGTTTCTTCGCTTGGGCTAGTTGCGACTCGAACGATTTCCACTCGCCTATTTTGCTTGGATCGTTTACATCGTGCGGGTTTCCGATCATCAGTGGTGCCATCACGTTGATTGTGATGTCTCGCCCGCCCAGCCTGGTTGTTGCTCCTGAGTCTCTGTAAGCCCATGGTTTAGCCGTTGCCGGGTAGCCGAGCGAAATACGCATTCGACTTTGTTGACCAAGTTCCATATACAAAGGACCGCGTCCTTCAGGAAAAAGGTGCGCAGCGCGTTGGGGTGCTCCCAGTTTTTCAGGATTGCAGCTGGCGATGAAATCGGCAAGCTGAGGCAACGGGCGCTCTTTGCCTACTTCTTGCGGGTGTGCCACCAGTACTTGCTTTTCGGTGCCGATTCGTTCAACACCGAGGAATCGTTTTACCTCTCGAACGGTTGCGACTGCATGCGCCAACTCATCGCGGGTGAACTTGTGCAATTCGGGCATGCCACCGGTAACAACGAATTCTCGCGAAGTTGGTCGCGGATTCAAACCGACAGCTTCAAGTGTGTCGCCAACCGCGCGTCCGACTTTTGCATGAAGAACTGGATCCGAGACTTTCATGCCGAATCCGGCTCCAAGAGCCGCAACTGAAGCTTCAATTCCGCCGCTTCTCAGGACTTTGAGCACGTTAATCGGTTCGTTGAGCGATTGTTGTCGTGCGGCTTCGGCGAAAGTACCGTTTACGAAGCCAAACGATCCGCCCATGACCATGCCGGAAAGTATCTTATTCTCAGTAACCGCACCCCTGGTGAATGCGTTTGTGCCGGTGAAAAGTGCTTCGCCGGCCAGGAACAACCCCGCATCCATATACATGACGTCGCGGTTGAATGCATCCTTTTGCAAGCGTGCGATTTGTTTGTTTGGATCGGCAAACATCTCGCGACTAAATACTATATCGGCGGATCTTGCTGTAAGTCCCATTAGAGCCCCTTTTGTAGGAGCAAAATCGGTACGTGCACCAATGACAGCGAACATGCCTTTGAGCGCTTCACCCTTGAGCCCGCCGATCGTGAAGTCCGCAACCTGATGAGACAGAGGCATTCCAAGCTTTGCCTGGTCGGCACCGTAGGTGAGGAATGTGCTGGCGATGCCAATTTTGCCGCCGGCAAAGAGACTGGCTGTTTTTAGAAACTCGCAACCGTAGTGATTGAACTGTTCTCGGGTCTCATTGTCGGAAATGAAGTTTGCCGTGACTTTGTTCACCCCGAAATTGAGAAGACTTTGTTTCGGCACCAACTCGGCCGGCATCGGAGCCTTGTTGGACAAAGACGCACTGCCCATGGGCTTAAGCAGCTCCGATGGTGGTGGCAGATGTGCCAGTTCGGACAGCCGAGTTCTTGCCTCTAAGGATGAAGGCGCGTCAAAGCTTAAGTGCGCAGGACTGTCTAACGGCATGGCACCAACCGATTGCGGGATTTATTACGCTATATACAGAATAGGTATTATTTGTTAATGTCTCAATGCGTAGTCATCCCACTGGTGCCGTAAATGCTACTTGTTTCAAGCCTTTGCGGGACAGATATAATCAATCTCATCTTTTTGTGGTGGCGATGTGGTGCCCTGCAGAAATGACGAAGCTGAAAACGCTCTAAGATTCCCGGCTTCCAAACGGTGTCAAGTGGCGTAGTCTTGCCAGATTTGAGACTCTTAAAACGGCTTGAACTCGAAGTAAGGCTTATCATGCCGCAGGGCAGATTAGCGCGCTCACATCTTGTTGGCGAATTTTTTTGCTTGGCGAGTTTTCGAAAGTTCAGAACGCGCTTCTGATGGGGAACAGCCAGTGGAACTCAGTTTACGATTAGCTAGAGGGGAATTGCCGAAAAATTTGGCGCCCTTCGAGTTCCAAGAGGGCGGGCGCTTTCGCGTCGCACCCGCATTAGTAGCGTGTCATCTTTCTGGCACTGGGTTGGATCAAATCTCGTCTGTTAGTCGAATTCGATCTTCTTCTTCTTCTTCTTCTTCTTCTTGAGCGGCTACTCTGCTGCCGAAGCTTGCTGTGACTGTTCGCGTCTGGCTGCCACGCGCAGTCGAAGGGCGCTAGCCAATTCCGAATTGGTAAGCTCTACTGACTCGATTGCAGCGGTCCAAGAATTCGCTGCGGTTTTGAACTCCTTGATCATCTTCGCGATCTGCGCGTTCTATGTGAGAAAGCTTGCCGTCCTGAAGACTTGGCGCTTGTCCGAAGTCGAAAACTGTGTCGCCGAAGTGGTGCACTTTACGCTGCGCCAGTCCGAGCAGACAAAGAACTTTTGCTGTTTCTGCCAAATGGATGGCGCCGGATAAATCCCTGGCGAATAGCGTGGGAACAAACTCATTGGTGTTCGCACTAGTTGTTCCGCTCTTGTTTTGTGCGGGTGTTGGTCACGACAGTCAGGAGTTGAATTGAAGTACCGCGATCAAGCAGCCGCGAAAGCTAACCTGGCTCCGCTTTGTTTCCTTTCGCGGACCTGTCGCCAGACCAGCTGCCGGGAATGAGGAGCTGGACGCGCGGTCGATCCGTCTGCACCAAGACTCCCCGATTCATTCTCCGACGTCAATTTTATCAAGGTTCACCCGCTCCAAAATCCTCGAGAGACTGGTGATCCACTCAAAATGCCCGGGAAACACCGACGATTGATCTATTGGCGAATTCGCGAAAAGATGGTATGGATCCTACTGATGGACATGAACGGCGTACGACATTCCTCCTCGGCTGACACGGTTCCTTCCAGGAGCTGGCGCATTGTTTCCGCGCCCTTGTGCACCATTCTGTTTGTGTTCGTGGGCATTTTGCACTTTGCGAAGACCCCCGTTTTCCTTCGAATAATGCCCCCTCAAATACCGTTCCCGTTGGAACTGGTATATATATCGGGGGTAGTCGAGATACTCGCTGGGCTGGGGTTGCTCTGGAAAAGCACAAAGCCTGCCTCAGTGATGATTTTGGTGATGTTGCTGGTTGCAGTTTTTCCCGCTAATGTACACATGGCGATGAATCCTGACCGATTCCCCGAGATTCCAATCTGGGTGCTGTACGTGCGGCTTCCTTTTCAGGCCGTTTTGGCTCTTTGGGTCTGGAGCTGCAGAGACTGAATTTAATTGGACGGACATCAAAGCGATTTAGCCAAGGAAACTTTGGACGGAGAGTTTCTCGAAGTTTTCGAGGTGCATGAACTCGTCGCGTCCAACAGTGTAAGCTCAGTTTTTCGCGCGCACCAGCGATTGCTTCATCGCGAGGTCGCCATCAAAGTGATCGAAGCCGACGATCAGGCTGCTGCTCGATTGCGACGCGAAGCGAAAATTGTGAGCTCTCTTGCTCATCCTAATATAGTGAAGGTCTTTTCCTTTGGAAGACGTGATGCCGAGCGTTTCTATCTAGCCATGGAATGGATCGGCGGCGGGACTTTAGCTGACCGATTGCGCGCTGTTCCCGTGTTGCCGGTTTCTTTCATCCGAGAATTGTTTCCTCCCATTATGGAGGCGGTTCGATATGCGCATCAAAGAGGGATAGTGCACAGAGATTTGAAGCCCTCCAACATTTTGCTCCAACCGACAGCGGCGCTTACTCCCATAGTGGCTGATTTTGGAATCGCTCGCTCTACGGAACCGACTGAAGAGTCGGATACGATTACAGAGACGGGGGTGGTTCTGGGGAGTCCTCTGTACATCAGCCCGGAACAGTGTACGACCGCTCCAGTCGATCGCCGCGCCGACATTTACTCCCTCGGTGCCATTCTCTGCGAGTGCTTGACCGGACGTCCGCCCTATGAGGGCGAGACGATAATGGAAGTAATGTATAAGCATTTGCACGAACCAAGGGAAACTTTGGAAAAGCGCTTACTTGGAAGCGACGATCCCGCGCTTGGACGCATTGTACTTCGGTGCCTCGCTCGTGATCCTGCGGATCGATATTCTTCCATGGACGAATTGATCGCAGCCTTCAGTACATTACCGGAGGAGGGAGCAGATGAAGGCGACAGAAAGGCGACGCGTTCCGTGGCTTCCCGAAAAGCGCTTTTGGCAATATCTGTTTTTTTCGTACTGTGTGTAGTGGCAAACATTCTCTATCAACACAAGTCCACCACGGAACGGTTTGATGTGGTGCAAACGCAGTTGAAGGATCGTCCCGTAACGTCCGCATTTGATGCCATCAACGCTATGGATGACAGCGTAGCACGTCGATTGGCTTATGAAGAGTTGATGCATCGTGCAGAGACGGAAAGGAAACATAGAATAGCTGCCTTCTGCGCCGCTGAACTCATGTGCTCGAAGGAGGTTCGGTCGCAACCGATGCGAATGAAGCGAACGTCCGAATATTTTGTAAGAGCTGTCGATCGAATGGAACCGATTAGCTATCCTCATCATGTTCATTTGGGTCTTTTGATTGACGGTGCTGCTAGCCCTCTTGTGACTGATGATACTGAAACCGCCGCTGAGTGTCTCAATGCGGTTGGAAAATTGTTTCATCGCTTGGGTATTCGTGGGGAGACTTTGGCAAAGTGGCACCTGCGAATGAACGAGTTGTACATGGCTCAGCACAATTATCCTGCTGCGTGGGCAGAACTCGGAAAGGCAAGAATGTATTGCCTTGATACCGACGTGCAATATGCATTTTGTTTGCTTCGGGAGGCGCAATGGCTGAGCGGCATGAACTGCAAAAAGCAAGCGGCCGCGAAACTCGAAGAGCTACGCAAGAAAGCCCTGTCGTTTACGTCGGAAGAGTATGTTGTGGCTGGCATTCAAATGGAAGCCGCCGCACTTTCAAGTACGATTGACGATGGTTTGGGATGGCAAAGATTTTTAGATGATGCCGCGCAATCTTTGCAGCGTCTTCCTGAGTCGAAGGGAGAACAGCTTTTTCGGTCAAAGGCAAATCTCGCTATTGTTCGGACCATGATGCTCCTGAGGTTCGGCGAGCTTGACCGAGCAGAGAAGTCCATTGCGGAAGCCCGCAGACTGCTGGTCAAGGTTGACAAAGTTTCGCTCCTTGGGCGTCGGTGCGACGAGACAGCGGGCGAAATTGAGTTTTTGCGCGGCAATTTCGATGCCGCACAAAAGTATTTTTTGCGGTGCCTGGATGGCGGGGAGGAACTGCCGGAGAATGCTGATGTTCGGGCCCGTGCCAATTGGTGTCTCGGTTCCATCTCTTACCGCCGAGGAATGAAGGACCTGGCACTAACTTACTTTGAGGCCGCACTGCCAGTCCGTAGTTGTTATGGACAAATCGCTCCTGCTCAGACTGACTACTTGAAGCTCCTCAATGAGCGCGGAGACAAAGCTAAGTTAGCGGAGGTCCGTCGACTGGTGGAGTCTTGCTCTAAGACCGGGGGGCGCCGTTTTCCCGACACTGCTGATCCAGGGGAAGCTCAGCAAGCACGGTAGCGCGAGTGCCCCGAATCCGGGCTGCCTTGATCCATCCGCCTCCAGCGCTGTACCCGCGTACTAGGCAGTGGTGAACGTCGTAAGCTCGGGGGATCGATGGTGCCAGCCAGATCTCGATACGTAAAGGGACTGGTTACGCGTAGCCGGTTAATGTCAAGCCCTCTGGGCGCCTGCCCTGCATGACTTTTGGCATTTAGCTACGTTTGATTGCGTACTTTTGCGGCGGTCGGGCACAAAGAACGTGGCAGTCGTGATACACTTAAAACTCTTCGGGCGATTAGCTCAATGGTGGAGCACCTCGTTTACACCGAGGGGGTTGGGAGTTCGAGTCTCTCATCGCCCATAACAGACCGAAGCGACTTTCGACGGGAAGTCGCATTTTTTTTGCAGGAGAAAAGCGGGCGATGCGCTTGGCTACCACTGCTGAAAAGTCATTGTAAAACTGGTCACCAAATCTCGAAATTTGGTGACCATCCTTATTAGACTGCCGAGCGTACTTTGTCCTCTTTAAATTTCGCATGGTAGATGGCGCAACAAAACGGAAACAAATACCGATTACATTGGTCGAATCAGGCGATGTGATGGTTGGCGAATCCGGTGGACGTTGGACATGTTTTGCATTAGCGATAAGTTAGAGAAAGAACTCTGTATGCGCCTCACTGCTGTGATCGAGGAGTGGGGCAGCGAGTTTGTTGCTCTGCGGGTGCCGATATCCTGGGCCCGGCTGGGAGTGGTGAGAGTTGGACGAGTGAATCTAAGGTTCACCGAGATTGATCGTCTGGTAATTGCAATAACCCATCCGGATCATGCATACGACTGTTACCAAACTGACAGCATCCTTGTCTAACAATAACCGGCGCGATTTACTCAGTTGCCTTTCGAACTGTTAGCCGTGTCGGCCGAAATTCTCGATTCAATCAAACCTTTAAGATGCACCCAATCTGCCGCGTTGGAGGGTTCCCCGCTCTCCGACTTTCCTGCCGGCTGAATCAATGTGATATCAAATCCGGTGCTACCTCCTGCCGGCGCACCAGGCGCTAAAATAATCGACTTGAGAGAGGTAGCTCTTACTGTTTTCAAACAGGTTGCATAGTCGTTGCCTGTGAGTTTCAGTTTGTGTTCGATGTTTTTGTCCGCGACTCGCCTGCTGTAGGTGATAGTGATGGTGCCCTTTTTAATCGTTCCTTTGATGATTTTGACATGCTGATATTGCGGTGGCAGACTCTCGTTGCCTTCATAAAGCTGAAATCCGACGATGTTTGAGGGGCTGGCGAAGGCGCCAGAAAGTCCAGACAAAAGAAACGCTAGAGTAGTTAAGCTGAGCTGTTTGTTTTGTTGAAACATGTAATTCCCCTTCCCAAGCCATTTGAGCGTCATGCGGAGTCCTGACAGAATCAGGCATCTGCCTCTACTGAAACTGCAAGCCTAATATTACTACAGCTTTTACTTCCGTTGTCTTTGATTTGCGAGCTTACTCCGCCGATTCATCGTCTAGTACACCTATCCACGGAAGCACTGAGCAACGACGATTTTCGTTGGATTGCAATCCCGGTTACGTGCGGCTTGCGACTTATGCAGCAAATAGAAAATACTCTAGCGACTGATCGTTGAGAGATCGTAAATTTACTACTGCCTCGACGTGCACAGGTCGAGGTAGAAGTGCACCCTGACCTGGTATTTGCTGTGGCTTACTATTGTCATGCCGAACACAGAAGACCATCATTTCCAGGAGAAAGGATCGTGACTGATTTTGAGGAGCTGGATGTTGATCGAGCCGACGAACAAGACGAGCACGAATACGATCATTCGGCTATGAGTCAGTGGATCTGTGAAGCCGTCAGCATGCCGGGGAGCGCAGTGAATGCCAATGGTGAAGTAAGTAAGGTCGGCGGAGCATTGAATGCTTTGGGGCGCGCGGCGTCAGAAAAGCCTACGATTCATTGCTCAAGAATGGCACCTCTTCCTTTGCGACCGATGGACTCGCAAGAATGCCATCGTGCGATGCCACATGATCACGAAGTGTTGATCATAGAAGTATCTAACCGCATTGGAATACTGATGAGTCAGATTGCCTGATGCCAGTCGTATGCCGGGCTATTCTCTCGTCTTCTAAAGCTTGACGGATCGCACAATCCAGCAGCGCGAATGCGTAACTATTTTTGTGATTTGCAAGAACTCCATCGTTGTGACCTGGTGATTGGTGATACCACAGTCGAGCCAATGGATTCCTCAAGCTTGCCTGAATGACAGCCTGTTAGCCTTTTGGTCAGCTGTGATATTGCGCATTTTGAGTTTTACATGTGATATTGCGCAGCGTCTTTGTCACGTTCTTTCGTCGGTTTATTCGGGCATCTGCAGCAAGCCGATAAAGGACCGAATCTCCAGCGTGTCTGGTGCTTTGAGGTTCTTGTTGTTGCCATGGGAAAATTACGAGTGCCATCACTAGTGGTGTGTGCAATTCCACACAATGAACAGCGATGATCTGTCGCTTTGCGAACCTATGTTTGCGCGACAATACATTTCCCGGTTGGCGGCTTAGGAATATTCTGTACTCATACCACCACAGTAAATTTTGCGGAGAGGCAAGAACATGTTTAACGATGAATTATATGAAGGCGCTGCTGCTATCGACGAAACAGAATCCGACGATGATTGCGATGAGGGCGGCAACTTATTCAGTCAGATTTATGATCAACCTCAAAGATCCGTTCCGACGACAAGCGCCGTGATGAAGGATCGAGTTGTCGCTAACGGACCGGTGCAGGAAAGATCGGTTCTGGATTTTACTGACACATCCGGACCGGTGAATAAGATATCGAACAAAATGGATATCCCGAATGTTTGCACCGGCTTTAAGGGACCGGACGCGCCGCGCCGTCAAGTCGAATTTCCGACGGCCGACCAATTGAAATTCGACCGTATTCTGCCTCTGGAGAAGATTGAGCGAGAAGCACTCGCCATTGAGGCTAAGAATGCTGCCGAGTTCAAGGAAAGTTGGAATCAATCACTGAAGGATCTTGGATTGGAGAAGACTCCCGTTGGACCTCTGATGAAAGAAATCGGCGAACAGCTCGCTTCTGGTAAGCTGGATGCAGAAAAGTTGCAGAAGCTTATGAAAGGGGTCTCCTTCTCTGAAGAGGAGCTTCGCAGCGTCAAGAGACTGCTCCGAGCTTTCAACGATGATTTGGTTGAAGACTACGGAATTTATCTGAATTCGAGTTTTGTCGGCAACAAGGGAAATATCAGTGTCGGTAGTATTACCGTTTCTGAAGCTGGTGGAGCTCATCAGTTCAACACTTCGATGACCGTCACCAACGAAGGTGTCAAATCATTCCGGTCTGAGTTCATCGCCGGCCATGCAGGACCGATTGTCGGTAAGCCCAGTGAAGCGAAAGCCGTAGACACCTTGCGCGGTCACTTCATCAACGGTAGAAGAAATCCTTTGCCGTAAAACCTGACTAGGACTCAACGGCGGAAACTAGCTCGGAATTCTAAGACTTCGCGAGCTAGTTTTCGCCTGTGCGGGGCTAAATGGAGTTTGGTGTTACTTCTTCCGCGTCAATGTAACCGTCTCGTTGGTATCGATAATTATGATCGGCAAGAAGTCTCGGAGCTGCCACGTAGACGGGTTGAAGAGGCTGAATCCCTTTACTGTCGGGAGAATGCGTCCTGCGGCATCAAGTGCTTCGTCCGTCTTGTAGGTGAGACCTGCCTTGTGAAGCCGTTCGCTGACGGAATCGTTATCGGCGCAAAGCTCGCCGTCGTCGTCATCGTCCTCTTCCCTTTCCTCACGGTCGTTGTCAAAATCTTCAGTCATTTCATAGCTCATAAACTGTCCTCGCTCACTGACTCGCTCCAGATAGAACTTACACTCTTCGCCCTTGCGAAAATGTTGAGTTTGGGATATTAGCTTTGTGATTGGGGAAGAGACTCTGAAGACTCTTAGTCGGACTCTAGGGCTCCGTGCCTTTTAGCTCAAGCACCTTGCCGATAATTGGCATGTGGATCAGCAGTCTGTGCACCGGTAGACTCGTTGCTTGCTCGATCGCGTGCTTGTATGCAGTGAGCTGGGCAAGATAACTGTGTGCTTTTGCCGCCCATTGCTCCGTTGGTCCGGGAAATGTTTTATGGTCCACGATGTGAAAGCCGTTGTCTTTTTCCACCAATACATCAATGATTCCGCGTAAGCGCTGCGAGTTCATACGCGCGGTTACAGGGCACTCATCATACCGTCTGTGGGTGCCGAATTCGCTCTTCAGGAATGCATCAAATCGACTACTTATGATGATCAAATCTTCGCTTTTGATGTGATCGACTTGCCACAAGATTCGAATGCGATCTGCCAGCGCGAGCTGTTCGTCGTGGTTAGCGCTGGAGTCGTTTACGGCAAGAAAACTGTGAACACACTCGCCAAGCAGTGTCATATCGACCGTTCCTGTTATGGCAATTCGTTCGCCAATATCAATTAGTTTTACGGCCGAGTCGACATTCTTTGTAGTAGGCGCAAGTGTAAGGGAGCTTGGCTGGAGGAAGTAGGGGAGCGCCGCACTCGTTTTGGCGTTCGGCTGAGGTCTGCGCGGAGAGTAGGTCGCTTCTCCGGGACTTCGCAGACCTGGACCTGCGTCCGTGCAATCGAACGTGAAGTGCCTTGCGTTGTGACGTGTCGCACCGACAACTATATGCTTTTCCTCTGGTTTCATTGGAAGTCGAAGTACCGGTGCTCCCTCGAATTGGAGCTCGTCTAGCCATTGAATGCCATTATCATTCTTCTTTCGTCCGACGTAAGCGGCAAGAATCAACATGTCGCGCGCGCGCGTGATACCAACGTACATCAGGCGCGCGTTTTCGGCTCGCACTCGTTGAATTGCTGCGTTGAACTCGGGCGAAACTTCGGCGCTGGCATCAAAATACCCGTCTTTTTCAATTGAGCCGAATGGCCATGGCCAGAAACGAATCCATCTGCCTTTTAGCGGATTGGATACATCGAACTCTTCCGAGGCTGGTTCTACGGTAACTTTGCACAAGTCTTTGTGTACCTTCGGTGCCGCACCGGAGTCCAAATCGGCAAGAATCACCACCGGCCACTCCAGACCCTTGGAAGCGTGATAGGTTAAGACTTGCACCGCATCGACATCGACGCTAGCGGGTTGAGCGCTCTCTTCCAGCTGGTCGAGATAGGACAGAAAGCCCGTGATGGTGACCGATGTGCGTGCCATGGCACAAGTGTCTTCGTACTCCACTGCGAGCCCTCGCAGTGCATCTAGATTGAGCATACGGTAGGGCGCACTGCCCCACGCGCACACCAGCTCTAGAACACGGCTGAGATTCATCGCTAGATTGATGGAATCACCGATGGTAATTCTGGCGAGCTGCGCTCGGGCCGAATCAAAAGCTTCTTGGTTTGGCAACAACTTGTCCTGATTGTATCCGGCGGACAGCCATTCTCGCAGCCATGCCGACTGGTCTGTGGACTGATAGTCTCGAGTCAGGTGAACTATGGTGCCTAGTGCCACTTTGTCGCTGGCATCAACAAGATACCTGAGCGCTGCGATAGTCAGCATGCATTCCGGTGTTTCGAGTAATCCGTCACGCGTCATCGCTACACGCAAACCTTGCTCGGACAAGGCGGTGGCAATTTTGGAGCAGTGATCATTTTTGCGACATAGAATTGCGATGTCGGAGCCGCGTATCGGTCGCAGCAAACCTGAATGCGGGTCTTCGATCATCGGCGCGCCATCTCCGTGAACGAACTCACGCACCGCTACTGATACTGAAGAGAAGCAGTCGGTTAACAACTGTCCGTTGCAGCGCCATACTTCAATTGTGTGAGTGTGTGATTCGGCACGCTTTCCTGACGGTCGAATGACCACGTCGCTTTCATTCATGCCGTGTTCTGCGAATACGCGCTTGAACATCTCGTTGGAGAACTCGACCAGCTCGGGGCGAGATCGGTATGACTGTCCCAGCGGTGGTTGCTGATTGAACAGCATTGAAGCCTTTTGCATCAGTTGTGGATCTGTTCCGCGAAATCCGTAGATAGCCTGTTTTATGTCGCCAACCCACACCGACTGCTCGACAATGCTGGCTAACTTAATGAAGAGCGCTAGTTGGATAGGACTTGTGTCTTGAAACTCGTCAATTAGCACCAGCTCCAGTCTCGATTTGAGCGATGCCCTCACGCTAGGACTATCGAGCAGGCTCAATGTGAGATACTCCTGGTCGACGAAGTCGACCAGACCGTTGGCAGCTTTGTACGCCTGGTATGCGTCGAGTGATTCTGCCGCGCATTCAAAGATGCTTGTTAAGTAGTGTTTGAGGTCGCTGTGCAATCGCGGATGGCGAGGCAGCGCCGTTGCGGCACCAAGCAGGTTCTTAATGAACGGGCGGCTCTGCTGACCTATTTCCAGTTTCTTGATTGAGGCCCAGTCTCGCCAGCTCAGCCCCTCCGTTCGTGAGCGAGCAAAGCAGGCTCGTAACTCCTGTAGCGCTTTCTCCGTTACTTCTGTGGGATCGTTGCTTGCGTCAATTCCTGTAACGACTCGCTCCAGCTCAGCTGTAAGTAGCTGGTCCAGTTCCTCTGGATCAAAGCCCTCGTATACGGACCCGAGATGCGCTTTCATTCCTTCCCACGATCGTTCGGCACTTGCACGCAATGTACTGGCCGACATGCCGTTCGCACGGGCAAAGTTTGAGATCGTTCTCACGTGGTCCATCCAGTGAGTACGCCTTACGAATCTTGTTTTCTTAGTCGTTTCCGTAAAGGAAAGGCGTTTCGCGATCTCTTCAATGCGTTGTGCAAATGCATCAAGGACTGTGGCGGTTGCGATGGAAAAGAGGTGCCCCTGCATTTGTTCCGGAATTACTTCCTGATGCGGCGACAAACCACATTCCAGCGCATAGTCCTTGAGCAGTCGACCACAGATTGAGTTGACAGTGCCGACGTATCCGGCAAGAACCAATTGCGCCTCATCCACAAGCCCTTGTTTCAATAGCTCTTGCCTGATGCGTGCCGAGATTTCTTCTGCCGCTTTCTTGGTAAAGGTGCAGACTATGATTTTCGTTGGATCAACTGGACCTCGGTTTTCGTCGCCTCTGACCGCTTTTATGAATTCCGTGGCCAGGCGAGTGGTCTTACCGGTCCCGGCACTAGCTCCGACGATATCGATGCCGGGCGATCGTTTGTCTGCCGATACTGTCATTGCAGTTCCCTTTTGCCGCAGAAATGCCCGAAATCGCAGAACATGCATGGCGGCTCAGCCAAGGTTGATTCGGGATCGAAGACATCCAACGTATCGTCGACGACTCCTTTTGCGATGATGGTGCCACCCTGCATTTTTGTGAGGGCGCGCTCGTAGGCTTCCAACGTTGCTTTGAAGGTGGCGTCCAGCGTTCGAGCCATTTTTCTTACAAAGGTGTATTGGGGGAAAACACCATCTCTGGTGAAGAAGAGCTCTCCGTGTCGGAACATGAAATAGCCGGCTATCTGCGAGGCTTCTTCGGCAGCCGGTTCATCGTCGAAATCGGGACTCTCAACCTCGCCTCCCTTTTGCTCGGTTTCCTCCCTTTCCCGGGAATCAGTTTCTGCGGCTAACCAGGAATAAATTGCCAGCTGCAACGCCTTTCCTTCCACCAATTGTTTGCGGTACCAGTATGATGACGATGACCATTTGAAGTCCAACACTGCGCGCTCACCGGATGGCAATCTAATCAGCATGTCGACTTTTCCGGCTAGATCAGCGGACTTAGACAGCGCCACTTTCAACGGAACTTCGCAACCTTCGACGGTGGCACCGGAGTCGTTCAACAGGGTGACTAAATGAAACACGGAAGCGGGGATTGCTTCTGTTGCCTCTCGCAATTGAGGACTCAACCCCGGCAATTGCAAGCTTGCCGCCATTTGCGGTATCAGTGTCTCAACTGCCCTGGAAGCATGCTCCTGCGCCTCATGCGGGGTCCAGTGCCTTTTCGAATCGTACATGTCTTTCACGACCGCGTGGGCAAGTGTACCGAGGAGCAATTGTTTCTCTGGAAGATTCAATGCTTTGGGTTGCCACATCTGCGCGCCATACTGAAGCGCCCATGCTAATGGACATCCGAGCATTTTGTTTATGCTGGCGTATGATTCCTTAAATCTCGGTTTAATTGCGTTTGGCTGCACAGTCCAGGTTCGCAGCGCGCCGGGCAACGCTACAGGTTTTTGTTCTTCGCATTCGATTACGGTGTTGCCAAACTCTACCGTTGGACGGCGGTAGACTTCGGACGCCGCGCATGTGACTTTCTGCCATGAAGAGCCTTCAACCACGCTGGTGATCTCGTCCCAGAGCGGATGCGCGATGGCTCGCCGACCCGAGATCACTCGAGGTTTTACGAGTATGACGCGGTTTTGTGCGTTAAGGATAGGCATGCGCCAGGATGAGCTTTCCCTCCGCAATTTTTCCACGGGACGCTCGATTGTGATGCCATGTTCTTGCATCAATTTGTACTCATCGTCAGACCAGACGACTGTGCGAGCAACGCCTAACTGTGGCTGTGAGAAGCCCCACCAAACAACTGTTTTTGCTGGTCCCCAAATTTGTCCCGGATGATCGACAAGTGCCCAGTCGGCAGCTTCCGTGTTTGAAACCGAGGAGCCGTAATCAGCTACAGAGTCGATCATTTTGCGCATTTGAGTCAACGAAATCCGCTCACTGCCATCTCGCGCGATCAGTTTGCGCAGCATGTTCGCTTGTCCGGCTGCGACGGTGTACATGTTCTGCATGAAGCGATCGGGCACGCGTTTCTGCTTTGCCCATTGCTGCACTCTGCCGCATATCTCATCAGCGTCGACTGCAGAAATAGCGTGATTTGTGTCGCTTGCGGATACGCATTCGGCAAACCAGAGTTTCCAGTTTCCAATCTTCTCCGCCGCCCGTTCTGTCGCCACTGCCTTCGAAAGTTCGGGCTCATCTCGTTGAATAAACTCTGCCTGCTTGGCAGTACATTCTTCCCACGCGGTGAACCATAACGGACTGCCGATGCCCGGGGCTTGTTGCAGTGCGTTAATGAGGGGTTTCGCTATCCAAGTTGGGAATGGACCTCCTTGAACAATGAGTAGCTCGACCAGTTTCTTCGGGTCTAGTGGTCTGCAGACCACCTCAAACGCCAGCGGCAGTACTTGCAGGATGGCGCGAAAGCGTGAA
The DNA here is from genome assembly GCA_019752635.1 of Candidatus Obscuribacterales bacterium. GTDB lineage: Bacteria > Cyanobacteriota > Vampirovibrionia > Obscuribacterales > Obscuribacteraceae > JAKFUT01. Next base: position 26,539 of record JAIELX010000110.1, on the reverse strand, counting down.
CGCCCTGACGTACCTATGTTCGGCAACATGTAGCGTTCGAATGTTCGGGAAAGTGAAGCGCAGTCACTGCCGCGAATCAGCACTACGTCACTGCAGTCTCCATGGTTGTGAAGCCAGGCTGATGTGAATTGCGCTGCCTGTAGTTCATCGTGAGCGTCTACCACACAGAGTGACCCATCACCGGTAAGGGTGACTTTCTCGGCGCTGTGACTCGACGTTAGCCTTTGCTGAAGGCGTTGCAGATCGGTATCACGTGCGGTGGCGCTGTACGCAAGTTCCTCGAGCTTTGTACCGCTGGCGACCAGCAGTCCGATAGTAGTTCTCCAAGTGGAGGGCAAACTCAAAACGCCGCCGACAACTCGCAGGCGCTCGAAAACGACTTTGGTACTTGACTTGAGTGCCGCGTTGACCAGTTGGAGACGTTCGCCGAAACCATCAGGAATTGCTCCGAGCTGTTCGACTTTGGTGAGTGCCTCCAGTTTCTCCAGGGTTGTCTTTTGTTTCATCCAGCCGGATGCGATCAACTCGTCGCGCAGCGCCAGCAGATAGTCGCTGGTAGACCAGGCATCGGCTCTGAGAGAGGAAGAGTAGAACTGATTGCCGTCATCCGCCTTTCGAAGCAGGACCAGGTAGTCGGCTACTCGCAACGCGCGTGGAACCGCAGGTCTCTTCAAGCCCAGCCGGGTCTCAAGCAAGATCAGCAGCGAGCTTGGTCCAGAGATCTGCGAATTGAAGTGTGCTAGTTGTCCGTTCGCCGTTTCAGGAAACTGTTGTCCATCTAAGTCCCAGCCGAAAACTACATCCATGTGGCACCTCTGCTACCAGTTTTGCACGGCGGGTTGCAAAATACGATCATTGGGCGCGACATCAATCACTTCCGCTTGATGAGTTTATGAATTGCGTCTCGGTTTTCCGGGGCTACTTTATCGAGATTTCTCAGGAGGTAAGATCTTGCATCGTCGTGAAAATCCTTTCGCTGTGCCAGCTTAGTTAGTAGATGATTCTTGTCCGGTTCGATGTATATCTTCTCCAGGATAATCTTAACTGCTGCTTCTTGATCCTTTGGTGAAAGGGACTCGGCATCGAGCTGCTTGTTCAATAAGCTCAATTTTTCAGTGGGCTTGTAAATCCGCTCCAACTCTGACCGAAAATCTTTGTGGCTCATGTGCATTGAAGCTAACTCATCCATCCGGATTTCTTCAGCTGTGTCGTCCAGTTTCAGCACGCCGAAGATCTGGTCTGCCCAATTTTCGTCGCTTGCCGTGGCGCTAATGTATGCACCGGATTTGTCTTTCATTTTCAGCTCAAGTCCATCAGCTGTCGGTCTCATTTCTCCTGTTCGACTAGAGCCGCCCTCCGTCTCAGTGATCGTGATCACACTGTCTTTTGACCAGGATTTCGGTCGTCCGTTCTTGAAGCGCACCTCACCGGCTACTTCAACCTTTCGTTGACGAGTGCCGTCGTTTCTGACGCTGCTGCGCGTGGAGAATGATTGCCCCGGTGTGAATCGGGATGAGAAAGATTCGTGCATCGAAGAATCGGGACCCGATGTTTTTGTCTCGGAAGTCCGACTCGGCGGGGACACTTCGAAGTTTGCGGTGCAACCGCAGCACAATGCGCAGAGCATTACAGTCAAAATTTCCCGGCGATTGTCCCGCATGTTATGACCACCTTTCCAGAACGCAGTCATGATACCGTAGTTCGGCTTGGTAAGCCACCGTTCGCCGTAAAGACTGGCACTAGTCGGTCCTGCTTGAAATGAATGTTTCGCGCTGCCGGCGCCGGCTACTCTGCTAATATGCAGTATTGCTTAAGAATGTCCGCTTGTGCTTTAGCCAGAAATGATTGCCGGTCGTCAAGGTCGTGGGAGTCCGAGCTATAGCTGCCTCTTCGCTAATTACCAGGCGGTTTATGGATCGCCCCAGTGTGGGACAGCTGCGCCTGCGGTTATCTGCGCTGAGTATGCGGATTCTCCGGTGTTCAACTGGCAGACCAATTTAATCGAAATTGCCATCTGCGCGGGAAAAGGCTGTAGAGTATGGGGCGACTAGAGCAAAATGGTTGGAAAAGCAAATGGACGACACAACGATTCAAACACCGGATGGTCCCGTCAAACTGCATGTATGCAAAGATGGAGACAGCAGCGACTCCGGCTGGGTAGCCATTTACGAAGCATCTTTCCCTCCCGACCAGCGTCAGCCCATCGACCAGCTTGGCGCACAACTCAGTCGTGGTGCGATGGAGCTTGATGAAACTCGCGATGAAAACGGCAGAGTGCTTTGCATGACTCTATCGGAGGTCTTTCGTCCGGCTGATCGGAAACAGGCCTTCGTTCTTGCGTGCTACACGGCGGTGACGCCGGAACTTCGCGGGCTCGGTATCGGGTCGATTCACCGGCGCAAACTGGAACAACTCTTGCGCCAGGAGTATGCTACTTACCTGGGATTGTTCACTGAGATTGAGTCAACAAAGCAAGCGACGTCCGATCCAGAATTGCAACAGACTCGAGTTCGTCGCAAGAACTTTTTCCTTAAACTCGGTTTGATACCACTAGATGTTCCCTATGCTTTTCCTAGCTACGACGGAGGTGAGCCCCTGGAAGGTGAACTTTTGTGGTTCCCCTTCGGAAGTGACTCCATCGATGCGGAAACACTTCAACAGGTGGTTTTGCGAATCTATACGGAAGGTTATGCTCTCAAGGCAACGAGCGATTTTGTGCAAGCGCAAATGGAAAAGATCAAGACTGCTCTGTCGCGTAAAGTTTGATCGTTTTAGTTTTTGCGATTGTTGGCGATTTCCCTGGAGATTCATCGATTTTCGTGCGCCGACATGTCACTGCACGGACTGACAAGCTTTTCCACCGCATCGTGAGACTTTTGAGTTACCAATTTACTCAAAATCGCCTTTCTTTGACTACACTGGTGACTCAGATAGATGTACCGCGAGCCAGGTAACCCGCGTAATGGTCTGGATTTCAGAGCGAGTGAGTGAATGAGCCAGCTGAAAACGAGAGCCGGCCTCATTCACCGGCTCTCGTTTTTGTCAATAAATTGTTGTGCTGTGCTGGAGTGCCGTGCAAGAACAGGGTTCTTCCCGGTTCTTTTGTTCTCGAGTTCGGGTATAGGAGATATTGAGGCGAACAGCTCGATATTGGGCGCCATCCGGTCAATTCAGTCACTAGTTTGCCACGATCCTCAACTACTATAAGTGTTAAAAGCGGAACATGCCGGGGTTAAAGGATGTATTGGCGTCCACCGCAAAGAATGGATAGAGACAGCGCGTTGGAAGAAGTCGACCGACCGGGCGAGTTTTTACGATCTGCCTTGCTGAAAAGCAGGTATTTTCTCAGGTCTCATCCTAAGGCAAAGCTTTTAATTTATGCCATTCCTGCAGTCATAATTTTGGCTTCGGACTTGATGCAATTCACTCCATTGCACTGGTCCCCGCTTGCGGGTGCACTGGCGCTCTTTCCTTATTTTGCGATAGTACTAACGGCTTGTATTGAGGGGTTTAATCCTGATTCCGAGTTGTGGACCGAATCCGATAGCATGAAGGTCATCAATGCGGTGACTCGGAACGCACTTTTTGTTCGAACCGTAGCTCTCATTGGTGCGCTAGCTGCCGTTAGCGTATTAGAGCAGCTGGTAGTTGGATGCTTTACCGCCGGCGGAATTCTTTCCTCGTTGAGTTTGTCGTTTGTGCTCGGATTGATTCCACCAGTTGTGGTTTCGATACTGCTTAGGACTGTTCACTCTTTCTCCCTGACCGGTTCACGAAGGACTACCAGGAAACGTTGGTGGCAAGGACTGGTGAGGTGGATAAGGTCTGTCATTTCTACGCGTCTTACGTTCACTTGTGCATTTGCAGGCTATTTGATTTTTCTGGTGCACCTCTGCTTCTCTGCCAACGGCTTGGGACCAACAGTGGCACAATGGCTTCACCACAGCGCGACTGATGCCGGCATCATAGATCTAGGGTCTACTTTCTGGTTTGGTTTTGGTACTTCATTGGTCATTGCACTTGCTCTCTACAATGCGACCTCCGGTCTAGCGATGCGAGTCTGCTCGTCATTTCAGATTCTACTTACTCGGCTGTTTGTCAATCGTGATACCTTGCTTGATGCACTCATTGAAACAACGGGTATCCGCAGTACCGCCATCGAACTGCCCGATGGCAATCGCGGTGTCAACAATATTATGTCCACCCTTTGGTGGCTGTCATTTTGTTATGCAGTGCTCTTCTTTCTTGTAGCGTTTTGTCCCGGCGCGCTGGGAAATGCAATCACAGGTTGGTTGCAGGGTTGCGTCGCTGATGCCGGCATTTCTATAGACTTGGCTAAGAGCGAAAATTTTCGTATTTTTCTTGGCTCCATTTGCGCAGCATACGGTGCTGTACCTGTGGCCGTAATGTCCTGCGTTTTCTTACCTCAACGGAAGGCCTCCGCACTGATTGTGAGCTCACAAGGATTACTTTGTCCACCGGGACCGTTTACCATTGCGTGTGTCTCTCCCCAGAAGTTATGGTCGGAACTGAGAAGTGTTACGGTCAAAGGTAAGGGAAAGTCAGAACATTTAACGCTAGTGTTCGGCTGGTATCGGGAAAAAGTGAAAATTCGGACGGCCGATCTGGATAAGAACCAACTGAATGAACTTCTGTGCGCGGCAGATGAGTATGCAAGTTACTGCCGATTTGACGCGGCCGCAATTGCGCTGCGATCACGACTGATGGAGCAGCTCAAAGAGAATCCCGCGATCGCCGCTGAGAAGTTCAGTTCAACTATCTTTTCGCCGCGAAAAGGCGGAGAGGTTCTCGCCGATGGTAAGTATCGCGTCGTGCGTAAGCTCTCGGGAAAAGCCCTTTCGGCTGTGTATCTTGCCCGAGATGTCCGGGGCCGACACGTCGTGATCAAAGAATTCGTGTTACCGACTAGTGCTCGGCAAAGAGAGAAGATGTTGGCGAATTTTGAACGAGAGTTTCGGACTTTAAGCAGTTTGGATCATCCGGCAATAGCGAAAGTTCTCGACATTTTTGAAGACGGAGATGCGCGATTTATAGCTATTGAATTTGTAGAAGGCAGCGACCTGCGCTCGACTGTGGAACGCCGTGGTCCACGTGCTGAGGGAGTCGTCAGACGGTGGGCGATTGATATTGCGCATACCATGAAGTTCCTCCATCAAAGGGAGACGCCTGTATTACATCGCGATCTTACGCCGGACAACCTCATGGAGAATTTGGACGGCGACATAATGTTGATTGATTTCGGGGCCGCTCACCAGTTCATGGAGGGGACTGGAACACTCATCGGGAAGCAGTGCTACATCGCGCCGGAACAGCTGCGCGGAAAACCATCTCTGCGCAGCGATATTTACAGCTTTGGCGGAACTCTCCATTTCTTGCTCACCGGGTGTGATCCTGAAGCTTTGACGCAAAGTGACTTGAATGGATATGGCGGCGTATCATCGCGAATGGCCGCGATTATTACTAAGTGCACTGCTTTCGACGAACGTGGTCGTTATCAATCGTTTGACGAAGTGATTGCGGCCCTCGAAGGTCAGGAGCTAACACCCAAGGAGTTGCGTGAATTGCTACGCGATGACGTTGCCCATACCGATGCCCATACCGATGTGTTGTCCGTATCCGGCGAAGGTCCGGTTGTTCTTGAATCAGCTGTATCCACTGAAACTACTGTATCCAGCGACGCTCCTGTTGAGGCACCATCCACGTCTGGGACCGTGTCTGCTGAGTCCGACAGAACCTCATCACCCGATACATCCGAATCTGGTGAAACAATCGTAACGGCTTGTGTGGGAGAGCTGGCGCCGTGACTGACGATGTTGGCGAAGAACTGATGGACACACAGAGGAAACCACCTCTGGATTTTTGGCCGCATCTGCGCGTTGATAAGGGGGAATCGTTTAAACAAGCTGCTTCGCAGTTCTCCAAACTTCTGCCGGTATCATTTCAGACTCAGGTCCTGGCGAAGCAAGACTATCAATCACTCTCTCTGCTTCAGAAACTTGCGGTGCTGCCGCATTTTATCACTGCCACACTGCTGATTCTCTATTACCAAACAGGCACAATGCCTGAACCCAACGACACTGCTGATACCGCTGAGGAACCAACAGTACCCGAGCCGCACAGTGTATCAGAGCACAGTGAACCAGGTAAGACCGATGACGTAGCTAGATTCTTGCACGCGGCCAGAGTGCTGAACCCTTTCTTCGTGATTCTGCCTGCGATCTTTGTCTTGTATTTGACCGTTCTCGATAAACTAGCTAAGTACGCAATGACGACACCGTTTCTCAGCAAATTGTGGAACGATACCTACCGTTCTATAGCGGAGAAATTCGATGACCCCAGATGGATACGCGACTTCACTCTCGATTTTCGGCCTCTCGTATTCGCATGGTGCATGGTTGTGCCGCTGATTACGATCACATTGATGCCGATTGTTGCTGTAAAGACGTTCATCGAATATGTTTTCCCGAAAAAAGCTTCGGTGTCCGGCATTGAGCAACGTTGCGGCCAGCCCTGTATCGTGCTGCCGCAGTGCCTTGATCGTGCTCGCAGACGTGGCAATTTCTACTCGTCGGGATGGTTTAATCCTATTGTGGCACTACCATTCTTGCTAGGCGTTCCTGCCGCTATCTCACTTTCAATTTATAACCAGATGGGAGTTGATGCGCTCTTAGCCTATCCCTCGCAAGATCCCCGATTCGCAACTGTATTTATAATCATCCAGCTTTACCTCTATGGGTTAGGGGCTTGTTTGTGTACTCTATTCTTGCGTTCCTACTTCTCGTTCTATCTTAACTTTGACAGTCAGGAGTATGAGCTGGAAATTTATTCCGACATGATCAAGCGCTTGCCGATAAAGGGTGTGTTCTCCGATTTTATGACGCTGAGCGGACGATTCATGCCGATGGAGATAAAGTGGTGCGACGTTAACGACATCAAGTTCAGCTCCAATAGGTCCAAACCTAACAAGGTGGACGTGAACAATCCTTTGGTGGCATTCCTCGGCAAGCTGATCACGGTTTACGAGTCACTTGCCCGGAAAATGGAGATGAATGCGGATGTTTTGCTTATTTACGATAAGCATGGGCGCCGTATCGATGTACGACTATGGGAGTTGAGTCCCCAGCAAAAAGTAGAATTGTTTCAGACTTTGCGTCTAAATTGTCCTTCTGTTCCACTTGATGAATCGGTGCAGGTAGCGCTTGTTGGCTCGGCAGTAATGAGGGAATCACAGTACACGCAAATTTGGTTCTCTGTGTTGACCGACAAGAACGAAGTAAACGTAGATGGCGATCTGAATGAGCATCATGAGCTTCAAAGCGGAAAGTTCAAAGTGACTTCAAAGTTGGCATCTGGCGGTCAGGCTGTTATCTATGCCGCGACGGATACTTCCACAGGAGAACGTGTGGTATTGAAAGAGTTTCGATTGACCGCAGGCGAGTCTCTCGACGCCAGAATCGAATCTGCCAAGGATTTTGAGAATGAGAGCGCTCTGCTTAGTCAGTTGGAGCACGATTCCATAGTCAAAATGCAGGGCATGTTTTACGAAAACGGAAGAGTGTACATTACTCTGGATCATGTTGAAGGAAAATCACTGCGCGACATTGTCACCGAATCCGGTGTTATGGGCGAGGCAACAATACTGAATTTAGCCGAGCAGATGTGCCGCACACTAGATTACTTGCACAGCTTTGACCCGGCCGTTGTTCATCGCGATTTTACCCCGGACAATCTCATCCTCCAGCCGGATGGAACACTCAAGTTAATCGATTTCAGCATTGCTCAACGCAAGGCCAAGGTCTCCGAATGCGCGGGCAAGCATGCCTATACACCTCCTGAGCAGTTCGGCGGAAAAGCCGTGGCACAAAGTGACTTGTATGCGCTGGGCGGCACATTGTATTTTTTGGCTACGGGAGAGGATCCGGAAGCTCTTACTCAATTGGAATTGAGCGCAGAGCCCTCCGGTAAGCAAGGCGACGCAAATCGGTGTGCCGATGACGCAGAAGAACGAGCGAACGAGAGGAGAAGTTTGCTTCGTCGGGTGATTAAAACATGCACGGCGCTTCAGCTGTCCGACCGCTATGAGTCTGCTCGCTGGATCTTGAATGACTTAGGAGTCCAGACTGACAGCGAATCGCCTGAAGCTTCAGATTCCGGTGAGAAACTGGAGGTAACGATCGCAACCGACGGGGAGCTTATCAGTACTTCAGTTTATCCCGGAAGCGCCTGTGTCGAGCCCGCACCGGAACTCGACCGCTGCAGTTGCGAAAACGACTTCGTCGCAGCAGTCCAGACGCCTGCGAGCATCAGTGAACATGAGGAAGACGAGATGATGGAAAGAGAGAGAGTATCCAGTTAATCGCCATGTCAGATAGACTTGCGCACAATTGCGATGATCCTAAGAAAGCTCGAGGTCCTGTTGCCATCGAGAGTCCGCCGGTCGTGAATCTGGTAGATTCGTCAGCGGAAACTCTGACTGACGGGCCCGTTCTTATTTCTGGTGATTCGAAGGAAGGCAACAATGAGTTGTTTCCCTGGCGTCGTGTGAGCGGTGATGCTGAGAACGAACAGCTAGAGCCGGCTGTCGCTACTCTTCCTCCGGCTAAGACTGAGGAGGGAGCAAGTCCGCCGTTAATCGTCGGATTGCTGCCGCCTGACGATATTGTCGTTCCAAAGAAGCGCTCTCAATTTTGGTGGAAACCGTTCGCTTGGCTTGTCCTGTTGATCGTGGTACCGGCCCTTTGGGGAAATCAGTTTATAGAGACTGTTGATTATGCCCTCACTCGCAATCCATATACCTCCCTTCCCGTGGCGGAGCTGATCAAGCCGCTCCGAAACGAGAAGCAGCGCTCTACTTACTGGGCTGCGGTCCAATCAATCGCCAAAGGCGTGCTCAGCGTTCCGAATGCTTTTCCTTCACGTGGCAACACCCGAGGTATGGATTGGTATCGAGCAGGGCTGACCGATTTGGAAAAAATTGGGCAAACAAGCAACCCTCTCTACGCATTTGGTGTTGTTCATTCCACCGATGCCGAATACCGTTCCGGCTTGTACAAAGACAAGTCGGAAGAGGATCTTCAAGCCGCCGTTGAGCTGGCCGCTAAATCAATAGGTCCTCGCAACATGTTGGTGGCTGAGGCCCTGAGGCATCAGTCCATCTACTACTTGCAGCCTGATAGCACCGCGGCGCTCGCACAAGCGGAGAGGTGCATCAAGAGTGCCATCGAAATTGACGAAGCTGGTGGTGGACGAAATACCGAAGCGATGCTGCGGAACAAATCTATTCTCGCCAAGGTGTATGAACTTCAGCGCAGCCCGCTAGCTGATCAGACCTGGTCGGAGCTAGTTGATGTAAGCGCGAAACACTACGGGGAAAAGTCGCATTCGCATGCCAGGACGTTGTTGGACTATGCAGAGCATTTAATCGATCAGGGGTCTCTTTCGAAGTCGTTTGGTCCTGCCAACCAGGCTGCTGAAATTCTGCTTGAGACACTGGGCAATCAAATTGAGTGGCATAACTTTCTTCCGTCGATAGGAACACCTGATCGCGCGTTGCGGAGCTATCTCAGGCGAGCGCACAGTACGCCTCTTTCGAAGGCACTGGCTACGTCTCCCCCCGGCACAACCGCAGAGAGCCTACAGAGTCAACTGAATGTGGTGGATAAGAGATTCTTGGACTGGCATCGCAAAGCATGCGGTTACGGGATGCACTTCGATGTCCTCGTTTCGTTCGCAGATGAATACAACAGCGGACGAAACTATTTACAGGCCGATCGCCTCTATAAGTCCGCATTGAATTTTACTCAGGACGCAGTGCGGTCTGGCGCCTTCTCCAAAACGGGGAGGAGATCCGTCAGAGCACTGAACGACAACGAATTGGCATCGGATCGGTACGTTTTGTGCATGGCCAAGACCGCCCGCAACTGCGTGCAGTTAAACAACCTGCACGAAGCTGCTGTAATTGCAAATAATTGCATCGCGGTGACCGATCCCTATAACAGCTGGCGACCGCACTATGACTATGGCTTCGCTTTGGAGCAGCTTGTTTATGCGCTCGGACCGCTTCCTAAGGAATTGCATTCTGCCGAGATCACGCGTGTTACCGAAGCCCTGGCTAAGCGACTGGAATGTGGTTACGGGCGCGCCTTTGTGACTCGGCGCCACGGTGATTCTCCGTGGAAAAGTGGCGCCATGTTGCGCGCAGAGCTTGCAGAACTTCAAGGAGACCTGCCCACCAGCGAAGCATACTACAAGAAGACCGTGCTTGATCGTGAGACGTCCACTACCTGCGGTGCCTTGGGGGCGTTCTACATGAAGATCGGGCGGTATGACGATGCCGCCAAACTATTGGCAAAGTCGGAGTACCTGTCTACGAAATCTTCTCTGCGGTCTACAATAGTTGCGTTTGGGACCGGTTCTATACACTCAGGAACGACTGTGAACCTGTCCCGAATGAAACGCCTCATTGAAGCCGTACCCATTCAACAGCAGTTAAACTCGTTTGAGTGGTTTCCCTCTGTTAGGGCTGACATAGCCAATGCCCAAACGTCTGTCGAACTGGGAAGGAGATTGATCAACCTGGACTTGCGACCGTTGATCACCGACTGTAGAGATCCTGACTCTCTGCATGATTCTGAGAAAACGCCCTCCATCCGCAGCCAGGGAGAAGTCTCTCAGCGTGTTGGTTACGCTTATTACGTTACTAGTGCTCGTGCTGATTTGCAATCTCTGCCCAAGGATAAACAAGAGATTGCTCAGCAAATGTTCAAGTGGTATCAGATCTGTTTTCCAAAATCGCAAGTGGAGCAGGCTAAGTCACTTGCTAAACTCCGGGAATCATTGCCGTCGGCGCCAGTGTCTGGCTTGGCGAATCAACCGCTTTCGCCTGCGGATTTGGTGCCGCTGCATTTACTAATAATCAGCGAAGGGGATTTCTCTAAACTTCACAGGCTACTCGGGCGACCAGCGTCAACTTCTAGCGGTGCACCAGTTAAGTCACTGATTGAGGAAGTCGGTGTATCTAAGTTGTTCCGGAAGTTCAATTACAATAGACAACCCTAATCCGGGACGCTCATCATGATCGTTGGACGAGGAGCGTCATGTTCGGATTCTGTTTTAGACTGTTGCTGTGGTGCCGGTGCTTCTAGAACAGGTTGTGCGACGCGCTGCGGGCTGGGTGCCGAAGCAGGTTGAGGGCTACCGTCCGGTGCAGCGAGTAGCTCTGCCTTAACAGATTCAGTCGCAGGATCTCTGCCGCCCTTGTCGGCAATTCTCCGGTTGGCAAGTTTTTCCTCGGCAATTCTCTCGTCTGCGCTTCTTTGATTTGCCGTTCTCGGTGGGTCGTTTGCCGAAGACCTTACCGGTGCGTGCTCTTCGTCCATATACCATTCGCTGCTATCTCTGGGCCGGGGACGTTGGTGCACTGCAACCTCCGGTTTAGGCGCGGCTTCAGGCTCCTTCTCCGGGGGCTTCTCTGCGGCGGCACTGCCTTCTGCTTTTTCAATGTCACCACCCTCGGTATCGCTATCGGCAGTTTCGGAACTGGTGGTCTCCTCGGCGCTTGGAGCTGCTTTCTTCTTCCGCCAGCCGAACTTCGGCATTGGCGGAGCATACTGCTGAATCAAAACCGGTATCATCGGGATGGCGCTCAGTGCCATAGGTAGGACCATCGGAAGCAACTTTGCACCCAGTCCAACCAGAATTTCCGCTTGGGCATTTGCCGCCGGTGGTTGTGCTAGTGCGCCAATCAAGCAGAGCAGTGTGAGCATCCGTTTGTGAGTATTCATAGAACTCCTTGCACCGGTGTCGTTGCATCTGTTCGCGGTCGCCATTACACATCTCATCTGGTAGCCGCCTTCAATAAGTTGATCCGGGACGGGACTGTTTCCAAGAGAGGTGAGGCCGAATGACATACTGCATTATTAAACAGCATTCCGGTCGTTTCAATGTGGGCTAAAGTTAATCGTAATCAAGAGTGCCGGAGTGCGTCCCGAAATATCGACGGAGAAAGCTTTTCGGCGGAGCGCCATAGTAATTGAACAGTGGTCGACAAGGGGGGCGGTTCAAACCGGAGTGCGGGAATCTCTCAGGTATGGGTTGTGAAGATGACGAGTTTGTGGACAGGCATTAGCAATGCTCGGTGCTATCGACAAAATTAGACATAACGCTTCTGAAGTTTTTTCGGACGTTGGGTCATTTTGCTTCCCGACGCTCGGGCTATTCCGCGCAGCATGCCGTTGAAGATAAACTCGTGCAACGGGGAAACTGCAAACCAATAGGCCATTCCGGCTAGTCCCCGAGGGTGGAACAGTGCTGTCTGGGTAATTTGTGTAGAACAGTCCGCAAGTTCTTCAATTTCGAACTGAAGAGCTGCCTGCCCCGGCAGTTTCATCTCGGCAATGAGAAGAAGTCTCTTCTGCGGTTCGATCGCGCCGACGCGCCAAAAATCCACTGCGTCGCCCGGGCGCAACTCTTTCGGGTGACGGCGACCTCGCCCCGATCCTACACCGCCCACTAGTCGGTCAAGCGAGCCGCGCACGTGCCACAGCCAATTCGCATAGTACCAGCCGGAGGTGCCGCCGATTTGCGATATAGCTGCCCAGGCCGCCTCCTTCGTGCCGTCGATGATGACGCTGCGACTATCGACGTACATTGTGCCGCCCGCCCATGCGGGATCTGATTCATTGCACCATTCCGCCGGAGGAATTTTGCCTGCATCAGTCCAGTGGCTTTCGACATTCTGCAATTCAATTCGCTCGAGAGCTAAACGCACCGCCTCTTCGCAAGATAGGAGCTTTTGCGGCACTATAGTCTTGATTGATGACTCAGTGCAGACTGCAGGGTTGCGCAAACCTTCGGCTAAGGGGCGGGCAATGTAGGAAGGCACGGGGGTTATGAAATTTATCCAGTAGGAGCTTAGCCCGGGTGAGAACACCGGAACCGATAGTACTACCGGTTTGGGGAGTCCAGCCGCCTGAGCAAACGTATCCATTAGATCGCGATAGGAAATGACGTCGGGACCGCCGATGTCGAAGACTTTATTGAAGGTCTCTTCGCGATTCAGGCATCCGATCAAGTATTCCAGCACGTTTCTGATGGCTATTGGTTGAGATGGCGTGGACACCCATCTGGGAGTGACCATGACAGGTAGCCGTTCGACCAGATAGCGCAGAATCTCGAAGGAGGCGCTTCCAGAACCGATAATCATTGCTGCTCTCAGAAAAGTTGTCGGTACTTTTGCCGCGTGCAGAATGGTGCCGACCTCGGACCTTGACTGAAGATGTTTGCTCAAGTTGTCTTGACTCTCACCGAGTCCGCCAAGGTAGATCAACTGTCGCAGGGAAACGGCTTCGCATGCAGCGACCATGTTGGCCGCGGCAAGTTTGTCTGCTTTTGCGAAATCTCGGGTTTGCGGATTCATCGAATGAACCAGGTAGTAAGCGTGTGTACAACCACTGAGCGCTGCGAAAGTTGAGTCTCGATCGAGTACATCTAGCTCTACCAGCTCGACTACAGGGTCTGTCGCCCATGAACGAGCTTGAAGCTTCGCCATGGACCGGCTTGCTGCCCGGACGCTGTACCCTCTCTCAAGCAAACGTGGCACGAGTCTGGTTCCGACGTACCCTGTGGCACCGGTAACGAGTACCTTCATGTGATTGTCGGAAGAAATACTTTCCATTGAGATTACCTATATTCTAACTATAGCTTGAGATAGTGAAGCGCAGGTGAATATGTCGAAACTGACAAAACAGTGCGTTGAATCGAACAATTGATCGCCTGCCGCTCGCTAGTGACGACTTACCGAGCCGCCAGTATGTTTGCAGCCGTCCGCCATGGGTCCGACTCGCCCATGTAACCGGGCTTCGGACGAGTGGTGCATTGGCGCCGACGAGGGAACCGGACTCGCCTTTCACGCGGAGCCGTGTATCGTCGAAAAGTGAGTTCTTCGATTGCCGGTGCTGATTTGAAGTATTCATAGATCGTCCCATCGCCATCGCTGTCAGATACCAGTTGACGAAGATGCGGCAACTTCGCTAATGGGTTTATGTCCGCTTTTCTGCTCGTGTCATCACACGAAAGATATTCAAGTTTGCGCATCCTCATGATTTGAGCGACGTGTTCCGGCAGTATTACGCATGGTGGCAAACCAAGATAGATTAGGTTCGTGTTCTTGAGAATCTCGCTCAGAGCTGCCGGTTCAATGGCCGGTCCACTGCTCAAGTCGAGGTGCACAAGTTTGGGATGCGCGCCTAGCTGCTTGGCCAAATCCATGTCCAACTCCAGACCCCGAAGCTTCAGCGCAATCAAGTTCTGCCCCAAAGTTATCGGTGGTAATTTCTGCGCTCTGTGGATCGGGAAGCTGTTGCTTATAGTGACCGCTTTAAGAGTGTTCGATTCCAGCAGTTTTGCAATATTTGCAGGGGAAGCTTGCACTCCTTCGAGCTTTAGAAACTCGAGCGATGGGCATTTTGCTAATTCTTCCGTGGTCTGGTCGCGAATGTTCAGATTCTCAAGCCTAAGCTTCTTTAGAGGTTTTTGCCTTACGAGCTGCGCTGTTGATTTATCTGAGACAAATGCCGTGTTAATGTCGATCTCGTTGACCTGGTCGAAATTCGCGAGTGCGCGAAAGTCTCGGTCATCCAGGGGCAATCCGTAACTACCGATGGAAACTACTTGCTTCCTCGGGAGAGCACTAATGTTTTCGATCGCGCTGAACGATTTGCTAGCAAACAGAACTGGTTTGTCCAGATTAATCTGAATGTTTGCATCCGGAGGGATGGTAAGATTTCCCTCGTCATTTAGTGTCAATGCCGAGCCTCGTTTTCCGCCAGTCGCCGGTTCCTTGGTTGTCAGTCTTACGTATGGAAGTTTTCCGAAGTGTATGACAGTGCCGGACGCATCGCAGCTGAGTGTTTTGGTTGTGCTCGGTGCTTCTTTTGAGCAAGCTGAAGCGCATACCGAAACCACACACAGGGCGACAAATGTCAACCAAAGCTGCAATGCCGGCGACGATTCTGGATTGGTCCTGCTGCGTCTGGTTTCGAAGATGCACACCTGTTTTTCTGCGCTGTTAATTTCGTCGGGACCCGGAAAATACTCGTCGGGGAGTAGACATACCAGTAAGTCCTAGTCTACCGCACTCTTTGAGCAGAGATCCGGGAATAATACATCTTCATCGATGTCATCTTCGTTGTATTCTTCGCACATAGTTGTGAGGAGTTCCACTGCGCAGTCGCTTTCGTTTACTTCCCGGAAATAAATTCAATGGGGAATTGGTCGGAGATCTTTTGACCGGGGCACAGCGTCATGTCCGCGCAGTGCATTGATCAACAAGGCAACGTACCTCCACTCATGTTTTTGCTTTGTAAGTCGATAGGTCGTAGAGCACGCTATTACCCGGATCGGCCTCATCGATTAAAACCGTTGCTTCTGCTCCGGCGGTGAGTCCGCGCTGATCACCCTGGTTGACTAGCATGTGATGATTGTAAGTCTGGTTGTTCCAGCGGTAACTGTAATAGATCATGAATCGGGGGAGTCCATTCTCTTGTGAGATTTGACAGATCTCTAGAATCGTTCCGATGGCAGCGGTGCCCTTACTGGCTAGCCTTCTGTGTCTGAGAGGGTCTTTCCACAGACGCACGGATGCACCGTATGCGATGGCTGTAGGAATGAGTAGCAAACCGAGCGGCGCCAGGAATGCGGTTCCAGTCTGCAGTAATACAGCGACAATGAAGAACCAGACAAAAACAAGAGAACCCGCTATGGTCAGCTGTGTTAGATGGGGGCAAATCTGATGAAGGTTCCAGTTGTAACCGATACTACGTCGAGTAGAGTTCATTTGCAGTGATAGGAGCTGGTCCCTGACTTTGGGTGTTCGCGCGTAACCGAAGTTGGACGGAGAGTACGTCACGACTGAATGCGACTTCGCTATGGTCATAGGCGTGCCTGCTGCACTGCCTTTCCACCAATCGGGGGGCGGGCTCTCTGCTTGATTTGCGGCAGTTCTGAATGGCTCGACGTAGCTGCTGAGTTCGGGAAGATCTCGGGGCAGAGTTTCGGGCAAGTGTTGCAGGGAAGGTATCGCTTCCGGCGTCTCTCGAACGTAGGTTCGAATCAACTTGGCAAGGTGCCTTATCTCGTCGTCAGTGTGTCGCTCAAGCTCGTGGAAAACGCGTGCTTCTTCGGGTGCTGCAAAATCGGCAGCGCGAAACAACAAATTCTCTGAGCACGCGTTCAAGTCGCGCAGAAGGTGCGGTGATTTTGCTATTGCAAGTAGCGATGTATAAATAACAAGCGATGAAAAGTTGTCCAGACTTTCATCAAAGGTGTTTGTGTCTCGATCCGGGTGCTGATAATTCGGATGCCCTTTCTCGGATGAAGGACTTTGCGGCATAGACGGGATGTAGAGCCCGTCGTAGTCGACCAGCCTGAGTTCGCCGCCTGGCATCACGATTATGTTGCCATGCTGCAGATCACCGTGCGCGATACCACTTGCGCGAAGGTCGCTCTCCAACTGAAGGAATCGTGCGCACAAGTCGTCCATCCTGGCGCGATCTGTCGCGTGTTTCACAACATACTGCTCTAGCGTTAGTCCGTCGACCCATTCCATTTTTAGAAGCGGAAACCACGCTGCTGCGATGCGAACGCCTTGGGGTTGATACTCAAAGTTCACCATATAGGGTACCTTTGTATTGCCGATGAACTCGGCAATGCGAGAATAGCGATCCTGCTGATCCGCTATGTTCAGCAGGAAAAATCGAATTGCCCAGTCTCTATTTCCCGCGCTTAGCTTGTACACAGAAGCGAACCCGCCGGATACCGGGCGAGGAATTCCGAGCGAATCAACTTCGGCTTCTGCATTATGAAGACTCAAGTCTGAAAGGCTAGCCGACGGATGCTGGATGGCTTCGTTGTAGTCCTGGGGCGAAGGCCAAAAGACTCGTCTGCCGTCACTCAGCGCTGTTTCGTTATCGCTCATGGCTCTACCGGGTCCGCTATAACATCATACTTCAACACGGAAGAGCCTGTGCTATCTTCAGTCTGAAGATCGCTGCGGTATTCTACGGTTGAACTGAGTCATGGATCTTGTGGGTCACTTTTTCGCAGCATTGAGAGCCAGAAACTGATCAATTCTTCTGACAGTTGTTTTGGGAAACTCCGGCGATACTTCGAATTCCAGAAACAATAGTTTTGGAAAGGGATCGTCGCCAAATGGACTTGCTGAAACTGTAATGGCAAGTGCACCTTCGGTTTCGCCAATCTGCTTGCTTATGTTGAAACCAATTTCGGCACAGCGATTGCCGCCGAGAACCGCCGTTCCCGGTATTCGTAGTTTCTCCAGCGTGTTTTTGAAAGCAATCAAATCGTCGTCAAAGTAGACCGTCTCAAATTGACCACTGAAAACGCCAGTATCAATTAAAACCGTGGATTCAAATTCGGCGGGGGAAGCGTCTGAATAAATATCCAACCTTAGTTTGATGCGAATACTCGAGAGTGAAATCAGTTCGAACTCTTCTCCGACTTCCATGCTCCGTCTCCAATGTGCCCCTCAATTCTCTTATTCCCGGGAACGCTTTGCTCCATCAAAAATGCCGCACACTTGGATGCTTCTGCAGCGAGCCGCTTGATGCCTTCAGGGAGATGCTTTTGTCTGTTTGTCCCGATCAAGGCTCTCGGGCCATTCGGGTCGATTCGGGAAACCTCTAAAGACTGCCAAGCGTTTAATAACGGGATATTGGCGAGAGCGTGGAGAGTATGATCTCCGCGCTCTGAGGTTCCGCTAGTTGATATTGCCGTTATGTTGACTGTACTGTTTTTGGTGCTCGGAAGCCACTTCTTCTTCTTCTTCTTCTTCTTCTTCTTCTAGCGTGGATGCAATATCGAATCTAACGCGTACTCCCTAGTGGAACTGTGCACCGCGAATGAATGTGAATCTTTAACAGTGTTGTTGCCATCAACTACCAGGATGGTGCGGTCGAATCCTGGAGCGTGATTGAGTTTCTCGCCCGTTCGATCGCGTTGACGCGTATCCAATATCAGTTGTTGTTTAGAGCCTGAGTCCTTGAGCAGTTTGTTTATAGCCTTGATTAACCCGTCCTCGCAGCCGAGTTCATGGGCCTGCTGAAAGGCCATCGATAAGGCAAACTTTTCCTCTTTTGACATAGTGCCGTCTAGAGCCACAAATTTGGCCAGATCGCGAGCTGTTTTGCTAAGTAGTTCTTTGCGCTCCTTATCTTCGTGCTCCCATATACGATCCCTTCTGTCTCCAATGTCAGCTCTTTCAACAAGTGCGGTTGGTTTTTCAACCTTTTGATACGCTGCCTCAGCAAGTCCGGACCAAGTCTCTTCCTGTTCACAATCGCCTTCGCTGGTGTCTTGATCCGTAACACTGAGCACGTCGTAGTCGTAATTTTCCATGATGGTTATCTCCTCGAACACTGCGAGCATCGAACACCGTGCTCGATTGCCTTTGCCTTACAAGGGCAACATACCGGACAATGGTTGAACAACCGTTAACGAGCGAAGTACGGATGCACAGTCCTTACCTGCACATTTATGTAGTTGCGCCGTGAGTGGTGGCCTAATCCAGAAAGCGACGGAGTCCTACCCGTCTAATCTGTATCCCACTCCGCGCACACTGAGAATGCGAAGCTTGGAACCCAGGGTTTGAATTTTTTCGCGTAAAGACGTCAGGAAAACGCGCATTTTGTTTATGGGCGTTTCAACGTCGTCGCTCCAACCGGCCTCTTTGAGCTGCTCGTATGTGACGATGCGATGGGCATTCTGTAGGAGAAACTGCAATACCGCGACTTCTTTCGCCGTGAGTTTAGCTTGACTTTGTCCACATTTTATCGAGGCATTATTCACAAACAATTCAACGTCTGCGAACTGTAGTGGACGCTCGGTATCTTGCGGACTCCGCCGAAGTCCTGCGCGAACGAAACCGAGCAGCTCTGCGGCGTCGAGCGGCTTTGTAAGATAATAATCGGCACCGCAATCCAGTCCGAAGATTTTGTCTGAAGTAGCGCTTCTGCCTGTAAGCATTAGGATTGGAGTTGTCCCTCCCTTCTCACGAAATTTGCGAACGAATTCGACGCCACTCATGTCCGGCATCTCCCAATCCACTACCATTACCTCGTAAGTAAAGGATTTGAGTAGGTGCAGTGCATCCTTGGCGTTTGCGGCGCAGTCTACGGAATGCTTTTCGAAGCGAAGCACATCCTTAATTGCTTCGAGCATTTTGATGTTATCTTCGACTACCAGGATTTTTACCATGGTGCTACCCCTTACAGGTCTTCTTCTTCGTGTTGAGGCAGAGTGAACCAGAAAACACTGCCTGCTATGTTCATCGTTTCTTCGAAGTGTCCGGGGAAATCCTGCGGATCGTCTACTCCGATGGTTCCTCCATGAAGTTCGATGAGATTCTTGCAGATGGTCAGCCCCAGACCAGTTGTTCCGGCTTTAGGACGCTGATCATCTGCGATCTGCTCGAAGGGCAGGAAAATTGTCCGGCGGTAGTTTGCAGGGACACCAGGACCAAAGTCCCTCACAAGAATTTGTACCATGCTGTCCAGAGTTCGACTTCCAACGATTACATCCGTATCGGGTGGACTAAATTTGATGGCGTTGGCTACGAGGTTTGCCAGTACCTGAATCATCCGATCCTTGTCGGCAACGGCAACCAATCCCGCTGGTTTGCATTGAAGATTGACGTTGGAGGCAGTTGCTACAGGGCGAAGTTCGTCGAGCACGGCGCTTATTGCGGTGTCAATATCAACTGGAACGAGCGTAAGTTCAAATTTCCCCGCCTTCATCTTCTCGCCATCCAAAATGTCATTGACCAAGCGGCATAGTCTGCGAATGATACTTTCAACATCTACTAGTTTTCTCTGCAGTTTTTGTGGCATCTCGCCGAACATGCCATATGACGCGGCCTCTACTGTCAGTAGGACAGAAGTGAGAGGGCTTCTCATGTCATGACTGACCATTGACATAAATTCTTGCTTCTTCGCCTCCGCGGTTTTGAGCGACCGATCCATATCGTGAATGACGTGGTCTAATCGTGCGATCTCATCATTGCCCGTTAGACGTTTCTGGAGCGGTTTCCCAAGTGGAATTAGTTCTGTATTCTTGACGATAATGTTAAACCTGGCGGCGAAGTCTTTGGAGTACATAAATAAAAGTAGCGCAGAGAAAATCATATTGATTGAGAATCCAACAATTATGCTGAGTAGGAAAATCCATCTATTTTGTTCTATCGCCTTCGTGTCCGACTCGATCGAGCGTGAGCGCACCGCGATTAACCGATCAAATGAAGACAGTGATTGCGATAGCTCGATCACGACATCCCCAATCAGGGCTTTGTGCGAATCGGCACCGAAGACCTCTTTTTTCATCGCTAGAATTTGCCTCAGTTCGTGCAGCCGATCCATTGCTCTCTTCAGCGACGTTTGAGCTCCAAGTGCTTCGCCATGCGCAGTTCCTTTGTCCAGTAACGCTAGTAACTCCGCTTTGCGACTTAGCAGCAGGTATTGGCGGTCGAAAGACTCCAGGAATTTTTGATCCTGTGCGTATCCGAAGGCCGACAGTTGCATAACCGACCTGTAGACAAGCACCATTACACTCATGAGTTCTTGAGTTTGTGTCCTGTAATGCTGATCTTTCCAGGCAAGATCTTCAGCGGTTCGGTGTGCGCCTAGCAGTATGAGTGCGAAGACAAACTGCCCGATCATCGGAATTGCGATTAACAGAAGACCTTTGTGAAATATACGCACGTTGCAACTCTTGCAGAATCCAGATGTATTGAATATGGTATCAGTCCGGGCCTCTGCGGCAAGATGGACTTGTCCAGCCACGGAATGAGTTCTGTTATCGGTCGGTGGTTGCTGCCTCTGCCGTGACCATCGCTTGGAGTTAATTGCCGGGCACGGCGGTCGGTTTTCCGTCATAGACTCGTTCTGCATGCCATCCGTTTAGTTGAACATCTTGTCCTGTTCGCAAAACACGCTCCAAATCGACTTTCTTGAGATGATAGTGGTTCATTGCCATGAAATTTTCCGGTGTGAGATCCTGGTAAATGCCCTTTCCGTATGGGGGCCCCGGGACAGTGGAGCCGGCTACCGCTTTGTAGAAGAAGCCGAATGCCGGCAGGACAGCTACGTCCCTTTGATTAAAGTTCAAAGGGGTCCTGGTACTTTCGTCAATCCGAGTGGGCGCATCGGTATGAATCAAGGCGAACGGCGGTAATGGCGAATGCTCATTAGAGCCCTGGACTGTGAGCCTTTCTGGAAAGATTGACTTCATATCGAACATCGGGAAGTTTAACCGGAGCGGGTATCGTTTTGTCGCATCGACTTCGAGCTCGCACACTGTCGTTTGTCCGCCTGACGCGTCTGTCGAGTAAGTGATTCGAACTCTTTTCGTGTCTAAGCCAACTTGTTGACACATAGCCGACGCTGCCGCTTTGGCTATGCCGGAGGCCTTCGCCATGTCGACACCGGGGCGGGGAGCTTCGAGCCAATATTGTTGATCGTCCATAACCTGCGCTGTTTGCGCGGCGATGGCTCGGATGTCAGCCTGGATTGCCATATGTGCCGATGCGTTTGCGACGAAAGCGAAAACAGGAAGACCCGCCGCCAAAAACAAGACCAGAAAAGTTACCGCAAGGACTATTCCTCCGCCGAATTGTGAACGACCACTTATCCTCCATCGATAAACTCTCTTCATCCATCGTCCCTCCTGCACCTCAAGGCATCGATCCTAGTATTGGAAAATTAGAATCCCGTGGAATATTGCAAGAGTGAGAAATGCTATTAGAGTTGCTGCTTCTTTAGACATCAAAGTGTGGGCGGTCGGATTGATTGCCGTCCAGACCGCCATGATTGCGACCTTGGTTGCCATTGTATTTAGCGCCTCTTACTCGCATGCGTTTTTCCGAATGAGGCAGGAGCAAGCTCTAATGGATCTGGACACTGCTACAAGTGCTCAGGTTACATCCAGCAGCTGCGTCGGGTTTCTCTCTGCACTGCAACTTCACTTTCTGGAAAATGTGTTTTTACGATCGCTGGACTGTGCGACACGCCAGCAGGAAAAAAAAGCTCAACTAGCTGCTCTTGCGCGTGTTCCCGGCGGCGACGACGCCGATATCGAAGCTATTGCGTTTGAGAAATTGATTCGCTGTAAGCTGCTATGGGCTCGACAATGCTTGAAGGTCAAAAATGACCGGATGGCCAGGTCTTTGGCCGAAGAATTGATAGCAGATTTACAGTCTCGCGCGCTGGAGTTGCCTTATCTGCATAGGTCCAGGCTTTTGATTGAGGCCCGGTCGATTTTGGCGAAGACCAAAAATAGTGGGGGAGCAGAAGGCATTGCAACGGCCGATGGCGACATTAGCTTTTCGTTCGAGTCGGCACGTCGCTGGTATCAAGAACATCGGCTGCCCGGATTCAGGAGGGACTTTTCCGGAGAGTTCGAGGCACGTTACTGGATGGCTCGCGCCGCAGAATCAGCACCGAATGTTCAGGAATGTGTCATGAAGGCTCTTGAAGCGTGCGAACAAGATAGGGTGTTCGCCTCTACAAGGACCAGTGTTCTCTATGCCGCTGCGGGCTATAGCCATGCTTCTGGCAGTTCTGAACTCACTAACGCCGTTTTTAATAGTTGGAAGGTCGACGGTCATAAGTTCGCAGTGGGAGCGGAGCATTCGCAATTGGCTGCGATGATGCTAGGCCCGGCGTTGTCTTCTGGTTCCAATGAAAACTATAATTCCGCGTTTATTGAGGCACTGAGTTCCGCCAGCTCTGCCGTTGCCGCTCAAAGTATGGTCGACAATTATTTGTTGCATCAAACAAAACTTCAACAATGGCCTCCGCGTAATCGTGAGTCCGCTCAACTTCTGTTGGCAAATCTTGACTCTATCGTCGGTATCTGTGCCAAGCGAAATCTAGTAGATTTTGAGTTGCAGGCGGCAAGAGTTGAATGCCTTCTCGTATCAGAAGAATACCGTGTCGCGGACAAAATTGTCGACCGTGAGCTGGCGCCGAGACTGCTTAAAAGAATTCGTCCGAAGGATGAACGTATCGTTGCCGAGGCGCTAATAGCCTTTGCATCCAATTTGCGGAATCGTAACAGCGCGCTGTTGGCAAAAAAAGATGCGGATCAAGCTGCTTGTGCAATTCTACACGAGGCGCTTAAGTCGCGTAAGTGGAGTGCTTTTCCTCGGGCTCATCTGCTAACTAAGCTCGCTGAAATGGCGGGGGGCTCTGACCTGGCACCCTTGAAACAGCAATGTGAGCGAGAGCTGGAAACTATGGCTAAAGCGGGTTATGTAGACGATCCCAACATTGCGTTTCATGCAATAGTCTCGCTCTCTTTGTCCGGAAAAGTGGCTAGTGCTGAGCTGATTTACAAAAATCTGAAAGAAAAACTCAAGGGTGATCCGAAGATGTCCGCTGACATCGACAGTTGGCTTCTGGGTCATCTGCGAGCATTTCCGAATTATTCGGTGGAAAACCTTCGCTTAGCGAAGCAGGGACGATTTCCTGATGCCGTGTTTCAGTCCGTTCCCGAGCGTGTGCTCACTAAGGAAGGGGCGTCTTCTCCTGAGTATGGACGAGCGTTGCTTTACCTGGCGCAGTATGAACTTTGTCGTGGAAATGAAGCCGCGATGTGCAAACTATGCAGGCAATTGATTTCTTCGGCATCGACGCGCTCGAATGCTTTCGTATTGCCTGCCCGATTTTTGTCCGGTGATAATTTACTCTCCTCCGTAGGCGCTAACGGCACATCTAAGCTTCGGGCCGCTCGAGGATCAATTTACGAGCTGGAATGCTTGCGGTCTATATTTCTGCAGCTCAATCGAAACGAAGAGGCCACTCGGCTCAAAGCTTTGCAAGCTCGAATCGTCGAAGAGTGAAATCGATCTTTTCGGGTCAGTTGCTAAAACGACACGGATCTGTTGTCTATGCGTCGGTCTTTGTGCCATCCGCTGAGCTGCACGTCCTGTCCGGTTTTTACTACGTATTCGATATCCGACTTCTTTAAGTGATAGTGATTGAGCGCGAAAAAATTTTCCGGAGTCAGATTGGGCGCAAGTCCTTTTCCGTAAGGTGTTTGAGGGACGGAGGAGTTTCCTGCTACAGCTTGATAGAAAAATCCATAAGCAGGAAGGACGGCGACGTCTCTTTCGTTGAATCCCAAGGGCGTTCTTGTCGACTGATCGATCCTGTGTGGTGCATCCATGTGAACGAGTGCGTAGGGCTTAATCTTGGCATGGGCTGCTACGCCGCGGGCGGAGACATTTCCGGGGAAAAGCCTCGCCAGGTCGAAGTTGAAGATTGTTAGTCGAAATGGAATTGAGCCGACGGCGTTAACGTTGAGATCGCATACAGTGATGTCAAAATCGGGATTTCTGTCGTCGAACGCTACGACTACGCTGGCATCAGGAAGCCCCATCTGCTTGCACATAGCCGATGCAACGGCGGTTGCTTTGTCGGAGGCGATGCGTTGGTCGTATCCCGGGCGAGGCACACCAAGCCAGTACTTGCCTTCGTCGGCGATTTGCGCGGACTGGTTTGCTATATGCGAAACCTTGGCTTGAAGGATGAGTTGAATTGTCACATTTGCGCAAAACAGGAGGAGTGGCACTATAACTGCGATGAGCAACATCACCCCGCAGGTCCCTTCTACGATAACGCTACCGCTTGCCTTTCTTCTGTTCTGCATTTGCTTGTCTCCCGAGCTGCTTGATAGATAAAATGCTATGGGAGAATAATTAGATTGCCGTGAATTTGCGTAAACTCATTCGTGCCGCATTCTTAGTGATGCCAGCCGGACTTCAGAGGTGGGAATTGAGAAATGCAAGTGCGATAGGACTCAGTGATTGCTGGCCACTACTGTTGTGAGGTCATGTGCGGTGATGTATCGTCCTCTTGCACCACTGACATAATCCAGCGCAATGGCCGTCTTAAGCAACTGGTTTTTGAGTTTCGAGTCACGTTCCGTGCGCGGTTTGCGAACTACCGTCAGATGAGGTTGATTCTTCAACGCTGAGGCCAGTCGAAATTCTGCCAGAGTGTATGTTGAGGGTGTTGCGCCTATCGGAGTGAAACGGCGTCGAGCTACTCCGTCGTCCGGCACCAGATCTCCCCAGGTCGGGGTCTTCTCCGTGACGACAAGTTCTTCTCCCCACTTCAGGGGCTGCAGGACTTTCGAACCTCTATAGGAAACGGCATCCGGTTTGCTAAATGAGGCCAATCTCAGTTGACCTTGCCATCTTTCAATTGTGGCGACAGCATCTTCACGAAGTACAGCATCTCCGAGAGACGTATGAATGAGGTCTCCATCAGAGGTTCTCACGAACAACTGACCGCTAATCAATTCAGGAACTCCTTCGGGAAGAATGCGAAACTCTGTTCCGGCAGATCCGCTAAGGCGCAGCGGTGTTGCCATCTTCTTGACTGATGCGGAGTCGTCGTGTCTCATGCAGTTGCGTGCAGCGTCACTAAGTTCCTTGCGCGATTGCATCCTGATTTTGCAACCGATGAAGTCTGCATTGAGCTGTTCATTTGCTTTCAGTTTGAATCTCGCGCCATCACGAGCGTTAGAGCAGACCTGAACTCGAACACCCAAGGACGATTTGAGAACTTGAATCTGAAGTATTTTGCGCGGAGTGTACTCGACTACAACCTTGGAGTTCGGAACGAGATTAATATCTGCTTCCGTTACCCGAACAACTAATGGCTCATTGCCGGATTCAACTATGAGTGTTCCTCTATATAGGTTTAGTCCTGTGCTGCTTTCTGTCGCAATTGTGCCTGGTGCGCCTAATGCTACAGTTTCACCGTTTGCTCCTTCGGGACGAAACGCTTGATTGGGTTTGGTAAAAATGCTTAGTGTGGCGCTGCTCTCATTCAAGTGGATGACTTCGTCCTGCGCAACCGCCCGTGGGCGCTCGAGTGGAGTAACGGGGCGCGCGGAGGTAGTGGCTGTACTCGCGTCGGACCGGGCAATCTGGGACACTTCCTCCGCCGAGCATGGCTGCGGACTGAGCTGCGATAAGGCAACCAGACTATACAACGATAAAGCAAGGTATTGTGCGCGCATGTTCTTCATTTCCCCCAGACTTCTGCTCGACGAGAGGCCAGACGTTATTAGGAGGTAGTCCCTTGATTCTATTGAATCTCCGTAATTCAGAAGGGATGTCAGTAGGTTGAGCTACTGATTTAGGAGGCCATCAAATGGTCAGGTATTTTGGTCCATGTCTATTCTTACTACTTAGCGTTTACTCTGTTTGTGCCGTGTCTGCGGCTGGAGAGCGTCAGCCGGACGGTTTTTCTCTGAACTTTCAGCCCCCCGTGTCTGTGGCTAGAGGTCCGTTCTCTGTGACTCCTGTGCGGATCAAAACGTTCGAGTCGGCGCGCTTGAATCAAGAGCCGATAGTGTTTGAGTACAAGCCGCCAGTTACCAATCAAGAGCCGATAGTGTTTGAGTACAAGCCGCCGGTTACCAATCGAGTGATTGA
>JAIELX010000148.1 GCA_019752635.1 Candidatus Obscuribacterales bacterium | reverse complement strand
AGAGAGCGTGAGCGCTTGGGAGCGCGGGCACCTTCCCCGCTTCTAAGCAACCACTACTTTCTCTTGCGGACAGTTTCAGTGTCGCCGACACTGGGCTGGCTTTTGACGCTGGTAGGAGCGCCTTCGCCGATGTGTTTGACGTCGATAGAGAAGATCAACATGCTCCTGCGCGATCCCTGAGGGTATTTGAGCGCGGGGCTTCCGTCCAGTGAGCGGTAAGCTTGCAGTACCGCGTTGTCGAACTTTGCATTCTTTGAGGCCTGCGCAATGTTGACTGTTATGTGTTTATCCGAACTTACCGTGATTTCTACGCAGTTTTCACCGGCCGGGTTGCCGCATTGTTTCAGCGCTTGCAAAATTGGGTTGCGAGCAGCTTCGACAAAATTGGCATGCCACTTATCCCATTGAATCGTTTCGGATGCACTCAGTTCGGGCTTTTGCTTCTCGTTGTTGTCGCCCGGCATTTTTACGAATTGAGGCTTTCGCAGACTTGTGAGCACCAGGCTCATTCCCGGCTGTGCTTTTAGCGCGGACAGCTTCGCTTGTGTTGTGGCACCTGCTAATTGAGCGCTGAGTTCTGATTTCGCGGGCGGGTGAATGCTCGCTAGTTCCTGCTTCATTGCTATTTCTGTTGCCCGATTGTCTTGTTTTGGAATAGACGGCATAGAAAGCCGGGGCACACTTCCTGGTTTCGGCAAGGGAATTTCTAAACGCGCTGAGTTGCCGGTTAAACCCGGCATCCGCGCCGGCGTAACGGTTCCGCTCGCACGTTCTACTCTTTCTTGCTTCTTCGCTGCTTCGGCCGCTCGTCTCTCTGCTTGCTTTGATTTTTCGAGTTCTGATTGAAGCGCTTTTGTCGGTAGCGTCGCTATGTTGATCTTTGCCGGTATGGAAGCGACATCAGGTTGCGGCGGTCGAGCACGGAGTTCTTGGTTCATCAGCTTCTCAGTGCGAGCGACGTCACCAGGGACGGTGCGTCTGGCATTTTCGATCTCGCTATCTATCAGGCGCGACAGTTTGGGGGCAAACTTAGGAGTCATTATCGCGAAATCAACATAGAATCGGGGTTTCAATCCGTGCTGTACTGTGCTGAGAGTGGAATTTCTCAGGTTTTGCTGAGCTGTGCCTTTTAGAGTTGAGCTGTTGACTGTTCCTTGTAGTGGGCGACCTCCTGTTCCTGTCGTGGCTGCCGCAAGGGGGGTGCCAGTTGCCGAGGCACGCAATGGATTTTGTTTGGTTACTGAACCATTCAGCGGATTGTTCTTCCCTAACTCTGCTATTTTCGGCGCCGGCGGATGAACGAGTTTGTTGTTGCTGCCTTTCAGAAGTATCTCCTCCGCCGTCGGAAGGAGTTGAGTCTTCTTTACCGTGAATTCAAAATGCCCGGGTGCAGATGAATATGAGTCGTACCTCGGTTCGCTCGGGCGGATGTAAGTCAGCTTCTTGACCGGCGGTTTTCCAAACGACGCGAGCGGTAGCCAGGACATGGCTGTGCATACGCTAATCAACGCAGCGGAAATCCGGAAAGCATCCTGTTGCAGCGGATTGCCAGTAGGCGGGGCAAGCTTGTCAGAATTTTCCGGGAAATTCTGACAAGCTTCGGATTCGCTCTCCTGGTTCTGCCGGTTACCTTGTGAGCCCCTGTTCATTTAATCGAGTAGTCGCGCACTTTTTTGTATTCGGCTTCACTGCATGGAAAACTTTCTCTTGCTTCCATAATGTTCGGAGCGCCTGGAATATGGTGAAAGTCGCCGGCACTGAACTGGATCAACTTGAAACCCATGTCGTCAAGCAATTGCACTTCGCACTGGCTCTTATCGGGGGCTTTAAAGACGGTGAGTTTGTAGTTCACTTTGCCCGACTGCGAAGAAGCGTCAGACGCTTCGTAACGAGTCCAGAGTTGCACGATTGCACCGGGAACATCAGCAATTGCCTTGGGGCGCCATTTTACAGTAGGGTAATCGTAAAGCTCGTAGGGGCTGTTTTCGTCGTTTACCGATCGGGCGCCGGCCGCCTGATTAACCACGTCCGCAATAGTCTTGATCGGTTCTAGGGCTTTAAGTTGAGGAGCAAAACCGATGCCCGCTGCCAGACCGACGACAAGAAATACTAGACTGCAGAAAAAAGTGGTGAGAAATTGGCGCATTTTGAAGTGTGGTTTAAACCGAACCGGTAGTGCATGTTATACCCCACTTCACGCTAGAGGCAAAGTCGTTGCGGTGGCGGTGGCTCAATACTAATGCCCCGTAGCCATCGATCAGTAGCGGCTGACACATTAAGAAACCCTGAAATTGGAGCTCGCGGTCGCGAGAACCAAAAGGGACGCGCTGTAAACTGGCGCGTCCCTATCTTTTCCGGTGCTTGGGTTTTAGTTCTTGGCGGTTTAGTTCTTGCCCGAAACTACGCCAACCAATTGAGTCTCGTTGTAATCTTCGGCAATCGGAATGTGGCTTGAAGTCGTCTTTCCGATGTACAACATGTTTGCATGTACTTCCGCCTTGCGCAACTTAGCTGCGCGGACTGCCGGATTGGGACGAACAACTGATTTTGCTAGCCCGACCTTTTCGAGCAACCAGATTGTGCACCACGTAATATCGAATTCTTTTATGCCTTCCATGCCATGTCTTGCCGACTTCGGCATTGCGTGGTGGTTGTTGTGCCAACCTTCTCCGCAAGCAAGAAGACCTACCCACCAGACGTTTCTGCTGTCTTCGCGCGTCTCGAAAGTGCGATACCCATACTCTTTCATGTGGCAGAACGTGTTCACGAATTGTGTCGACCAGAAGACTGTGTTGGTCGCTAATATGTTGGCTATCACTGCTACCGGTCCGGCTACCAACAAGAGCAATACTCTTGCCGCTACGTTGATCCACAAGCAGAGACTAGCGTGAAATCCTGTGTGCTCAGTACCCAACGCACGGTAAACCGGGTCGTCCATCAAATCGGCGCAAACCTTTTTGACTTCGTCGTTGGTTTGATAGCTGGGATCCAGCATCCATTTGTAGAGAGCGTGAGTGAAGCCGTCTCTCGGTGAGTGCGGGTCACCGGGCTGGTCGGACTTCAAATGGTGCAATCGGTGAACTGCGACCCAGATGATTGGTGAACCCATCAAGCAGAAATAGCCCCCGGAGACAATGAAATACTCCAACCATTTCGGGACTTTCAAAGATTTGTGGGTCAATAATCTGTGGTATCCGAGCGTTATGCCAAGCCCGCAGTATAGATAAGACACAACAAATGCGATCACGAACGTCGTGATTACGCCTTGGTTGAGGAACACATTTTGCAACACCGTATCTCCCGGGACAATGAGCCATTGGCAAGTTATACCATGGCTCTGTTGGTAAAGACCTCGTCTGAAAGGCTGATCATGTGACGGTTCGTGACCGCTATCAGTGCCTGTCCTTGGAGTGAGCGATAGTAGCTGAGCTTGCTGTTCGTCTGGAAAGCTGCTTTAACGGGGTTAAAGAAACAAAACTTTTCGTTGCCTGCGACCGCAGCGTTTTGACTGTGGGATCATCTTATGAATTACTCAGGTTTAGCTCTATGAATGCCGCAGATCGAATACATTCATCCCTTATGAATGTAAGAACAACATCGAGACACGAAGTTAAGCGGTTGAATACCTGCGGGGGCCCTGCCGCAATGACCGCTTTCTTGCTAACCGTGAGCTTGCAACAACCGGCGTTGGCTGCAAATGCAGATAGTTGCGGCGCTGACACGAACGATCGGCTTGCGGGCCGGCGCGTCCTCGGGGCGACTCCTGAGAACGCTTCAGCTGGTACCGTTTCTGCTGCTGCTGAGCCGCAGGGAAGGGACGGCGCTTCATCGACCAGGCAAACCGGAGCAGTGCAAGGCTCACCTGCTTTATCAATTCGCCGTCCTCGAATCGGTTTGGCGCTGGGTGGCGGTGGAACTCGAGGAACAGCGCATATTGGAGTCCTCCGGGTGCTGGAAGCAGAGGGGATTCCAATTGACTGCATCGCGGGAACCAGCATGGGCGCCATTGTTGGCGGGCTCTATTGTGCTGGCGTACCGCTAAAACAAATTGAAGCGATGATTTACAACCGGAAGCTGATGCACTCGTATTTGACAGTTCCGATACCGCTGCGTGTGGCTGTCGTCCCTGTGTTTTTTCTCCCGCACATGGTCGGGTACCATCCTTATGATGGACTGTATCGTGGACGCCGTTTCGCTAAGTTCCTGCGCAATGCCGTTCCGACCGACTGTCGCCTCATAGAGAACATGCAAAAGCCATTTTGCGCAGTGGCAGCGAATCTACTAGATGGAAAAGGTTATGGAATAACCAAGGGGGATTTTGGTACTGCTGTTCAAGCAAGCTCCGCTTTGCCGTTCCTGCGTCGCCCGGTTGATTTTGAAGACAAATTGCTGGTTGATGGAGGTTTGGTAGAAAACCTGCCCTGCGAACGCGTGCGCAAAATGGGCGCGGATGTGGTTATTGCCGTCGATGTTGATGACGATTTGACGAACTTGACCAGGAAGGATTTTCGCAAAATCGGCGCCTCAATTGCCAGAGCCCTGAACATGCATCTTTCTGCCATCGATGCACCGCAGAAGGCACTGGCCGATGTGGTTATTCACCCGGACGTCACTGGCATACGGTTGCTCTCGCTGGATATGAAAGATGTGCATCGGGCGATTCAGAGCGGTACTGAGACGACGCTGAAAGCGATTCCTCTTATCAAGCGAATAATTAAAGAAAAATCCATTGCTGCCGAGGGTGCCGCTGACGCATCTTAGAGTTTGGCTCACAATCGTTTCCGACCAACTATAATGTGTCGCGACAGTTGGTCTTGCCTGTTTTTTTGTGCTTCGCGGATATCGCTTTATCACTCGGAGCGGAAATGAGTATTTCAATGGAACCTAAGCCCGGGACGTCGGATGAAAATGAATTGTCCCAACCAGCAACTTCGGCGGCGGAGCCCTTTCTTGCCCCCGATGAATCCGGCTCTGCCGTTTCGTCTACTGGCGCCGGCGTCGAGGCTCGCGGTTCCAGCGAAGACAGCGAATTTCTTCAAGACCAACTTCACTGGCTGGAGAACGTGTATCAGGGCGACAAGGTTCCGCAGCTGACGTTTCGCGCTGTTCTCGTAGGCGGATTACTCGGCTCTTTGATGTCCATATCGAATCTGTACACGTCGCTAAAGCTCGGGTGGGCTTTCGGTGTGGCCATCACGGCGTGTGTACTTTCCTTTGTGATCTGGAACAGTATTCGAAGTGTTTTTCGAGGCGTCACGCCGATGAGCATTTTGGAAAACAATTGCATGCAGTCTACAGCCTCGGCAGCCGGATACTCGACCGGCGCGACCATTGGTACCGCATTCGGTGCATATCTTTTGATCACCGGTCGGCATATCGGTTGGGAGATTGTGCTGCCGTGGACCGTAATTACTGCTCTACTCGGCGTGTTGCTCGCGGTGCCGATGAAGCGGCAGATGATCAATCGCGAGAAACTTCCGTTCCCGAGTGGTATCGCTGCCGCTACCACTCTCAGAAGTCTGTACGGCGGGGCCAAAGAAGCGATCTATCAGGCTTATTCACTCGTCATTGCTCTTGTAGTGGGGGGATTGACCGGCGTATCTCGTCAGGCCGATTGGCAGTGGCTGAAGGCTGCTAATTTAAAACTGCAGGACTTTGTGCCCTTCAAGATTTCGTTCGCCGGGCAGGAAATGCATCGCTTTGCGGGGTTTGGCTGGGAGCCTGGTGTCCTGCTCATGGCCGCGGGCATGATTGTCGGAATGCGCGTTAGTCTGTCCATGCTGATCGGTTCGCTGATCTTGTATTTCGGCTTCGGTCCCTGGTTGGTTTCGAGTCACATCATTCCTGACCCGTCCGGTATTCTGAAGTGGTCGTTGTGGACTGGCACCGCTATGATGGTCACGTCCGGACTGACGGCGTTTGCCGTACAGTGGAAAACTGTTTTGCGTGCAATGGCCGCCGTGAAACAAGGCAAGTCGGATCAGAAGCTGGTGGCGCTAGAAGCGATAGAAGTGCCGGGTAAATGGTTCGCTATCGGAGTGATACCGCTGGCAATAGCGTTTGCCGGATTGGAGTATGTTGCGTTTTCAATTTCTGTGCCCCTGGGACTTTTTTCCGTAGTGATGAGTTTCTTTCTCGCTCTGGTTGCTTGTCGATCGACTGGCGAAACGGACATCACTCCCATCAGTGCAATGGGCAAGATATCACAACTCACTTTTGCCGTCCTGTCGCCGGCCAACATCACGACCAATTTGATGGCTGCCAGTGCGACCGCGAACATGGCAAGTTCGTCGGCCGATCTGCTTACCGATCTCAAAAGTGGTTATTTGTTAGGCGCCAATGCCCGCAAGCAATTTCTGGCTCAATTTGCAGGGGTCTTCTTTGGCACCGCCTCCATTGTACCGGCATGGTATCTCATGGTGCCGGATAAGGCCGCGCTAGAGAAGTTCAATCCACCATCGACCAACATGTACAAAGCGGTAGCGGAAGCTCTTTCTAAGGGAATTGAGTCTGTTCCCGAGACCGCGCGTTGGGGCATCCTTATCGGCGGCTTGCTTGGCATTGCTCTGGCGTTGATCGATCACTTCTATCCCAAAGCCCGACGATTCACACCATCGGCGATGGGGCTGGGTCTTTCATGGGTAATGGTTTTCTCCAACTGTTTCGCCTTTTTCGTTGGCGCCGCCATCGCTTCAACTTGGACCCGAATTAATGCCAAGAATGGAGATATGTACATCATTCCGGTAGCATCCGGTGCAATTGCAGGCGAAAGTTTGGCTTGTGCTTTGATTGCGATTTCTGCGGCACTATCCGCCATCATTAAGTAACATAGCTCGTGCGGGACCAAACGATCGGGCATCTAAACCAGTAAGCCTGTAGAATAAGATGCAATCCCGTTCCATGCGACAAAATGGCTAACCAAACGGTAGAGAAGAAACAAGTAATCGACGCAATCGGTGAACTCGGACGACGGGTGACACCTGCCGATGTCGCGTTGAAAACAGGCTTACCGGTTTTAGTAGTTACGCAAACAATGAACGCTGTCGCCGCCGAAACTGGCGGTCACCTGCAGGTGAGCAGTGCCGGCGATGTTGTTTACGCTTTCTCCCCCGGGTTTTCCAACACCTACTTGACGCGCGGAGTTATGCGCTTCTTTGAAGTTGCCACGGCCAAACTTGGACACGTTCTTTTCTATTTGTTGAAAATCTCATTCGGCATTATGCTGATTTTGTCCTTATTGATGGTGATCGTAACCGTTTTTATCATCTTCTTCTCGCAAAAGAATGGTGACGATCGCGATGGTGGCGATCCGCGATTTGATTTTCTCGATTACATGATTTTGCGCGAAATCTTCGCCTTCACTGTTTATTCGCAGCAGCCGGTGGTTTATGACTACAATTTGCCCACGGTTCGCAAGCGCAAAAAGTCCAACTTCCTATTGAACTGTTTTTCGTTTCTCTTCGGCGATGGAAACCCTAATGAGGGGTTGGACGAAAAAACGTGGCAGTTGGTCGCCAACGTTATCAAAAAGCACGACAACGTGGTTACTGCAGAGCAGTTAGCTCCCTATACCGGCGCGGATCCGAAAAATGAAGACGGCGTTTTACCCGTGTTGGTGCGCTTCAACGGGAAACCGGAAGTGACTGAGTCCGGCAATATTGTCTATGTGTTTCCCGACCTCTCCGTGACAGCTGGCGCCGCCAGTACTGCTACCAGTACACCTCCGCCTTACTTGCGTGAATTCAAATGGAAATTCACCGAACTAGACCCCGGCGCATTGTTACCGGTTTACGTCGTGGCAGGCTTAAACTTCTTCGGCGCCTGGTTTGTTTGGTGGCTTTTCTGGGGATCGCCGCACGGGCAGATTGGTATGGTTTTCAATGTTCTGGCTGTCTATGGCACACTGTTCTTACTTGTCCCTTCGGTCAGATGGGTTTTGATGCAGGGGCGAAACAAACAGGTGGATGAGCGCAACAAACAACGCGCCGGCTTCGCCGAGCAACTGCTGTCACCTCCGGCGCCGCTGCAGAAGAAGTTGGCGGAGACACGCGCTTATCGTCTCCGTGATAAGACCATCGGCGCAAAGGACATCGTATATACAACGGAGAAGGATGCGCTCGACCAGGAAGACGGGCTCGACGTGCAATTCAAGAAGATGGAAGTTGGCGATACGTTCGACGCCAGCCCCGGTCCCGGTTCGTAGAATAGAAACTGACTAACCGTGATGGGTTTAAGTAACAACTGTTTGTATTTGACATGTCGGAAACTTTGTCTTGACTTCAACCTTAACATCCGTTAATGTTTAAGGTGCCAATTTTGGCACTTACCATTTTGAAAACTGTAAACGTTGGACCAACTTCTTTCAGGTTCTAGCGTTTGCCCGGGTTTACTACTTACTACAAACCAAATGGTTGGACGGAAGCAATGCTTCGGCCTTTGCTTGCGCCTGGAGGGGTTCCTATGTCTAACGAATTCGAAGGTGGCCGCAGATCATCTAATTATGGTGAAGGTCGATTTTCAAAGCTGCAGCATCACGTGCAAAGCGACCTGTTGTATGGATACGCTCCTGATGTTGAATTGTTTCGTGCGCAGACGCAGGCTCAAGACAAAGTACGCGTGCAGTCCTGGCACAGCGTAGGCGGTTCCGAAAAGTCTGTGTCTTCGATCAAGGGGGCGATTGGCGCGATGCGCAAAGAAGAGCAAAAACGCAATCAACTCTGTCAACGCCTTGTACTCATGGGCACCGTCGTTGGTGTCGGAGTTTCAGCGGCCCTGATTGTAGTACCGTTGGTATCTCTGTTCGCTCATTAGTCGTCATTGATCGTGTAAGGACTCTGGGTAGCGCCGACCCTTACGCTGCAAACTGCGCTTATTTACAGACTGAATCGATGAAATTGAGAGTGCCGACATTTCATTAGGGAGGGGACGGTGAAGAACTTCTTTGCGGAATTGAGAAACGGTTTGCGCGCACTTTATGCTTCCTGTGGCGCGTCTATCCGTCCGAGGCGATCCACAGTTCCAGTTTCTGTTTCAACTGTTCCAATGTATAGGGCTTACTCAGGTAGTCGTCCATACCGGACTGGAGGCATTTCTCCGTATCGCCTTTCATAGCCGCTGCTGTCATTGCTATTACGGGCAAATGCTTTGGTCTGCTCGCACTGGCTTCTTGCGCGCGCAGCGCTACCGTTGCTTCGAAGCCTGAGATGCCGGGTAAGTGACAGTCCATCAAAATCAAAGCATAAGACGGGTCCTGGTTCAATTCTTGCATGGCGGCTTCCGCGGAACTGCACATGGTGTATTGATATCCCAACTTGTTCAGTTGGCGACCGGTTAGTAGTTGCATCGACTTGTTGTCTTCGACGACAAGTATTCGCCCTTTGACCAAGTTACGTTCTTGATCACCAGGCAAAGGAACGAGCTTGTGACTGGTTTGTTTTTGAAAGTTTACGGCAAACCAGAATGTTGAACCAGTCTCCAACTCACTGTCAAAGCCAATGGTGCCGCCCATCAGCTCGACCAACCTTTTGCTGATGTTTAAGCCCAGACCCGCGCCACCATACTGCCTGGTCCCGGAGCTATCTACTTGTGAGAATGGCGAAAAAAGGCGTTTCTGGTCGTCCTTCGCTATGCCAATGCCGGTGTCTGTGACGGAGAATCGAAGCCTCGTCGTTTGCTCCGTGTCTTCCTCCACTTTAAGTACTACTTTTACCGATCCCTTCGGCGTGAATTTGACTGCGTTTCCAATCAAGTTTATAAGCACTTGTGAAACTCGGATTGGATCGCCTATAAGCGGCGGTAATCCCACCGGGCTTTCAACGGTCAGCTCAATATTCTTGGCTTTGGCCGCAGCGGACACCACTTGTACAGCCTCATTGGTAATGAGGACGGGATCGAGCGGAACCGAATCGATTTTCATTTTGCCCGCTTCTATCTTCGATAGATCAAGCAAGTCGTTCACCAACACTAACAAGCTCTTTGCCGAATCTTGCACCACTTTAAGACAAAGTTGATCGTCTTCATTCAAGCTCGACTTTTGCAAAAGCAATTCGTTCATTCCCAGAATGCCGGCAAGCGGTGTGCGAAGTTCATGGCTGACGTTTGCGATGAATGTCGATTTCAGCTCTGAGGATTCGATGGCTTGGTCTCGAGCTATTCGGTATTGTTCGTTGAGCTTCGCCATTTCCTCGTTGACCGACTGCAGCTGCTTGTTGATGCTTTCTAGTTCGGCTGGCGCCCGTAGTCGCAGTGCTTGCGGGATCAGGGGAAAGAGAAGCACCGCAGTGACCATCGAAACTCCGGCCGTCCAAAGATCCAGGGAAGCTTCCACCCAGTAAAGCGGTTGGTACAGCGTCCACACTTTCATTATGTGTGTTAGACCACAAGAGAGAATGAATGCCGCGAATAACTTGAACATGTGCGGGTAAGGCAGGTCTTTCCGCTGACCGATGAAGTAGCGGAGCGCCGCCGGAATAATAAAGTACGCGATTGCGATACCCAGGTTGCCGGCAATGAAGATCGCCAGCAAGGGACCATTCCATCGCAGACATACACCGTGCGGCATGAAGCTGTTGTGAAATATGTTCTCAAACATTTCCAATCAATCCATGCCAGCCGGAAGTGCACGGCGGTTTGCAAGCAGTGTCCGCGATTTTGGATATTGTAGCCCTTTTGTGCATTTTCATAGAAACTGTGGCCTATTTGTCGAAGATCAGTGTCTTAACAACTACCGGAACCGTCTGAGCCATCGGCAGCGGCCGGCCGATATCAATAAAATCGCCATGTTCTGTCGATACACCATCCAGTACGATACACTGCAGGCTGGAGTCGATTTGGCGAATCAGCTGTCCCAAGGCCATGGCAACATCCTGATTGGTTAGTATTACAAGTGGTGGCTTTGCCCCACTAGCGACAAAGTCCCTTGCAATTAATGCCGCTCGGACTTTCAGGCTTTCAAACGTCACAGAAGAGAACCGGTCCACGCAAAGTGCAATCGGGCATTGGCGCCAATCCAGATCACACTTCGCCATTGCCGATTCTATCGATTCAATGTTGTTATCATCGAAGTCACCACAGCGGAGATCTTGAATCTTTAAAACCGGAAGATTTCGCAACGGTAAGCTTTCATGTCGAATCGAAACTGTTGAGCCGCTCAGCTGCATGCTGTGCATTCCGGCGCCAATGACAGTTGCGCGAACCGGATCTGTTGAAACACGCCAGTGCAGCTTGCGCTCTGAAAATGCAGCCACCAGACCTTTGGCCAGATAACCGCCGAGATCGCCGAACCGCAGCGGATCGCAGTGTGTGGTTCTCATCATTTCGGCAACGCCGCCTGAGAACCAGTACTCATCTATGACGTAGTTATGGTGCAGTTCTTCGGTGCTGAATAATCTCCGGCTTACTTGCGGAGGGCTCTCGGTTACCACCGCCAGTGTAATCGCTTCTGCAAGCAAGTTGCCTATCAGTTCCAGGAATTCTTCCGACAGTTTCGGCTCGCTCTTTATTGTGTGCAGTTTTGCCACCGCATCGAAGAACGTTTCCCCTGATTCTGTGATTGTCGTTACTCGTCCGTCGCTATCGAACCTGAGGCACCGCCCGCCGATTCCCACACAAGCGGTATCAACCAGTTTTCCCATTGCAAAAACGGCAATGTTCGTGGTACCGCCACCTATGTCAATATTGCAGATGGTTCTCAGGCTCTCTTTCGAATACGCGGCCGCTCCGGAACCACGCGCCGCTAGTATGCTTTCAAGGTGTGCTCCGGCACTGGCGACGACGAAATCGCCTGCAAACTGCGCCAGCTCCTGCGCTACCTGCGGTGCGTTGCGCAGCCGGGCCGATTCACCGGTGATAATAGCGGCGCCGCTCACGACCTGATCCGCTGTGATGCGTGCAGTGCTGTATTCCGCCCTGATTATGTCCGCCACGCCCGCGCTGTCGATGCAGCCGTCACTGCGCAGCGGTGTGAAATAGATCGGACTTCGGTGAATCACAGTTTTGCCGCTCACACATAGCCTCGGCACTCGATGCGGCGCTTGGCCGTTGCTGATTTCTAGCAGGCTCAACGTCAAATGCGTGGTAGTGGTGCCGATATCGATACCGGCGCTGAGCAGAGTCTTGGTTCTCGTGTCGTCTGTCATGCAGCTATCCAAGCTGTTGCAGTTTTACGCCGGACAGCTTGAGCGCCAAAATCCGTTTGCACAAATGAACCAAGTAGGCTCCTGCCTCTACCGGCGGTGTGCCACCGGGGTGTATGTTTGACACAACTGTGCGGTCCGAGCTGATTGTGTGCGGTCCGGGATCATATGTCAGGTAAGCGCTAAGCCCAAGCGCTGATGTGAGCCCCGGCCGTTCACCAATCAGATTTAGGGCGAGCTTTGCGTGTGTGGCGTATGCAATCTTGTCCGCTATTGCAACTCGTCCCTGCTTCACAACTACTAAAGTGCCGCAGGTGATTCCCTCTAACTCCAGTCCGGCAAGCAGCATCGCCAGCAAATCCGGAATGTTTTCCTCCACAGCCTTCGCCGAGAGTCCGTCGTTGATTACTATTTGCACGTCTGCGTTCTGCCTGCATCTCAATTTTAGGCCCGCCAGGCACTGCTGCGTTGCATCTTTGCCTCGGGGCGGAAACAAGACAAATTCCCGTCTATCGTTGCACAGCGTTTGCATTTGCACTGCTGCGTACTTGGTTCTAAGCAAAGTAAGAAAAGCTTCGTCCAACTCACTGTTGACAGCGTCGCGCGCCAGGGCATGGTCGAGGCGGAAGTTAAGCCAGGCTGCCGTGGTCGGCCTCGTGCCTGCTCGCCCCGCGGCAATGCGAGCCGGTGTGCTGCTTCTCAGCGATTCGATTAGTTCATCACTCATGCCAATGGTCGCTCTGCAAGTCCGTCAACAGAATCCGTCATCGTAGCATTTCTGGCTTCATCGATGAGTTAAGCCTGGATTGATAATTGAACTCGATGCCGATAGTATTCCAGTGCGTTCGCCGCATAAGAGGTTGTTATGAAACTGAGCAGCTCCATCGGGCGCTTGCGATTCTCCTTTTCTTCAGTAAAGGAAGTACTGGCCAAGGCCAATGAAGAAAAGTCCGGCGACCGGCTGGCCGGTATAGCTGCGGAGACCGAGGAGGAAAGAGTCGCAGCCAAACAAGTGTTGAGCGAACTGACATTGACTGAGTTGCGCTGCAATCCCGTCCTTCCGTATGAACAGGACGAGGTCACCAGAATTATCGATGACAGGCTCGATGCGGTTCAATGGCAGAAGATTCACGGTTGGACCGTAGCTGAGCTACGCGAGTTCATTCTATCGCTGGACGCGGATGGTGAAAATCTCGTTACTCTTCGCGCACTGACCGGTGAGATGGCTGCAGCCGTCACCAAGTTGATGTCCAATATGGACTTGGTGCAAGCCGCGCGAAAGTTCGAAGTGGTATCACGTGCACACACAACTCTCGGTCGACGCGGCGTGCTTGCTTCTCGTCTTCAGCCCAATCATCCCTCCGATTCCATCGAGGGGATTAAAGCTGCGATTTTTGACGGGCTTTCATACGGTATCGGTGATGCGGTCATTGGTATCAATCCGGTTTTTGATACTGCCGAGTCTGTAGAAAACTTGTTGCGCGAAACCAATCGAGTTATCGAACAACTGGCGATACCAACCCAAAATTGTGTTCTCAGCCATGTTACTACGCAAATGAAAGCCATAGAGCGTGGTGCCCCTTCCGGACTAATCTTTCAAAGTATCGCCGGCTGTGAGCAAGGCAATCGTGCTTTTGGAATTGACTTAGCCATGCTGCAGGAGGCACTGGAGTTGGGACGGGCCAAGTGTGTCAATCCCGGATCGCAAGTAATGTATTTTGAAACCGGACAGGGCTCGGAATTGTCTTCGCGCTCACACAATGATGCCGATCAGTTGACATTGGAGGCGCGCTGCTACTCGTTGGCCCGATGCTTTGAGCCATTTCTTGTTAATGATGTTGTCGGCTTTATCGGGCCGGAGTATCTTGCCGATGGTCGTCAAATGATTCGCGCCGGGCTGGAAGATCACTTTATGGGTAAGCTTCTTGGCGTTCCAATGGGAATCGACGCTTGTTACACTAATCATATGTCCGCAGATCAAAACGATTTGGAAAACCTGGCGATGCTACTGGTGTGCGCCGGGGTTAACTACTTCATGGGCGTACCGCTTGGTGACGATGTGATGCTGTCGTATCAAACTACTAGTTTTCACGACGTTGCCGGTTTGCGCGAGTTGAGCGGTTGTAGACCGGCACCGGAGTTCGAGCGCTGGCTCGAGGGTAACGGAATTATGTCCGACGGCAAGCTTACTAAACAAGCCGGAGATGCCTCATATATCGCACGATTGGCGGCAGCGGCGGTCTAGTACCCCCACCTGCTGATGACAACGCGTGCTGCTACTTTTTGTTAGAGGTAAGCTATAGTTGATAGCAGCACGAGCCGGGCGGAAGGTTGCTGACTTTCAGCCGGGCGGCGGTAGGAATCGGAGACATGATGGCACGTAATCTTTGCGAATGGCGGAGTGTTTCTTCGAGTCGGTCTTTTAAGCGCGATCACGGTAGAAGCCTTCTTTCGACAGCATTGTACGCTGGACTGTTGTGGATAGTTTCTTCGGCGAACGCATTTGCCGCTTCGGGCGATTATCACTTTGAGCGCGCACTGCAGTATCAGTTCGCCGGCGACCATCAAGCCGCAATCGAAGAGTACAAGCGTGGTTTGCAGGGACATCCCGATTCGGTAGACGGTCACACGCGCCTTGGTACTTTGCTTCTAGACGAACAAGGCGATGTTGATGGTGCCATTTCGGAATTCGTTACGGCTCTAAGTGTCGATCCCGATTGTCGTTTCTGTCAGTCTCGGCTTGACGAAGCGGTTTCGCGAAAGAATGCCGGAGCCAAGGAGAACGTCACCAGGGGCAATGAACTTTATCGCTCCGGGCAAATGGGAAGAGCCGCTGCCGCTTATCGCATAGCGACGATGGCGGACCCGAGCGACTCTGAAGCTCGAAATTGTTTGGCTTGGACCCTCTATCGAATTGGCAGGCTCGAAGAAGGTTTGTATGAGGTCAATGCCGCGCTTAAGCTCAAGCCTGAAGATGGTGAGTATATAAACACTCTGGCTTGCATTCAGTTCGACATGGGTGAGAACGATGCTGCCGTTTCTAGCTTCAAAAGAGCTATCGCGAAAAGTAAGACTCCCAATCCGGCCGATCTCTACGGTCTGGCCATTGCGTATCTGGCAAAAGGCGACCAGGCCGCTGCGCTGAAGAACTTTCAAGAAGCAATCAAGTCGGATCCGAGCTACACGAGCGCTACCTATATTCGCGACAAAATCGGAATGTCGGTCCATGCTCTTGCGACTCACGACAAGCTCCTTAGTCTTATTGAGAAAAAATGAGATTTTCTTAATCGAGGTTTGGGCTGATAATTTGAACTTTTTGTACTCATCGATCGTTAAAGAGATATCGTGCGAAATTGCCTTGCGAAATAAGAGGAAATCGGAAATGAGAAAGTTCGTTCTAGCTGCAACGGTTGGCCTCATGGCCATGTGCGGACCTGTGCAGGCTCAGTTGGAAGGTCCCGCCGCCGGACTGGAGACTGAAATGATGGAAGGTTTCGACCTGGCGCTGGAAGGACCTGGCGCTCCCGTTTCTTTTGAGGCTCAGTTACCTCCGCCGGACGGGATGCCTGCGCCTCCCGATGGTGGGGACGTTCTGTTTATCGCTCGTGGCGGTGGTGGGGGCGTTTGCCCCGAGGGGTTCGGTGGCGGCATGTCTTGCCTTCCTGATGGCGCAAGCTTGACCGATGAGCAGCTCGAAAAAATCTACAAGGCTAAGGAAACATTCCAGGAAAAAGCCGGTCCGAAGATGCTTGAACTGCGCACACAGGCGCGGGCAATGCGTGATGCCATGATGGAGCCTGAACTCGACAAGGCGAAACTGCAAGGGATTCAGAGTCGCATGAATGCTCTGATTGCCGACTTAGGCAGTCTCAAGCTCGAGAAGCAAATTGCCGTCCAGTCGGTGTATACGCCCGAGCAGCGCAAAGAGATGAGGCACAACTACCTCAAGCGTAGTGTTGAAGGTCCCGGTTGCGGTCGCTTCGGTAAAATGATGCACATGCGCAAGCAAATGATGGACCATC
This sequence comes from Candidatus Obscuribacterales bacterium, assembly GCA_019752635.1. Taxonomy (GTDB): domain Bacteria; phylum Cyanobacteriota; class Vampirovibrionia; order Obscuribacterales; family Obscuribacteraceae; genus JAKFUT01. Next base: position 26,739 of record JAIELX010000148.1, on the reverse strand, counting down.
GCGGCGGCGGCAAGTAAGCCTGACCGAATCAAAGTTCGGACGCCTTACTCAAGACGGTAACCGAATCCTTTGATACCGACAATTCGAACTTGTGAGCCGACTTCAGTGAACTTATCGCGAAGTCGGCTTAGCCTTGTGCGCACATTAGCGCCGACGCTTTCAGTCGACTCTCCCCAGATTTTCGCGCTAAATTCCAAAGGCGATAGAATTCGATTGGAGTTCTCAAACAATAATCGCGCTACTTCAAACTCAGTAGAAGAGAGAACGGTCGTGTTTTCGCCGCATTTGAGCATGCACTGCGTCGGCAGCAGCAGTAAGTCTTTGAAGGTCAAGGTTTCGTCCGGATTGTCAGGTGTCCTTCGTAGTATCGCTCGGATTGCCGCCCTCAGAACATCCGCTTCAAAAGGTTTTGTCAGGTAACCGTCCGCTCCGGTGTCGAGTCCTTCGATCTTATCGGTGGTGGCGCTTCGGCCCGTAAGCATCAGCACCGGTGTGCGACAGCCCTTAGCGCGCAGACCTTTGAGAAGATCAACGCCTTGAATTCCAGGCAATTCCCAGTCCAACATGATCAAGTCATAGGTGAACCGCCCTATAAAGCTTTCTGCTGTGGTCCCGTCGGCGACCTCGTCCACCGTGTGGTGATCGGCTCTCAAGAGTAACCCCAACGTTGACAGGGTATCTTTGTCGTCTTCTACCACCAGAATCTTTGCCAAAAGATTGTCCCCAATTTAGAGCTCTTCAATTATAGCTGCGGGAACAGTAAACCAAAATCTGCTGCCGGAAACCGGAGCGTCTTCAATTCCGATAGTGCCTCTGTGCAAGTCGATCAAGAATTTGCAAATGGGCAGCCCCAGACCCGTGCCTTTGACCTTCGCGCGCAGTCCGGCCGGGCATTGTTCATAGGGCAGGAAGATGGTCGCTTTGTGGTCGTCGGGAACACCGGGACCCTGATCGTCGATTTGTACTCGAATCATCTCTTCGTCGTGCAACTCGACGGTTGAGACTTTAATGGTGGAGCCGGACTCACTGAATTTGATGGCGTTTGACAACAGGTTGACCAGTACTTGCATTATGCGGTTGCGATCGACGACGACGCTTCCTGCACAGTTGACCGCAAACGATATGTTTTTCTCCTTCGCCAGTGCCTGCACTTCCGCCACAGCCTCCTGAACCGGAACTGATATCTCATAGGTACCCAGTTCGATTTTCATTTTTCCGGCGCGCAGTTTTTCCAGGTCAAGAATGTCGTTGACCAATCCGATGAGGCGTCCGACGGTACGACCGCATCGATCGATTAGCGTCACCGCTTCGGCTTCGAGCGGACCGCCCGCGCCTTCTTGCAGCAACGTGATCGACAGGTTTGCGGCCAATAGTGGTGTTCGCAGGTCGTGGCTGACCATAGCCATCAATTGCTCTCGCCTTTCGCTGTTTTCCTTGAGCTCGCGAGCCATGTCGTGGAAGACGGAATCCAGTAAACACAACTCGTCAGAGCCTTTGATTCGTTCATTGAGCGGCTCATTGCGAGGGAGTCGGCGCGCGTTATCTACCAGTGTGTCGACTCGACTGGCAAACTCGCGAGCAAAAATGTAGAGCACCACAAATGCGATCAACAGGTTTGTAATGACACCGAATGCGATGAATCCAAATAGCGTTGCTCTCTTCTTTGTCAAAGATTCTGCGATCGGTACGCCGCTAATGCTTTTGTCAGTGAATAGATCCCTGGTTTCGTCCAAAAGCTTTTCGTTTTGCAGGCGCCCTTCGTTGACTGCGGCCAGCTGTTCCTCATGAGCCAAGTTCGGTGGATGAATTGCCCGACTCTCAAAACTGAGCATCTGACCTTCGATAGTTTTTCTAAGCTTGTTGAATCTTTCCATGCGCGAACTGTCGCGCGAATCCAGCTTCTCCGACAGCATCGCTCCCAGGCGATCCATCTTCTCCTGCAACAGCTGATACAGCGCATGATATTGCTTAAGGAACGTCGGGTCGCGCGAGACGCCGTACACCAAAAGGACGCCGACGCATTTGTCGAATAACGTGTTCATCTCCGCCAGCTGAGTAGTTTCAGCTCGGTAGCGCAGTTCTCTCCATGTTTGCTCTTCCGAATCGCGAAAAACCGTAAGCAGCATGCCGACAAACAGCAGCTCAGCAATTACCGGAACGGATATAAGCAAGAAGCCTTTTTGTAACGTGCGCATGTCGCGGCAAGACCCTTCTACGATTTGGCCTTGCCCGCCCCGGGCAAAAGGTAAACGTATGAACTACACCGTGATGGTTGCGGCCACTATACTTTTGCTCACCGGCGCCACTGTGGCGGTGGCCTTTTCCGATTGGCAACACGAGTTCTACTGGCGTCGAGAACGAGACATGTTCTACTTTTCGAGCGTTCGCGATCGTCTCGGCGGCGGCGACTCGGCCTCTGCTTTGACCCGGCTGAACAAGGCTCTTGCCTACGAAAGGAAGTTGCCCAATGACGGTCTCATACATTTTATGCTTCACTATGAACGAGCCGATTTGCTGGCATCCCGAAAACAGTATCGCGATGCCGTAGCGGAGGCTGATATAGCTGAGAAGAGATTGGAGTCTTTGCAAGCTAATCTTTCGCGAGATTTGGCGAATACTCGCGGCATCTTGCAGCGCAATCACGTGAACCTGCTGATCCGGCGCGCTGATTATCTCATCCGCAGCGGCGAGTATCGAAAAGCTCTGCAGGATTTGAAAAAGGCGGACGAGTTTGTAGTGCAAAACTATGAATCGTTTCATGGTATTGCGGTATTACCACTGGTGATAAAGTCGACGCACGTCCAGAGTCTACTTCACAAGAAATTGGGCCAGACGGAGTCGGCCGCGTTACTCGCTGAACGGGAAGCGCAGCTGAATTCATACGAGGGCGCAGAGCGTTGGGCCGAAAAACATAAGTTGGTTCTCTCTTTTGCCGATGCCAATCCGGATTTGAAGATAAGTGAGGTTCTGTTGGCGGCCAAAACCGCCATTGGAACTGGCGCGGTGGAAAGCGCCGCCAACATTATGAATAAGGCCATGAAGGAAGGGCTCTTTGCTGCGGCGAGCTGGTCATGGCAGCAGAAGTTCTGCCGCGAAGCTTTGTCTGTAGCGTCAATGTCTCGCGCTAAGGGATTTCACGCGCGTTGTCTGACAGATTGTTGGCCATTCGTTCAAAAGTCGGCAACCAGGAAACTGAGCCCCTGGCAGTTGGAAACGCGTGAGAGATTGCTAAATCTTGCTTGCGAGGAAAGGCGTTTCGACCTGATGCGAGAAATGTTGGTTTCTTTTGCGCAACTGGTAAAGGTGACCGATACGTCGACGGTTCTCCTTCCCGATTTGAGGAGCCTGTACGAGCCGCACATAGCACTGCTGATGGACGTCGGCCAGTGGTCCGAGCATATGGATGATTTGCGAAAAATAGACGATGCAATGCGCAGCGTCGGCAAAAAAATCGACATGTGCGAAATAGCATATATTCGCAATCTGTGCCAGACTAACGAATTTGTTCGGGCGGAAGAGCGGCTGCGGAAACTAATGCAAGTTGCCGATTCAACCGATCACCTCAAATCGCGAATACTTGGCGAAGCCTTGACCTGTGCTCGCCGATGGCGGGACCGCAAGCAACCCGAAATGGGCGAAGCTCTGCTGGCGGACACAGAAAAAATGTACGCCGGAAAAGAAGTCCCTCTTTCTCTTCTGCTGTGCAAGGCAGATATGATGGATGTTCAGCACAAACACAAGGAGCACGATGCAATCATTCGTACGGTTGTGCGATTAGCCAGCAACCCGGCAAGGAAAGACCGCTCTGATGCCCTGGATTTTATGATGGACGTTTACATGAACAGTCATGAGTTTGACAAGGCTGAGGCGCTGTTTCGTGCGAAAATGGCAGCGCTTCCGCGGGAGGCACGAGGCTTGCATTACCAGTGGTGCCTGTCTGCGCGTAAGACAAACAGTGCCGTGTTGCCCGCTTCCAAAGGCAGTTTCCTTTACCGCCTGATGCACGACGGGCTCATGGTTGTGCGTCGAGAATACGGTGTGAACTCTGCTGAGTATATGACGGCTTGCTATAATCTCGGTGTTTTTGATTACTTCAATCAAGGCAATAATCAGGACCTCAAATTGGCGCTATCTGAGTTGAACCAGACCGAAAATATGTCTGATTCTGATGCCAACCGGATTCCTTCCTTGCTCATAAAGTCCGAGATACTTCGGCAGCTTGGCGATCTAGACGCTGCTAGCCGTTGTGATGAGCACATCGCGAAGCTCCTGCCGAGGTGCAGTCCTCAAACCTGGTTCGGGTTGCGTTGTTTGAGTGATGCCTGCTTTGTGCCGCGCTTTTCGGCCCTCAGCAGACGGTGTGCAGTTCTGATGGAAAGCACTCGCGAAAGGTACATGGAAAAGTAGTCTGCGAAGTTTTTGCTTAACTAGACATCATCTAACTGTGAAATGGCCATCAGTCGAGCTATGCTGCCCTGTAACACGACGTCAAGTGTCTGCTGCGAAGTGCTTATTCTAATGCCAAAATTAGTTGAGAAGTGCTAATTTGAAGGTGTAACTGCGGGCTCGTTACTAGTTATATACATCCGATGCCATTTACCTTCGCTCATCCGGCAGCCATATTACCTTTCCGGCGTTATTGCCCCTCCTTCTTGAACTTTCCGGCGTTAGTGGTTGGAAGCATGACTCCCGATGCCGGTTACTATCTGCATAACTGGCAGTGGGCTGTTTGGGGGCATTCATTTGCGGGAAGCGTGACTTTTGACGTTGTTGCCGGGCTGGCCTTCTTAGCGGTCTTCTATCTCTCGCTTCGACCCGTGGCCGCGTTATTGCCTCATCCTCACCGACAGACCGTGCTGTCGTGGAAGCCGGCCGCTCGCATTCCCGGAGTTCGAGCAGTACTGGTCGCGGCGCTGTCGATAGTAATAGGAGCATGGACGCATATAGTTTGGGACGGGTTTACCCATGCTAACGGCTGGTGCGTGCGCAATTTCTCACCGCTGACGCCGACTGTTTTTTCGATTGGTTCTTATCATGTTTCGGTTTGGCAGCTTTTACAACATGCAAGCACCATCTTCGGGTTGTATGTTTTGTGGAGCGCTTACCGACTACAGACCGCGAAGTATCCGTCCTCACCGGGCACGACCACGGAAAGGCTTGCTGTTCTTGGTGTTTTGGCACTGCCGGCGGTTTTTGCTTCTATTCATTCGATTGGAGAATTCAAGTCCGGCATCAATATGTTTAACCTCGCTTCGTTTGCGTATGTTGCCGCAGTGCGCTACGTCGATTACGTGTTGCCTTCGCTGCTTTGCGCCGGTGTCATAGCGTCGGTGTGTCGACTATTCGTCCGTAAAGCTGCGAAAATCAATGTTGAGCCTGCGCCGGTTGTCGACTCCGAATCGACAGTGGTAGTTGCCGCTGCCAGCACGGGCGGCTCGGCCGCTGTGTCACCACCGGTGGTGAAGCAAAATGTAAATGTCGTGGTTTCCGGCGGCGAGTCGGGGCAGTACACGTCTGTTAGCTGATCATCGAGACCGGCTGCTAGTTGGGGTTTCAGGGAAGAGCCTGTTCGCAACTGCGGGATGCTTATTGCCTAGGTATTCTTTGAGCACGTCGCTTCGCTTTTTCGAATAGACTATGTTGTCCGACTGATGGTTGAGAGCTAACGCCAGTTCGCAGATAAGGCTGCATCTTTCGATGCGTTTGAGATAATCGTTCGGCGCTGTTTGGTTCAGGACTGCCAGAGCTTGACTGTAGCGATTATTGGACGCAGCAAAAGCGTATGCGGCCTCAGCTGCCGTATCTTCATCGGCTAAGGCGGGCAGAGTAAGCATTATCGCTAACTTTCGCTCCGCATTCAGCTTTTCGCCTTGGACCAATGCCAATCGGGCCAGCGCAAATTTTATCCGGCGTCGATAGAGTGAATGGGAGGCGTCTGCTAGAGTTTCAGCCCTGAGTAGATGCGCGCCTGCTTCCTGCGCGTGTCCTAAATGGCGCTGTATGTCCCCGTTAGTAAGCTCAATCAGAATCAGTTTGTCTGGATCGCTAGACTTTTCCGGGAGGACCCTGGCCGCCCGACTGTATTCTCCAATTGCTGCATAAGCGCGGGCCGCGTCCAACACAATATTGAGTCTCACATTCTGTTCGTACATGCCGGGCCCCGCGGCGGACCCGTTCCTGCACTCTTCCAGGAGCTTGTCCAGGCTATCGTATCTTCCGTCAACCACCATGGCTTCGGCTAGCAAGCCATAAAGGGCTCCCGATACGCTAGAGCGGGAAATCTCGCGTAAACCGGCTATCGAGAGGCGATGAAAGGTAATGGCATCGCTGGGCCGCCTCTGTGCCAGTAGTGTCTTGTGAATCCTTGCGCTTGTTTCCAGCGCGAATCGATCCGCCGTATCGCGTGCCTGCTCTAGTGCGCTTCTTAAAGACGGGGGTAGCTTGGAGTTTCCCAACCACTCACTGATGGTGCTCGCCATGTTGATCATCGTAGTAAATCCGTCGCGGTACTCAGCTTCTGCTCGAGCAAAGTTTTTGCGAGCCAGACTCAAATCTCCGCTCCATACGGTTAGCTGTCCCTTGCAAAGTTCGGCTGTTGCTGCACGCTCCGGCTGCCCATGTGCCGAAGCTTGAGTAAAAGTGCTTGAAAGGAAAGCCCGACCTTTGTTTAGCGAATCCTCAGCAGCGGCGTAGTTCCCGCTGTCAGTGTCAATCTCCGCCAGATCACCGTACACTTTGCAAACGGCAAGAATACTGTCAGGAGAGAGGCTCATGTATTGAGCGATTTTGACGGCTGCATCCAATTGCTCGCGTGCTTCGTTGATGCGTTGTAACTTCAAGTTCAAGCGAGCCATTCTTTGATGTCCATCAAGCACGGTTGCCGGCTCAACTTGTTGCAGCAGTCTCCACTCTTGCGACGCGAATACAGGCATTATGAGACCGATGAGTTTGCTCGCTGCGTTGCGGACTCTCTCGGGAGATTCGACTTTGTCATTGAAAACGGTGGAATCCGACAACAAGAATTCAGCCAACGTCAGGTTCGATCTCGTTGCTCGCAACGTTGGGTGTAAACCTCGCGGGGTGCCTGAAAGCAGGGTGTCTACGGCCTGAAAGCCTTCGTTCGTTTTGCCGCACTGAAAGCACAGCAAGGCGTATTCGCTGTAGTACTCCTGCGCCATGCTGGTTCGTTGTTTCGCTACTTCGTCTATTGCCTTCTTCTCAAATGTTTTTATGGACCAAAGCGTTTCCGGATAACCGCTAACGCTGCGAAAATAAGACTCAACCGCAATGAGAGCTGCATTGACTTCCGCTTGTTTGCGATTTGGTAGCGAGTAGTCGAAGATCACGGACTCCCCGGCACTACTCAGCAGCTGTAAGGTTTTAGTGAGCAACAGTGCCAAATTCGAATTGGTCCGAGCGTCATTCCTATTGCCTTTTTTCATAGACTTGGCTATGGCTGTTAACGCGCGTTCTGCAAATAGCTTCGACTGTTCCTTCTTCTGATCGTTGTAATAGAGCTCGCTGAGTTTAAGCAGAGCCGCCGCGCGATCGATCTTTCTCTCCGCCTGCTGACTCACTAGCTCAAGTACTTTGATTGCCGCGCTTTTTCTTCCTCTGCTTAATAGGTCTTTGCTCTGTCTCATTAAGGTTTCCGTTCTGGTTGGACCCTGGAAGCGTAGCGAAAGCATGAGGCAGGTTGCATCATCCGTGAGGAACCAAAGGGAGCTGAGGCCTAGTACCAGCGCTGATACTGCCAACAAAATGCCCGTTGAGCGACGACGCTTGAAATGCAGGTTTCGCAAAGTAACAGCTCCAGTTACTTTGCCTTCTCCTGCTGAAACAAGGCGTAAATCATCGGCAAACTCCTTCATCGATTGGTATCGCTGCCCGGGTTGCTTTGCCATCGCTCTTTCCAGGATGGCATCAACGGCGCTCGGCATTGACCGGTCTGTAATCAGTGTTGAAACGGGCGCGGGGATGCTGTGGACATGTTTGTGCATCATGCCGATCGGGTTTTCGTCTTCTAGCGGTAGCTTTCCTGAGAGCGCTTCGTACATTATGCAGCCAAGAGAATAGATATCGGATCGGTTGTCGGCGCGCTTTCCCGTGCATTGCTCGGGACTCATGTAGAAGATGCTGCCGACAAGAAGCCCTGTTTCCGTGATGGTCTTTTCTTGATTCTGTTGAGAAAGTTTTGCTAAACCGAAGTCAACGATCTCAACAAAATCCGTCGCAGGCGAATTAATCAGCAATATGTTGTTCGGTTTGAGGTCGCGGTGCACGATGCCGTGTTGGTGCGCTGATTCCATCGCATCGCAGATCTGGGTAATGATATACAAGCAGCGAGGCCACGACAGTCTTGTCGTTTCATCGAGCACCGTGCGTAGGCTGCGACCGTCTACAAACTCCATCGCTATGTACGGAATCTGATTGTTCCACACGCCGATTTCGTAAAAGGCGGGAACGTGTTTGTGAGTGAATTGCGAGAGCACTTTGCCTTCGCGCATGAAGCGCGCCATGCTGTCTTTTTGCGCGACCTGAGAGCCGTGCAAAAACTTAAGCGCCACCAAGCGCGCGTTGTCTAACTGCTTCGCTTTGAATACGCTACCGGACCCGCCCTCGCCCAGTGACGACAGCAGTTCGTAACGCTCGTTTATGACGAGTCCTGGATAAAGGGGATCACTCATGCTTCCCTGCCGGTGGAGGACTCGATCTACTTATGCCCTCCGTTGCACGCTTCATCCCCCCGGGGGCTAAAAGTCGCAGGATTTCGGCGCGCGAGGAAACGGGATGACGTCGCGGATATTGCCCATTCCTGTCACGAATTGAACGCAACGCTCCAGCCCGAGACCAAATCCGGCGTGGGGCACGGTGCCGAATCGACGCAGATCCAAATACCACCAGTAGTCTTCGGGATTGAGTCCGCACTCTTTCATGCGGCGCTCCAGTGTCTCCAGGTTATCTTCGCGTTGGCTGCCGCCGATGATTTCGCCGATTTTGGGAACCAGAACGTCCATCGCTCTTACCGTCTTTCCGTCGGAGTTGAGTTTCATGTAGAAGGCTTTGATGTCCTTCGGATAGTCGGTCAAGATTACGGGCTTCTTGAACTTGCGTTCTGTCAGGTAGCGCTCGTGTTCGGTTTGCAGATCGATTCCCCATTCCACAGGAAACTCGAACTTTTCTTTGCTTGCAATCAAAATCTCGACCGCTTCCGTGTAGGTCAGCCGTTCAAACTTCGTCTCTACTATTCCCTTCAACGTTTCGATGATGGTGTTATCGACTTTTTCGTTGAGAAACGCAATATCCTCGGGGCAGTTTTCCAGAACATCCTTGAAGATTGTCTGCAAGAACTCCTCCGCCAGATCCATGTCACCTTCCAAGTCGCAGAATGCAACTTCCGGTTCGATCATCCAGAACTCCGCCAGGTGGCGTGTGGTGTTTGAATTCTCTGCGCGGAATGTTGGTCCGAACGTGTACACATTTCCGAAGGCCGTAGCGAAAATCTCTGCTTCCAATTGTCCGCTTACGGTCAAGTGCGTTGCGCGACCAAAGAAATCTTGCTCAAAGTCGATTTCGCTCTTCTTGTTCTCGCTTTCCTTAAGCGGCGGATTCTGCAAGTCCAATGTTGTGACTTTGAACATCTGTCCGGCGCCCTCGCAATCGGATGCAGTGATGACAGGCGTCTGCACATACATAAATCCGCGCGATTGATAGAAGTTGTGTATCGAGCGACAGATTTCGTTGCGAATCCGGAAAACCGCTCCAAACGTCATAGTGCGCGTACGTAGATGCGCAATGGAACGAAGGAATTCCATTGAGGTTTCCTTCTTTTGCAATGGATATTTTTCCGGGTCGGAATAGCCGAGAATTTTGACGCATTCGGCTTTCACCTCAGTAGTCTGCCCCTTCGCCGGCGATGCTACGACCGTTCCCACGACCTCAACACTGCTGCCGATTCCGGCTTTAAGAATCTCGCTTTCATAGTTCGGTAGCTTATTCTCCGCAATAACCTGCACGCCTTTTATCGAAGAACCGTCAGTCAGGTCGATGAAAGAGAATCCCCCTTTCGAATCGCGTCTAGTTCGTACCCACCCTTGAAGAAGAACTCTCTTGCCGATGGCTTCAGCCTGGAGGGCTTCCTTTACTTTCAGCTTTTCTGTTTTGGCTTCTCCGGTACACGCTTCAGTTTGCACAGGTCTGTTCCTCACGAATAGATTGTATAAATTTGTCTGCAACGAAACGCACGGCGCACACGAGTGCGTCATGGTCGTTCCGATTTACTTCTTGCGAACGAAGAAAATTCCGTCGCGAACTGGTAGCAAAACGCGATTGACACGCTCATCGCGAGCGATGAGATCATTCAGTTGAGCAATTGTGCGCGAGTTTTCGTCGTTGGGTTTCGCTACATGTCCACCGTAGAGAACGTTGTCGATGAGAATCACTCCACCCGGGTTGAGCAGCTTTAGCACTGCCTCGTAATAGTTTATGTAGTTGACTTTGTCGGCGTCGATGAATGCCAAATCAAAGGTTCCAGTCAGGCTCCCCAGGCTTTCTAGCGCCGGACCTTCCATGACTTTGATCTTTTTGCCGTGTTCAGATCTGGCAAAGAAACCTTTCGCAATACCAAGACAATGGGGGTCGAGATCGCAAGTTATTAACTCGCCGTCCGCCGGCAATCCTTCCGCCAGATTTAGTGCCGAATATCCGGTAAAGGTACCGATTTCGAGGATTCTGCGTGCACCGCTCACCTGTACCATCATCTTCAAAAATCGGCCTTCGATCGGCCCCGTTAGCATGATGGGCAGTTCCGTCTCTTTGTGCGTGACGGCGATTAACTCCTGTAGCAAGTCACCTGTTGGCTCGGTTTTGGAGATTGAGTATTCTTCCAGTTCCGGAGACACGAGAGTAAGCATGCGATTTCCTCCGCAAGTGCGCCCCTTGAAGCCTTGATTTATACCAGAATTCAGCGGATGGACTCTGCTTGACAGGCCGTGACAGTACGGATCTTTAATAACTTTGCAGCGTGTGTGGCCTCTCCGCTGTCCGGGCGAATGGCCTCGTCCGTGGTAGATGCCTAGAAATCCGTAATAATGTACCGCTGCTGATTATGGTCTGAGACGTGTTAGCCTTTAATCAGGAGATTCTCAGATGAAGCTGCAAGCCGATCGCATCGGACCTCTCGACATGTTTAAAATCGGGGTCGGTCCTTCAAGTTCACACACTGTCGGTCCTATGGTGGCCGCCCTTCAATTTAGAAAAGTGCTTGAGGAGCGGGTTTTGCCTCAAGTTGGCGACGATGCGCGATTGCGTTTGGAAGTTGAACTCTACGGTTCTTTGTCCGCCACAGGCGTAGGACACGGTACCGATGGAGCTGTTTGTGCCGGACTTCAGGGGCTGCATCCGCGATTCTCGCAGACTGATGATATTTGGGCTGTAATGCCCGCGCTGGAGAAGGAACCCACAGTCCTGATCGGCGATTTCAAGCTGACATTTCAGCCGACTGAACATCTGAAATGGTTGGGATGGACCATGGATGTCAAGCCGTTGCCGCACCCGAACACTATGCGGTTTCGCTTGTTCGAAAATGAGTTGCTCAAATTTGAGCAGATTATTCTTTCGGTGGGTGGCGGATTCATTGAAAGGTTGGATGCTGCCGGAAGCAGAACAGGCTCGGCCGATACCGAGGAACCCGATGTTGAATTGCCTTATCCGTTTAATACTGCCGAGGAGTTTCTGGCAGTCTGTGCCCGCAGCGGCGAGACACCGTGGAATGTAATCATAGCCAACCAGGAAGTTCTGGGTCTCAGTGAAGCTGAACTGCGCAAGCAGCTTGATGCCATACTCGATACCATGGACGATTGCATAGAGCGCGGTGTTCGCACGGATGGAATTTTACCCGGTGGTCTCAATGTGCGCCGGCGTGCGAAGGATCTGTACGCGCGACTGCCCGAGCCATCAGCGCGCAACGGCAATGATCTCCGACCTTCGATTTACGCTATCGCGGTCAACGAGGAAAATGCGGCCGGCGGTCGAGTCGTTACTGCGCCGACAAACGGAAGCTCTGGTTTGATTCCAGCCGTTTGGCGGACTTTGAAGGAGCAACACGACCTGAGTCGTGAGACACTTCAAAATGGACTGATAGTAGCGTCCGTCATCGGCGCGCTCGTGAAGACGCATGCTTCAATTAGCGGTGCTGAAGTTGGCTGCCAGGGAGAAGTAGGCACGTCTTGCGCGATGGCTGCCGCCGGTGCTGTCGCCATGCTCGGCGGTAACATTAAGCAAATTGAGCAAGCGGCCGAAATTGGTATCGAACATCACCTGGGTATGACTTGCGATCCGATTAAGGGTCTCGTTCAGATTCCTTGTATCGAACGCAACGCCATGGGGGCGGTCAAAGCGCTTAATGCCGCAGCTCTGTCGCTGGCTTCGGACGGACACCATCTAATTAGTCTCGATCGTGTGTTGCAAGTGATGAAAGAGACCGGTCTCGATATGAATCAAAAATACAAAGAGACTGCCACCGGTGGCCTCGCCCTCGGCTAGTTCCTTTGATCAAAAGATTCAATCAAAATCGCTAACTAAACGAACTTGGTCATCTCCGTGCAATCCGATTCCAAATCGTTCGAACTGCAGCTCGAACGATTTGCTTGCGGGACTTAGGTGGAGAGTGCTGGTTCCATTTTTTCGCACGCCGCAACAATCTGCGCAGTGCTCATTATCGTGGCGAATTCCTGGTGCAGGCTCGCAAGTGCCAGGGCGTGAACTTCGTCGGCGGAGTACTTCTTACCGTCGTGCCCTGTGCGGTTAAATGTTGCGCAAGCATCTGCCACCAGGTAAGTCTCAAAACCTAAGTTGCTGGACATTCGTGTTGAAGTGGAAACACAGTGATCCGTGGTGAGCCCCGCGATCACGAGGGTGCTTGTACCTTCTATTCGCAGGTGTCTGTCCAGTTTAGTGCCGATGAACGCGCTGTTCACTTGTTTCTCGAAGACAACCTCGTCTCCCAGAGGCGCGAAGTCGTCTTTGAAGTCATTGCCTGGCTGACCCGGGCGAAGAGGTGAGTTCGCCTCCGTGGACATGTGCTTCACATGAATGACTTGTCGTCCCGACTCGCGCCAGTATTGCAGGAGCTTCGCGATATTCGCTTCGGCGCCGGGGTTGTTTCTGCTGCCCCAGACAGGCGAGTCGAAGCCTTTTTGCAAGTCTATCAAAAGCAAGACTGCGTCCATTGAAATGTTAGCCACAACCACCCCCTGCGAAGCATAAGGGCTGATTATAGACCAACAGTAGCCGGATCTTGCTAGCTTCGGCGCATTAGGAATGCATAGTCTTTTGATGGTCGTTCATGCGCATACCGGTCGCCGCGAAGAGTTCGCCGAGCATCGCCAGTAAGTCGCAAACGAAGTCGTTGAGGTTTGAGGCCAGAGCGGACAGCAAGGCCGCACCGTGAAAGTCTCGTGCCTTAATCGCTCTGCTGGTTGCTTCCGCGATTGAATCTATTGCTGCATTGATTGCACAAATGTACGGTTGGCAGACTGCCTCCACTCCTTCGCCTTCTCTCGCGAAGGGATCGTAGCTGTGCCGCACGGGGTGGTCGTACTTTTGAAGAAGTGAGGATGTAGATTCGAGCAGAATTTCGATGCTTCTCTTAAGAATGCATACTCGATTGCGTCCTCGAGAGAGTGCCGATGCTTGTCTGCTTATTTCGGTTGATAGACTATCGTTTTCTCTTGAGTCGGCCGTATGCCCTGCTGCACAGAGATTGGCTATTTCGCGGTCAAATTCATATGCCACAAGTTCACTGCCGACTAGCAGTTCTCTCAGGAATTTGTCTGTTGTGGTTTCGGCGCTCAGATGTTCCGCCACGATACTATTAATCGTCATCTTCATTCGTGCGAAGATGCGCTGAATGTCCTTACCGGTACCCCGTCCGGCTCGCGCATCAGGTGCGCCGGAACTGGATTTCCAGGTTGAAGGCGTGGCGTTGTTCGATCTCGAAGGCGTTATTGAATTTTCGGCAAAGGAACTGTACGACCGAAGACTGTCGGTTTTGCTCGGCTGCATGTACTAACCTCAAGTACCCTCCAAACCCGAAGAGGTTTGGTCACTCGGACTCTCCTGAGCGTCCGAGAAATGCTCATTGTGTGGAGCGACAATATCTTAAGCGCGATTAAGGTTATTGTCAAGGAGTCAAGTCATGCGTGCGAGTGCTCTTTTTGTCCCCCGAACAGGGGAAGGAGAGTCACTCTCGATTCTCTTCCCGTGGTAGCTGTCTGGTCTCGCGGCTGCCACTATGGGTGGTGCAGGGAATGTTAAACCCCGATTCTTCCCCTTTTTGATCTCTTGACAATGGTGGCTCTCGTTCTAATGTTTACACTCGTTTCGCGACTTTTTTCCGGGGGTACTAAGTAGGCAAGCGCGACTTTTCGCTTGTTGGAGGATTTAAGAATGCCGGCCCCGGCCAAGTCCGTTTGGATCAGGCAATTGCTAGTTAGCTCGCTGTTTATTCTGATTGCGACGTGCGCCGGCGCCGGAGTCGGCGCGCAAGACTACAAATCCTGGCAGTCTATGGAAACGGTAATGGACTCCAGCGATTATCCGCTAACGCCCGATCAGGATTTTGCTCTGACAGCTCCTGCTGTGGTGCCTCCGTCCGCCCGCTCGGGCGGTGCTCCAGGTGGGCAGTCCCGGTGGTATGCCCCTCCTTCATCGAGTGCCGTACCGGATGGCGCACAGGCAGCGCTGGATGCTGCCACTATCCACGGTGCAGGGACGCAGGGCCCGCCGCAGGCAGAATTGCAAGGACAGGCAATTCAAAGCGCTCGCAACTCGCATCGGCATCAAAGCGGATTGAATCACCAGCAACCCTACTCTCTAATCTACGTTGTAGGAAACGACGGAAAGCCAATTGCGCTTCCATACGTCGTACCTTATGGCGCTCAGTCCACTCAACCTGTAATTATCATCCAGCAAGCTGCCCCGGCTGCGCCTGTCCAACAAGCACCAGCAGCGCCGGTTGCTGCCTCACCACCGGCCTCGGCTGCGCCTGCGGCGACAGCGTCGGCACCGGGAGACGGCAAGCAAGCGACCTGGAAAACTGTGGTCAACTCACTTGCAGGCAATGCTAGCGTTGTTCCGGGTAACTTTGGAAAGGGCCTGTCGGTGGCTGCGCCAGTACTCAACGCTATTCTGCAAGGGCTATAGAACAGATCCTAGGAACTGAGGAAACGTTCTCGGAGTCTCAGACCGTACTTACTTTCGGCTCGATATGATCGCTACGCCGCCACGGTTGCTGGTCTTCTGAGCTGGTAAGGTGTTGAGAGTTCTACTAAGAAAGCGATAGGTGGAAAGAGAAGAGCAGCTTCCGACAAGTGTAGATACCGCGTCGCCATGTGCATCTGCTATTACAAGCGTTGGGAATGCAAAGATGCGATACTTCTTCTGCAAGTCAACTATAGCCTGCGGATTACGTCCTTTCTCGCGCACCTGATCCGTGACGCGTACGGGGATGAACTTCGATTCGATGAGATCGCGAATTTGTGAATTGCTCAAAGTTGTGCTTTCCATGCGCTTGGCCGGATCGCACCAGTCGGCATAAAACTCATATAGCACTAGCTTGTCTCTTTTCGAAGGTTCGCTGGCGAACTTCAAGAAATCCTGCCAATGAATTCCTGCCTGTTGCGGAGGCGGATTGAGAAATTCGAATGCGGTAAATCCGATTCTGGCGGTGACGAGCAGGACCGTGGCTACGATCAATGCTTTGGGAGTACTGATTGCAGAGCGATCCCTAGTTTGTACCATAGAAGAACTCCCTGCGATTGGTTACTGCAATTGCGAAAACAAGATAGAGCGTCACCGTTGAAACATACGCCAGAATCGGGACGACGGGAATGTGGCTTGTATTCATCGCATCGTAAATGTTGATAGTAGGAATAATGGCGTCTGAAAGAACTTGCGATGCATTCAACATGAATTTAGTTGACTCAACAGACATTTGATCCAAACCTGTGGGGTCTGGTCCGGCGACGCTTACCGGTGGAATTGTTTGTCCCGCCATCCAGATATAGAACGACAGGATCGATATGATTTGAAACCACGTGTTTTTGTTGAGCATGGCGAGAATCATTGCTGCGGAGATAATGCCAGCATCGAGAAATCGCTCGAACATCATCGATACAACTGCCTGCGCGGTGAGCGCCTCTCCGAAGAAATAGCCTGCTCCCGCTACAATCAAATTCTGTATTGCAGCCAAAACTCCGCCGATGACCGTTATTGTGACCCATTTCGTAATAACATAATCCGTGCGCGACACGGGTCTTGTGAAAACTAAAGGTAGATATTCACCGCCTCGTCCACCTTGGGTCGAGGTATTGCCTGCCAGTCCCAGGCAGAGAACCATTAATATGAATGCTACACCCACCTTTCCTGTTAGCATTTCGAATGTTTGGGAGTCGGTCGCTCCGTGCATCATGGATGCGATCTTCATGCCAATCGGCATTACGAATCCAAGCAATGCTACATAGATCAGTTTCATCGGATCGAGACATGCGGACATTGCGGTGAACATCATAATGGTCTTGTTCATTTGATGTGTTCCTCTGCGTCTTCGCTGGAGAATAGTTGTTCAAGACGCATGCGTTCCGGCACCGCTTCGTCTACAGGCACACCAGCCGTTACGAGTTCCCGAATCAATTTTGCAGCGCTTTTGCTGTCGTGCACAACAAACCGGCCATGGCGTTGCTGAATCTCTGAAATACTTGCTCCTGCCGCCGAGGAGGCGGTTTGCACTGTGGACTCCAACGTGCCGTTCAGTGAGTTCTCCGCCCAGCGCACGAAGAGCACATAGTCGCAGAGTTCACCACCCTTGAGCGTTTCGATTGCTGCAATTTTGCCCTGTCTGATGAACGCGACCCTGTCGCACATTCGTTCAATTTCGTCTAATTGGTGAGAGTTGATAATCGCCGTGACGCCGGCTTCTTTCATATTGCCGACGATCCTGCGAACCACTGCAACGCCTGTCGGGTCCAGCCCTAGTGTTGGTTCATCCAAGAGCATAATGGCGGGCTTGCCTATGACCATTTGAGCCAAATTCAAGCGTTGCAGCATGCCTCTGGAATAGGTTTTCAGTCGTCGTTCGCGTGCCGACATGGATAACTCAACAAGTTCCAGCGTTTCCTCGATGTCTTGCTTTATTGTTGAAGGATCTCTTTCTGCAAGTCCATGATGGTATGTCAGAAACTGGCGTGCTGTCATCCAGTATTCAAAGTCCGGTCGCTCCGGCATGTATCCTATCGAATGCAATACGGATAGAAAGTGTGGAGGCTTACCTCCGATAGTCACCGAGCCCGTGTCGGGGTGGAGGAGACCAAGCATGCATCCGATCAGGGTTGTCTTGCCGGCTCCATTCGGACCAATTAGTCCGAATATCTCACCTTGATTGATCGATAAGCTGATGCCATTCAGGGCCCGGACATTGCCGCCCTTGTACGTTTTGACTACGTCGCGAACTTCTACCAGTGGTGAACCCTGTTGCATTTGGACAAGCCTTCCGTCTGATCAGAACCGGGCAGTATTATTGGGCTGAATTGCTGCGTTCGAAACAGGGTTTTCCCTGTGCTGCGCGAAGCCGTGACTTAGGTCATGACCGTGACTTCAGTCATGGTGAGCCTTTTCCACATTAGGATTATGCCCGGCTAAATACACCTTAGACAGGGCGCAAGGCTGAAATTGACGGCCGCGAGCAACGGCATTGCCAGACCGAAGGTCAACGCTTTGCCTTCTTCGGCAACAAAATCCACCCGCCGAATCGCGAAACGGTCGAACCCGCAGTCTCGCTTGCTTGATAGGTCCAGAGTAAGTCGACGTCATCTTTGCTCAGTTCCGTCTCAAGAGAGGGAAATCGCTCATGGAGATTGATATCGCCCTCGACGGTCTCTCCCGGTTTGATTGTAAAGTCTCCCGCGACCGGATCATCTATCGGTGTCGGCGCCGTTAATTGCATGCGATTTCTCACCGCATTCAAGTACATGCTGCGCGAGTTGCCCCAAGGCAAACTAGCACGAAACATTTTTATCTCCTCCGCTCCGCAGTTCTTGAGCTGGATATGCAAATCGATTTGTCCAGCTTTGTCGGGGCGAGCACTTACCGTCAACTCAACCTTTTTCGATTCAGCAGCGACGCTAGATACCGCAGTGGAAAGGACAAGTGCTGATACGAGCAATGTCGTTAGTGAAATTAGCTTTTTTGTCAACGTCGTATTCTCAATGGAGTGATTGCTAAACAATACCGCATTGTACCTGAGTCCCTGGAACCCTGCCGGCTGCTGCTACCGGGAGGGTCCCTCTTTGAAGATCAAGACATGCTTATGAACGGAGGCTGCAATTTTGAATCGACGAACGCTGGGCGAAGCTGCGCAAGCCCCGGGAGAGCGTGCTTCCAGCCCGCTCCGAGAACGCGACTAAGTGGTTGCAGTTCCGAGGGGCGCGTTATCTCGCAGCTACCTCAAGTGCACGAGTTTCGGTGCGAACCTCTGATACTTCCCTGGTTTTGGTCGGATCGTAAGCAGAGTAAGCTCCGCGTTTTCCGGTAACTTGGAATAGCGCTGCCGCCATCTTCATCACTCGTTCCATGACATTTCGGTCTGTTTGTGATCCTTTTGAGTACATTGTTGAGAGCAAGCTACTCTTTTGGATAAGACCGATCATTGAGAGTTCGCTCTTGACCAAGTGATGTTTGTTGTCTACGACGAAGCGATGAACTTCGCGTCTGCCGATTTTGTCTTGAGAAATGGAATCGTTAACGCTGCCACTGTCTGTCCCGACCGCCAGCTCTTCACCGGCGCTCAGGCGGACCGCCTTGCCGGCGACCATCACATGAGTCGCTTTGCCGGTATCGCAGAGGCTTCGTACCTTCAAGACTGCGCCGTCTTTGAAGACGTGTACGATAGCACCGGGTGCTACGTCCACTGAATGGAGACCTGCATTGATACTTGTTCTGCGAGAGGCGCTTAGGACGACTTCACCGCGTGAAAGATCGAACGTAGTTTCGTCGACGCCAGTTACAGAAGTGTGATCCGCAGACCTAATGTAGGCCGCTGAGCCGCCGAAGAACGCAGTCTTCTTAGCTACGAATCCGGTCAATAGCGCGTTGGCATTTGCCGCCGTTGATTGCATGACTGCGCCAACGAAATCTTTAGCTGCCGGTAGTGCATCGGCAGAAGCAGATGAATTAGCTGAAGGCGCCAAAACCGGTGTGACGTTCGTTAAATCTCCTCTGAGCGGAGTCTCCGTAGCCGTTGGTCGCCCGAAGATCATCGGAGCCGTTTGCATTGGTGCGGTGAAGAAGCGTGGTTCGCTTGAACTTGTCGCGCCTGCCGGGGTGACTGACGGTGCCGTTGGTATCGCTGCGCCTGGTATCGCAAGTAGTGCATTTGCGGGGACCGCTCCACCGACCGGAGGATCTGCGAACAAGAAGTTGCTATTCAATTGGATGGCATTGACACCATCTGCCGCGGCTGCATCACGGAAGAATGTGATATTTGCGCCCTTTGCGTTCAACGTGGTGAATCCGCTGTTTGTGAATTGCCCCGGACCGAAGAAGATTTGTCCACCGCCGGACGTTGTTTGCGATACCGTTCCGCCGACCGGAACAACACCCGCGATATTAGTCACCCCACCATTGGTGATGGCGATGCTGATATTGCCCAGTGGTGATGATGGTGCAAGAGCTTGTATAGAGGCAAACGGTCCGACGATGATGCGGTCACCGGCGGCAATACCAGTATGTCGTACATTTATGTTGCCTCGACCTTGTATGGAACCATTCAGCTGAAGCGTTCCAACCCCTGCGGTTAAATTCATGTCTCCTGTAGTGGAGTTGAATAACGAATTTGTTGTTAGGTTGCGAGCGGAGCTAATGTTGATACCGGAAAGAGCTGTTCCGAATACGTTGATACCTGCACCCAGGTTAATGGTTCCAACCGCTGCATTGCCAGTGCTTATGTTGACGGTGCCATTGGTAGTGGTGAGCGTGCCGCTGGTACCGGTGGTGAAAGCCCCGTTAGGTACAGAGATATTTATGCCGCCGTTCATAGCGTTGAGCGCTTGATTGACTGTCAGACCGGTCCCGGCGCTGAGGTTGATGGTGCCTGCACGAGCGGTGAGAGAACCATTAAGTGCGCCTGTACCGTTGATGCTCATGTTTATGTCTTGTGCCGAGAGGCTCGTGAAATTGCCCAGAGTTAAGTTGCCATTGTTAGCAGAGACATTGAGCGCCGCTGCCGATGTAATTGATTGAAGGCTGGCTTGCTGCGCGCTTATGTTGACGGAGCCGTTGCCTCCTGAGCTGATTGAGGTAAATGGCTGTTGAGTGAACGCACCATTTGCGGTTGTAACATTGATGCTGTTCGCCCCGCTGGCTCCTGTTCGCAGTCCTCGGACGGTAACACCACCGGTGCCTTGTGCACTAAGGTTGATCGACCCTGTAGTGGTTGTAGCCAAATCGCCACCAGGATTTATCTGACCAGTGAGGCCTTGCTGATTGACATTAATGTCTCCATTCATAGTGGTGATGCTGGAGGATGAGCCGCCGGCAGTGAGTGACCCGTCACCTGACGCGCCGACCGAGATGTTGGTGCCCGCACCTGAGGACAACCGCCCGAGCACGATGTTGCGGCCCGCGGTAAGGTTGATCGATCCTCCCGTGCCGCTGGTGTTAATGCTTGCATCGCTTAGGTTTATGTCGGTGTTGGCGAAATTCGCATTTACTGAGAAAGAACCATTCATGCCTGCACTGTGGAAGGAGTTTGGCATTGCGGTGAAGTTGGTGTTCGGAGCGTTAAGGTTTACTGCGATGAAGTTGGTGCCAGTGAACCCTGTTGAAAGACCCCTAGAAGTGATACTGCCGGACGTTGATCCGATTGTAATTGAGCCGGTGGTATTCGTTCTGACAAATCCGTTGAGCAGAAGATTTGTGTTGGCAAGAATGTTTATATTGCCGGAATTGGTGCTTAGCGTCGTGAAATTTGTTTGGGTGATCGAGCCATTATTTGCATTAACAGTTATATTTCCGTTATTAGCAGTAACGTTGCCTATTGCCCCAATGGTGCCGTTCGAGCTGATAGTCACGGAGCCCGTGCCACCGGCAAAGAGAGATCCGTTCAGTGTCACGGCCGCTGCTCCACTGTTGGCGAGGATCGTTATGCCGCCTGTCTGGTTGGAAACGAAGCCGCCTGTCGTTTGTGTAATGTTTCCAGTAGTCGCTTGAAGACCTATGCTGCCGCCCGCATTGATACTCTGGAAAGTCAGATTTCCAGAGTCGACCGACAGGTCCAAACTTCCGCCCACTGTTACCGAGCCGAACGAGCCGAGAGTCAAACCGTTTTGCTCAGAGATCACTACGTTGTTGCTCGCACCGAATCCGGACAAATTTAGCGTGTCTACTTGAGTGCTAATGCGAGTGCCGAGACCAAGGTTCGTTCCTACTTGTCCGGCGGAGTTGATATTCAATACATTGGCTGTGATTGTCGATGTGGCCCCCACATTGTTGACGATTGCCGCGCCGCCGAATGCATTGAATGTGACCTGGTTATTCGCACCGGTACCATTGATTGCTTGCGCTAGCGTAATCGAAGATGCTGCGTTGCCGCTCGAGGATATGTTGATTCGGTTGCCGGAGAGAATTCCATTTACAAGGATGTTGCCGGAGGAATTCAGTGCGATCGTTGGCGTTGTGTTAGATCCAGATGGCGTCACTGTAATAGCTTGATTTACGGTGAGAGGCTGATTCATTCCGGAAGTAGTGAACGTCACATTGCCAGCGTTGATCGCTGCGTCTGAGGTCAATGCACCGCTGCTGGAAGCTGAGAAATTGTTGGTGACATTGAAGCCGCCCAGGGTTACTCCGCCGTTACCGGAGCTGCTGATGGTGGCGCTGCCCGCGGTGACAGAAGAACCAGCGTTAAAGGTGATTGCGCTGGTCATGCCGAAGCTATTCATAGTCAAGCTCGTGCCGGCGAACAGGGTGCTATTGGCGCCTATGCTGGTGCTGCCGGTGCTGGTGGTGCTGATTGTTCCGGAAAAACCGTTCAATGTACGTGCTACTGCTGACCCTGCGATTCCGCCGGCTAAGGGACCGAGATTGATTTGGTTGGCGCTTGATATGGACAGAGCCCCACCATTGACTTGGAGCGAATAGTTGTCCCCAAAGGATACATTGGCTGCAGCATTGAACGAATTGAGGGTGAGGTTGCCACCGTTCACCGTCAACGAGGAGCCTGTGCCGGAGGTGATACCACCTGCGCCGCCTGCCGTCACCATTATTGACCCGGGATTTTGGATGTTTGCCGAAACTAGTCCTGCCGGTGAGGGCGGCGCTCCGCCTGCCAGCTTGCCAGAAGTTACTGCGACATTGTTTCCGAAGGTTATGGCCGAAGCTGCGCCGAAAGCAGAGAAAGTCATGCCACCAGTGCTGTTGAGGACTGTGTTGGCACCGAAAGCAATACCGCTTGTTCCACTGAATGTTGTGGTTCCGCCGACATTGATTATCGCGCCGGCGCTGGTTCCGACCACGCCCGAACCAGACAAACTCAGTATGCCGCCAACGGTAGAGTTTGCAAGGTTCACAGTACCTGTGGCTGTGAGAAATGCGCTACCGGTTGTGGTGTTGACCGACACGCGTGACGATGCGACATTCAGGAACAAGAAACTACTTCCCGCATTGATGGTCAAAAGTCCTGTTGTAGTTATCGGACTTGCGAGCTGGCCTATCAGACCTGCGCCACCGGTAGACAGAGTAATGTTTCCGTTCCCGGCATTGATGGCGCCTATGAATATATTGCCGCCCGGTGTACCTGGCGCGAAGTCGCCTGCGGTGATGGAACCGTTCGTTACTGTAACTGGACTGGACATTACAGGCGGTGCCGATGTTAGTGATACCGCACCGCTAATTGCTCCGCCTGTGGTTATGGTTCCTGTGGTGACACCGTTCCCGATTATATTGACGACTCCTCCTATACCGGCTCCTGTGGCTGTAATTGTGCCGAGTGATATAGCGCCATTAGCTACCGCTAGCACTGAGCCGCCATTAGATGCGGATGCACTGGTATTGATTGATACATTTGATAGATTGATGCTACCGGAAGACGATGTTGTGAGGTTAAATGGGGTAGCTACCGGTCCAATGGTGCCTCCGGTGGCAGGATTGAAATTGAATCCGGCGATCAGAGTCAGTGAACCCGCTGTGACATTGTTAGAAGTGGATAGATTGATGGTTCTTGCGCCACCACTGTTGATGATGTTGCCTGCGGCTAAAATTGCCAGGCTCTGTCCGACAAAAGTGAGATTTCCGATAGTGTTCAGATCTATGTTGCCAATAGAGTTTGCTATTGTTCCGGCTTGTCCGGCCGGCGTGGAGAACACTAGCGGATTTCCTTGCAGGTCTCCTTGTTCGTTGAAAGTGGGAGTGGTCAGCAGTACAAGTGAGTTGCCGATCGATACGACCCCCGGTGCTACAAAAACCGACTGATTTGCGCCCGTCGCGTTCATAAAAGTCTGGCCGTTATAGTTCTGGTTGCCGATTATATTGATTGCATTTGCAATTGCGCCGGAGCTGGTGGCGGTCAGGGTAATCTTTCCGTTAGCAGCATTGAGGGTACCGTTTCCGCCAATCGTCAGATCTGTTCCAGCAGTTGAAGTTAGATTCAAGTTGCCGGTGGTGGCCGTAATGTTTCCCTGGTTGGTTACACTCAGCGACGCACTCCCCGGTGTCAAATTGACGTCGATACCGCTTACGGTTGCCGCACCCGCAACATTGATATCGTTGGACTTAAGATCTAATGTCTGAGTTGCTGTGACGTTGGCGTTAACGCTGATTCCACCCGGTGAGGTAAGCGTAACATTTGCCGCGTTCAGCGTGCCGTCTATCTTGAGACTCGCGAGACCAGTGGTTTCGAGAATGAAATTCGTTCCGGCAGAAGAGGTAGTTAAACTGACTACCCCGGGACCGGGGATCACCGTTTGAATATTTGAAAACCCGCTTGCTGACGCGCTGATGGTACTCGCGTTGATAATCTGGGCGCCGGCAGGAAGAAGTGATGTGCCAACGTTGCCGTTACCAGCGATTAAGTTAACGGTGTTACCCGATATGGTGCCCGGCGTTTTGACGCTGCCACCAGTTGCGGTGATTGTGATTACACCACCACTGGTGCCTTGAGCGTTGATCGATTCACCGGCAAATGGTGACGATGCAAATCCTACCCACCCGCCGGATGCGGTACCGATCGTACCGGTAACCGAAACCGTTTGACCTGACAGAGTGACTGATCCCGCCGCACCAGCGCCTATGTTCGTGCCCGCGTTTCCAGACCCTGACTGCTGTCCTGCTACGCCGAACAGTCCGCCGCTTCCACCGGCGATACTGGACCCCGCGCCTCCCGCCCCGGAGCCGATTCCGGCTCCGCTGCCGACTCCTCCGTTGCCTCCGCGCAGGCCGGCCGTAGGTGATGCGTTGCCCCCATTGCCGCCTCCGCCAAAGTTTGCGCCGCCAGTTGCGAACCCAACCTGAGCAGTTGACGCTCCGCCATCTGTTCCGCCGCTACCACCGGCGCCGCCTGGTGCTGTTGCCCCCCTTCCACCGCCGCCACCGCCGAGTCCAAGACCACCGCCGCCGCCGCCGCCACCGGCCCCAAACGTTGGATCAATACTTGATGCTCCCCCGCCGCCTGAGCCGCCCGCATTATACCCGCCGCCGCCTCCGCCACCCGCTTCGCCGCCCGGACCGTTGGCGCTGCCACCTGCACCACCGCCGCCGAAGTAACCGCCGCCACCACCACCGCCGCCGTTAGACACGGTGGTGCTCGCGCCGCCACCTCCACCGAAGCTCCCCCCGCCGGAGCTGCCGCCTGAGCCGTTCGAAGCGGTTCCTCCATTGCCACCACCGGCTGCGAGAATGGGACCGGTAACTGTCAGCCCGCCGTCGGCCGTCGCTGAGATGGACCCACCAGCACCGCCCGCTCCGAATACATTGAAATATCCCGCGCCGCCTCCTCCGCCACTTGCGTTGATTTCGCCAGATACCGTTATGCTTGCGCCGGTTGAGACTAGCAATATGTTTCCGCCGGAGCCCCCGTGGAACGCGGATATGCCAGTGCCGCCACCACCACCACCACCAAATGATCGCAGCGATCCAGTTGTGACTGCTCCTCCAGCTTGAATTGATATGCTGCCACCGTTTCCGCCGGACGAGCCGGCTATGGCACCACCTTCTCCGTTGCCGCCGACACCGGCTGTTATAAGGTTTCCGACTGTTATACTGCCGGCGTTCGCTGTTAGGCTTAGATTAACTCCGGACAGAGTCTGGAAGTTAAGCGGCGATCCTGTTGCTCCGATGTTTCCTGATGTGGAAACAATCGACAAAGTACCGGTTAGGGCACTAACCAGCCCGGTACCGGATATGGTGTTACCTGAAGTAAACGTGCCTCCTCCGGTTCCGTTGAAATTGATCGATCCTGTCAGGCTTGTAGTCGTTCCTATATCGAGGATTGCCGAAGGTGCGGAAAAGTTGAGCGTCCCCGCTATGGTGGCTGGTCCAGCGCTAATTAAGCTTCCTGCGGATACATTCGATGTGACACTTGCCGGCAAGTTGAAGTTCGAGAAATTGCCCATGGGAATATTGTTTGCCGCAATTGGAATGAATCCGCCGACTGCGGCGCCCCCCACCATTGCGCTGCCGTTGAGAATGGGAAAAGCTGTACCCTGAGCAATATTGATTACTGCCACTAACTCGGACGGTGTTACTGCACTACCGGATGAGACTGTATAGTTGCCGTTTTGCTCAATGAGGGTTATCGAGTTTGTTGTGTTCTGGAAGGTCCCTGACGCAACCGATGTTCCTGCACTAACGCCGTTCAGTGTAATAGATGTTCCGGCGCTGAGACTTCCTGCCGCGCCGCCCGCTGGCGAAAAGTTCGCTCCGACGCCGAAAGTTCCGAGGGTTGTTATGACTGGTGCAGTTTCGCTGCGAACCGTACTGGAATAGTTGGCGTTTGAACTGTAAGTCACGCTGCCGACAGATATTTCTGTTGCAGTCACTGTAATGGTGCCGCCAGTTCCAATCGCGCTTATCGATTCGGCCGCGAAGGGCGACGATGCAAATCCCGGCCAGTCACCTGCGGCGGTGCCAATGGTGCCGTTAACGACGACACGGCGGCCTGATAGAGCGATGTTGCCGCCGGCACCAGATGTGCCCACGTCCCCCCCTGCGGGACTGCCCGCCGATCCTCCGCCACCAACGCCGAACAAACCTCCGCCGCCCCCGGTTTCTGCACCCGCACCACCTGTGCCAGTCCCGGAGCCAGTGCCTCCGCCGTCGCCGCCGTTGCCGCCGTTGCCGCTGGTTGTCGAGTTTGTAGCTCCGTTCCTTCCGACTCCGCCTCCAGCACTTGTTCCTCCAAGTCCAGCCTGACCGGTGCCGGTCGCTGTGCCTGGCTGACCGTCGGCACCGCCGCCACCGCCCGAACCTGCGCCACTGAAGACGGTGTTATCGCCGACGATAGTGCCGCCTCCGCCGCCACCGCCTATCCCGATGCCGCCGCCGCCGCCACCGCCGGCTGCGCCAAAGCCCGATGCCACTACACTGGCTGCGCCGCCGCCGCCCCCCCCACCGCCTGTCGAGTATCCGCCGCCGCCTGCTTCCCCGCCGATGCCACCACCGGCGCCGCCGCCACCGCCGCCGCCGGTGAAG
>JAIELX010000115.1 GCA_019752635.1 Candidatus Obscuribacterales bacterium | reverse complement strand
TACTTTCTCACCACACTGGAGAAACCAGCGTAGTAGGCGGTGAATTCCTCCACCGACATGCAAACGGTTCGAGCATCCATTCCCGGTTCACGGAACCAGATTCCCTTCGTGACCTTGTCCTCCTCCTCGACGCTTAGCCAGGCCTGATCCCGCACGGTAACGAAACCATATTGGCTGCTGTGCTTGCCGTCCGCAGACACGGTGCCGGGCCGATACTGCAAAATGGCCGCCTCATGCGCACCACCGTATTTGAAAACGGTAGCAGGCAGATTGTTGTCGACCATCGAGTGCTTGAGCTGGTCGTGCACAAGCGCTGGATCACGCGGCTGGTAGAGAAACGCCCTGAAGAGCTGTTCTGTCAATTCGGCAAACCAATCGGCCAACGGACCGCGGATGTATCCCTCATCCATGCTTTTCAGCAAGCGGACCAGGTCTTGAATGGCAGGACCAAACCAATCGCCAATCACTCCGAGATCCAGATTCGGCAACTCGTCAACGATTCGCTTGATCGCGTCGACCAGGAGGTTTCCGGCTTCGCCCTTCAGGTGGGACGGATCCATTCCCCAGACAACCTGATTGACTCTGGTATCAGGTTCGGTGCACATCCACAAGCCATCGTTGAACATCGAGCCTTCGTCAGTGATGTCTTCAGGCAAAATCCGGCTATCCAACCCGAAGAACAAGCGCTGAAACATTCGCACCGTAGGGTGGTCTTGCTGATACATTCCATACGCGCGAATAATCACCGACATCCAGGTCCCGGTATCTTCCTGCACATCGTTGACGAGCAGGCCGACTTCGGTGAAATCCTCCACCGTGAAATGCTCATCAGGAGCCCGCGGGAACGTGACCGTGTAGGTTCGCACACCCTCTGCATTCAACCCGTTGTCGACAATGATTGTGCGGATCCGACTTGCATCCCTCGCAGCACCGGAACTGAATCCGGATTGGAAGTAGCAGTTACCGCGGTTCACCTGATTGAGATGTTGCATCTTAGCCAGGCTCTGCGCGTCCGTCCCTGAGGGATAAAGCCCGCGATTAACCTTGGACAGAAATGACAACGCATGCATCATGTGCTCGTCGATGTATCCGCTCAACTCAGCAGGCATGGTGCGATTGAATTGCTCAACATCCGCAATCGTAAGCCGAGTGTGGTCACCGCCGGCAAGCTCCCTGAAACACTTCTTGAGAGCATACAATGCAGCCGCTTCATCTCCCTTGATCGAGTGATCTTTCAAAATCGCCCGATCGATGTCGTCCATCGTCACGTAGCCTTTCGAATCCGTATCGAGGCGAGAGTAAAGCGAACGAAACAACCCGGCAAACCGGGTGCTAAATCGTGCATTGCTAGCAGTCGCGGACACCGCTGATGGTGACACGACTGAAGGTCGCGAAGGAACGTACGTCATTGCGACGAACGGCGAAAGCAAAAGAAGAAGAGTGATGGCCCTTCTCATTGTTCGACCTTTGGTTAGATTCCAATCGGCATTGATCAATGCCGAAAGACGGGTATCAGTCTCCGGTGGACAAATCCATTGACGCTATCGCAGTAAGTTCAAGAATTGGTTCTGTTGAGATAAGCCAGGTTCGGTGTAATTGGGAAACACCCGAATGTTAGTTACAAACGGAATCATCGATCAACCGCTTTTACGGCACTGAGCAATCGAGCCTGACAACCTGGTGTCCGAAACCATTTCCCTGTCTACCCTCAAAAGATTTTCCCGAGCGTCCCCAACGTAGAAAAGCTGCCAAAATTCAATCTCAACCTATCACAGCTGGCGCAAGATACGGAAGATTGGTTGTAAATTGGAATTGAACGCTGCGCACACCAACCAATTTCTCCCGCTCACAGATCGATCCATCTCATTGAGACCTACCAGAAAATACAGAAGTACCATCGACCACTGAGCACCACCACCGGTATCATCAGCAACACACATCCAAACCTTAGGGCTTTGCCATGTTGGCGGAATCGCACGGTCTCAGGAGTCCTGATCATAAACCCCGCTTAACGAATTGCTCAGCAAGCTTGCGCGAACAATACAAGATCTTCGCGCGCGCGCGTTTAATATCCATTGCAATAAACGCCAAATATCTGACATGGTTATCGTGTAACTTGATCAATATCTTTTTTGGAGTAGCGAGCCCTATCGGCCGGATGAACCGCTTATCGACACATCCTTCCACCCGGATTCAGACCGGGTCGAGGATTGTTATCCCGTCCACTCGCTTAACCTTTTTGAAAGAAGGACTTTTGCCATGGCTACTAGCGTGGCACCCTCTTTTTCCTTGAAGCGCCTGATGTCCATCGGCAAACCCTTCTGGGTTTCTCCGATGAAGTATCATGCGTTCGGGCTTCTCACCGCAATGCTCGTCCTACTGGTGGCTGTTAACGCCGCCAATGTATACACCAGTCACATCGCCGGTCGTTTCATGACCGCGCTACAAGCGCGAAACGTCAGTGACTTCTACTGGTACCTGGTGTACTACTGCTCGATCATCCTGTTAGCGACACCAATCGTCGTCTATTACCAGTTTCTGCGCACCAAGCTGTCACTGGTTTGGAGACGATGGCTCACCCAACACCTGGTCAGCAAGTACTTCGCGAACCGAGCCTATTACAGGCTTGCAAGCAACGAATCAATCGACAATCCAGACGAACGCATGACACAGGACGTCGAAACGTTTTGCAATTGCGCCGTCGGCTTGTTCATCTCGTTGCTCGACGCGTCGATCGCTGTCGTGAGCTTTACGATGGTACTGCTGACGATCTCCGGTCCACTGACGGCCGTGGTGCTCGGATATTCACTGGTCGGCAGCTTGCTGACCGTGTGGATCGGCAGCAAACTCGTCGGCTACAACTGCTCACGGATCAAAGCGGAAGCAGACCTGCGTTATGCAATCGCCGACGTGCGGCGAGACGTTGAGTCGATTGCGTTCTACTCGGGCGAGAAGCGAGTCAAGCTTCATATCCTCAAGGCACTGGTCGAATCGATTCGCAACCTTGAGCAGATCATGATCCTCAACCGCAATCTCGGCTTCTTCACCACCAGCTACAACTGGCTTGTCGGGCTGATTCCAGCTGCCGTCACGGCTCCGTTCTACTTCTCCGGCGCCATGGATTTCGGCGACATCACCCAAGCCGGAATGGCGTTCGGACAAATTTTCGGCGGACTGACGCTGTTTATCTCGCAGTTCAACGGCATCGCCAGCTTCGCCGCAAACATCGACCGCCTCGGCACCTTTGTCGACGCGCTGGACAAGGAAGCGAAGCCTGCCGCCGGCAAAACGCGCACCCGCAAGGTAGATGTCGTTGATAGCGACGGACTGCAGCTCACCGATGTCACCGTGTTGACTCCGAAATCAGACCGAGTGCTCGTCACCGGCTTGAACTTCGAACTCACTCCCGGGACAGGGTTACTGATCATGGGGCCAAGCGGCTCCGGAAAGTCCTCTCTGCTACGAGCAATCGCCGGTCTTTGGAGCGCTGGCGATGGTACCATCGCCAGACCGCCCCTCAAAGAGTGCATGTTCTTGCCGCAAAAGCCTCACATCGCACAGAGCACTCTGCGCGATGCGCTGAGCTATCCCAAAGCGCGCACGAACACCACCGACGCCCAGTTGCTGGCCACACTAAAGCTACTCACGCTGGACCACCTGCCTCTGATGTATGGCGGTCTGGACACGCAACAGCAGTGGCGAGACAATCTATCACCAGGTGAACAACAGCGCCTGAGCTTCGCACGCGTGCTTCTGGCGCGTCCGCGCTACGTCTTCCTGGACGAAAGCACCTCGGCGTTGGACGAAAAGAATGAGCGCTTGTTGTACACGTTGCTTGCGAGCACTGGTACCACGGTGCTCAGCGTCGGTCACCGCAGCACGCTGCTTGAGCATCACCAACAGGTGCTCATGTTAGCCGGTGATGGCGGCTGGAGCATCCGATCAACGAAGGAAGTTGACGCCCCCGCCAGCGATACCAACGGGTAAACGACAGAACCTCACGGGCACCACAAACGGTGCCCTGCTGATTCCTGTGGAGTAGAAGCCAACGTGCTGCAACAAGGCACGTTGGCTTCATCTCCGCACAAAAACGCTAACCAGAACCTGCCTCACTCAGGCAGCTTGCAAGGAACTTTGTAATGTCTGCTTCACAGACTGATCGCGCTCCGCCGATCGGACCGAACCCGGTCCCGATTCCGGTTCGACGATACGCCTTCCCGCCGAACTTCTGCTTCGGTGCTTCCACTTCGGCTTACCAAATCGAAGGCTCCGACCCGATTGCCGATGGTCGCGGTCCCTCGATCTGGGAAGAATACTTTGCTACGCGCCCGCAACTGGACAACGGTTCGATTGCATGCGGTCACTACGATCGCATGCCCGAAGACGTCCAGCTCATGAAAAAGATGGGTCTGCAGGCCTATCGATTCTCTATCGCATGGCCACGAGTACTCCCGGAAGGACACGGCAAAGTCAACGCGAAGGGAGTGGATTTCTACAATCGCTTGGTGGACAACCTGATGGATAACGGTATCACGCCGTTAGTCACCCTGTACCACTGGGATCTACCCCTGGCGCTGGGGAAGAACAAGGGCTGGCTCAACCGAGAGACCTGCCACCGATTCGCGGACTATGCCGCACTCATGGGCAAACACCTCGGCGACCGCGTCAAGCACTGGACCACTTTCAACGAGCCGGAAGTTATCGTTGCAGGATACATCGGCGACGGTCTGGCTCCCGGTCTATCCGACCCCAAGCTGCGAATCACCGCCGGCCACCATCTCATGGTTGCGCACGGACTCGGAACGCAAGCATTACGGGCGGTGCGAGATGACCTGAAGCTGTCCATCGTTCTCAACCTTGTGCCCATAGAGCCTTCGACTCCTGCCTGCACAGCCGCAGCTCGACGGCGCTGGCAACGCGACTACGCGTGGTACATGGACGGGGTGCTGAAGGCAACTTACCCGGACGTCATCCTGGAAGAAGCTGCGGCTAACAACGCACCGATTCTAGCAGGCGACATGGCTTTGATGAGCCAGAAGCTCGACTTCCTCGGCATCAACTGGTACCTGCGCTTCGTAGTGGACGAACACGGCAACAACGTGCGCATTCCCGGAGCCGAGTACACGCAGATGCCCGACTGGGAAATCTGCCCCGCTGCCTTGTCGCGAATGCTTCTAGCGATGCACAAAGAATATCGCGGCGTCCTTCCGCCGATCTACGTCACCGAAAATGGTGCCGCTCTCGATGACACCATCGTCAACGGCCAGATTCACGATGACGGACGCGCACGCTACATTCACGACCACCTGAACGCCATCGAAATGGCTGTCGCCGGCGGCGTAGACATTCGCGGCTACCTCGCCTGGAGCTTCATGGACAATCTCGAATGGTCCCTGGGCTTCAAAAAGACGTTCGGTCTCGTGCACGTCGATCGCACAACACTCGCTCGCACGGTTAAAGGCAGCGGTCACTGGTACACGCGCATGATCGCTGCAAATAGCTGACGTCCAGCCCTTGCTGGAATGTCACTCGCCTACACTTCTCACTTCCCGAAGCTCCGGAGAGTTACCGGAGCCCGCATTGCGAATCAATTCATTTGCTCGAAAAGGCTCGCCCCATGTCCAACACCGTTATCGCCATCGTCGTCGCCCTGATCGCGACTCCCTGGTCCATCCTGGGATACTTCCTCCTCAGGAACCGGCGCAATCAACAACCACAAATGAGCACCGCACCGGTGTACGTTCCGCCCGCAGCCGCCCCCGTTCACCAGGTGACAGAACCGGTGCGGTACCAGGCTTCGCCCGTGGTACAAAAGAAACGCCCCCGTCGCAAGTTGTTCCTTTCCTGGGCTGCAGTCGACCGAGCCTTGCGCTCAGGAGATGTCTCGGAAGAAGACTTGTCGTCGTGCCTGTTCTGCACCTCCGAAGCTGAAAACGGCTTGGCACAGGAGTACAACGCCAAGCGTTACGAAGAACTGCTGCCTCACTTCCAGACCGCCGGCAAGGAAGGTCGGCTGATCTGCCCCCGGGGCACGCGATACTACAACCGCACAACCTTGGCAGAAGTCAATCGCATGCTGGAGCACAACGGATTGTCGCGACTCTTCGTAGCCGACACCAGCTCAACGCTCGAACAAATCCCGATGTACAGCTGCGTCCCACGTGTGGAACGCGACGAAGAAATCGAGACAATGTGGGCAGCGCATCCCTACCGCGGCAACTGGAAGTCGTGCTGGGGTGCTCACACGGATGATTCGGCACCAGTAGACGAGGGCGACGATAACGCCGCCACCGATGAACCGTACAGCCGGCCGAACTGGATGGATGAGATGAACAAGCCGATCTTCGACGCCTATCGCGCGCGGCACCCGGAGGACTTCATGCCAAAGAAGCCCGCTGCCAATTCCGGAAACGCCGGAGATGAAGCCGGTGAGAGTGACGAACCTTGGCGTAAAAGCCTTCGCCCCGATAACGATGCCGAGGGTAACGAAGCTTGGCGCGAGAGCCTCCGTTCCGAAGAAGGAGATGGCGTCGAGGACAACGAAGCATGGCGTGAAAGCCTTCGTCCCGACACCGAAGAAGAGCGCAACAGCTAAGCGCTAAACAGAAGGATCTGAGCGAGAGTTTCCCCGAGCAAGAAGCTTCGGGAAACTCTCTTTCTTTGCGGCCATATACTACCCATACTCGTAGAGGCATCAACGCTTGCGATGTGCAAGGAGCGGGAGCGCCTGCAACAGGTATAATCTTCAGCCATGTTGTATCGATTACTTACAACCGCGCTCCTGCTTATTCTTGCAACACCTCCGTCACCGGCGCAAGAATCGTATTGGAGCAAAGGCGTCCAACTTTACCGACAACAAAATTTCAAGAGTGCATTGCCTTACTTTCAAGCCGCACAACAAAAGGACCAGACCGGCGACGCAATGTACTATGCGGGCCTGTGCCAGCAACAACTCGGCGAAATATCCCTGGCAAGAGCGACCTGGTACGTCACGGCTTCTCGCTTTCCAAATACGGCAGCAGCTCTAGCTGCATCGAGAGCCCTGGCTCAATTGAGTCGAGTATACCCGCAGTCACCTGCTACGCCGGCCACGAACACCCGCACCACTCCCGCCTCACCAACGCAGATAGTTGAAGTTCCGTTTTCACGACTTGCAACCGGCCAGATCCTTGTGAGCGGCGCAGTAAATGGTCAACCGGTAGACATGATGTTCGACACGGGAGCCTCTGATTGCTTTTTCAAGCAAAAGGACTTCGAGAAAATCGGCATTGCAGTGCCAGCTTCAGGAGCAAAAAAACGCTACCTGGGCATCGGAGGCGAAGTTTCCGCAACAGTGGTGCCGGTCAATTTGACAGTCGGGACACTGACAAGACAAGTCGCGGTCTCCGTCCAAGATCCCGATTACCAGCGGACCTCCGCAGGTAACGACAACAACGACTATCCACTGCTGGGCCAAAACTTCTTCGGCGACCTGACCTACCAACTCGATTTCGCACATGATGTCATTCGCTTTCTGCCTTCGTCAAATAGTGTCCCCGAAGACAGCGTTCCGTTTCAGCGAGATGGAAACAATCTGGTAGTGACAGTCAAAGTAAATGGTCGAGAATGTCAAATGATTATGGACACGGGCGCAGACTCCGTATGTTTCACTGACAAACAGCTGGCAGGTCTGGGAGTTGAGAGGCCGACTAATGCAAACTCCGGCGTCTCCGAAGGAGTGGGAGGGCAAAGAGTAAGCTATGTGTTCTCCATCGACAGTATCAAACTCGGACCGATCGAAAAGAAAAACGTGACTTCATCGGTTGCGTTGAACTCGGACATGGACAAACCGTTGCTAGGAGCCAGCTTTCTAAGGGGACTTGTAATTACGATCAATCCGACAAACTGCACCGTTTCAGTATCACGCTGAAAATCCGCCAAACGACGCCCCTAAAAGGGGTACTATTAAAGCAACTGCTTACGCTCCCATATAGTAGCGCAAGCAATAAAAGAAGCGGGACCGACGGGACTCGAACCCGCGACCTCCTACGTGACAGGCAGGCGCTCTAACCAACTGAGCTACGATCCCACTATTACGGCTGTGGTGCCGGAATCAGCCCACCTGAGGTGAACCAACAAAAGCAGTATAACACACGTTATCTGGCCTGCACTGGCATCAAGAGATATTTGTAGTTCTCTTCAGATTCACCCTTAAAGATAAGCGGCTTCAATGCGCCCGTCATCTCTAAGCGCACCTCGGCCGAACTCAACTTGTGCAAAACATCAACAACGTAACGAACGTTCACAGCGATGTCTAAAGGTTGCCCTTCAAACTGCACCGAAACCTCTTCCTGAGCTTTACCCACGTCAGGGGTATTAGAGCTGATCTGAAGAACTTCGCCTTCGAAGTGAAACTTCACCAGATTAGTACGCTCGTCCGACATTACGGCTACACGCTCGACAGCAGACAGCATTTCATCGCGCTTGAAGCGACCAAGGTTGGAAAAATCGGCAGGGAAAAGCTCGTGATAACGCGGATACTCTCCACCAATCAAACGAGTGCACAGGAAATGCGAATCAGTCTCGAACAACATTTGTCCTTCAAGCACTGCCAGTCGTAAACGGGCTGCGGGATCTTTCGCATCCATGATTTTCAGCAGCTCGGTACAGGCACGCGCGGGAACGATGGCTTTCAGCTCGATAGGACGCTCAAGCGTCGCCGTAGCGGTACTACCTTCCGCTTCCCCTTCCGTGCCTTCCTCGGACTTTCGAACAATAGTTGAAGACACTGTCAACTCTTCGCGGCGATGAGCCAGGCGACTACCATCCGTAGCCGTGGCTTCAAAAACACCATCATGAACAAACAGATAGACGCCACCGAGAATGCTGCTCAAATCATATGTAGCTGCAGCGAAAGAAGTTTGAACAATTGCACGTCGCAAAATATCGGCCGGCATGGAGAACCAATCAACAGACTTGTTCTCGGCAAGGCGCGGAAAATCATCAGCGGGCAACGCAGTCAAAGTGAATTTGGACTTGACGCATGTAACCGTAGTTTCCATGGTGTCCATGTTGACCTGGAAGGTAACCAGATCATTTGGCAATTTCGAAACGACTTCCAACAACTTTTTGCCTGGCAATGTTATTGAACCGTTGTTATAAACCACGGCAGGACAAATAGCTCGAATGGTCAAATCAAGGTCTGTACCAGTGAACCGCATGGTCACACTGTCTATCGCCTCTACCAGCACATTACTCAAAATCGGCTGAACCACTCTTGTCGCAATTGCATTGCTGACGTCTCGGAGTGCTCTTACAAGTGCTTCTTTCTGTATGGCAAAGTGCATTGGCTTTTAACCTTCTGCTGGATGACCCGCTTATTCACCACAGGTTACCTTCATCCCCGGCTAAATTCAACTGCCTCGCTGCCGAAGCCTTTCTTCTCTGTTTTAACTGGTACTGTTTTTTTGTACTTCGAAAAAACTATCCTAGAAGTAGTAAGCGATCGTTTTTTCTGTAGATAACACCGAGAATCTCTATGATTGCTGAATTTCGCTTGTAGATAACCTGTAAGACAAGAGTCGAAACAAGATCTCTTGTGATCCAGGGTAAGAAGACGATCGACAACACACTGTCAGCAGAACTACAAGTTATCTACAGGTTTTTGGTAAGGGGTGAACCTGTTGCGTGGACTTACGTTTGCCGATCCTGACCTCGGAAACCCGCTTCACCGGCTATTGGATCGCATCTCTTATGTTATGCATATCGAGAGTGGACGATCGATCGGCCAATGAAATAGTAGCGCGATTTCTAGCTAAGAGAAACAACATGTTAATCCTTTTTCTGCTGACCTTGTCGACAGGTTTGATCAAGAGCCGCTTCCGGAGCGACGACCACAAGGTCTTGAACGGATCGCTGTCATCCACCAGAGTAGATTGACTTGCTTCCTTTGTTTTCGGTGCCTGGAAAGGAGAATTCTCAGTAAGCTCTAATCTTACGAAGACGCGGCAGATACGTCAGGTGCAGCTGCGCTTTTACAAGAAGGAACTTACGCTTCTAGTTGGCGTGAAATTCGGCGTACGGCTTCGGAAATTTCCGGATCGGAATCCAAAGATTTTTTGATCTTGTCATGCGCATAGACAACCGATGAATGTTTTCGATTTCCAAATGCGGTGCCGATTCTGGGAAAGCTGAGCGAGATGAGATTGTGAGCCAGGTACATAGCGATATGCCTGGGAACGGCCAGGTCTTGCGAACGCTTTGATGAACGTAATTCGACAGGCTCTACATGAAAGTAGGATGCGACAGCGTCAATAATATGATCGACTGTGACAACTCGCTTTTCTTTGCGGTGTGCTCCCGGGAGCAGCACATCTTTGAGCACGGAAGCGTGTGGCGCAGCGCCGGTGAGATTGGTGTAAGCATGCGCTCTTAAGAGTGCTCCTTCCAGCTCACGAATACTGCCGGAGAAACTGTCTGCGATAAAACGAAGCATTTCTTCGGTTACGGACATCTTCTCGCTCTCGGCTTTGCGCTGCAAAATTGCCAGTCGCATCTCATA
The DNA here is from genome assembly GCA_019752635.1 of Candidatus Obscuribacterales bacterium. Taxonomy (GTDB): domain Bacteria; phylum Cyanobacteriota; class Vampirovibrionia; order Obscuribacterales; family Obscuribacteraceae; genus JAKFUT01. Next base: position 33,066 of record JAIELX010000115.1, on the reverse strand, counting down.
GTCGGGCGACTGGACGTCGGCTATTAGTCCCCACTCAAAGCGGCTGCGCAAACGTTCGGTTAGATGCGACAGTGCTTGGGGCGGTCGATCGCTCGACAAAATTAGTTGTTTACCGGATTCGTGCAGTGAATTGAAAGTATGAAAGAACTCTTCCTGGGTCGCTTCTTTCTTTTCAATAAACTGGATGTCGTCCATAAGGAGAACGTCTATTTGGCGATATCTTCTACGAAACTCGGGCATGCTGTTTTCGCGCAGCGCACTTACCAGTTCGTTAGTGAATTTCTCACAAGACATGTAGCGAATCACCGTATGCGGTGCGTGCTCCAGAATGGCATTGCCGACTGCGTGTAGTAAGTGTGTTTTTCCGAGACCGACTCCACCGTATATGAATAGGGGGTTGTAGGCATGTCCCGGTTTATCGGCGACTGCTAATGCGGCCGAATGGCAGAAACGGTTGCTGGAACCGACTATGAAAGTTTTGAATGTATGACGCGGGTTGAGATTGGCTTTTGAAGCCGCGTAGGATGCGTCGGGCGCCGGAGCGGCTGGACGATTTACTCGTTGCTGAACCGGGGCAGTCGGCATCGGAATCGAAGCAATAGAGGGCGTGTAGTCGGCACTCTTGGCGCTTGCGTCGACAATGACACGAACCGTTATCGCGCGGCCGAGCACGCCGGTGAACACAGCCTCCATGGTTGCTTTATGGTCGCGAAGAATAGTTGTTCTGGTGAAATCGTTTGTGACGGCCAGGGTGACGCTGGTCTGGTCAAGGGATACCAACTGCAGCGGCTTGAGCCAGACTTCCAGTGTCGGTCGCGAGACGGTACTTGCAAGTTGGGTCAGAGCTCGCTCCCAAACTTCTGCCAGCGGCAGGTCCAAACAGACATTGTCAGTGTGCTCGGTGCTTATCATCTATCCAGGGTAGCCAGTGAAGGAATCCACAAAGAGATGTAGAGTCACCCTGTTAAGCATCCATTGGCTATGTTAGCCGGATTTTATCGAGGGACATCTCACCGGAACGCAAGCGTTTTCGAAAGGGCTTGCGATCGCGAAGAGCCGTTGGGATTGGCTCTATTCGTAAATTTTAACCGGGACGCGATTCACGTCCGGCGCTAATACTCTGAGGGAGATGATAGCATAGCCAGTTAACTGCCGACGTCTAAGAATTTTAAGAGTCGAAGCGGCTTCTCCAGAGTTCGCCTCACTCACTAACATCGGCTAATTACAATTTAAGCTCGTCACGGAGTTTTGCTATGAAACGGACATTGAGAGGCTCTATTCGCAAAGCGAAGAAAAGCAGCGGGTTTTTGGCCAGAATGTTTTCTAGAACTGGCAGAAAGGTATTGAAGGCTCGTAGAGCTAAGGGACGTTATCGGCTCTCTGTATCCGGCTAACTGCCCGGGTGCCGAGTGCTAACTTCCGCGGAGCGGCTGCGCAAGCCTAACCTTTTTCAGCGTGTTTACAGCGCCAGGAAGAGTGTATCTTCCGACCAACTAACCCTTTATGTACTGGCCCGGCAAGCACGAAGCGCACCAAGGCTACCGCTTGCCGGCTTTGTAATTGGCAAAAAAGTACATGCCAAAAGCACTGATCGCAATCGTTCCAAGCGTCGTGTGCGAGAAGCTTACAGGTTGTTGAGACAAGAGTTGCAGAACGCGCCTGAAGCACCGGAAGGGCTTAAGCGGCTCAACCTGGAGCAATGGTATGCAATTGTCTGGGTGATTCAGGGCGATTTGCTTGATAAGAGCTGGGCGGAAGTGAGCGAAAACGTAGTAAATTGTTTACGTAAAGCTAGCGAAAAACACGGCATAAAGCGGGTTCCAAGATAGAAAACTGATGAAGAAAGCGCTGCTCTCGCTGTTGAAGCTATACCAGTGGACCCGACCTTTCAGGCCGGCGTCTTGTCGTTTTTATCCGAGTTGCTCGTCCTATTCGTACACGGCAATCGAGACGCACGGAATTTTCAAAGGCATTGTACTTACTATCGGTCGGCTTTTACGCTGCCATCCGCTTCATTGCGGAGGCGTGGACGACGTGCCGGAACGTTTTGAGATTGCTTTGCCAATCTCAGGAATTAAGCGACTCTTGCACGTAAAGAGGTAACAGGTGGATATTACTTACACTTTGATGCTGCCAATACTCCAGTTTTTGGATAAAACACTGGGCAGTTACGGCTGGGCGATTCTAGGGCTGACTTTGGCAGTCCGAATCGCAGTTTGGCCGCTGGTTGCGGCATCAACTAAATCCATGCAACGCATGTCGCAGTTGCAGCCGAAATTGAAAGCGCTGCAAGACAAGTACAAAGATCAGCCCGAAGTTTTTCAAAAGAAAATGGCTGAGTTTTACATGAAGAACAAGATCAACCCCGTTGGTGGTTGCTTGCCTCTTCTTGTTCAACTGCCAATTCTGTTTGCTTTGTTCGGTACCTTTAACGGACCTCCGTTCCAGGACAAGCCAATCCCGGTGACGGTGAAAGTGCTGGCGGCAGACAAAGCGCAAAATCAAGCCGTTACAGTCAATCCAGCTTCCGGATCCGACAGTGTTTATGTATCGAAGGACGGACAACTCAGCAAGCTGGTTGTGCGCCCGGGGGATTCGACAATTATTGCCGGAAAGAATGCCGAAGGTCAGGCAACTCCTGATGGATTTTATGCGATCGATTATTCAATCAATCCTGTTCAAGGTGTGATTCCAACTGACTTCAAAGCGGAATGGAAGATTGCGGCTGATCCTAATCGTGTCAATATGACTCCTGCAGGACAAGCTACTTTTCCCACAGCTGGCGAGATAACGGTTGAAGCTGTGATTCCAGCTACGCTGACCGGCGGTGAGGAGAAAGGGATTCCGGTCAAAGTGCTTGTATTGCCGGGTGATAAGTCCGGTGGCGGGCTGCCGATATTTGGTGGAAACAACAACCAGGGCGAATCGGGTACCAAAGAGAAGAGCGCTCAATCTGATACCACTGTTGAAATCAGTGCCGATGGCAAGAAAGCAACTGTCGCTGTGGAACCCGGTAACCTTACGGTAAGCGCCGGAAAGACGATCGATTTCAAGTTAAAGACAGTAGATGGCACCATGCCGGTTGGATTCTACCCTCTCTGGCGTGTCAGTAATGATCCCAATGCTGCCACCATAGATCAAAGCGGCAAAGCAGTGTTCAAGCATCCTGGCGAAATCAAAGTTGAAGCAGTGGTGCCTGGTGAAGCGAAGAACGAACCGTTTTACTTCATAACCAATATCGGCAAAGTCGCTAAGGGAACCGAGCTGCTTGAGCCGAAGAATTGGGATGTTCTTAGTTTGATTATTTTGTTCGGTGTGACCATGGTGCTGTCGCAAAAGCTGATGGTGTCAACTCCACCGTCCGATCCGGAGCAAGCGGCAATTCAAAAGCAAACACAGCAGATCATGCCGATAACGTTGACTGCAATGTTCTTCTTCATGCCACTGCCTGCAGGCGTGTTTCTCTACATGGTGTTCTCCAACGTTGTTCAGACTTTGCAGACGTGGATTTTGACCAAGCAACCAGCCGCTCCCATTATTGATATTGATGATGATGGTGGAGACGGCACAATCACTCTCCATCCGCTAAATCCTGACAAATCAGGTGGTGAATCACCGTCCGATAAGAGCGATAAAAAGCCTTCGAAGCCGGATAAAAAGCAGTCGTCGAAGGACGAGAGCAAGTCAGGCGGAGATAATTCAGCTAAGACAGGGGATAATACCGGCGGTAGTGTTATTAAGCTGACAACCGACGAGAAACAAGGAAAGAGTAAATAAGCCGATGAACTACACTACGGAAGAGACAGCCCGTGGCTATCTAGAAAAGATGTTGGCAATTCTGGATATAGACGCAGTCATCCACGAAGAGGACATAGATGAGTCGACAAGATGCTACCGCATCGAATGCAAACCTTCTGATGCCAAGTTGCTTATCGGACGAAAAGGACAAACTTTAGAGGCGTTGCAGTTTTTGCTGAGGCAGATGTGCAAAGGCAGTGTCAGAACCGATCAAACTCATTTCTTGTTAGATGTGGCCAATTACCGTCAGCGTCGCAGAGAAACAATCATTGAGCAGGCGAAAGAAGGCGCTGTTGCCGTGTTGAACGGCGAGTCGGAAGAAATTGAGTTAGTGCCCATGTCGGCGTTTGAACGAAGAATCGTGCACAAGTATTTGCAAGAGCATTTTCCGGAGCTGTCTTCAAACTCTCGCGGGGAAGCGCTGGATCGTCACATCGTTATCAGTTATGTGGGCGACGCGGAGTCGGAAGACGGAGCAGAAGAAGAAGCTTAGAAGTCCAGACAATCAGCTTTTCCGAACGTGCCGCGCATAAAGTCTCTTAGTCCGAGCATTTCAGCTTTTAGTTGACGCTGGCCCTTTTTTCCGCGAAATGGTAGCACTATTGCGTGTCTTAGCAAATGGGTGCCTACTGCAAGCCAGGCAAAAAGTGAATCTGTGCCTTTTGAGTGTCGCATAAAAAACAACAGCCGATTGCGGGTGTGGTAGTAGGCACGCCAGACTGCGAGGTTTTCTCCGGTTGAGACGCAACCAATGTGCTTCAGGTGGGCCGAGGGGACGAGAAGGCACTCCCATCGGTTCAAGATCAGGCGATGGCACAGATCGGCGTCTTCGAAGTAGAGAAAGAATTTTTCGTCAAAACCGTTAGCTTGCGAAAAGGCCTCGCGGCGCAGCAGCAGATTGCAACCCGAAAGCCATTGGCACGATTGAAAAGCGGCGGTTTGATCAACACTTCCCTTTTCAAAAGTTTTGGCGCGAACGAAGTCGATGGTTCCGCTCCCGGATTGAGAAAAGCCTTCTTTGTTCGGGCTGTAGACAACCGCTCCCAGGGCACCGGCCTGCGGTCTTGCTGCGGCAACTTGCATGAGTTTTGCAAGGCTGTCGGTGTCCGGTTCCGTGTCGTTGTTCAACAGCCAAACCCATTGGGCGCCGCGGTCAATGCAGAATCGAATACCAGCGTTTGAGCCGCCGGCGAATCCCAAATTTTCCGGCAACGCCTGGAACTCAACTTCTGGAAAGTCGTTAGCGATGGCCTCACCGGAGGAATCCGGAGAGCAATTATCAGTCAGCACAATGCCTGCGGGGCGGAAAGTCAATTTGCGCAAGGAATCCAGGCAGCGTCTGGTATATTCCGGACCACCGTAGTGAAGGACAACGATCCAGACAACAGCTGGCTCTGCAATGGTTTTCGGGATTGTCGCGTCCGTGTTCATGTATTTGGGAAATTTATTGGAGCAACGTCGAATGTGATAATTAGTGTTCTTGTCCGGGCAGATGGTAGTAGGAGACCCGCACATTGTTGGACTGATAATACTAGACGTTTCGGGGAGGTTATCCGTGGCCGAGTCAGATGTTCACAATCCAGACAATCAGGCGACCCCGGCCGCGACGGCGGCGGATGATTTTGGTGGTCCTCGTCGTGGTGGATTCCGGAACGTAGTTGCCGCTATACAACACATAAACGAAGCCTCGGTTACTGAGTCGGTTAAACAGCGAATCTCAGATTACGTAACTATCGGTCTTGTAGTTGTTTGTATTTTGAGCCTGGTTGCGGCAGTAGCGTTGCCCGTTCCTGCCGGTTTGAAACTTTTGCCGCTGCTCCTGACTATCGGGGCCGTTGTGCTCTACATGATCAACCGTCTTGGGATTATCGTCAGTTTGACGCCCAGGCAGGCGTTAATCGTTTGGCAGATAGTGATCGCTGCTTTCTGGTTGGGAGTGACTTCATCGATGATGGTGATGATGTCCTGCTTCTATTTCTTTAGTTCTAAGGGCATGTGAGCGCCTCAAAATTGCGTTTTTAGCTAAGCGCAGTTGCTGATAATTATCGACAATAAAAAAGCCGGCTGAGTCCGGCTTTTTTATTGGTTCTTGTTGCGTTTATCCAACGATGCGCATAACGCATTAACGCCGCCCGGGAGTACCGGGCGACGAATGGCAATACGCACAAACAAACCCCGCCCCAAGGAGCGGTGCGAACTATATCAGCCGGCTGCTAAACGGGTGTTTAGAGCGGCTTGTTGTTCACGCAAAGGGGTTTGTCGCCGTTGTGTTCTCTGTACCAGCGAAGCGCCTTAGCCCATCTGTGGATGGCATGACGTCTGTGGCTTGCGATTGAGTAATCCGGTGGTACCAAATGGAAGTAACGACCTTCATCTCCGCAAGCTTGCCCGAATGCTGGTAAAGACAAGGTGGACAAAGCTGCCAGGAAAACTAGCGCCTTTTTCATTCGAGTTCCTCTCCTTTCTGTTTGTTTGTCGGTTGCCCGAATGGGGACTCTTGACTTTGAGTCCTATACTCCGTACGCCATTGTACTACTGCCAGGTTGATTTCAAAATTGTCAAGCTGGCAAAGATAAATGTACCCGGCTTTGCACTAAACCGAGCGTTTTCAAGTAGAATCATTTCGTGACCGTTTTGGTCCGTTACTATCGGCTCGGGAAGCCACTAATGCTCCGTTTGTCGTAATTGTCCGACATCTTGGCCGCAGTTTGGCTTAGTAGATATCGAATAGTAAAGCTTCGGCGACGGTGGTCGTAGGGTCCGAACGCCATTAATCTCGCGTCGGGGGCGAGTGAGGTCTGCCGGTTTCCCGCCGCAGCGCATAGTAAGAGAATGGTCACAGGTTTGGCGGGGCGCCCGAGGCGGGTAAGTTATGGGGTAGCAGTTGCCTACTGCGGGGTGTGAGCGGCGTGAATGAGGTTAGGACTACCAGTTTGACCAAGAGCCACAAGTTAGCCAACGGCAACAGTAAAGTGCCACCGTCTGTGGACTCGCGTGAAGCACTGCAGTGGTTCGTCAATAACTTTGGCCTTTACGTCGGTTCAATTCGCGGATTGTTTCTCACTGACTGGGCCGACGAGCAACAAGTGAGCCTGGAAGCTTCCGTAGTTAATCTGCGATCCAGGGGGTTTTCGCCTCTTGTGGTTTCCGGGGAGGCTCTGGCAAAACAAGCAGATTCTGTTTGGCAAGAATCTCGCGATAAAGCTTCCTTTGGCAATCCCATCGTGACGAAGCTGGAATTGGAGCTCGCGAGCAACGATATCGTTGTAATCGATGGATTGGAGCCGCCTTCCAAGGCGCACCATTTGTGGTATCTGCTTGCTTACGTGATTTATCCGCGGGCAGTGGCTGGTAAAGCAACGATTATTACTACGCCTTTGACTTATCAGGAATTTTTGCGCCTGGGTCATGATTGTCCCGATACGGACTTTGGCGGTAGGCCGGTTAACTGGGAAAAGTTTATCTGGCTAATCGAGTCCTGCACTATTAATCAAGAGCTTTTCAAGCTGGCACGAGAAGAGGGTCTGCCTCCGGTGCTGAAAGCTGAGTACTACGCTTACATGGCATTTCGGGAGCGGAACATCGAACCGGTAGTTCAGCATGTTCTGGGTGATTATTTGCTTGATTTTGCTCTCGTTGAGGGCGATCGCAAACTGAACATAGAAATTGACACTATTTCGGCTTTGGCAGGAAATGAGCAGTACAAGCGCGATTCGCAGCGCGATCTTGTGATGATTGCCGACGGCTGGCAAATTTTGCGATTTAGCACCGCTGAGATATTGAACAATAAAACCGCGTGTGCGGACGTAGTGGAAGATATCTGGAAAGACGGTAAGAAGCGCTCTCACTGCGGTCGCATTTTGACCGGTCAGCATGTTCCGGCTTTGCCGGAATTGCCGTTTGACGATGAGGATCAACGTAATGCCATTTCGTGTGGAGGTGGTCCGGCTATCGTAATCGGTGGTAGCGGCAACGGCAAGACGACTTGTCTTGTTCAGCGTGTCGCTGCGCTGCTGGCGATGGGCATTGGACCGGAGAGCATTTTGGTCGTAACCCACTCGGCCGACACGATGAAGCCTTTGAAAGCAATGCTTGACGGGGTCACCGACAAGGTGACCGTGCAACGGCTGGCGCTATTTTCATGGCAAGAGTTGGGTTTGAAAATCCTCAAAGAGAATCTTCCCTCCATCAAGCGAAAGCCGCCTCTTAAGATTGAAGGCAACCACCAGAAGGTCATTCAGCGGTTGTTCGGCAAGTTAAAGAAGGATTTTGATCCGGTCAAGTTGGAAATCAGCGGCGAAGTCGACGAGTTCTACGTAGCGGCTATGATTTCGATGTACAAGGCACACTTGATCACACCGAAGCGGGCTGCTGCAGAAGCGCAAAATGAAAGCGATCTTCTGATATCCAAGATCTATCAGTCTTACGAAGACCAGCTTCTAAAGTCGAATCGAATTGATCGCGATGATGTGATTTCATTGGCGGTGCAACTTTTGCTGGATGGCGCCGAGATACGATCTCGTTACCAGAGTTCGTTCGAGTATGTATTGGTCGATGATTACCAGGAAGTTACTCTGGCGCAGGACATCCTGATCAGGCTCCTGGCTGCACCACAAGATAATTTGTATGTCACGGGTGATGAACAGGAAGCAACCAGTGAGCAACGGAACGCCTGTCCGGAATTGTTGTCGGAACTTTCGTTGCGCCTTCCTCATGCTCGTTGTTTTGTTCTGGAGAAGAACTGGCGCTGTCATCCGGAAATTGTTGATCATTCTCGCCAGTTATGTTCCTGGCTGGAGCGCCTTAGTATCGAACGCGATTACTATTCAGGGTGGGGCGCGGCTCCCGGCGGGGCAATAATCGGGCCGCAGCCGTGCGCCACTCAAAAGGATGAGCTGGAGTGGATCAGCAGCGAGATTCAGGCAATTCTATCGGCGGGCCGCCAGGCCGGCGAGATAGCCGTACTTTATCATCACAATTCTTACGAAGAGATCATCAAGGATGAATTCGCCCGCATGGGCGTTCGGTTTCATGCGCCTCATTCGGATTCTTCGGTAGTGCCCGACGAAGTCGGTGATATGCTTGCTTATCTCAAGCTGGTGATGGACCCGGACGGTCCGCGCGCTCGTGAGGCTTTTGAGCGCGTGTCGCAGCTTGGTATCAAGGAGATTGATCCGAAACTTTCTGCCACCATTGCTAGTTTTGCTGAAGCAAACAACTTGTCTTATCTCAAAGCGGTTGAAATTTATGCCGAGGCGACCGCGGACCAGTCCTGTAGAGAGCTTGAGCAGCTGGTTAAGATTATTCGTGCGATGCATATGGATCGGTTGCCGCCGGGAGAATCGATCGGGTATTTGCGGCGCAATCGTCGCCTCAATGATTACTATAAGTCGGTAAAGCTTCCTCCGGGAATCATTTACGAGCCGCTGAAAAAATTGCAGCAACTTGAGGAAGAGGCGCGCAAGTTCAGTTCGGTTCCCGAGTTCGTCAAGCAAATGGAGAGCAAGCAGAAGGAAGAAGATAACAGCAGCAGTCAGGACAGCGTCCACATAAAGACCATCTTGGATGCGAAGGGCTGGGAGTTTTCTTTTGTGTTTCTTCCCGGCTTGGCGGAGGGACTGTTTCCGGCTGAAAAGTGCGCCGATTTGGAGGAAGAGCGTCGCATCTGCTATCTAGCCTTTACTCGTGCAAGGGAGAGGTTGTACCTGTCGCATCCGGTCGAGGCTCTTGGTCAGGAGCGGGCACCGTCTCGCTTTATCGGGGAGGCGCGTCTGTTGCCTCTGGCTCTCAGCACAGCGACAGAGATTCAGCTGGAGGATCACGCACCGGTGGAAACTCTGGAGCCACCAGCTGCGGAGTATGTCGCGCAAGCCGAGTATGCGGTGCAGCCTGCGTTGGCCGCACCGGAGTATCCTGTGGAAACCGCTTATGCATTTGAGCCGTCCGCACCGGGGCAACAGCCAGTTGCTCCAGTTTACCATCAGTCGGAACAGTTGCAGGTAGTGGCGTCATCTGTGGTTCCCGTGCCGGTGGAAGCCCCTGCGCAAGCATATGAACCTTTGGTCGATCCGACTCCTTCCATTCAGCCTGCTAATTCATTGCAGCCTTATGTAGAGAGCGCTGGTGGTTCCATGCATGGTTCGATGCCTCCGCTTCCTCCATCGAAGAACTTTGTACAACAACAACAGGAGTTTGCGCCGGTACAGGAATCATTCTCTCCCGCGCCACCGACTCCGCCCGTGCCGCTGGAATACTATCAGCCTGAGGTTCAGGAAGCCGGCGAGCCGGTGTTGCCGTGTGATGAATCACTTGAGCCCTTAGCACAGGAAATGGAGGAGGCTGATGCGGGTAATACTCTGCCTCGTTGTCCGGAGTGCAGTGCCTTCCTTGAGGGGAATTCCCGCTTTTGCGGCGAATGCGGATACTCATTGCCGGAACGAATACCGGAGTGTTCCAGTTGCAGTTGTCCACTGGAACCATCTGCGAAATTTTGTGGAGAGTGCGGCACCCCGGTTCCGCTGGTTATGATGGATGGTGCACCGACTGCGGACCAGGGGCAGCAGAGCTTTGGCGGCAAAGTACTGAAGTTTCTGGAAGACTAAGAAAATCCGCGTGCTTTGAGAATCAAGTCCGTTTTTAGTTGCTGTAGCGAGAGTTCCAGTCCAACGGGATATTCATGCGGGTTGAGTAGTCGGCGAATACTCGGGTGGAACTTTGTCAGTTGGTCATAGACAGACGCTTTGATTGTCTCATTATCCGGCATGGTGTAGACCAGCTTGCCGCGCCGAAAAATCGGTACCAACAAGTCTGTTGAAGAATCCGCCACCATCTTCTTTCGACGCGTCATGTCAAACGGGTCGACAATAGTGTAAACCGCATCCGGTGCATTTTCCAAATCATAAATGGCGTCGCCGATATAAAGACCGTCAGCCATAAAGCGCCGTATCTGCTGCAGTCCCGGGGTCGACACCTTGATGGATTGTTCGGACAATTTGATCTTGTATGTCCATTTGTCACCGGGATTGCGAATCGCCGCCAGTTTGTATACACCGCCAAGTGCCGGTTGGTCATAGCCTGTTATGAGCTTTGTGCCTACTCCCCATACATCGATGCGTGCCCCTTGTAATTTTAAGCTGGAGATGATGCTTTCGTCCAAGTCGTTGGTGGCCACGATGACGGCATCGGGGAATCCGCCTTCGTCCAATAGTTTGCGTGCTTCGATGCTCAAGTAGGCAAGGTCGCCTGAATCGAGTCGAATGCCTTGCATCTCATGCCCTTCGCTGCGGAGGCGGAGTCCTGTTTCTATTGCATGGCGAACTCCTTCGAGCGTGTCGTAAGTATCGACAAGGAAGATGCAGTTGTTGGGCATGCATTTGGCATAGGTATCATATGCGGTGCGCTCGTCCTCAAAAGACATCACCCAGCTGTGAGCGTGTGTGCCCGTGACAGGGATTCCGAATAGTTTGCCGGCAAGGACGTTAGAAGTGGAGTCGCAGCCTCCGATGTATGCAGCGTACGATGCCGTCAAGGCGCCGTCGGGACCCTGCGCGCGGCGGGCTCCAAATTCAACAACTTTTGCTGAGCCGGCGGCTTCGCGAATGCGAATCGATTTGGTGGCAATGAGAGTTTGAAAATTCCAGAGGTTGAGGAGAGCAGTTTCTAACAACTGACATTCCAGCAGCGATCCGGAGATTCGTAGCATTGGTTCTTGCGGAAACACGATTGTGCCTTCCGGTACCGCGTCTACGTTGCACTGAAAACGTAGCTCTCCTAAGTGTTGTAAGAATTCGTCGGAGAAGAGCGGGTTTTGGTCGGCGCCGCGTAAGGTGGACAGGTATTTGGTATCACTTTCGGTGATACGGAAATTTTGCAGAAAATCGATAGTATACCGCAACCCGCAAGCCACGGTAAAAGCATTGCCAAAGGGGGCTTTGCGAAAGAAAAGGTGGAATACGGCTTCCTTATCGGCAGTACCCGACTTCCAGTACGAATAGCCCATCGTCAGCTGATAAAGGTCGGTCAGAAGTGCCAGCGATGAACTATAGAGATCGGTAAGGGTGCTCATTTTAGATCCTTTCTTGCTTTCTAAGACTGTCGGTGCAGATTTGAAGAATCGTCGCGATGGTGTTTCTTGCGGCTTCTCCGTTGCACCGATGGCAGCCCGCAGCAATCCTGGTTTTACCAGGTGAGATCTCGGTAATCGTAATTACGATGCTAATGGAACTATCCGGCTTTATCGCCAGCACCTCCCCCGCATCGCTATTTAGAGCAGTAACTTTCAGACCGGCGCGAGGACAGGAAGCGAGAACGCTGAGCAAGCCCTCTCCATAGCCGGCATCCAAGATGATGGCCGCCGACGGTCGTTCGATTTTCTTACCGGCCGCCAGTAGCTGCGCGGTCAGCCGCCAGGCTGCCCCGGGGTTAGGTTTGCTGTCGACGGTCGGGAGGGTTATGTGTGCCGGCGGTTCCGGAAGCGGAGGTCGCTCTACCGGAGGGTGCCAAACCGCCGGCGGTGTCGGTGTTGGTGGCGCTGAAGCATCCGGCGTCGGGGGCTCCGCTGGAGCAGAAGTGTCGGTGGACTCCTCCTGTGCGAGAGCCCGTTGGTTTGTAGCAAACAAGAATGTTGCCACAAGCAAGATAATGATTGGTCGCATCAGAATAATCATAGGTGTTGGATTATACGCCGTATTATGAATTGGCTCATCTTTCTTCAAAGTGATTGGTTCTCAGTGATAGTGAGTGCCTGAAGTATTATGGCGATCGGCGAAGTGATTCTAATACTGGCTGCGGGTATTTTGCTTTATCCGTTGATAGATTTGTTCGTCTGGCGACTTCCCTTGTTCTTCGTAAAGTGTTTAGGGTCGAGACCGGGCCGACAGCAGTTATTGCTTGCGATAAAGTTAGCAAGAATGACGGATTGGAGGGTGACCAATCCTGTTTCTCGGTAGTGTTCACCACTATTACTCTGTCTTAAGCGACTATCCAATTACTTATTCGAAAATGGTGAATACGATCAATGTGCCGCTGTGGATGAAGAGCGGATTGATTTACTTGAGCAGGCGGGGGATACCGTTGGGCCAGCTGGGGTGATGTCGAACGTTTCAGTTCACTATATGTTCAGCGGACAGTTCGATAGAGCGTGTGCTTCAGCACCGGTATGAGGAGGCGGAATCGATAATTTTAGAATGTGTGTTTGCTATGGAGAAGGAATTCGGAAGAGAAAATCCTCTTGTGCTCGATGCGTTGAAAGACTTGCTGGCACTTCAGAGGGCGACTGGCAAAGACGCGGAAGCTGCTCAGACAGCCGAACGGATAACGAAGATGTGTGAGCGCTGGCAGATCGTCGCATCTGTATAACCTGAGCCGGTAGCCGGAAAGTGAGCAGATCCTCATCCTGGCTTGATTTAGGCTGCTTTGCTAAGGCGGATTTGGTTGTAAGTAGCGCATAATTATTGGCTGAGAGTAAATCGACTAATCGTCGGATTTAGAACTGCTCGTTTCAGCTCGCGCATCAGCAATCAAGAGGATCTAAGCCATGATGTTAAAAGGTGCTTGTTTAGCAGCTATAGCTTTAGCAGTCGGCTTTTCCTCTAGTGCCGCAGCAGATGAGTCCACGGCTTCGCTCATTCTCAGTGGCGAGAAGTTCGCAAAAGCCGGGAAATGGGTCGAAGCGAAGCAGACATTCGAAAACATTTTGACGAAAGAACCGACCAACGGCACCGCGCTGTACGACCTTGGGCTGGTTCTTGCTCATCTGGGTGATCTGGATCGAGCCGCAAAACTAGAGAGACTGGCAATTGAAGCAAATCCCCAATGTATTCCGGCTTATCTTGAATTGGCTTTTATACAAAGCAAGCGAAAGCAGTTCGATGAAGCGGAACGGGTGCTGGCACAGGCAATCAAGCTTGATCCATCAAACAAAGCGGCGCAGAAAAGTTACGACGCTATCAAACATCGGGTGAAGGTGGAAACTGCTTCGAAGGTTAACGAGGAAGAGCCGAAGGACCTGGCCGCTGAGGTCACGACAGTACCGCCCGGTGAGAGCGAAGCGACGAAAGCTCTGATCACTCGCGGGGCCACTGCCTATCGTCAAGGTAAGCTGGACATGGCGGAGCGGCTTATGGGACAAGCTCTGGCCTCAAGTCCGCGGTCTGCAGCGGCGCACGCTGCGCTCGGAGTAATTTTGGGAGCCAAGGGTGACATCGACGGTCAGGTGCGTGAAGAGCGCGAGGCGCTGGTTATCGAGCCGGGCAACGCTCCTGCGCATGCCAATCTTGGTTGGGCGTTGCTGCAAAAAGGGAATCCAGCAGAGGCGATGAAGTCCTACCACCGTGCACTAGAGCTGAATCCGGAGTTGGTGGATGCTGAAATCGGCCAAGGTGTTACGCTGTTTCGAACCGGCAAGGAAGAAGCCGGCATAGCCGTTCTGCAAGAGGCCGTGAAGCGTCATCCGGATCGTCCTTTGACGAAACTGAATTTGGGAGCTGTTTTGCAAGCTTCCGGACGCAATGAAGAAGCGATAGTGTACTTGCAAGAAGCTCACAGGCAGATGCCTGCCAGCAGCGATGCGGCGCGCCGTCTTGCAGCAGCTTTGCTTGAAACCGGCGCTCATGCGCGAGCGGCAGAAGCATATCGGGCGCTTAGTGAAAAACTGCCCAACGATAGTGACGCGAGAGTGGGACTGGGATTGGCGCTGGTGCAATTGCAGGATACTACCGGAGCGGCGCGTCAATTTAAGCGCGCGGTAGAGCTCGATGAGCGTTGTTCGGCTGCCAGAGCCGGTCTGGCGATGGTTGCCGAAATTAACGGTGATGTGGCTGAAGCTCGCAAACAACTAAGTCTGGCGCGTCAAATCGACCCTTCCAGTGAGATAGTGCGGGAATCACTATCCCGATTGGCCGACGCCAAAAAAGATAGTGAAATTTAGAAAAGTATTGCTACACTGGGAAGTGTGATTCCTTACAACCGGAAAATCGGTTTAGACACTTCGGACAGAGGGGCTTTCAATGAAATTAAGCCCGATCATAATGATCGCAGGCTTTGTTTTGAGCGCGTCAACGGGTGCGGCCTCCGCTTCCACGTTTTATGACGACGGTTTAGCCTACTTTAAGGCCGGACGCTTCGACCTGTCCGCGCGTGCTCTGGCAGCAGCGGTGGCGAGGGATCCGGCTTCCCAGATTACCAGATATTATCTTGCTTGTTCTTTGGTGAAGGCCAGAGACCATCGCCGGGCGGTAGAAGAGTATCGGGTTGCTTATTTGCTTGACCCGACGTCGGTGACGGGACAGTACTGTCGAAAAGCGTTGTCGGGCTATAAGGCAGCGATTCCCGATGCTAATGAAGCGAAGCGATTACGCCAGGAACTGGCGTCGAGAACTCCGGCAAGCTCCTTCTTTGGTGGTGGGCACGAGCTGGCTCAAAGTATGGAGACGATTCGACGGCAGGCTGATTTTGAGAAGGGAAAACATCGCACCGATCAGCTTCAGCGTGAGAAAATCGTGCGTGGGCTGGCTGATGCCGAACTTCGTGCTATAGACCAACAAATGGAAGAGCAGATTGCTCGTTTGTCGGACCCCATCATCTTCACGCCGGAGCCTCGCGCCAATCCGCTTCTTATTTATCCGGAATTATTGAAGCAAAAGGAAGACCAAATCAGGAAATCCGCTCAGGAAGAGAAAGAGCGTATTTTGCGGGCACTCGATGAGAAAACAGAGCGATATAAAGGAATACAAAAATCGCGCGATGTTGCTTTGGACGAAGTAGCTGCTAATCTGCAAACTCAGATGGTTAGCTCGACGCGGGGCGGAGTCCAGTTGCAACCGGCCGGTACCGGTCTCTATGTGCGTAATTATCTGCCCGTGGGCACAAAGCCGCCTGCTGAAGTTAGATCCGCAGTTGTGCGAATGGTGAGCCAGGGTTCATCCGATGATGAGAACGGTATTGAGACGAAGAATGCAGCGCGAAATCCGGAACCGGCGAATAGTTCTGTCACTGGAGCCGTGCTTCGCCCGTTCGATCACCGTGTCGTGAACGGCAAAGTGATGCTTCCCGACTGATATCAATCTGAGTTTGATTAAGCCTATAAACCTGCATCTAATCGCCATCCTGTTGAAAAGTCCAGTGACGAGACCGTTGCTGGGATTTTTTTGTTTTCCACCAGTCACGTCGTCTGCTATGATGCTCCATAGTCTCGGTCGTAGGATGCAGCTGAGTAAGTTTTGTCCTACAAGTTATCTGATACGGGAATCCGACTCAAGACGGTGAAGTATACCTATGAACCTGCGGACCCGCTGGTTCGCATGAATAGGAAACGGAGAACGTCGCGGAGGTTTCCCCCCTGGAATTTTTTCCGGGTCAAAAAACTGCGGCTCGCCACGGCTGAGACTTCTCTTTCTTATGCTCCAGATATCGCTTCCTGACGAATTGTGTACGCTCAAGCTGGGCGAAGTATGCGGCCGGATGTTGACGAGTTCGAGTGACGACAAGAAACTCGTGATCGGACTTAGCGGCACGCTTGGAACTGGAAAAACGACATTTACCAAGGGGCTGGCGAAGGCGCTCGGCATCAGCGAGCCCGTTTGCAGCCCGACATTCACGATGTTAAATGAGTACAGCAGTGGCGCATTGCCGCTCTATCATTTTGATCTCTACCGCCTGAGTGAGGGCACTAGCGCGTTCGGTACGGACGAGCTGCTGGATGAAATGGCGGAGTTGTTGGATTCTTCCGGCGTTGTGGTCGTTGAATGGATTGATCTTTTTCCAGAACTTTTGGAAGGGGTTGAGGATGTCCGCATCAATTTCGCGTATTGCGAAGATGGTTCGCGCCTGGTAATGATTGAAGAGAGGAACCGAGTTTCGCTAGTGCAGCAAATTCGTGACCTGATGGCATCTGACACCTAAACTCTACAGTTAGGTTTGTAAAGTTTTAGGCAAGCCGAAATCATGTATGTGGCAACCCCTTCTGTTAGAGGGTGTTTGCCGGGTTGGAGGGCAACAGCGGAATCATGGTAGTGCAACCAATGCATTAGCATTTCTCGTAAATGCCAATCTGAGGGTATTGACTTTGCGTGTTATACTCAGCCCCGTTGAAAGGTACTTGACAGGTGCGGTGTCAAAAGCGCTGTTGGCAAGCGTGAGTTTGCCCGTAAGTATGTGTGTAGTATTCTCCCGAAAAACAAGAAAACCAAGGTGAATCGCTAGTGGTTAAATCGCTCGTAATAGTAGAATCCCCCGCGAAAGCAAAGACTATTAGCAAAATTCTCGGGCAGGACTACCAGGTTAAAGCAAGTATTGGTCACGTTCGCGACCTGCCCAAGAAAAAGCTTGGTGTCAAAGTGCGCAAAAACTTTGAGCCTGAATACGAAATTCTCAAGGACAAAGAGCCGATAGTAAAAGAGTTACGCGAGGCTGCGGAGTTAGCGGACAAAGTCTATCTCGCACCTGACCCTGATAGAGAAGGGGAAGCAATCGCATGGCACTTGTCTGAGATATTGCAGATGGAGCAGTGCTCCAAATGTGAGGGCTACATAGCTGACGCTGAGCACAAGTGTGTGCAATGCGGCGAACCGATAACAGTTAAGGCCTACAATCCGAAGAAACTTCATCGCGTAGAATTCAACGAAATTACAAAAGAAGCAGTGCTATCGGCAATGAAGAAGCCGCGTCACATAGACACGCGCTTAGTTGATGCGCAACAAGCCCGTCGTCTGTTGGATCGTCTTGTCGGTTATAAAATCAGCCCGCTGCTCTGGCGCAAGGTTAACGGTCGATCCGCCGGTCGTGTGCAGTCTGTTGCGGTGCGCATCATTTGCGAGCGCGAAGAGGAGATTGAAAAGTTCAATCCGAAAGAGTATTGGTCGCTAAAGGCCGATCTCTCGAAGGCACGCTCAAAACAGTCTTTCCTTGCCAATTTGGTCAAATATGATGGCAAGCGAGTAATCGCTGCTTCCGACAAGGCGGCTGAGAAGCTGGAAAAGAACGGAAAGGGCGCCACCGCAATGGTTGTCGAATCCGAGAAGGAAATGAACGCGATCATCAAGTCGCTGAACGATGAGAGTTTCACCGTTTCCAGTGTCAACGTTAAGACCAGTCAGCGTCAGCCGCAGCCGCCATTCATCACTTCAACTCTACAACGTGAGGCCGCTAATCACCTCGGCTACACAGTGAAGAAAACCATGCAAGTGGCGCAGTCACTCTACGAAGGTGTGGATCTCGGCGCGCAAGGACCTTCCGGTCTGATCACCTATATGCGTACTGATTCAACGCGTGTTTCCCAACAAGCGCAAGACGAAGCAAAAGAGTACGTACTGGAGCACTTCAAGCCGGAGTATTATCCGGAGAAACCCAGAATATATGAGCGCAAGGGTAAGTCGATTCAGGACGCTCACGAAGCTATCCGTCCGACCAGCGTCTTGCGCACTCCCGAATCGATCAAGACTTATCTCAATAGCGACCAATACAAGCTGTACAAGCTAATTTGGGAGAGGTTCCTCGGAAGTCAAATGGCATCTGCCGAGCTTTCCACCAGAACCGTTGAAGTTACAGCAGGAAAGACCGTTTTCCGCGCCTCTGCCTCTGAGACTACGTTCCCTGGCTACACTATCGTGTTGAATCGCGAGAGCAATGAATCAGGCGAAGAAGAGGAAGAAGACGCCAATCACCTGCCGGAAGTGAAGAAGGGTGATGAGTTAAAGTTGAAGGATCTCGATGCTAAGCAGCACTTCACGCAGCCGCCGCCGCGCTACACAGAAGCAAGTCTGGTTAAGACTCTGGAAGAACTCGGCATCGGTCGACCGTCTACTTACGTTGCTACTGTTCAAACAATCGTTGGCAGTAAGTATGTTGAGCGCACCAATAAAATGCTTTGCCCGACGAAGCTGGGAAGAACAGTCAACGACATGCTTGTTGCCCATTTCGGCAACATAGTCGATGTTGGTTTCACCGCCGAGATGGAATCGAAGCTGGACCAGATCGAAGATGACAAAGTCGACTGGCACGGCATGCTGAAAGAGTTCTATAAGCCCTTTGGCGAGACTCTGAAGAAGGCCGAAGAGGAGATGGACAAGATTGTTATCTTGTCTGAGGAAATGTGCCCTCTATGCGGCTTACAGATGGCATTTAAGTCTTCCAAGCATGGTCAGTTTCTTGGTTGCACCGGATTCCCGGATTGCAAGAAGACAATGGACCTCACCGCAGATGGAAAACCGGTTCCTCCGGATCGTCCCTCGGAAGAAATTTGTAAAACCTGCAATTCGCCGATGTTGATCAAAGGTGGACGCTACGGTGATTATTTGTCGTGCTCCGCTGCCGAGTGCGGGGAGAAGCGACCGATATTGAAAACTACCGGGTTGATTTGCGCCAGGGAAGACTGCGGCGGTGAGATTGTCGAAAAGAAAACGCGCCGCAACAAGCTTTTCTTCGGCTGCAGTAATTATAGTTCGAAGAAATGCGAGATGGCTTATTGGTATCCTCCGCTGCTGTCAGGTGGACCGGACGGTACCAACAAGTGTCCGAAGTGCAATAGCTTGCTGCTGTACAAGACGCTTAAGCGTGGCGACCAGATAGCTTGTTCAAACAAGAATGAGTGCGATTTCGCCCAGCTCGCCACCGGTGAAGAAAAGCACGCCTGGCGGACAGGTGTGACACCTCCTGCACCGGCACCAGCGTTGTAAGTAATTGATTCGAAGTTGCGGAGTATGTTGATTCATACTCCGCAATGCGTTTTGGCCTGAAGATAACTTCGTGATTTACTGCTTGTCTGCAAAAAGACTGTGGCGGTATTGCGCAGGAACGTGATACAACCTGCCTTACTGGTATTGGTTCGCTTGTCTGCGTGCCAATCTTTTGCGTCGAGAGCTGTCGATTATGTCAGACCTTTTGACAAGGTTGTGACAAGCTATCTAAAACAAATGCGATGGACTGCCAACGAAATGATTATCAATAGGTTAAACTGCGGCGCAGGAAAAATCGCAGGACTCTAGTGTTTGCGGGACCGAGGTGCCAAAAGCTTCTCAGCCCGGGTTAGAATATAATCACACATTACTCCAGGGTAGGGAGGCGTACACGCGCCATGTTTGAGCGTTTTACAGAGAAGGCCATAAAAGTAATCATGCTCGCGCAAGAAGAAGCGCGGCGGCTTGGTCACAACTTCGTCGGCACCGAGCAAATTTTGCTGGGTCTCATAGGCGAGGGAACTGGAATAGCGGCAAAAACTTTGAAGTCCATGGGAGTCAACCTCAAGGACGCTCGAGTAGAAGTCGAGAAAATAATTGGTCGTGGTTCCGGCTTTGTAGCGGTGGAAATTCCTTTCACTCCGCGAGCTAAGCGTGTGCTTGAGTTATCTTGGGACGAAGCTCGACAACTTGGTCACAACTACATCGGCACGGAGCATCTGCTGCTCGGATTAATCAGAGAAGGTGAGGGCGTAGCTGCTCGCGTTCTGGAGAATCTTGGTGTGGATCTGACCAAAGTTCGTAGTCATGTTATTCGTCTGCTGGGCGAAAGCGGAGCAGCCACCACTGGTACCACCACTTCGACCGGCACAGGCAGATCGAAGACCCCGACATTGGATGAATTCGGCGTCAACCTGACGCAGTCTGCTCAGGAAGGGCGGCTCGATCCGGTTGTCGGGCGTGAAAAGGAAATTGAACGTGTTATTCAGATTCTCGGAAGAAGAACAAAGAATAACCCCGTATTGATCGGTGAGCCCGGAGTCGGTAAAACGGCCATCGCTGAAGGTTTGGCCATTCGTATCTCCAATGCGGATGTACCGGATATCTTGATGGACAAAAAGATTGTTCAGCTCGACATAGGCTTACTGGTTGCAGGTACAAAGTATCGCGGTGAGTTCGAAGAGCGTCTCAAAAAGATCATGGACGAGATTCGCTCCGCCGGCAATGTAATGCTCGTTATTGACGAGTTGCATACTTTGATCGGCGCCGGTGCTGCCGAAGGGGCAATCGACGCTGCTAACATCTTGAAGCCGGCACTTTCGCGCGGTGAATTGCAGTGTATCGGCGCGACAACGATGGATGAGTATCGTAAGCACATCGAACGCGATGCCGCTTTGGAACGCCGTTTCCAACCGGTAATTATCGATCCGCCCAGTGTTGACGAAACCATCGAGATTCTGCGCGGTCTGCGACCGAAGTACGAAGAGCACCATCGCTTAATCATTTCGGACGAAGCAATCGATCACGCAACCAAGCTTTCGGATCGCTACATCAGCGACCGATTCCTTCCGGATAAAGCTATCGATATCATCGACGAAGCTTCATCGCGCGTTCGTTTGCGTGCTAGTTCCTTGCCGCCGGAAGGGAAGGAAGTGGAGCGCGAACTACGTAAGGTTCGTCGCGACAAAGAAATGGCGATTCGCAATCAAGAGTTCGAGAAAGCTGCTTCGTTGCGTGAGCAGGAAACAAAGCTTTCCGAGAAGATTCGTGAAATTCAAACTCAGTGGAAAGCTAAGCAAGAAACCGAAAAACCTGTTGTCACTGGCGAAGAAGTCGCTCACGTAGTCAGCACCTGGACCGGTATTCCTCTGCTCAAGCTGACGGAAGGCGAGTCGGAGCGCTTGCTCCACATGGCCGACGTTCTGCACCAGCGCGTAATCGGTCAACATCAGGCTGTCGACGCCGTTTGCAAAGCTATCCGCCGCGCACGTGTAGGTCTGAAGAATCCCAATCGTCCGATTGGCAGCTTCATCTTCTCCGGTCCTACCGGTGTGGGTAAAACCGAGCTTGCTAAAGCCCTGGCCGGTTATTTCTTCGGTTCCGAAGACAACATGATTCGTATCGACATGTCTGAATTCATGGAGCACCACACCACATCGAAGCTCATCGGCTCTCCGCCCGGATACGTTGGCTACCAGGAAGGTGGTCAGCTTACTGAAGCGGTTCGGCGCAAGCCCTACTCGGTAGTGCTGTTCGACGAAATCGAAAAAGCTCACCCGGATGTGTTCAACGTACTGCTGCAGATTCTGGACGATGGACGTCTGTCGGACAGCAAAGGCCGTACGGTCGACTTCAAGAACACCATCATCATCATGACTTCGAACGTCGGTGCTCAATTCATCGATAAGAGCAATCTTGCCGTCGGCTTCCAAATGGCTGATACCAAGGGCGAGCACGGTGAGCGCTACAAGAAGATCAAGGATCTCGTCATGGACTCGATGAAGAAGACATTCCGACCGGAATTCTTAAACCGGGTTGACGAAATCATCGTCTTCCAACAGCTCACGAAAGAAGAGATTCGCCGAATCGTCGACATCATGTCGTCGGATCTGCAAAGCCGCATCAAAGCGCAAGGAATGGAACTCGTCCTTACCGACGAGTGCAAGGACTTCATCGCTAAAGATGGCTATAATCCGACTTACGGAGCTCGTCCGTTGCGTCGCTCAATCCAGCGCTTGTTGGAAGATCAATTAGCTGAACAAGTTCTTCAGGGTCGGTTCAAGGATGGCGACACCATTCTGACCGTACTTGAAGGGGAAGAGTTCAGGTTCGAAAAGGCGGAGCAAGCCGCACCGAAGCCAGCTCCGGTGGAGAAAGAAACGCGCAGCAGCAAGAAAGAAAAAGCTGTTGCTACCGAAACACCTCCGGAAACTAAGGTTGAAGAAAAAGAATAGATACCTCGAGTAAGTACGCGAAAGGCCTGGTTATCCGGGCCTTTTTGCTTTTCAGGAATGAACGATTGGGGGCACGAAGGCAAGGTACCGAAAACGGTATCATCATCGATGTAATTGGGAATGACGCGCTGCTCGAGCTACGCTTATCCGAAAGAAGTCAGTATAATCAGGGAAGGAATTTGAGCGCAATAACGTCTGCTTCTTTGGCGTAAGGATGAAATTGCATGAAATTAGAGGAGAAGCGGATGCCGGGTGCAGATATCTTGTGGATATTGGGTTTCGTAGGTTTTTACTTTGCAATGCAACTCTGGATATTGCCGGCAATGGGTGTAAAGACCTGAATGTCGCGGCAATGCGCGACAGGGTCGCCCGAAAAAACCAAGTCAAAGGAAGAAGCCTTGCCAGGACCAGCCGATAGCCGGAGCGGTCATTCCGAGTAACGCGGCATGCTGATGTGATTTCCTGCAAATAGTCCTTCTTTTGAAGATCTCGTTTCCATACTTTACTCGACCTTTGATTGTTCGCGGTGTTTGCGGGCCGCTAGAGTAAACGTACAGGATTTCTCCTTGAGGTCACCTTTGCGAATAAGCCTGCTTTATGACTGCATTACTCTAAAGCGGCATGCTGCGGTGATTTCCTGTAAAATCTGAGGCGGACCGTGTGGGCGGCTTTGCAACTCGGTTCAGTGTAGAACGGCAAGTCGCAGAGGGAAATGTGTCATGTCTCCGCAAGCGTCAAGGCAGAGAGCATGGCTCCTGACCGGGAGCCGCACTGCGATCGGATCTTTTAAAAAATCGCTGCGCGAGGTGCCGGTTGAGAAACTGGCCGAAGTGGCGATGCGATCGGCTCTAAACAAAGCGCAGTTCCCCGCCGAGCAATACGACGGAGTTATTCTCGGGCATGGGTATCAAAGCTCCATGGCCCCTAATACCGCCAGGTGCGCCGCACTGGCAGCTGGAATTCCCGCCAGCGTTCCTGCCATGACCGTACAGCGGCAATGTGGCTCGGGAATGGAAGCGGTCAATGCTGCCATGAAAGAGATTGCCCTGGACAATGGAGATGTTTATCTTGCTGGTGGCGCCGAGTCGATGTCCGGTGTGCCGTATCTGCTTCCGGCAAATTTGCGCTACAAGGGTCCGATCGCTTCTACCGGTAAGTTTCCGTTCGGTCCTCGTCCTGTGGCGGCTGCCTTGGCCGATGACGGACTTGTGCCGCGTGCATTGTTGTGGGATCCGAAAACAACTCACATGGGTTATACGGCGCAGCGGTTGGCGGATGCTTACCTGGTCTCTCGTGAGGATGCCGACAAGTATGCGCTCCGTTCGCATCAGTTGGCGAGCAAAGCGATTAAGGATGGACGCTTCAAGCGGGAAATCGAACCGGTGGACGTACCCGGACGAGGCTTGTTTATGATTGACGAGCACCCGCGCGAAAGCACCTCTCTAGAGAAACTGGCTTCGTTGCGGGCTAGTTTGAAAACTCGCGATATTACGGCCGGCAACAGCTCCGGTATCAATGACGGTGCCTGTGTAGTCGTGATTATGTCCGATCGGGCGGTGGACCGAACCGGCAAGACACCTCTGGTGGAGCTTGTGGATAGCTGTGTTGTCGGGTTGGATCCGGAGCAAATGGGTTTGGGTCCGGTACTGGCGATTCGTAAACTGCTGGAGCGAAATGCTTTGGAGTTGAAGGACATCGATTTATTTGAAATCAATGAGGCTTTTGCGTCGCAGTATGTAGCCTGCGAGAAGCTTCTCGGGTTGGATCGTGAGAAGGTGAACGTGAATGGCGGCGCCATTGCACTCGGTCATCCGATCGGAATGTCAGGTTCGCGCTTGTTGTTGACGTTGGCTCACGAACTAAATATTCGCGGATTGCGCCGCGGAATAGCCTCCTTGTGTATCGGGGGCGGGATGGGGATAGCTACTTTGGTTGAGGTGCACAAATAATGGCGCCGTCATCAATGCGCATGGAGAAACTGGCTAGCGGCATCGCTGTCATCACTTTCGATTTGCCGGGCAGCAAGCTTAATACGCTTGGGTTTAATAGTATGACCGACCTCAATGAACTGCTCGAGGCAGTTAAGAGTGATAGCACTGTGAAAGGTCTGGTGCTGCTCTCCGGCAAGAAGGACAGCTTTATAGCCGGTGCGGATGTTTCAGAGATTAAGTCCATCCAAGGCCGCTCAATAGAAGAAGCCTACAATGCATCGCAATTGGGCAAAGAAATTTTCGCAAAAATTGCAAATCTTCCCTTTAATACGGTGGCCGCAATAAATGGTATCTGTCTTGGTGGCGGAACCGAGCTTACTCTGGCTTGTAAGTACCGAGTTGCGTCTGAAAACGCGAAGATCGGGTTGCCGGAGATCAAGCTTGGTTTTGTTCCCGGTTGGGGCGGCTGCGTCCGGTTGCCGCGATTAATCGGTTTGATGAAAGCGCTTGATCTGATTATGACCGGTAGAGTTCTTGACGCGAAGAAAGCATGGAAGCTGGGTGTTGTATCGGAAGTCGTGAGTGGCGCGAATCTTCGCGAGCGGGCCATCGAGATCGCTGAAAAAGGTGGAGCAAGAACTTACGGTGTTGATCCCAAAGCTGTAGTAATGAGCTTGTTGCTGGAAAAGAATGCGATTGGTCGCAGCGTCGTTCGTGACCAAGCGTACAAGGCGATGATGCGTCAAACCAAGGGAAAGTACCCCGCAGCGAAGGAAGCGCTCAAGTTACTATTCAAGTCTATCGAGCTGCCTGAGTCGGAAGCGGCGAAACGAGAGTCGCAAGTTTTCGCCAGGTTGGCTATGAGCGATGTTTCACGCAATCTTGTCGGCATCTTTTTTGCTCAACAAGATTCGAAAAAGTTACCGGTGGAAATCGCTGATGATCAAGCAGTGCGAAAGGTAGGGGTTCTCGGTGCCGGCGTTATGGGTGCTGGAATCGCACAGGCCGCTGTACGGGCCGGTTTGCAGGTGGTTCTTAAGGACGTTAACGAGGAGTTTCTTGCCAGGGGAAAAGAGAACATCAAGAAGTTGTTCGCATCGCTGGTGGAGAAGCGCAAAATGACGGCTCAGGAAGTAGAGTCCTTGATCAACTCCATGACGTTTACCACTGAGTATGGACCGCTGTCCGATTGCGATTTAGTGATCGAAGCCGTTCTTGAAGATATCGAAGTTAAGAAGAAGGTGTTGGCTGAGCTGGAGAAAGTGAACCCTGGCAATTTCATTTTTGGTAGCAATACCTCGTCTCTGTCGATCGAGAAGATGGCGAAAGCGGCTCGTAATCCAGCTAACGTTGTTGGTGTTCACTTCTTCAATCCAGTGCATAAAATGCCGCTTGTAGAAATTGTAAGAGGTAACTCTACTTCGCCGGAGACAATTGCGCGTGCCACGGCATTCGCACTGAAGTTGGACAAAACTACCGTGTTAACGGCAGACTCACCGGGATTTGTAGTGAACCGCATTCTTGCACCATACCTGCGGGAAGCAGCTATTCTTGTTGAAGAAGGCTACGCGCCGGAAGAGATTGATAGGGCGCTCAAGAATTTTGGTATGCCGATGGGACCTTTGTCTTTGCTGGACGAAGTGGGATTGGACATTGCAGGCAAGGTTGTGCATGTGATGCGTGACGCGCTTGGCGAGCGCTTTGCGGAGCCGCGTCTGATGAGGTCTATTGAGGAATTGAAACTCATAGGCAAGAAGGCTGGCGCCGGCATCTATCTTTATGAGGATGGAAAGCCTGCGGGGCTGAATCCTCAGTTTGCCGCCATTCTGCCTGAACATAAAAAGCGTGCGGAGCGGAACTATTTGCAGGATAGGCTTGTGTTGCTGATGGCGAACGAGGCAGTGCGCTGCATCGAGGAGAAAGTGGTTGAAGGACCTTCTCAACTGGATCTGGCGTTGATTTTTGGAATTGGTTTCCCGCCTTTCGAAGGCGGTATTTTGAAGTACATTGATACTGCGGGAGCAAAAGTTGTTTGTGACAAACTTGGTTTGCTGGCTCAGGTTCATGGCTTTCGGTATGAGCCTTGCGCACTTTTGAAGAAGAAAGCGCTTCTACGTGAGCCCTTTTATCAGCGGGAGTCTGCTGCTGAGCTGATTAGCAGTAGTTTGTGACTGTCAGGTATCAGTAGGAACGAGCCGGCTTCCGTGCGCATCTGCTCGCGCAGTTCCAGGTAAGTGGCAATCAGTTCATTGAGATTGGAAAACTCGGTTATGCGCCAAAAGCCACCAGAGTCCTCCATCTTAAGCTCTATGATGAAGTTTCTGTTCAGTTTCTTGCTGTGAAATTTGATGCCGACAAGCGCTACCGGTCCATCGACTTTCAAGTAGTCAACGCCTTTGAAGCCTTCCTTGGAGAGCCCGTAGTCTTTCAACTGCTGTTGTAGTTTTACGTTCTTGGCAAACTTCTCTACCGTGGAGCCGGAATCGTTATACTTAGACTCACGACCAAACAAGCTGGCTAGTTGGTCTTTGTTTGTGCGCGAAGAAAGTTCTTCCGGTTCCCGTAAGGGTTTCGACGTGTAGTCCTTATCCACCGGGTCTTTGACTGCCGGCGTTTCAATTGGTGGCACCAGTGGTGGCTCGTCTTCTGTCGGCTTATCGCCAATGGTCGTTTGCGGAGCGGTTTGTGTAGGCTCCAACTTGCTCAAGCTTCCGGCTTTCACGAAGTTGAGTACATGGGTTCTGGCGATTTCAGCTATTTCCGGTTTGAACAAGCTGATAATGCCAACTCCGATCATGCTGTCGAAGTTGCCAAACATTCCGGATTCGCGCGCAGGACCGTGTAGAAGATCGTCTACTGCATGATAACTGATGTTTTCTATATCAACGTACTTTTCAAAAGTGTCCGGATCTTTGTTTTTGATCGCTGCGACAATCTGTGTCAATGCATATCCGGGTGTGGTCGTCCAATACCAGTAAACTAGACCGATTACTGCGGTAAGAATGAATAGAGGGTAAATCAGACGTTCAATAAGTTTGAACACTAAGCGGAACCTGAGAGCCGGCGTTCAATATAGAATTATTCCCGCTTTGAAGGTAGATGCGGTTAAATTCAGGCAAGATTGCCATACGTGTTGCGAATAGTTTGGTTGAAGTTGAGTAGTCTACAGCACGCAGCCTGAAGTTTTGCAGGGGGGATCGAATGCTCCGTTCAATCATAGGCGTGATATTGCTCCTTTTGCTCGTTGGTGCAGGCGGCTGGTGGTATTACACTACAACACCGGACTATTCTTTGTGGCAGCTTTCCCGGGCGGTGAAAGAGCACAACGAAGAAAGCTTTCGTCATTACTTTGATGTACGTTCGGTGGCTTCAAATGCAGTGGATGATTTGCTTTCCGAGCCAGTGCGTAACGCTGGCGGTTTCGGGTTGCTTGAGCGAATGCTTGGTGCCGCTGCAGTCGGGTGGTTGCAGCCGGTTATAGTCAGTCGCCTCGAGGGCAGCATCATCAATTACGTGGAAACCAACGGTACGCAAGTGGCTCCGGCAGCGGAGCCTCAAGAGAGAAAGGGTATTCTCGGGGCCCTCGTAGCGGTGTTGAAACCGCCGCCGCTGTCGGATGTGCTTCGCGGGCTTGGTTTTACCACTACCAATTTTCGCGGTACAAGCGCGGTCGAACGCAGCGACAAGGTTGCGCATAGCGACTTGCTTTTCGAGCGCAAGACCGGCGCGCCGGTAACCAGGGTACAAATGGAATTGAAACAGCAGCCCGACAATTCCTGGCGCGTTGTGCGTTTTTCCAACTTGCCGGATGTAGCCGCCGAGGCGTGTTCATCGCCATAACTTCCGACAAGGTAATGGGCTGCAGTAAGCACTGTTGCATATAGTAGAGAAAGTGTGAGAAAGAAGGAGAGGACACCAGGGGGATTGGACCCCTGATGTCTGCACCAACTTACCGCTTTCTCTTATTAGGAGAGATTACGCAGGCTCAGCCCGATGGCCGGCTTGTTCGTGTCCAGGTGGACGATCTTCGCCTCAATCTCGCTGCCGATAACAGGGGCGCCTCCCTCGCCGAACTCGCTGCAATGCAGGAGCCCATCGACATCAGCGGAAGCGGAGAGATTGACGAAGAGACCATAAGCTACCTTGCGGACGACCTTGCCCGTGACCATCGCGTGCAAAGTCAGACCACCGAGGAATTGTGACCGAGCCAGCGACTTGAGGCCGAGCGACAATTCCTTACGCCCGTTCTTATCGTTGATGCTGAGCACGGAGACTTCCAGCGGCTGACCGACTTTCAGGACGTGCCCGATCGGACCTTGGTGGCTCAGACCGGGGATCTCACTGCGGTGCACCAGTCCAGTGACGCCGTCGCCAATGTCGACGAACACACCGAATTCGGCCACCTCCTTTCCAGACGTCTTATCGCGCTTGCTGGCGATAGACTGCACCTGACCGCTGATCTTTTCGCCAGCGGTCAGTGTGGAAAGGCGTTCCTCGCGAAGAGCAGAAATGCGATCCTTTTTGACCTGTTTGCGATCGAGCACGAACTGGCGCTCTTCGAACGATAGCTCCTTGATCTTGGCTTCGATGGTGGACCCGACCAGAGAGTCGACTTCGTCCTGGTTGACGCCGAGCAACGGGAAGGGGATGAAGCCGCGAACGGTGTGATAGTTGACACTAACACCGGCGAGTTTACCCTTCGAGCGCATCACGCGAGTTACTTTCACGGAGACGGTGCTGCCGCTTTGGTGCAGTTTGCTCAGTTCTTTCCAGCGCTGTAAGCGACGGACGCTGAGTTCGATGATGCCTGATTCGTCGCCTTCCTCGACTTCTTCGCCACGCAGGACGAGGAATTGGGTGCGGTCGCCGACATTGAGCGGTTCATCGCCGAGTTCGGATTGTCCGACGTGACCGTCGAACTTGCCGGAGAAGGAGACCCAGATGTCGCCTTTGCTGGTGATGGAGACAACGGTGCCGTCGACAATGCTGCCGAACGAAGGCGTGGGAGCCATAGGGTGGGCGGCGATAAGGGCGGACAGGTCGAATGTGGATTCAGTATTGTTGGTTTGCATATTTCAAGAAGACCCTCCTGGTCTGTTTTGTTAAGAAGCTGGCGCAGCGCGCCACACAGACCGTCCAGAGCCACATCCGTTTTTCCGACCGTCATGGTTGGAGATAAATGGATTTTGTTTGTTGCACTGGAGAATTGGACTGTGGCTTTCTCTTTCAGCGGAAAAGTGAAAAACTAGGTCTTCAAGCTAACGAAACGCGTTGTCAGGACCAAGCGAACGGCAGCGGGAGCCTTTTGCGTAAAAAGGACCACAAACAGCTTTTGTGCCAGGGGTTTGCAGAGATCAAAAGTGGAATATGACTACGTGTTTTACGCAGATCGTGTATTAGCGAAGCAACGCTAGCAAGCCGCGATATAATTTAGAGGAAGCGACTCAAATCGTCGCGTCCTACGGGATGAGGAAAGTCCGGGCGCCGAAGGGCTGGTCGCCGGGTAATACCCGGTGCGCGTGAGCGTGAGGATAGTGCCACAGAAATGAAGACCGCCGAGCTCGCTCGGTAAGGGTGCAACGGTGCGGTAAAAGCGTCACCAGCAAAGTCGAGAGGCTTTGGCTAGGTAAACCCCGCTAAAGGCGCAAGGCGAAGGTATATCTCAGGGCAATGGTGGCCCGCCATCCTGAGGTGCTGATGCCGCTAGAGGTTTCGGGAAACCGAAATCCCAGAGAGATGACGATATAAACAGAACCCGGCTTATGAGTCGCTTCACTTCTTTCGACCGAATACAACTCAATAATCGCTTTCGAGCGCCTAGTCATCGGGGAGACCGAGCGTGCTTACTTTTCACGTGATAACGCTTTTTCCCGAAATGATCACGCAGTACTGTGCATTAAGCATTGTCAGTCGCGGGGTGAAAGCAGGACATCTGGCAATTGAAACCTACAATCCAAGGGACTTCTGCGCGGATAAGTATCGCAAAGTGGATGATACTCCTTATGGTGGCGGTGCCGGCATGGTCTTAAAGCCGGAGCCGTTTTTCGCTGCTTTCGAGTCCATAAAGAGAGATGCGGAAAGTCCCGTATTGTTGGCGACTCCACAGGGACACACTTTTAATCAGCAAAAAGCCGAGCGGTTGTCTAAGGAAACAAACATTACTCTGATATGCGGGCACTATGAAGGGTTTGACGAGCGAATTCGTACCGTCGCTACCGATGAGTTTTCGATTGGCGACTACGTTCTTACCGGCGGAGAACTGGCGTCGTTGATAGTGATCGATGCTGTCGGACGGCTGGTTCCGGGTGTAGTTGGTAAAAGTATTTCGCTTGCACATGAGTCGTTTGTGGATGGCTTATTGGAAGGACCGCAGTACACCAAGCCTCCGGTGTTCAGAGATATGGAAGTACCGGAGGTTCTGCGGTCCGGCAATCATGCCGCAATCGAAAAGTGGCGCAGACGAGAGTCCCTTCGGCGTACTTTCCTGCGTCGGCCCGATCTACTGGAAAGCGCCGACCTCAATGAAGAAGATCGACGCTTTCTCAAATCAATAGAAGGACAGTAATCTAGCTTTTGATTTTTAGACTTGCATAACTAGCGCAGGGTTTTGTTCGGCTGCAGCTTCAACAGTCTCATCGCAGCACTCTCTAGAACGCTTCAATAACCAATACGCCTCATTGTGTTTGCCTTGGCAGCAATAAATCCATGCCAGTTTCAGCATGCGACGATACATCCGAGGATGCAAACCGCCACAGCGTTTCTCGTCAATGGCCAGGCTGCGCTCATACAGTGGTTCTGCAAGCGCGTATTTGGCTTGTGAAAAGTACAGCTCAGCCAGATTGAGCAGTATATTGCTCAGATGTGGATGATCTTCGGTCAGTCGTTTTTCATATGTAGCTAGCGCGCTCTTGTAGACAGCTTCGGCTTTCTTCAAGTCGTTTTGGGCATAAAAAGTTGCTGCCAACTTATTGAACACTGCCGGTGGTGGCAGGTTCAGATGCCCGAGACGACGCGATTCTTCCAGCGCTGCGCCTAGCATTTTATCGGCGATCTCAGGGTGTCCAAGCTTCTGTGCATTAGTGCCGAGATCGACGTATGTAGTCCAAAACAAATCTGTTGATTGCATATCGGGGCGGGCTCCGTCGGAAAACAGCCTCCTGAGAGGCGTAAACATACATGTCGACAATTTACCGAGCCCAACCAATGTCAAGAATCATATGTACAAACACCCGGGTTTGGAATGGGCAAACCCGCAGAGCGAACTACACATTTGTGCAGATGAGCAAACCTTAATGAGTGCGCGTTCGTTCAAGCCTGGTCTGAGTGGTGGCCAACCTGCGCTATTTATATCAGTCCTGATATTGAGCCGCGAAGGTCGATTAGTTCGTAGGGGATCTCTGGTTGCAACCAGTGGCGGCAAGCCTTTTGCTTGCTGCGTCGGTACTGGTTCCGGTACGGTTCAAACACATTTGCCCGTTTCCCCCAAATCTCGACTGAAGGAGATTTCTTCCACCAAGGCATCGCCTACTTTCACCGGAGAATCGACCATGACGTCCACTTCTATTAGCCGGCGCGGCTTTCTCATTGCGGCCGCCGGTCTGGTTTTACTTCTCTTCGCCACTCAGATCATCGTTCACGCAGAGGACAGCCCCATGCCCACGCCCGCACCTGTCGAATGCAAAGGTACGCTCTACATTGTTGGCGGGGCCGCCGACACTTCGCTCAAGCGATTTGTTGAACTTGCCGGAGGGGCGAAAGCAAAAATCGCGATTCTTCCACACTCCAGCTCGGTGCCGATTGAGGCTGCCGACGAGGTCGCCAACATTTTCCTTTCGCTGGGAGTCAAGGAGACTGTCGCGATTCAGCCGACCGGTAAGCAGGAGTTGCCGAATGACATTACTGCCGTCTGGATGACCGGTGGCGATCAGAACCGTTTGATGCGCTTGGCCGACAAAGCCTTGCTCGATGCTGTCCGTGATTTCCTCAACAACGGTGGTGTTGTTGGTGGTACCAGCGCCGGCGCCGCCGTCGTCGTGCCGAAAATGATCGCTGGTGGCATGGACGATGGTTTCCCTCGTGGCGGTGCGCTGCGCATGGGAGACGGACTGGGTTTGCTCCCCGGTTATGTCGTTGATACCCACGTGAAGCAGCGCGAGCGTCATGATCGCCTCATGGCTGCGTTGGCCCTGGTCGATGGCGTTAAGGGTATGGGGTTGGACGAGGACACTGCCGTTGAAATTCACAAAGGTAAGGCTAAGGTGTTCGGGGCCGGCTGCGTTCGTCTTTACGAGCGTGCACCCGGGTTCAGTTCCAATCTTGCCACCGCGAAGGATCAGGAGAAGACCAGCGTCCGCCAGGTGTTGTACTCCATCATCCCCGAGGGTGAAGAGTTCGACCTGTAAGAGCAAGTGCAGGCTGTGGCGGTGTTGGAGAAAAATGAGAGTGAGACTGCGCTGGCAGTGGTGCCAACCGTCTCACTCCTTTTCTCAAACGCAGCAACATACTAAAGGATATAGGAGAAAAGGGGCAGCCTGTAATTACTCTGTGAGGGGCGTAGCCAGTGGAACTCATCCGACTAAGCGAACAGCAATAAACCGCGACGCGACAGAGGCATTTATTCGATGAAAGAGGGGAGTCGACAACCCGAATTGCTACGAAAGATTTTCCCGGGAAAATCTGGCAGAGCATTTTGGGTTCAGCGGAGGGGAGGGA
>JAIELX010000024.1 GCA_019752635.1 Candidatus Obscuribacterales bacterium | reverse complement strand
GAAAACAAGCTATTTCGCTCGTTCTGCGGGGCGTTTCGACACGATTGGTCTAGCTTTCGTGGCAAGTTCGTGAAATAAGACCGAGACTTAGTCTGTTCGTGTACTGCGCTGAACCACCGTTGCACCGCAGGCTATTTCCGTGATGCTGAATTCAGGATTTTTGTCTGACTTAGTCTTGTAATCGAGGTGTGCCATCGCGGGCGGTGCTATGCGGGGGTGTGGTTGTGTTCCTCGAAATACTCTTGTGGAAGGTGATACGCACGATGCGATGCGTTTTGAAAAGTTGAAGATCAGGGAGAGAAAATTGTGATCAGCGCACCGGCGGATAAAGACTTGCCTGGCTGGGAGACTAAGCTGCTCAAGCCTATTCGCGAAGCTGGCAGGGTTAAGTAATAAGCTTCCCGACGTTAACGTTTGCCGTCCATGGCGCGTTTGATCGTTTGCATGTTCGCCCACTGTTTCGGTGTGCGCTTCTCGTTTATGACGAGAGGATCGTCCGTCATTCCTTTTCGGGACAATACTCGTGGATCGTCGGGACGATAATGGTAGTCTGAATCGCGCTTATACCAGGGCTGTGAATCGAAGTACTGTTGAATGTCTCTGCGCATGAATCCGCGACCGTGACGCGCATATGCCTCGTTGTACAAGAGCTCAAGCTGGTTACGCGATAAGCTGGCAAGATCTTCAGCACGAATAATTGTTGTGCCCGACTCAAGGGTTGCATCACCGCCGTTGCTGCACCAGTCTGTTCGCATCATTGCTGCCGCAACGGTGTTCGCACCCGTCGGCGCGCCTGGTTGGACTTGCTTGGGAGCGGGGGGAACAGGCATGGTGGATCGTGTATATGAGTTGTTTGGTAAAGCGTTCGCGGCAATCTGCGCGGTTTGATTATTTGACTGCTTAGCTGGTTGCGCCGGTAGTGACGGGGCAGTGGCGCTGATCACTTCTTCGCCGATTGACGGAAGAACGTTTCGAGGCGCGGCTGCCGGTGCGCACAGCGCCAAATCGGCGCCCTTCCACTTGCTCAATAGCATTGGTGTTTGTTTAGTGACACGGTCGAATCGCACTTCCTGTTGGACGTTGTCGCGCAACTGCTGATATGCCTGGCTGATTGCAGTTTTGGTTCCGGCCGATCCCAGCGCGTCGATGAGGTGATGCGTAAAAACGCCGTTCGGGTATCGCTTTGATTCCCAGGACGTTTCGTCGGGACTACTTGAACTAATCACCATCTGTCCGACTCCAGCAACTGAGTCTAGATTGAAGTTGGCGCCACCACCTCTGGTTAGTCCCTTCTGACCCAGGACTGCCGCACCGCTGTGGCAAGCGTCCAGCAACAATACAATGCGGTCACAACCGGTTCTCTTTGTCAATTCACTCGAGAGATCCTGCAAACGAATGCCAGTGGCATATGTGTGATCAGGGTCTGAGTCGTGGGCAATGATGAAATTCTCGCCTGCAACATCAGCCGGACTGCCGTGCGATGAGATGAACACTACTACCAGATCGTCTTCTAAGACTCTGCGAGGGAGCCAACCGTCGCCGAATGCATCTAGTATACTTACCTTTGTCGCCTTTTCGTCTTTCAACAGCAGAACATGGTCTTTGCTGAAGTTGCCTTTGGAAATGAGGAAGTTGTAGAAGTCCTGTGCATCTTTTGCCGGAAATTTGAGGGGCGGTATCTTTGGAGACGCGAATTTACCGATTCCAATTACAACTGCCCATTTGTCTTTGACGGGGCGGTCTGAGGACTGCTCATCGGCAGCTGCTAAGTTGTTGCAACTTCCAGCCAGGAGCACTGCAGTCAGTAGTAGTCGAGCAGATAGCTTCATAACCCATAGTCCATCAATCCTTCTGAGTATACTTCCACAGTTGGAGGAAAATTAGATGAATTGTGGCCATTCGGTTTATCTAACCGTTCTTGGCTAACTAAGGTGTTAGTCCGACTTTCTCTTTCTCTACTGCATTTGATGCCTGGTTGCCGAATTTTCTTTGAAGGTGCCATCCACTGCTCTTCACCTGGTCGAGGTTGCCGGCGGCCAGGGCGTCGACGTCTTGTTGAATCAGATTGTAGTGGTTGAACGCGACGAAGTTTTCTGGATCGAGGTCTTGATTGATGCCTCCTCCGTTAGGTCCGCCATCGTATCGCGTAATTTGTGTATCCTGCACGCCCGCGACAGTCTTAAGTCCGAACCCGTAGATTGGAATGAATGCCGTTTCGCGCAGATTGGCGCCTATTTCGGATTTGAACTTGCCTCGTTGGTCGCCGTCTACGGTAGCCGGTGCTTCGAAGTGCATCAACGCATAAGGTCTAACATTGGAACTGGCGACGGCAACACCGCGAGCGCTGAGCGAAGAGGCGAAAATTCTGGAAAAGTCAAAGCCGAAAACTTGAATGCGAAATGGAGATCTTTCTGTTACTTCGACAGTGAGGTCAACTTGCGTCACACTGATCTCGTTTCCGTTGTTAGGCGGCTCAACTATAACGTCAACTTTGGTCGGCCTCAGCCCGACTTGCTTGCAGAGCAACTTTGTTCGCTCTTCAATTTTTGCTTTTTCTCCTAGTAAATCAAATCCGGGGCGAGCGAGCCCTAACCAGTAACGACTCGGGTCTTGAACGCCGATTGCCGCCTGGTTGGCGATGTATGAAAGCTGTTGTTGCAGAACCAGTTGAATGGTGCAGTTGACGAGAAAGAGACTGATGGGAGCGGCAATACCGATGAATAGAATGAATCCGGTAACGCCTCCTATAATCGTTGATCCCCGTTCCGACCGCATTCTGCGCGATACCTGGCGACGATTTTTGTTTGTCATCTGATAATCCTCTCAACCCGTCCACCTGATGCAATTACTGTATGACGGGAACGTTAGGCGAACGTGGAATCAAACGGAATGCAGACCGCTTTTCCATAATTCGCAGTTCAGTGTCTACCAAAGTTGCAGGTCATTCCGCACCGGCTGTCAATTCCAGCTTGATCGCCCGGTTTTGCGTCTACTAAGGTGTTAGCCCGACTCCCTTTTTCTCAGTGGCATTGGAGGGGCTGCCTCCAAAAACGCGTTGAATGTGCCAACCGCTGCTTTTGACCTGGTCAAGTCCGCCGCCTTCGCTACCTTTCTTGAGTGAATCGAGATCTTCCTGGATCAGGTTGTAGTGGTTGAATGCAATAAAGTTTTCCGGGTTAAGGTTCTGTACTCCCAGATCGCCGAAGTGTGTCGGGTGGTCGGCCCGGGTGATCGATGTGTCGGGAACACCGGCGACGGTCTTGAGTCCAAAACCGTAGATCGGAATGAAGGCTGTTTCGCGAAGGTTCGCGCCGATGGGAGACTTGAACTTTCCGCGTTGGTCTCCGTCTACCGTTGCCGGTGCTTCGAAGTGCATTAAGGCATAAGGTTTGACGTTTGCATTGGCGGATACGCCTCTGGCAGTCAGGGCTGTCGGGAAGAACTTACCGAAGTCATAGCCGAAGAGTGCGATACGGAAGGGGATAGCTCTGGTGACATCGACTGTGACGTCCACTTGCGTGATGCTCACATCATCGCCCGCAGCTGGCGGATCGAGCTGAACGTCTACGCGAACCGGGGGCAGTCCGACACGATCGCAGAGAATCTTCGCAGCTGCTTGCGCCTTCTTTTCCGCTTCTCCCGAATTGAAACCGGGTCTTGGTTGACCGAGCCAGTAACGGTTGGAATCAACAACGTTGGCTGCTTGATTGGCGATATGAGCCAACTGCGATTGAACTATCAGTTGGATTGACGCGTTGATGAAAAAGATGCCGACAGGAACGGCAATGGCGATGAATAGCAGGGTGCCCGCAACACCGCTGACCAGTCCTTCACCCTTTTGCGACCGCAACGTGCGGTTGTACAGTGACCTTGACGTTCTGGACGAAGCATTGGCCGCAGAAGCCATTTTGTTGCTTTTCTTCGAGCGCGAAGCCGTGCGCAGAGTTTGATTAACCATCGAATACCTCCTCCCCCAACCCGACAGGGGTCTTTGTATTCGTAGTTTTACGATGTCAACATTAGGCGCGTGTGGAACCAACATTAGCTATTTGTGACATGGCTATTCTTTGATCTGATATCCGTAGCCGCGTGCACTCAGGATTTTGATATTTGATCCTATAGAGGCCAGCTTCTCGCGAAAGCTGGTGAGAAACACTCGCATAGTGTTCGGGGAGACGTCCGGAGAGTCAGGCCAGGCATTTATGCGTAGCTGATCGTGCGAGACAATACTGTTTTTGCTTTCCATTAGTATTTTGAGAACCTTGACCTCTCGAGAGCTCAGGGTCGATGACTTGTCGCCGCAACGCACTGTAGATGACGTTTCGTCCAAGCAGAGGTCGCCAAAGGATACTGTGCGGACCGCATTCTCCGGCTTGCGCCTGAGTGTGGCGCGCACGTGCGCAAGCAATTCTTCGCTACCAAACGGCTTTGTAAGATAGTTGTCGGCGCCTGAATCCAGCCCCGCAATCTTGTCCGGTGTGTCAGTCTTGCCTGTTAACATGATCACCGGCGTCTTGCCACCACTGGCGCGATATTTCCGGAGCAAATCCACGCCACTCATTCTAGGCAGCTCCCAGTCGAAAATTAGGAGGTCGTAGTCGTAAGTCTTGATGAAGTCCCATCCATCCTCAGCCGAAGGAGCCAGATCGGTGTTGTGTCGCTCTTGGTGAAGGATGTCTCGGATCGCTTGGATCGTTTCGATGTTGTCTTCAACAACTAGAATCTTTGCCATTAGTGCCCCTAGATTTCTTCCACTTCCGAAAATGGCAGCGTGAACCAAAATTCGCTGCCATTGTCCACATCTACGCCTATAGTCCCACCATGCAAATCTATCAACATTTTGCAGATCGGTAAACCAAGCCCCGTCGTGCCTGTACTTGTTCGTTTATCGTCCGGCACTTGCTCGAAGGGCAGGAATATTGTCTGACGATACTGCTCCGGAACACCTGGGCCGCAGTCCTTTACGCCGAATCGTACAACATCGTCTTTCACTTGCGCACTTATCGCAACGAACGAACCCGGCGGCGAATACTTGATGGCGTTGCCAATCAGGTTAACTAGAATCTGAGTAATTCGCTCGCCATCGGCCACTACAGATAGATCGGGCACTTTGTTCTCCAACTCGACAGAGGCCTTATTAGCGACCGACTCAAGTTCTTTTATACATTCGTCGACTTTCTCTTTTGCATTAACCACTACCAGTACAAGAGATAGTTTCCCGGCGCGCAGCTTTTCCATGTCGAGAATGTCGTTCACCAATGAGTTAAGGCGTTTTACCATGCGAAGCGAGTTCTTGATTTTTTCCGTGACTACCGTTGGAAGGGTCTCGTTTTCCAACGCGTCTATCACTTCAAGATTCAAACCAATCGCGGTAAGAGGGTTGCGCAAATCATGCGTGACCATCGAGATCAGTTGATTCTTCCGTTCCTCAGCCTCTTTCAGAGCCCTGTTCATGTCGTGAAACCCTGAATCAAGTTCTGTAAGTTCGTCTTTTCCACCAATGGGACCATTGAGTTGAAGCCCTTGCGGCAGTCGGCGCGTGTTGTCTACAAGTATGGCAAAGCGTGCGGCGAAATCACGCGCATAGACACCGAGTAGCATTGCGCACATAGCCATATTTAGTGTGAATCCGCCAATCACCATGGACAGGAACATCCATCGACTCCGTTCCAGCCCTGCAACATCAGCAGCTCCAGCTTTGGAACGCTGTGCAATCAGCCTTTCTAGATTGAAAAGCAACTTCTGCAGGTCGCGCTCTAGTTCTCTGGCAAAGACCAGATTGTTGCTAATCTGTTTTTGCTTCAGTCCAACTAGTTGTTTTGCTGCGGAAAGTGACTTGATCGACTTTCGCAAGTCGCCTTTGACCGCAGTCGCCAGTTCATCGGTGGTCTGTCCATCCTCGGAGAGGAGGTTCAAGTCCTCGCTCTTGCGAACCAAGGATTCGTAAATGCTGTCGAACCCGGCGATAATGTTCGGATCTTTCGTCACACCGTAAAAGGTCAGCACACCAACTGCTTTGTAGCAGAGGATGGTAATGTTCATCATTTCAGCTGTTTGGCTGCGATACTGCAAATCTTTCCATGTCACTTCCTCGGCCGTCCGATAAGCGCCAAGTAGTACCAGCACAAATACGAACTGCGCCACTATTGGCGTCGCTATGAGCAAAATGCCTTTCTGGAAAAGGTTCATGCGAGTACGTTTACGTGCGGAATAAACATTAGTTACCCGCTACCGGACCATCCTACGCCCCGGACGCTATGCTGCCGGTGGACTGGTGTTGCGCGGGCGCTGTCACCATACCGGTGGTTCCTGCACCGCAAAACGGGGAATAAAAATTGCTGGAGGTAGGCTGTGTGCAGGCAGCAGGCATAACAACTAAAGGAGACTCGCGCCGTTTGGCGTTCTTCTTGTTGATCGCAATGCAAGTCACCATGGTAATTTGCCTGGTGGCACTAGTCAGATCTTCCTGGTTCGGTGAATTTTTCAACCGCAGAGCACGCGATACCCTGGTCTGTAACTATCGCGTTTCGAAAGAGAAAGACCCTTCAACGTTGGAAGCTGCCGCACGCTTCAGCAGTGCCAGTAGTCGTCGACGCACGTTTGATTTTGAGATTTTCGAAGAGGAGGCTCGCTCGTCGGCCGCTAAGCATCCCGAGCAGGCGAAGCTAGCATTAGCAAAGTTGAGCGCCCTGGCAAAAGGCAAGAACTTTAACCAAGTAGAACGCGACGTTGCCATGCAGAAATACGTACGAGAGCAATTGTTTCTTGCAAAGTGTCTTCTGAAAGGCGGCCGGACCGACGAGGCCGCAGCGAGTTTGAGCAAGGCGCTGGCCGGTCTGCAACGTATACAAGGGTCGGCGATTGCACCGAAAATAGAAATGATACGCACACTGGTCAAGCTGTCTGCGGGAGTAGCCCTTGCTCGCGGAAACAGGCAGCTGTTCGACGAGTGCAATTTGAGGCTTGAGCGACTTGCTGATCCCGATTATGCCAGGACGTTTTACGAGGCCAATCTTGTGCGCGGCTACGACTATGATTATAACGCCCAATACCGTCTTCAGTGGAATATGGTCACAGGACTTAGAGGTAAGGGAAGCGACGGTATCAAGTCGGTCACAAAGGCGTTGGCACTTTGCACCGAATCTGTTGTGCCGGACTCTACGAAAGTTGAAGTCCTCAGAATGGCGATGAACCTTGCCAAAACAGAATATAGTTTTGACTTGGAAAAACTGGTTCTCGAAAAGTGGTATCAGATCAATCAAAACAGCGGACCGACCACTGCACAGGATGCCAGTTTCCTGCTGGTACTGTGGTCGACAGCCAGGCACGTGCAAAATCGAGACATTTCAATGTTGTTGTTGTCTCGGTTGTGTGATGCAATGGAACGCGATCTATTCAGCGCGGACCTGGTAAGCGACGAGTTTCAAGCGAAATTGCTCAGTCAGTGTTCCATGCTCGCAGTACTTTTTCCGAACAACAAGAAACACGCTGAAGAAATGGTTGCTCTCAGTGAGCGCTTCCAGCGCGTCGCTGCGAGATTCAAACAAGACGATGCTGTTGCCTTTGCAATGCGGGTTCCCTCGCTTGTTTATCTGGGACGAATTGGCGAAGCGCAGCAATCCGTTGAGGTAGCTATGAGCCGATCTCAAAGCTATCGCTTCATTGAAATGGAGGCTTTCGCTAATGTAGTACATTGCGTGGCCCGCTATTTGACTGATCATCATGAAGCTGCGACCGCACAGAAGTTATTGAGGAAAGCGTTAAAGAACGTCGGGTGGGACAACTCATCACGCGCGACACTGATTATTTCTCTTTGCGAATCGTTGGGCTGTCAGTCCGGAAATGTATCGCCGGAGTGGCTCCAACTGGTTTCGCAGCTCGATCGCATCGCGAAGTCGGGATCTTTGCACAAACCAACAGAGGTCGGTGTGGACGAGTTTCGGCTGCGCGCACTAATGATGCAAGAGAAACAAATAGAGGCAGGGCAACTCTATGCAGCGCTAAAGAAAAAATATGGCAACGATGCGCGCAGTTTGGCTCAAATATGCGGTTCTCAACTGAATTACTTTCGTGCCTGGCCCAGCTATTCGCCAAAGTATTTCGCGATGGCGTTGAAAGGAGCGTACCCGGAGGGTTGTTTTCTTGATGCTCCAGCACTATTCGCAAAGATCTATGCGAAAGATTCCGACGAATCCGGTCAAATGTACCTATGGTTAGGTCAGTATTTCATGACGAAAGGACAGCCGCAGTTAGCTTTGCCCTACGTCCGAAAAATATTACTGGAATGGAAAGAGGGGCAGACAATCGCTTACTATGCCGCGAAAGATATGTGTGAAGAGCTTTCCGGTAAAGCTGCGAGCTGGCCCGAAGGCAAACTTGTAATGACCACGCGCGATATGCACCAATTGGAATCGCTTGCCGCGGTTTACCATACAGCCGGACGTCCTGCCGGATGTACAAGAGTGAAAAAACTGCTAGAACGAGTGAAAGTGCTAGATCCTTGAAATCGACTCGGGCCTAGCCCATCGGGTCCGCACCGCCTGCGGTGACTGACCTGATTCTCTCAACGCACGAAGGCTAAGCGATGCATGGCGCTTCGCCAGTCTTGCTCCGGTTTCATCAGTTACGAGTTCACAATGAAAGAAGGCAGGAATTGGCAATTCAAGCGCGCGGAAAAGCAGTATTTGTCGAGCGGTAGAAACTAGCAAATCGGCGCCGCGGACCACCTCCGTTATTCGCATTGCAGCGTCATCTACAACTACTGCAAGTTGATAGGCTGGATGGTCATCAGGACGCCAGACTACAAAATCGCCGAAGTGAGTTCCACCTGTGAAACACTGTGCGCCAAAATTTCCGTCAATGAAAGAAACCGATTCGCCGTCCGGGACCCGGAATCGCCATGTGACTGGCTTTTCAAAGTGTTGATTCGAAGCAGAAGTCTTTGCACCATGTTCCTCCGCACCACTGCCTGTGATTGCTGCTGTGGTTGTTGGACATGCAGGGGGGCGACAGGTGCCGGGGTAAATCACCTCATCGTCCGTTCCATGGGGGGCGGATGCTGCCATGGCTATATCTTTGCGAGAACAAAAGCAAGGATAGACAAATCCAGCCGCTTTGAGACGTTCGAGCGCTGCCATGTAAAGGTGGCGCCGTTGGCTCTGAGTGTAGGGACCGAATGGACCGCCTATGTCCGGTCCCTCATGCCATTCGAAGCCGAACCATGAAAGGTCCTCAATGATTGCCGCTAAGAACTCGGGCTTGCAGCGCGGTCCGTCAATGTCTTCATTGCGCAGAATGAGTTGCCCCCCTGCGGCCTTTGCACGCTCACTTGCCTGCCAAAACGTACGCGCGTGTCCGACATGCAAATAGCCGGTCGGCGAAGGAGCAATTCTTCCGCGATAAACGGGGTCTTCCATATTGGCGAGTTTATCATGGATAGTTCCACCCCCTGTCGAAAGTAAACTGTTAGTAAAATCAAGTACGTAGAAGTCCCGAAAGCACTACCGGTTGGAAGTTGTGCCTCGGTTTGCGAAATATCGGCTGGAACAAACAGACTCTAGTTTGCTTCTTAGAGGGAAACAAACTTGCTGGTGGCGCCGACCTCTTACATGTCGGCGGTTGTACCAGCGAGTTACTCAGCATGGACATCGGAGCCCGGAATGAGTGTTACCAATGACGAAGCGACCATCAGGGCGCTGCTTTCATCTGCGCGAAAAGCGCAAAAGACAGGAAGGTTTCAA
This sequence comes from Candidatus Obscuribacterales bacterium, assembly GCA_019752635.1. Lineage (GTDB taxonomy): Bacteria > Cyanobacteriota > Vampirovibrionia > Obscuribacterales > Obscuribacteraceae > JAKFUT01. The sequence continues at coordinate 34,719 of JAIELX010000024.1, read as the reverse complement.
GAAGCCGAATTTTCCATTCAACAAGCAGTCGAGATTGCCGAACGCATGTTCGGAAAGAATACTGCTGCTGTTGGGCTTGTGCTACTAGACTTGATTGAGTTCTATCAACCTGATGCAGCCAGGCATCCTGCGAAATTGAAAACTTTGCATTCTCGCGTAAGGGACATTCTTGCAGGATACGCACATCGCGACAGAATGTCGCGTCACGACTCCTGAAAATGTGGAATTGCATAGAGTTACGTTTTACTTCACGAGCCAACGCACAACTTCTTCTGGCAACGGGACGAGGATGGCCACCAGGCAAATGAAAGCGAAGAGCCCGATTGTGGTTCTCAGCGGACCCAGCGGCGTAACACTGTCTAGCGCTCTGTCGCTGCGCCCTGCTAGAAAAAATATCAGTACCGTGAATATAAGCAGATTCGGCCAAACGAATATTGCCAGCCCCATTAGCGTTGCCAGTGCCAACGTGCTCAATATGTCTCCTGCTTTAGGCCCGAACATGGCCGCAGCCATCCTGCCACCATCGAGCTGACCGACGGGTATAAGATTTATAGCAGTAATCAGTAGTCCGAGCCAACCGGCAAACGCACATGGATGCAGGTCGAGGGTCGCCCCGTATTTCAGGTCCGGGTTGGCGAGCGCCGCAATAACCGTGAAGAGCGCAGATGAGCCGGACTTTGGTGCTAAGAGATCGGATTCGAAAACGCTTACTCCTTCACTGCTCATAGGCAGTCCGATGAACAGGAAAATCACTGCAGCCACCAAACCGATTAATGGACCTGCTGTAGCGGTGTCGAACATGGCTTTGCGAGTACGCGACGGCGAACGCATTGATATCACCGCACCGAAAGTTCCCAGAGGCAAGGGAGCGGGGATGAAGAAAGGCGGCGTGACATTCATTTTGTAGAATCGACCAATGGCATAGTGCCCGGTTTCATGCAGCCCGAGAATGGTAAGGAGTGAGAGCGCATATGGAAGTCCGACCTTCCAGTTCTCTACGCCGTTGGACAATGGATTGATTCCTTGATGAATCGCGCCGGCGAAGGTAGCAGTAGTTGCGGTGATCAAGAAAAGTACTATATGCAAGGACCAGTGGATTTTGGTGCTTGGCTTTGGCGGCTGCTTGTAGCGAGGAATCAGACTTATCTGTGCATCGAGTTTGTCGTCTGGACTTAACAGAATCATGATTCCATCGAGCTCGCGTGATCGGTGCAGATGCTCATAGACCAGATCCGAATCGGTCGTAAGATAACCGCGGTAGCTATGAATGCCGTCTTCTACCGAGGCAACGCGAACGTTCATTATTTCTTTGACAGCCGATACCTGCTCCGCCGGGAGTAACATGCGAATGTCGCTGATCTGCCGATTGCGATCGATGCTGGTCAGAACTATCGTCAACATGGTCAGCAGCGTTGCACCTAGACCAAGCCATGTTATCCAGCCCTTGCCCAGTAAAGGCTGATCCAACAGCAGCGAAAGCGCCAGACTGAGGAAAAAAACTGATAGACCTGCTAACGATGCGCTGAGCAATGCAGGCTTCTGCGGAAAACGTGCCACTGCGGGAACTGCGCTACTCTGTGAGCTTCCCGCCGCGTCTTTTTGCGCTTTATAAGTCATTCCCGTGATATCCAGTTTGGGCACGCCAATGTGATCGACATCGGGGGCGCGCTCGTAGTTCCGGTGAGTACAACGGTTACACCCTATAGCAGTGCTTGAAACCGAGGGATCACAGTTACATTGTTCTTGTCTCGGTGCCTGCTCAAATCCAGATGGACGCGAGCGCTTCCGCGCGTCTGTACCGCGCGGATATTGTGGTTATGATGGACAGCCTGTAGAATCACACCATGAACACTGCAGTATCGCAAGCCGGCTCATCGACTGAAACCAGAGCGTTTCGGTCACCATTGCGATATCCGGGAGGCAAGCAAAAGGCTATTGATCAGATAGCGCATGTTCTTCCTTCGCGCATGATTGAATATCGTGAACCGATGATCGGTGGTGGCAGTGTATATTTCTACGCTCGTTCCCAGCGGCTTGCAAAGCGTTACTGGATTAACGACAAGTTTAAGGAGTTGGTTTCATTCTGGCGAACAGCGCAGAATGTTGAAACGTGCGCCCGCCTTTGTCGTGAGCTGGAAGAGCTACGTAGCGGCTTCGCGTCGGCGGAAGATATAAAAGAGTACTACCTGGCCGCCAGAAATGAAGTGCCGGAGGATAGCTATCGTGAAGCGTTGTTGTTTTTCTTCTTTAATCGAGTCACCTTCTCCGGTACCACCCGTGCCGGTGGATTCTCCAGCTCGGCTAGTCTTCGTCGGTTCACCGCGTCTGCAATAGCTCGCTTGGCCCCTCTTCCGTTCGCTCTGGCCGACACCAGAATTACTGAATTGGATTTTGAGGAAGTGATTACTAAGCCCGGACGCGACACTTTCATCTTTCTCGACCCTCCCTACTTCACTGCTACGAGACTTTATGGTCGAAATGGATCATTACACTCTTTCGAGCACGACCGTCTTGCGCAACTACTGCGTGCTACTCGTCACAAGTTTCTTATAACCTACGATGATTGCCCTGAAATCCGCAGTCTTTATGAAGGATGCACCATCACGCCCTGGCGCCTTCAATACGGAATGAACAATTGCAACTCGAAAAAGCTGAGTAAGATTGGCAACGAAATTTTTATTTCGAACTATCGACCATAGCTGAAGACTCTACTTCAATCTTGCCACCACACAATTCCTTTATATGGACTGGCTTAGTCGGATAATCATCGGCACGCAGTTGAAAAGCTACCGCCGTCTTCAACGGTGGTCGCGATGTGGGTCGTCTTCGACTAAAAAGGTCTTTGCCATACAAGCTGAATTCGGGGTGCTACTTGTCGATTACAGGCTTCTTTGTAAGCCTGAGAGATACCATACAAGATTTGGCTATCGATCGTATATCCGACGGCCGCAGATCCTTTGTCTGTCAACGATCCCGGATCCCGCCGCTCCTCAAGATCCGGCAGATAAACGTAAATAAAATACATCGAGAACACATACAAAGGTATTGACGAACCATACAGCCGTATGGCTTAATACTCATTACCAACACAAATTTAGCAAAGACAAACAAGACGGGCGACAACCAAACGGTTCTATTCGCAACCGACTCAATCATAAGTTGCCATCTTGTCCAATCTCTCTCTCGCTTTCCTGAATGCTCCAGGTGTGCGCGGTGTTGTCTTGCAGTTGTGAATGGGGACTATTTTTCCGCAGTATTCCGTAGGCTCGATTATATATTCCAACTAAATAGGTTGTGATGCTCGCGATGTTCATGGCGTTTGGCGAGCCTCAGATTTCTGCGTCCGTTTTTCATCCGAAAGTAAACACGAGTTCACTACTAGAAAGAAGGAACCCTCAATGAGTATGCAAGTTCGTGTCGCGGCATTGAAGCAACAACTCGAACAACTCTTTCCAGGCAAATGGTTGACTGCCGGCAAGAGCCAGCGGTACGTGCAAACGGGGATTCCCGAAATAGACAATAGCGTTACCGGTGGAGTCGCTCGCAAGCGTATTACAGAATGGACCGGTCCTATGTCTTCGGGGAAAACCAGCATACTCAGATCTGCTGTGAGTTATTGGTGCTCCAGGGGGCTCAATGTGGCCTATATAGATACGGAAGGGAAACTTTATCCGGCAGACTGGGCGTTCGTTGAACAGCAGTGGAAACGTGTAAACGAAACGGTTGAAATTGGTCCGGGGTCCAAGAGCTTCAACAGGGAGCAAACAAATCAATCTCTGAACGGGGAAGCTCGTTCGAGAAAATCGATGAAAGCCGGCGAGCAGGAAGATCGTCAGAAGCGTTCATCGAACCGCGTCCCGGGTTCTAACAGGGAACCATCTGGTGCCCTGACAGCTGATTTGAGCAAAAGAGGAAAATTCTGGATTGTTCGCCCACCCGATGTTTCATGCAACAAAGACGAAAACCAGGCCATTCCTCTTGTCTCAAAGCGGCATTTGCAAGTGCAAGAATCCGTGTGGAGCGTTGATCAATTTATTCGCAGCAATGCATTCGATGTTGTCATTCTTGATCTCGGTAGCATCGATTTGAATGATCGCCGATCCCGCGGTATCGGCTACGCACCATCCCCCTGGCGAGTCTATGCAAGATTGCAGCGTGCTCTTGATCGTTCAAATGCCGCCTTGATCATTGTTTCTGATATGCCTGACGACTTTGAATGTGATCGTGAAATTCCCGCTCCTGAACCAAAGCCAGGGAAGTTCGGTTTCAACAAAAACAATAACAATGGTGGCGCCAGTTCGACACCGAATAATTCGTCCAACACTAATAGCTGGGGTTGCCACGCTCGCTTCACGTTTAATCGCGGCGCAAAAATGCATCGTGAATCCGGTCTTAACGGGTTAGCCATGATCATTCCTACCGTAAAGTTCAACGCTTGGCGTGATGGAATGTCTCAGGATTTGGAGGTTAGTCTTGCTGCATCGATCCCGAATCGCTTGTTTACGCATTCCCAAATTCCAGATCGTCGCTCATCAAAAGGATGAGCCCGGGCTGAAAGGAAAACCTTTAGTCATAGTGAAAGGCTCTGCTAGTCGTTCGCAAGTACTAATATGCTCGAAAGAGGCAAGCAAACAACGAGTATATCCGGGCATGAAGCTTTCGGAAGCGCGGGCTGTGTGCGCAGATTTAGTCTGGCGCGAATATGACGAGTTGCTTTATCGCGCTTTGCAGAAAGATTTGCTTCATAAGCTGGTGGCTGTGTCGCCGAAGGTTTCTGCCACAGAGCCGGGTGTATTTTTGCTGGATGCGTCCGGGATGTTGCACTTAGGCGGCGAGGAAAAATTTTGCCGTCGAGTACAAAAGCTTGTAAGCACTGTTGGCTTTCCTGATGTCCATACCGGTGTCGCGGACTCGGCTTTTGCCGCACTGGTGGCTAGTAAGTTCAAGAAACAGAATCATTTTATTGTTCCGATTGGACAAGGTTCTCAGTTCCTTGCCGGACTGTCGGTCAGTCATCTTCCGCGGGAATTTACGCTTACTGACACATTGTTGTCTCTCGGCATAAAGACAATGGGGCAGTTGCTAAACATGCCCGTCAACGAAGTAATCGATCGGTTTGGCGATGAAGGTCTTCGCGCCTATGAACTCGCTGGCGGTAATGATAATCGCTTCCCTGAATCGGTTTTGCCTGAGCAAGAATTTCATAGTGCAATTGAGTTGGGCTTCCCTGTTGAGTCTTTGCAGCAGACCCAATTCATTTTGAAATCAATGTTGACCAGGCTATGTGAAGAACTAAAGGAACACAGCTTTCACTGCCATTCCTTATCTGTCTCGTTCTATAATGATGACGAACAGTTCGATGATCGAACGATCAAACTTATTCGTCCCTCTAACAGTCCGGTTTTTCTTCTTGAGCTGATCAAGCTTTCATTGGAGTCGCGGCAGTTGTCGCGTGAATTTACCGGCGTAAAGATTGGCGTTGATCGGTTCTCTGCTGAAGACTGGAAGCAGAACAAAATCGGAGTTAAGAAGTCTAGTGCGGCAATTAGTCGTGATGTTGCAGCAGCAGCTACGCAGCAGCGTCTTTCTCCTGCAGCGGAGCGAATCACAGCAGAGGCGACGGCAGCAGTTGCGGTAGAGGCGACTGTTACGCAGCTCCGTCTTTCCCCTGTAGCGGAGCGAATTGCCGCGGAGTCAGCTGTTACGCAACCTCGACTGTTCCCTGCAATGGAGCAAATTGCCGATGGCGAGGCTGTTACTGCGCCTCGTCTTTTCTCCGCAGCAGCAGCAGATTCGACTGTTACGCAGTCTCGTGTTTTCTCTGATGAGCGAATTGAGGCAGAGAGTCAAAGTTCAGATATTGATGCACACCGGAACCGAGAAACTGCGTTAGTTCCGCATCCGATCATGACGTTCAATCGGGAGGCAATCTATTCCGATTCACTCTCGCTCTCCAAATCGACAGACTCGGTGCCGGTCCACGAAGCTCCTGCCGCCGAATCGACATCAGTACTGCGAAGCAGCGAAGCCCCGGGAGCGCGGGCTTCCAGCCCGCTTCAAGAGAAAGCCGCTATAGCTGATGCTGCAATTACTACGGACCCTGCCATTCCCGAAAGTGGTAAAGCAAAGAAGGCACCAGCTAAGCGTAAGCCGTCGACAAAGCGAGCGAGCAAAAAGTCCGCAAGTGCAGCACAATTGGAAATCACTTCGGTAGCAATTGAAAATGGCACGAGCATTTCCACCGATTTTGCCGCTGGTTCATCCAATCGACCAGCCGGAAGTCTGGTTCATCTATCAACTTATGATCGCTCGGTTCTCGACAAGACGGCTGCGCGGAAGAGACCTTCGACTGTGAAATCTTCAGTCGAAGACCCGGCTCCACCACAGATTGTGGTAGCAGATGACGCCAGTGACGAGCATTTCGTTATTGACGGCGACAACATGGATCAGTCAGAGCCTCTGGCGCTATTGCTACAGCGGTTCGTGAGTCGCCTTGGTCCTAATTCTCTGGTGCGATCTGTTCCCAATGATCAGCATCTTCCCGATTCTGCCGGAAGCTGGCTTCCTGTAGGAGAAGATATTCCGGAAGGGACCGTGTTGCCTCTCGATATCAGTTGTGGCGAGGGGACGGCCCCGTTCGCGTGTGGTTTGGTGTTGCGCAAATCGCCATCGCCTGAACCGGTACTTGTTGAATATAAAGGTCATCTGCCTCAAGCTGTGACATACCGCGGGCGGTGGTATCGGATTCGAGAGCTAACTGAACCGGAGAAGCTTTCCGGATTGTGGTGGGAGAATCCAGTTTGCAAGTCGTACTATGTAGCGCTGATTGAGGCGCAAGACCGACCCTACTCCCGACGTTCATCGCAACATGGCGGTGGTGGCGCATTGCTTTCCGCGCAGGAATGCGAGGGGCTTCTGGTGCTTTTGGTAAGGGACCACAGTAATAAGTCTTGGCAAATTGAAGGATTTTTTGACTGAGCAGTGAAGTATGCCGAATTGCATTGCCATTCAGCGTTTTCTCTTCTCGATGGTGCCTCAAGCCCTGAAGAGCTAGTCGATCGGGCCAATAATATCGGTCTGAGCGCACTGGCAATCACGGACCATGATGATATGGGCGGCGCCGTGCGGTTCGCTGCTGCGGCGCGGGAGTCCTCTCTGGATGCCATCATTGGTGCGGAACTGAGCCTGGCCGGTGACTATCATATTATTTTGCTGGCGCGCAATTTAGAAGGCTACAAGAACATCTGCCATCTTATTACCAAGGCACGCATGACTGCGGAGAATCGCGGGCTGCCGCGCAGCAACATGGAACTATTGGCCGAGCATGCAAATGGTGTCGTGGCGCTGTCTGGATGTCCGCATGGTGAGATCCCGTATTTGCTTGCACGCGGTGAATTCGATAGGGCTCGTCAGGCTGCGTGTTTGTTGAAGGATATTTATGGCGAGCATTTCTTTCTTGAGCTGTGGGACCACGATCTGCGTCAGGAAGCCGTAATATGTCGAGGTTTACTGCGGATTGCCGGGGCGGAGGCAATACCGTGGGTAGTTACGAATAATGCGCATTATGCTGCACCTGAAAAGCGCATCATTCATGATGTCCTTACCTGTCTTAAGCATGATGTGACACTGAGTACGGCTGGCCGGCGACTGCGCCCCAATGGTAATTGGTGCTTGAAGTCTCCGAGGGAAATGGTCTGGCGATGGCGGAGTTATCCTGAGGGGGTAAGCAATACGCTTCTGGTGGCAGAGCGCTGCGCGTTCCGTCTTGGTATGTTGAAGCCGGATCTACCGGAGATTGATCCTGCACGATTGCGCCCCTCAGCCGAGCTAATGCAGAGGGTCAGGGAGTCGCTTGGTGCGGCTGTTCTAGACTGGCGTCCGGACATCACCGCACCGCAGATTGTGGATGCACAAGCCAGGCGACACGCATTGCTGCGTAATGAGATTCTGTATGATTTGGTTTGGTCCGGCGCTCGTGAACGTTATAACGGTAGATTGACCGAACAGCACATCAGGCAGCTTCAGCACGAGCTGAGGCTGATTACTCAGCTTGACCTCGCTCCGTATTTTTTGATAATGCGCGACATAATTTGTTTCGCGGAAGAACGCGATATTATGGTGCAGGGGCGGGGCTCCGCTGCTAATTCGGCTGTTTGCTATTGCCTCAAGATAACGGCAGTTGATCCTATCGGCATGGATTTACTTTTCGAGCGGTTTATCTCTGAGGAACGCAATGAGCCGCCGGATATCGATCTCGATATTGCGCACCAGGAGCGCGAGCATGTGCTGCAATACGTCTATGAAAAATACGGACGTGAGCATGCCGCAATGGTTTGCGAGCATATCAGTTATAGAGGGCGCTCTGCCGTACGCGATGCTGCGCGCATCTTCGACTTTTCTCCTGAGCAAGCCGACAAGTTGGCTGCGGAAGTCCATTACAGGGAGGCGGGCGACGCCGCGGCTGCGCTTCTGGATGGCGGTGCGGAGCGAGCAGGACTTGATCCGCGTGATAGACGTGTTCAGCTTTTGATCAAGGTGGTGGCAGGGCTGCATCAACTTCCGCGACACCGCTCCATTCACGTGGGCGGATTTGTTCTGTCGGGGGAACCAATCGGGAGGATTGTGCCGGTGGAGCCGGCATCAATGCCCGGTCGCACTGTTATTCAATGGGATAAGGATGATATTGATCTTGTGGGATTGATCAAGATTGACTTGTTGGGATTGGGCATTCTTACGATGATTCAGCAAGGCGTCAAACTCATTAAACAACATCGGCAGATTGATCTGGATCTTTCTCAGTTGGATATGAGTGATCCCGCTATTTATGAGATGCTGCAGAAGGCTGACACTGTCGGTGTTTTTCAAGTCGAATCGCGGGCACAGATGAATATTTTGCCGAAGATTCGACCCAAGTGCTTTTACGACATAGTTATTTCGATAGCTATTGTTCGCCCCGGTCCGATTCAGGGCAATATCGTGCACCCGTATCTGCGGCGTCGACGCGGCACGGAGGATGTGACCTATCTCCATCCTTCTATTGAACCGATATTGAAACGCACGCTTGGCGTTCCGCTTTTTCAGGAGCAGGGCATGAAGCTTGCCGTGGTGGCAGCTGGCTTTACCGCATCGCAAGCCGATCAATTAAGACGGGTAATGAGCCACAAGCGCTCACTGGAGAAGATGGCTTACGTGTGCGATCAGCTTGCCGCCGGCATGCGGAAGAATGGGCTTTCCGAAGAGGCTATCGAGACAATTACCTTCCAGTTGAAAGCGTTCGCTAATTACGGTTTCCCGGAGAGTCATGCCGCGTCTTTTAGTTTACTGGTGTTTGCGTCTGCCTATATAAAGCGGTACTTTGCGCCTGAGTTCTTTTGCGCCATCCTCAACGCGCAACCGATGGGCTTCTATAGCCCCGCAACTCTAATTCGCGATGCCATGCGTCATGGCGTTGAAGTCCGCCCCGTCGACTTGAGCAAAAGTGACTGGGATTGCACCCTGGAAGATCCAGCTGAAACCATCGTGCTTTCGAACCGCGATCTCTCGGACGCCGGACTGCCGACCGTGGTGCCGCGCAGCGAAGCCCCGGAAGCGCGGGGGACCCGCCCGCTCCAAAGCGCAATCAACCCAATTGCTAATGGTGGCACGAATCAGCCTGCTCTACGTATAGGCTTGCGCTATGTGGGCGGGCTTGGACCGGCTGCTAAAATGGCTCTTCTCCATGCGAAGGCTACCGGAGGACCATTCACATCTCTGGAGGATGTGTGCCGCCGAAGTGGACTTGGTGCGAAAGACCTGGAGAAACTTGCTGCCGCTGGTGCGTTTGAATCATTTTGTCCGGGGCGAAGAAAGGCAATGTGGGCAGTGCTTCGCGGAATCAGATATCGTCAGGAGCGCCCCTTACTAGCCTTACTTGAAGCATTGACCCCAGAGAGCAATCAGATTCCGGCAATGACTGATTTGGAAATTACGATGGCCGACTACAATCTCACAGGACTTTCCACTGGCAATCATCCCATGGTGTACTATCGCGCTTGGGCACAGAACGAGGGCTTGGTGTCATCCCTCGATTTGCCATCATGCCATGCTAATCAGTCTATTCGTATTGGCGCCGGTGTGATTTGCCGACAGCAACCAAGCACTGCGAAGGGCTTTGTTTTCTTGACTGTCGAGGATGAATTCGGCACGGCAAACGTCATCATCAAACCGAATATCTTTCAGAAGTTCCGCGATACCATCTTAGGACACAACTTCTTGCTGATAGCAGGCAAGCTTCAGAAGGAAGAAGGCGTATTGAACATTATTGCAGACTCGTTCAAATCGATGCCGCGCATATCCTCAGGGCAGGCCGAAATCCCTGTCGCCTCACGCGATTTCCATTAAACCTGATTTCATTAGCGAATGGTTCGAGGCGAATTCACTGCAGCGGATTCCGGGACCGCACGCGCCTCGCCTAGACTAGCTGTGCGCGGTCTTGTTCAACTTTTTCATTCGCTCTTCTAGCTCAACAGCCTGTCCGCCGCGTCCAAACTTTCGCATCAATGACGCGTAATCTCGCAGCACTTCCGTCAGCTCGGGACCGCGCGTGCCGTAGGCTTCTTCCATCACTTTCAGCGCTAGTTTGATGTAACTCTCCGCGGTCCAAACATCGTTATGTCGAGAGTAGAGCTGCGCCATTTCTCTCATCGCTTCGCACTTCTCGTCCGGGCTGCCCATCTTCATGGCGACTTCGAGTTCGTGCGAACCTTTCGGCTTCTCCCCTCGCTCAAGTTTTTTCGGCGCGAACAGCATCCGGTAGGCGATTGCAACACCTACGGACACAATGACCAACGCTATGATGGAGAAATGAGTCGAGTCCATAGTCAAGTCGTCCGCTTGGCAACGTAATGCCTTCAGTGTATATCCCAGACGCCATTCCGTAAATGCCCAGTTTTACGAGTCCTGTGCCGGCCTCTCCCTACAATTGAGTAAAGAGCGAAGTCAGAATTAGGATAGGGCTTCGCGTCCTTTGCGATCCGCCACATTGAGCAATTTTGGTGCAATATTGCTCGGCTTCTTCTGGCCTATCTTCCAAGATAAGCAGCTAGTTCTTTGGTTGGCGAAGTCGGAAATCCAGTTTTTTAAAGTCCTCTGCTATGAACAGCTCTTTGTCTCCGGGCAGAGCAATTTTGACAGGCCAAGCTCCGTTGCAGCCTTCCTGAACAACTACTCCAACCGCTGGAAAGTGGTAGCTCTGATAGCGTCCTCTCAATCGGCTGTGAGCAGCCACATGCTCGGTCTTCTTACCGTTTGCATCTATTACCGCAAGCGTGTATCTATCCTTTTCCTTGGACCATTCGATTTTGTATGTTGTTTCGCCGCTTTTCACTTGATAATAGCGTGGATCTTCGTAGTTACACTGAACATCCAAACCGTCTTTAGTCTTGAGCTTCCAGCCCCCTCCGACATATTCACCCTCTCCCGCTTCGACCTGCTTTTCATACCGAATCTGCAGTTCAGATCCTGCTCCTTGCTTCGTAACGGTAACAATGTCCGGATCCGCCAAATCACGCCCTGGTTTAAAGGTCAGCGAGAACGGCTGATCATCGTCCTCGATTTCATAGAATTCCTTCAAAACATTGAGCGGAGAGTGGCAACTTCTGAAGATATTCTCGACCTGCTTCTTCACCTCGTCGTCCCAGGTACCTTTCTTGAAAATGTCCTGCAGCTCATGCGCACGATCCTTATCGGACTTAACAGGTTTCTGGTCCATCTTCTGCTCATTGAGACGGTTATCTGCGTCTTTCTTGAACGGCCAGAAAACATGATCGATCTCAAGGAAGTCCTGCCTGTCGCGAGCATGGTTGCTGTTATCGACCTGCTTCCGATGCGCCACAGGGGCTGAAGCAATAATGTCATGAGCGTCCGCCAACAACGTGCTGGAGGTTGCTCGTATTAAATCGTTGAGTTTGCACTGAGACAACGAATTCTCAAAATTCAGATCGTCCATCTTCTTCCTCCAATCGGATGTTTCAAGACATAAGACTAGTACCTTCTTGTTAAGAATCCGCTAAGCTACGTCGAACTCGCGCGTCGAGCCAGGCGAAGTTCTGCTACCTGGTGCCTAATGACGATGATCGATTTCCAGTGGTTGCGTGAAAAAGTCCTGAGGGAGCAGGGCGATGTCATCGAATGTGGTGCAATCAATCTGTACGCTGCTCTGGTATGACTTGTTCCACCGCTACACCAAGACCCGAACAGACCGTGCATCGTAGAGGGACCGCACGCCTTGAGCTTGTCTATTGCGGGGTGCGCGACAGCCTGAGGCGTTTGTGAGGTTATTTAGTTTGAATCGGGGTGGCGGCCAGTTCGCTTGGTGCGCGCATCATGCGCTGAATCACCGGGACCATGCAGTCTGCGAGAAATTTGTTGCCGTGTCTCGTCGGGTGGTGCACGAAGTACATTCTTTCGATTTCAGACGACTGTAGTCTTGATGCCGATTCTTGCGCGTTCACGACGGGAACGCCGAGCTCGTTGCCGTGTCGCGTAACAAACTTGATCTCATCAGCATAGCTGACATTGTAGAGCGGTGGTGCAGGGGCTGGCACCGATGCGGTGGGAGGAAGTAGAGCAGACCTGCAAGGGGTGAGCAGCACGGTCAGGCGCGCACCATTGCTGGTGCAGAGCTGATTCATTTTTGCGGCCAATTCACCGAATGTGTCGTCCAGCATCTGCAAGTGAGCCTTACGCATGACGCCGGTTTTATCGTTTGTCAAATCAGGGCGCCGCAAAGTAGCCGCATTGGCGCGAGCTTGCTTTTGTGTCTGCTGGTCTTTCTTATTCTGTTCGAAGAACTGAATTTGGAACGATGCATCGGCCGAACTCAGCAAAGGTCTGATCATCTGCTGTAGTCCCTTTGCCGGATCGTGAGCGATGGCACCCACTGTCTCAAAGACAGCATTCTTTAAATGGAATTTTGGCTTGTTTACTGAAAAGTAGCCCCAAAGGCGGCTGTTTTGTCGAAACCATTCGAATTGCGACGCTAGCTTGGTAGACGGTACTGCGGCGGCGTTCAGTACCGGAAGGTTGCTTATTTCAAGAGGTTTGCCCGGCGCCTTTAATGCGAACGGTCGGGATCCGATCGGTTTCATGTTTGCGGGTGCCCATGTTTCAAGAGTCTCTGCCATGTCGCGCGGTGTATACGCGAGAATGACTGCATCAGCTGAATACTTCGGTAGCATCTCTTTGAGCAACAGATATTCCTGTACCGTTGAATAACCAACTGTTCCGAAGTTCAGAACTTCAACCTGCTTGCCGGTGGAAGCGTGAAGTCGCTCCTGCATTTGCTGTGCAAAGCTCACTTCGTAGGGCTCTTGCAGTCCCTCTACGAAAGAATCCCCCAGCAAGATAACGCGATACACGCCTGGTGCTTTGGCCGGAAGCGTCGGAGCACGCAGCCCGTCTTGACCGAAATATCCCTGCGAAAACCCTTCCTGGCGCCAGGTTACGCGCTTGTGGCTGCGGTGGCGAAAGCCAAGATCAGGATCAAACACTGAAATGTCTTCTTCCCCGATACCTGCGAAATACAGAACCATTTCCGCGGAGAATAGTGCGAATACCTGAACGACAAGTATCGTCACGCACAGAACGATAATGTTGCGCGCCGGCCGAGACTGCGCCTGTTCGACGGACTTAACGCAATTGGGAGTGAGACTGACTACGGGTTGCATCTTCCCTCAGAATTGAAAATAAACGAAGGGAACAGACTCGTTTGGTGTAGCCGCGATCATCAGAATTCCCGCAGCACTCCAAGCGCCCAATCGCAGAGCCGGTCGCATGTAATGACGCACATTCTCCGGTACATGGCGTGAGACTGAAAACAGAGTCTCATGGTAGTCGCGCAATAACCAGAACACAAAATAACTGCCCAGGAACACTAGTGCACCGGACTTTGCCAGTGGCACTGCCAGTTCGCATTGTCCCTGGAAGTTAATCAGGCTTTTGAAAATCAACGCAGCATGCGGCAGGTCCGAGGATCGGAAGAACACCAGAGTTAGTATCATGAACAACGTTGTCAGAAAAACACCGCCGCAATAGGCCGCTGCGTGTTGTAGCGTTCCGGGTGCTTTGCCGTCAGCTTTCTTTCTGGTCAGTGCATGCCACTCACGGTGAACGACTAGCCCGAATCCTTGCAGGAAGCCAAAGATAATGTAGTGCCAGCTCGCTCCGTGCCAAAGACCGCAGGCAAGCATGGTGAGCATGAGGTTCTTCCATGTTGCAAACTTTCCGTCACGCGATCCCCCTAGAGGAATGAAAACGTAGTCTCTGAGCCATTCGGACAAGGACATGTGCCACCTTCGCCAGAACTCGGTTAGATCGGCAGACAGATAAGGTAAGCGGAAATTTTCCGGCAAGCGGATGCCCATCAAGAGGGACGAGCCGCGCCCGATGTCGGTGTAACCGGAAAAGTCGCAGTAGACCTGAATCACGAAGCCTGTGGCAGCAAGCCATCCATCGGCGGCCGACACAACGGTGTTCGACGCGAAAACCGGAAAAATAGCGATGCCCAAAGGGTCTGCAATTGCGATTTTTTTGAAGAGTCCCTGAATAATCAGCGTCATCGCTTCGTTAAATAGATCAGGCGTGAGCTTTTCCGGGGATCTCAGCCTGGCGAGGAAATCCTGATAGCGCTTGATGGGACCGGCAATCTGAGACGGAAAGTACGATGCGAATGCTGTAAATTCCATCCATGATTTAACGGGTTGACCGCTCTTGTACACATCGACCAAATAATGCACAAACTCGAAGACAAAAAACGAGATGCCCAACGGAAGCAGCGCTTCGATGACGGGCGCATCCCAGGCCGGTATCGCGGGACCAATTACGGAATTCAGCATGTGGAGACTGCTGGCGATGTTTGCCAGAATAAACCCTGCGTACTTGTAGTAGCACAGGCATCCAAGGTTCAAGGTAATACCGAATGTAAGAAGTGTCCTGGCCTTAACGCTTCCGGTTTTCGCCCCTGCAACTCCCAAGCCCAGCAACCACGTACAGGTTGTCAGCAGGAGTAGCAAAATGCCATATATCGGTAACCAGCTCATGTAGAAAAAGAGGCTGGACGCAACCACCAAACCCGGGCGCCAGCTGCCCTTGAGTTGCCAGTAAAGCAAGACTACCAAGGGTAAGAAGAGCAGATATTCGAGGCTGCTGAAAATCATGCGCTGTGCCGTCGTAAAAACGAGTCACATCTTAACTTGATTTCCTCCCCGATGGGATTAGACAAAAGTTCTGTCTAGCTTTCGGTACATAAACATCTTTGAAGGTTCTGCGAAAGACACCCTTGGACTACTTCCACTCTGAAAACTTATGTGCCTGTTTTGCCTCAGCCAGCTTGTCCTTAAGCCTCTGAATTTGGATTGCGCATTTCTTTTGCTTGACAGGTGACAGTTTATCGAAAAGGGCAATGGACTCTTGCATCAAGCTATAGGCAGAGATACCTATGTTTGCGGAAAAAGGCTTCATTCTGCCAAACGCGGATTGCGATATCCATTGGGGTAACGTCGACAACGGCATTCGCCTGATGGCTCCGGCAATAGCGGACCGAATTGCAACCGGGGCAAGTCTCGTTCGAGGAGCCGCTTTCTCAGCATCAATCAATCTCTCCGCCCAATCAATTATCTTGCGGTATTCAGAGTATTGTCCTTTGCTGTGATACCAGATCGCCAACTCGTTGATTGCCAGGGCGGCATTGAGGTTGATTTGATGCGGACCTAGATGTCGGTTCTGAGATCGATTGAACCGTTGATGAATTGTTCGGGACTCATATAAGTGGGGCTGCCGACAAAGGCACCGGTATTGGTGACTCCTTCATTGACCTTGTCACCGATGTGACTTTCGCTATGCCGAAGTCGAGAATCTTGAGCTGCTCTCCGTCTGGTGAATCAAAAACCATAATATTTCGTGGCTTCAGGTCGCGGTGAATGATGGAAGGTCGTGAGCTGTTTCGGCCCTGCGCATAGCTGACGAAAGAGCAGGTCTAAGCGATTGAGAGTTATGAATCGTTCCTTCGCGATTAAATCGGCTAGCGTCATGCCGTCGACAAACTCCGTTATAACGTACGGGGAGCGTTTCCCGAGCCCGGCACCAAACACCTGAATGATGTTTCGATGGCTGATGGTGCTCAGCAGTCTTGCCTCGCCTAGCATGCGCTGCTTCGCACGTTGTCCTTCGTCCAGCAGCTCGTGTTTGAGAAACTTAATTGCCACAGTGCGTTCCGTGGCGAGCTGCTTAGCTTTGACTACAAAACCGTTGCTCCCTTTGCCTAGTAGATGGAGCAGCTGATATCCCGGAATCTCCGCCCGAACAATAAAGCCGTTGATGTCCCGCAAAGCCCGAGCCTCACGTGTTTTCCGAAGGTCTATATACCGCTTTATTCTATTGCGGACTCAGATTCTTACCTGTCCAGTCGATCGACCAGGATTGGGCCGGTCCAGCGTGAGGCGAGAGCACCACAAATCCCTTGCCTAAGTAAGACGTAGGTTGTCCTTCTGCGGGCTGAGGCGTGAAAGTTACGGGCACTGGCTTATGCACTATGTATCCCTGTCTATTTTGAAAGATCAACGCAGGCTTCGGCTCTACTGCCGCGCGCTCTTTCATGAATGTAATGAAGTCCGGTGCAAACGAACCGCCGTCAGGCTCGCAGATCAAAGTGCAGGAAAATCCGTCCAGGTCGCGAAGTTGCAGTCGCTGCGCATCAGGAGTTCGATCCGTATGCAACTTGAGCACAAGCTTTTGTCCTTGCATTTCGAGCTTAGTTGCCGGCCACTCCTGAGAGCGATACTCGTTCGGAAACACAAAGCGCATCAGTATGAAGCCACCGAGCAATACAGTGAGAATCAAGACTGGGATTAGAAGTTTGTTGCGGATTTCCAGATTCATAGCACTCTCGCGAATTGTCCGTCCATTATACGAAACATTAGAGCGAGCTAACCATCGCTCCCTCAATATGTAAGGCGAAAAATACTTAAGCGGAGCCTGCTTCGTATGGCCGTAACATATCAAGGTCCATGGAGGACCAAGATGCCAACCACGGTAGCCAGAAAACCGCAGACGTCCATCCCGTCGGCTGAATCCACTGCGACAACGACGGCCGCGTGTGGACGGATCATGACGTTGGTTTGTTTCTTCGTGCCATCCGCTCTTGCCCTCGCATTGGCGCTATTACATAACTTCACCTGGAATGACATTCGTATAACGTTGTCGACGGATGGCAAACACTATCTCATTACCATTCAAAAGTTCGTGGAGGCCATATCGTCCGGCAACTTTGCCGCCATTTGGGGAAATGCGGGCGCGGCTGCTCACATGTTGTTGGACGGACCGCTTTTGGCTTTAATCTACGTTCCAGTTTTCTTGATGGCGGGGCATGTGCCTACGCCTCGCGATTGGAACATTCTGGCTGACGGTCAATCATTAATTCATGCGGGAACCGCTGGACTGGCATCACTCCTGGTTCTGCGGGTTACGCGAAATCCCGCCTGGGCAATAATGGCTGGACTTCTGTTCGCGGCCTATCCCTCGGCGGTGCTTCAGACCGGTCACCTGATGACGGAAACACCGGCAGCACTGCTTTGCTTGCTGCTTGTCTGGGCTTTGTCTAGTTTGAAGCGACCGATTGCAGGTCCATTAGTTGGTGGTTTGGTCGCCGGGCTGTTGATCGTGTCGAAACCGGCGCTGATACCGGCTGTGGTTGTTGCTTCGTTTTTTGGTTGCATGCAGTTTGCTTCGAGAAAGAAGGCATTTGTTGGTTTCTTAGCAGCACTCTTAGCGGTTGCCCTGCCCTGGTGCGCAATCACCAACGAAGTGACAGGCAAGCCGTCGATCACGGCGCAACGGCAGCCGGTCTACAACGTAGCGAAGGCGTGGAACCCTGAATTCGATGGTTGGGGCTGCAATCCGCACCCTGTTCTGACAGACTTGAACGGCGAGACGGAAGGTCCTCTGAACGTTGTTTATGCTATGTGGCATTGTTACCCGCAAGAGTGCGCGACGCTGGTGTCCAGAAAAATCACTCGGCTGTTCGCGTATCCGTGGAACGACTTTAAGAATCGTGCCGTCGGCGTGGACATGAATGGCCAGATCTATTGGCATCAAATGCTTCTGTGCGCCGGTATCTACGGAATGATTCTCTTTGCCTGCTGTCGTTACAGGCAAATGAGCTCAGCCACCCGGCTACCGCTAGAGCTTTGTGCAATCCTGGTGTCGGGGCACTTCGCCTACATATTGGCAGAGTCTACGGCTCGTTACGCGTTTACTGCAATGCCATTGCTGATGGTGCTGGCAGTGTTCGGTCTGGCTTCAAGCGGGCGCGGTGAACTTTCGAAATCCCCTGGCGAGGCACCCCGAATCGCTGGTGTCCTCGGCAGTCTGATTGCCGCGATGGCATTGACTTCCCTAATCATGCATTCTGAAAAACTGACTCGCCGCGACGATCCGAAGAATCTGCGCGAGATGTCGCATGCCATGACTTTTGGTCAAAGAGCAGAGAAGGTAATTGACTTTACTGAGGTCAAGGCACCTGCGACACCTGCATCAGTACTGGTTTTGGTCGATGGCGACAAGAACCTGGAACAATGCGAAGTAGTGGTTAACGGTAAGAAAGCAGAGGGGCACCCTCTGTCTGTCAGCAATATCGATGGACCGCATTACGAGCTCTATAACCAGATGCGCGAGTTTGCTCCTTCAATGGGGGTCAACTCGGAAGATTTCAGGCAATGGCGATTCGTGCGAGTTTCTCCTGACTGGATTGACTGGCACGGTCCGAACAAAATTGAGCTTTCGGTGAAGGCTCCAGCTGCTACCGTCTATGGTGATGGCAATATTGACTCAAGATACATGCTCTCGCCGGACTATTTCAGTTACGGACTGGTGTCAAGCGCGTCGCCCGCAGCAGGCGCAGAATCACGGCTACCGGATCCCGTCATAACTGGTGATGCGCGACGCAGCTCGCGTATACTCTCCGGTAGCCGAGCCGAGCGACTGTTCGACTCCTTGCGCATTCGTCTTGCCTGCGTTATGCCTGCCCCTGCATCGTCCGTAACTGAGGTCTCGAAGCCGAGTGGTACTCCTTCATCGCCCACGAACGATAGTCAACCGTTTCAGGCGGAGTTTTCCCCGAGCACATTTGATCCAATGTTGCAGGAAGGAGATCAAGTTCGCATGAACAAGACTGTTCTGTACGCTGCTCGCAGCGTGGGGGCTTCAGTGAAGCTTCCATCCGCTCCCGCCGGGAAGAGCCACCTCAAGTTCACGTTCACCGGCGAGATCAAGGCATTGCGTAACCCTGGAAATGCTGGTGTACTCTTGGCGCTGGCCGGTAAGCACGGTGAAGTTGCCATCCCCGGGCGGTTGCCTCGCGCAGTGAACGCGACAGCGGAATGGGCACCATTCGTTATCTCAGATGAAGTACCGCTGAGCGTTGTGGGTTCCAGTTTGGATTCGTTGGCAGTAGCGCTGTATCCGGTGCCCTGGATGGAGGGGCAGTATGGCGCTCCGAGAAAGGCTCCCGATGTTGCGTTGCGGAACCTGAAGGTGCACGGGCACTTTACTGATTTGCCCGCGATGGCCGGAGCCAAAGTTATCTACTATTAGGTCTGCGCATGGAAGAAGATTTCAAAGACAGCTTGAAGCGCATGGAGGTCTTTTCCGTTCTTCAAAGCATTCACATGCGCAAACTCACAGGCACGTTGGAATGCGTTTCGGGCAATCGTCGAATCTTTATTCTGTTTGATGGAGGAAAGCCAGCCAGGGCACGCTGTGAAAGCTTCAGTGATGAAGCAATGCTCGATTACCTGTCTATGGCACACAACGAAATCGGTAGTTGCTCGTTTAGCGAAGAGTCCGTTTCCTGGTTGGAGGAAGCCGGCGAAGTGAAGGAGTCTTTGGTGAACTTGCTCTTGAAGGGCGCGGTCAATCGTCCTCAAGACAACGATCGAAAGTCCGATAACAACTGCTCGTTTTGCTTCAAGAGCAGAGAGCATGTGGCAATGCTAATCGCCGGACCTGGTGTGAGAATCTGCGACGAATGCGTAGAACTCTGCACTGAAGTATTGTCCGAGCGCTTGTTCTCAACCACTGACTTGAAGCCGGTAAAAACGGACAGTACTCCTGCTTCAGTCGATGAATCAGTAGAAGATGTTCGTAGCAATGTGCTGGATTTGATCGTGACGCAGGCGCTGCATGGCGTCGAATGGCGAGTTATCTGCGCAGGTCCAATGATGACAAACCGGATTACCGAGGAAGATATTGAAGCAGAAATAGTTAACAGATTGTCGTCGCCGGACTTCAAGTTTGCTGACATGTTCGGAAAAGAGGCGTCGTCCGTCGATTTCAGCGCCATGTTCGATCTTCTTCTCGGGCAAATTAACAAATTAAGTGCACGCATCCAAAAGTTGGAAGACCAGCGCGTTGTCAACGGAGCGGTGCAAGATGAGAAAGCGCTTATTTGAGTGGACTCATGATCCTGATTTTTTACTGATAGCAGTAAAAAATTCAAACTGAAGCCAAGCGTCGGGCAGGCTTGCAAGCTCCCGAAACGCTTGCCCACCATTCGCATCGCATATCGCGAACCAAGCTTGGAATACGCTCTAAATGATGAAAACCGCATTCCCTGACGGTAAGCACGCATGGTGTCTCATCTCAGCATGTAGGATTATTGTGTCAGGCAGCATCCGGTCCAGAGCACCAGCGAGGTGGCATATGCCTGATCGTGTGGAAAACTTACTCGCTTCTCCACTGAACGACGGTCGTGAATCGCTTGGCGACAAGTTACAGCGAGAGTCCGAGCTTCTAAGAGACGGGCTCTCCGCTGGCGCGTTGCACCGGCTCAATGAAATGTACGAAAATCCAGGCAGCACCGCATTGACTGTCGGAGGTTGCGCGCTTTTAGGAGCCGGGTTGAATCTGGCCCGCAGGGCTGGCGGGAGGTGGGGC
Source organism: Candidatus Obscuribacterales bacterium (assembly GCA_019752635.1). GTDB lineage: Bacteria > Cyanobacteriota > Vampirovibrionia > Obscuribacterales > Obscuribacteraceae > JAKFUT01. Next base: position 13,752 of record JAIELX010000024.1, on the reverse strand, counting down.
ACGGTAGCGAAAGTCGCGACGTATGGTTTCGGTGCTGCGCTGGGAGTGGATGTCATTCGCCGAGGAATCCCAAGCATAGGAGCGATGGCCGACACTTGGAACTCGCCGACCAATCTTGAAGTTAACAAAGGCACCATCGCCGGAATGGCGGGAACCGCATTGGTAGACTATCCTGTGATGTTCGCTTCGGGCTACGCCGGTTATAAGGTCGCAGGACGGATTCCGATGGGAGCGCTTTCGGCTCCATCTGTGATTACTGAAACAGCACTCGATCCTACGATGAAACTAGGGAATTCGCGCGGTCTTGCGGTCGAACAAGCAATTCGTCCGACTCGGCCGTCTGAACCTGCACTTCCAGACTTTCTGGCACAAGATTCTGCAGTCAATGCCGCGCGTCTGCCCGAGTTGCTAGCCAAAGTGGTCGCAGCGAGACCGCGAGTGTTGGCAGACGGGCTGACTGGCACAGCCGAGGCGATGGTGCTTCCAAGGACTTTGCCGGGTGGCGGTAAACCCTCAAGCTTCTTGCCTGAAATAGTCGAAGCGAGACCAGCGTCTCTTCCTGCAGATCTGAATCCGACGATTGAAACGGTTCCATCGAGCTTGACTGGACCAAAACGATTGGGCTGGCATCGCTTTTCGGATGAAGTTGCTGCTATTCTCGATCAGCCATTCAACGAACCGCCTCCCTCGCCGCTATCCGAGGTCGCTTTGTCTGTGCCAAACGGCGCCAAGGCACTAGCGCCGCTTGCCGAAAGTCCGGGAGCGTTTGCCGTGCTGGGCGCTTCGCGCGCAGGTGGTGCACTTGCTGCTCCCAAATCGACCTTCGTTCCTTCGACCATTCCAGCGGATATGCTGAGATTTGCGGGAGTGGATGGACAGACAAGTCTCTCTATTCATGTCGCCACGCAAAACAAGCTAATCGATCGCGTTCGCCCAGTTCTTTCGAACGGCGAGCAACCGGCCCCGGACCAACGCATTGTCGCGCCACCAAGCGAGGCGAGGAACGAAAACGTCAACGACACGCAAGATCCTCATAGGGACGAGCTAAGAGCGAAGATACGCGATGCCCTGAACAAGTCTCGGCGATAACGTTAACGAAAGAGCAAGGGGCCTCGTTACCTTGCTCTCTAGAAAACGTGGTGCCGGATGTGGTGCTCAAGCAAACAGGTTCGCGTCGCGACAAGAGGCGACCAACCAGTTGATCATGCCCGGTGTTGCCAACCCGCCTGTAACACCGCCCATTCCCCAGATGATGCGCTTCATGGCGTCTTGCGTTCCTGCCGCCATGTTCATGAAGCCCCAGATCATTGTTGGTCCGCCCCAGGCAATGCCGAGAATTTCCATGCCGTTGGCGATAATATTGAGCAGCGCTTCCAGGTTCGCGAGGTTGTTGACTCGAACGGTTCCCGCTGTATTGACACCCATGATGATGGTGGCGTCTGAGCCTTGCGGACCAATTGTTCCATTCTGCGCACCTTGAAGCATTGGTGCATTTGTGAAGCCGCCCTGTACTGATTGTGAGCCGGTAGAGTTTCCAGTGTTGTTTGTCTGATTACCGGTAGCCGCCATCGAGTCATAAGCGTCTTGCGCGAGTGCCGGGGCTGTTAGTGCGCAGACGATACCAGCTGCCATAATCGTACGAGTAAGAATTTTGCAGAAAGAAAAAGAACGCATCGGGAGAACCTCCAGTGTTGCGGAATCAGGAATCGGGAGTTGGTAAGGTGCGTGAGCGAAGCGCGGTATTTGTCGATACGATAACAATAACTCAAAGTGGTCTAGGAGTATATTTGCCGCAAGTCACCCGGCATCGGTCTCTGGTAATGGTGCTCTACTCACAAGTCATGGTCTTCGACATGACCACGCAAGTCACACAGTCTTCTCGTCCCTCTTTTGGATCACGCAAGAATGGAGGCATCTGTCGCGCCTCCAATGCGGCTTCAGAGGGCTTCGTTAAGCCTATTCATAAGGCGCGGTAGGCGCCCTCAGATTTTACGAGAACGAATTGGCGTCGCGCGCGGAGGCAACGAGCCAGTTGACCACGCCAGGCGTGGCTAGTCCGCCCGCGCTCCGGACACTCGCCGGATGATGCGGCGCATTGCTTCTTGTCTTTCAGCAGACATGCACATGAAACCTATCACTATGAGTGGTCCACCCCACGCAAGCCCCTGTATCTCAATTCCGTTCGCAATGAAGTTCATTAGCGCTTCTACATTTGCTAGATTGCTGACGCGAACAGTCCCGGAGGTGCTAACGCCCGTCAGGGCTGTAGCATCTGCGCCTACAGGACAGATCGTTTTATTCTTGGTGCATTGCAGTGCCGCAGCATTGCCAGCCGCAAACTGCATGGCTTGCGCACCGGTAACGTTTGCAGTGGCGTGGGATTGCCATCCGGTTGCGTCCGTGGAATCGAAGGCATCCTGTGCCGTGACAGGCATAACAATCGAATAACAAACGTAGTCGTCGGACAATGAGTGTTTTAATAGCTGCATCAAGGAGTGCGCGCATCGGTATAGCCCGGTGCAATTGCGCATGAGGGAAGTGCGATAATGTCTCTGTATCTTTCTCCGAACACAAATGTCACACAAAGCCCGTCCACAAAATTCGAGGGTTGCCACTTACATGTCTGTGGCGGCAATCTGTTTGGCGTCGGTGTGTTGTTCTGCGGCGAAGGCCTTCTACGTTTACGATTACATCGACAGAACAGGTAAAGCCTGTATTAAAGGGGTTCGCGCCATGGAAGAGCACGATGCGTTTGACGAACGCAAGGACTTTCATAATGGCAGGGCTCTAAGGTCAAATTACAGAATCAACTATTACTTTGATCCCCCTTATCCTAAGTGCGCTTCAGCGCAGGGGCTATTTTTCATCGACAAGAGTAATAGTGAATCTATTGGTCCCTACTCATGGGCTCAGTCTTTCTCCGGTGGCATTGCGCCAGTAATTCTTCCGTCGAAAGACCCTAAAGAACAAGTCATTTCTCTAATAGACACGAGTGGAAAGATTGTTGGTCGTACGAACCTGCAATTAGTCCTCTCGCGAGAGCGACCTGCCCTTGCTAAGTTTGAACCATTCTGTGAGGGACTAGCCGCCGTGCTAGCTATTCCGGCACAATCATCGACCGGAAAATTGGTAGCGAAATGGGGCTTTATAGACAGCAGAGGCAAGTGGCTGCTCGAGCCACAATTTGAAACAGCGTCAAACTTTTCAGATGGACTTTCCTGCGTGAGGGTAGGGATCGGCAGCGATGACATTTCAGAGCAAGATAAACCTAAGTCTTGGGGATACATCAACTCAGCAGGCAAATTTGTGATCGAACCTGTTTATGGGTACGCGTCTCAGTTTTCAGAAAAACTAGCGTCTGTGCGACAACTTGCAATCGTCGGTGGCGGACAGAAGCAGGCTTTCTCGGAGACCTCGAGACATTTTGACAAGGCTGGAGTCGAGCGACCGTCTGCTGGTCCGGGACTTTCGCGGGATCTGCGCCAAGGCGGGAATCTTTCTGCGAAGTTGGATGATCGCGAAAGTGTTTCAGACTCGACAATTTCGGAGCTAACCAACCAACCTCCCGTCGGCGAAAGCTGTGCGGGCGATACGCAGGAACCCGAGCTCCGCGTGGTCTACTCGGTGATAAATACTCTAGGGGAAATACAATTCTCCAATCCTAATGCCGAATTGGCTGAGCCATACAGCAACGGACTGTCGCTCCTTGCCGGGAAAGCCTCGTACATGGATGCCAAAGGGCAGATAGTCATTGACGGAAAGGATTTTTCGGAAGCTCGGTCGTTCTCCGACGGACTGGCCTGCGTCAAGGTTGCGGCCACTGGAAAATACGGCTTCATTGATAAGCGTGGACGCTTAGTAATTCCAGCGAACTTCGAACGCGCAGGCGATTTTTCCGAAGGGTTGGCACCTGTATTGGTGAACAAGCTATGGGGCTTTATCGACAGGAGCGGGAAAACTGTTATTCCTCCGCGCTACCTATCTGTTCGTCCATTCTCAGACGGTCTAGCTGCAGCGGTGACCCGTAGATTTAGTCGTCATGAGAAGCGGAAACAAGTGCAGCGCTGCCTCTTTGATCTGGTTGATCCCTTAACGAACGAAGTTCGCGCGCAATGCAACTTGGTTCAAGTCCCGGGAAATCAACGAATGCTTATCTCGTCGTTAGAGACGAGCAGCTGGAAATCAGCTAAGGCTGCTGGTTCCATCGTGTCCGAAGGCGGCTACGCCGCACTGCGCGATTCAAGCGGTCAAAGCAGGGAGCTACTATTGCGAGGACGGCCTACCGTGGGTGTACCTGCTCGCACCTACGGAAAGGTGAAGTTAGTTAAGTCGATAGCATTCGCGAACCTTGCTGTCTACCAACCGCCTGAAGGGTTGCCCGGAGAGGGGTTGGACCTATCGTCGACAATTCCTAAATCTACTGAGATCTTCGGTGATACCGAGCAGAATCAACTCGTCCTCAACTGCGGCGTTGGTAGCAGGGAATGTTACATTAGTGGTGCACGAGCGGATCTCTTGGACGTAAAACTGAGACCGACAGCGCGCGGTGGGAGAACCGTCGGTGGTGAAGCACTACTCAATTCCGATGGCGAACTGCTTGGTATTGCTGTGAAGTATGAGCTTTTAGACTCAAAACTATCGATCCAGTGCCTTCCTTCCACCTTGATCCTTCGCCATCTATCTGAGTTAGACCGTTAACTAAGGCGGACAGAATCACAAAGCATTTTGCTCTGGAACCTATCTTGGCGGCATTGGTCGAATTGCAATGCGCATCGGGATTAGGCGCTCGCAACAACAGTTTTACGTTGAGTCCTTGGAATCGACGCGAATTTGCGAAAAAATCGGAAGAATAAGATCAATGCGAACGACGCTGTGATGACGGAAGATACCGTTGAAGCAAACGCCAGTCCTGCCACACCGTTGCCGATGCAAATTGCCGAGAGCATGATTCTTCCACCTACAGCGTCAATCGAGTTCAGGAATCCGGTGGTTTTTGTATTGCCTGCACCATCGAGTCCACCGGATAGTACGAACCAGATTGCGCAGGCCGGAAGCAGTATCGGGGACGGTTGCAGAAGTATTATTGCTGACTTCAGCGCTGCTGCATCACTGGTGAATACACCGGCGATAAGTTCAGCTCCTGCGGCCAACACGGTGCCGAGGATTAGCATCAAAAGAGTTGCGATCGATGCGATTTGACAGCAAAGTTTTCCGACGTCTTTCCCCTTTCGCGCACCAATCTGGTGCCCGACAACTACGGCGACGGCACACGCGAGTGCCATCAAAGGTAGTATTGCTACAGTTTCTTCAACTTTGAGTCGAATTGTCCAGGCTGCTTGTAGCGATTCTGAACTTGGAATGCCGGCAATGAGCGAATAGCGATAAAAATTCGATGCTATAAATGCGAACTCGCCACCAACAGCAGGTATTGCTGTCCTTGCCAGTTCCACCAACCGGACAGCCCGATCTCTCATACTCGACTGTGAAGCGGTGAGATGTTGATTAAGAAGATATATTCCATAAAACATGCCTGCGAATGCACCAAAGATCCAGGCTGCTGCAAGCGAACTCAATGAATGTCCCAACGGTTCGGGAATGGCGTAGAAGACAAATAATGAGCCAACGATGCTAACAATAGTGCTGACCACGCCAATCATAGCGCCTCTGTCCGCCTTACCCAGGGCTCTTAGCACCGCCGATTGGCACATGAAAGTGACGAACGGCCAGTTTGCCAACGAACAAATTTGGATATAGGGAACCGCGTGAGCCTTGAGTGCAGTGCTACACTTCAATGCCTCCATCAACGCTTCGGCGAAGACGATTCCGGCCAGTCCGGCAGCCAATCCGATGATCGCGGCGAGAAGCAAACTGTCGCGAGCATATTCTGAAGCTCTTTTGTGGTCTCCGGCTCCGATAGCACGGGAGACGAACGATGAACACGCGGTACAAAGTCCCGTGCCTAGCGCTACAACCAGGAAGATCACCTGATCTCCGATTCCTACCGCCGCTTGGGCCTCGCTTCCCAGGTCTCCGGCAAGGTACATGTCTGTGATGCCTACAAGCGAGCTGATCACGTAGTAAAGGAGGAGCGGGAGGAAGAGATTCCAGACCTGCTTCAGTGGCGACTGAGTGGTTAGGGCATGCGGTAGCCCGCCGGCAGGATGTGTGTCCGACATTTAGATGTTCTCCGCTGAAAAGTTAGCTCCGGCTTGGATCGCAGGCAAGCTGCATCTGCCGAAAAGAAGGGATCCTCGGCTGTTCTGTAATGTTATACTGATTACAACGAATGAGCGTTGTAACATTACCACGCACGTGCGTGGTGGTCAACCATTCTTCTTGAGATCTCGCAGGAGAATCCCCATGTCGCCCCAAAAGTTACCAACGACTATAAGCTGGATTCACATACTAAATGAACAGACAGTCTGGACGAAGCCGGACGATGTTTCGAGTTGGGTGAGCAATCTTGCGGGAAAACGCGTGGAGCTGTCGGCAAATGCGGTGAGCGATTTCATTCAGGTACTCAACGACATGCGTGACTTGCTGCAAGAGTTGCATTTTTCCCGAGAAATCAGACTGGAGGCTATGAACCACAAAGTTGAAAGTGTTCGCCTCGGATTTCAAAATGAACTTGGTGGGCTACCACTGTTCAGAGCGTTGCCGCGTGGACCTGGGCACGATGAGCTGTTGCAGTCAATTGGCGAGACGGCGCTGGTGCAATTTTGCACCTACGTTGGGGATGTGCAGGCGGGGCGCCCGTTTGATCTTGCGCGATGCGAAGGGCTCTTTCGCGATCAGGCGATGAAGACCATCAGTCCGGCTCACGGAGTTAGTATCCATCGCGAGATTGAGTGGCGCTGCGAGATTCCGATTCTTGTAGAAGAGAGTCTTCAGGAATCCGCCGATGTTCATCGATGTGCTGATTTCTTTCTCGGGAGCAAAGGTAAGTTTTGCTCTGATGCTTGCAGGTTTGCGACATTTCAGATGGTTAAACAACTCAAGGATCCGCAATATCTTGCGGACAAGCAACGCCGTTATCGCGCGCGCAAGAGGTGAAAAGGTTCGAATTGGGGAATTCATTTCGTCCGCCCGCCTCCAGATAGCGGTTTACGAGCGGAGCTTGTCAGGACCACGCAGGCAAGACTATCTCCGTTACAGCATCGGCCGCGGTACTCATGATGAATCTACTACTCCCGCGTAGCCTGAGAATCTGTTGGAATTCTGGCATCGGCTGAGAATGCCCCGGGCGTTAGTATGTGACGAGGGACTTTCTTTCCAGTGATTTGAATCAAACTAGACGGCGACCGATTTTCATTAGTAAATCTCCTGATCTTGTCTTTTCGCCGTGCGTTCGAAAATCGGAACCCGATTCTCCGAAAATTGTCCGATGTGATCTACCGAATCTGTGCCTCTTGCCGGGAGTTTGGCCTCGGCGTGTGGAATTTTCATGGAGTCAATCCTGCCTGTCGTTTCCGATGCGCATTGCTTGGACTGACTTTCCGCTTGAGCACGGTCATGCATGACCTGCGTATGACCTAAGTCATATCGACATGCGCGGGTCGGATGCGTACTATAAACACATCGAAGCGATTGCATCGAAGTTTCAAATCAACTTACTAAATAGCTTGTTCAAATGACCTGGAGGTTTCCGTCATGCGTAGTTCTATCGCCAACGTACTGGTTAGCACCACCTTCGCACTCGGTACCGTTCTTGCTCTTTCGATGCCGGCTTTCGCGCAAGATGCATTTGATTCGACCGCTGCAACCGGTAACCAAACTAACAACACCAACAACTTCACCGGTGCACAAACACAACAAGGTGGTAACGCTGCCGCACCGCAACTGCAAGGTGCTACCAACGGCACAATCGGACCCCAAGGCGGTGACGCCACTGTTATTCAAGGTGTTAACACCGCAGGCACAGTCCGCGTAAACAACTTGGCTAACTTGGAAGCGTTGCTCAACATCATCGCAAACGGCATGGAAATCCTGGGTATTGCTTGGGGCGGACCAACCATGATCTGGGGCTTCATGAATATGGCAGCAGGTACGCAAGACGCCATGAAACGCATCATCTGGGGAGCAGCCGGTGTTACCGGTGGTCTGGCCACCCCTGGTTGCATCAACTGGCTCGTTGCCTCTTGCCGAGACGCCAACCTGTTCAGCTAAAAGTTTTACTTCCGCCTACTTACGCCAACACGCCGAAAACCGCCCTTCCCCCAAAGATGGGCGGTTTTCGTTCGGAGATTTTTCGAGTGCGTTCGGGAAAGCTGATGCGCGCCTACTTCTTTAACCGCCGGTTGTAGGGAAAAGGAACTGCGCGGCGGGCACCCACCCGAGGACTTGGCATTCTTGTATCGTCACGGTGATCTTGCGCGCGGGTCGACAGATCACGGCAAATTCTCCGCTCAAGCGGCGGTTAACCGCGGCAAGGAGGGATGGAGCGCTTCTACCGCGGAATAACTAAGCTTGGGGGTTAACGGTCCGAGTGCCCATTAAGGCTACAAATGCTGGTCTTTCGCAGAATATGACGTTAGTCATATTTACAACGACTTAAGGTCCCTTTAATATTGCTCCATTCGGTGAACACGACACCAGTTTTTCTTCAATAAAGCACTCCCATTCACAGTAGCTTCTACTGGAGGTTTTCTCATGCGCATTACAAGCCTTATCGCTCGTACTACCATCGCAGCTGGTGCCGTTCTCGCTCTGTCAGTTCCCGCATTCGCACAAGATGCGTTCGACTCGACTGCTGCAACAGGCAACCAGACCAACAACACTAACAACTTCACCGGAGCGCAAACGCAACAAGGCGGTAACGCAGCTGCCCCGCAACTGCAAGGCGCCACGAACGGAACGATCGGTCCCCAAGGCGGTGACGCCACTGTCATCCAAGGTGTTAACACCGCAGGCACAGTCCGCGTGAACAACTTGGCTAACTTAGAAGCCTTGCTAAACATCATCGCAAACGGCATGGAAATCCTTGGCATTGCCTGGGGCGGACCGACAATGATCTGGGGATTCATGAACATGGCTGCAGGTACTCAAGACGCCATGAAGCGCATCATCTGGGGAGCAGCCGGTGTAACCGGCGGTCTAGCCACCCCTGGTTGCATCAACTGGCTCGTTGCTTCTTGCCGAGATGCCAACCTGTTCAGCTAAGCTCGCCCTGCAAAGACTCTTACCGAAACGCCCCCGGCTCCGGTCGGGGGCGTTCCACATTAGCGTTACACAACACGACGATCAATATTGAGCATTAGAAGGACTCGATCCATGACCTAGGCATGACCTTAGTAATGTTTACTTGGAAGCGTGCTCGGATTACTATTCATCCATCGGTGAAATTTGCACGCCGGCTCTGACAAACTTTTACTAGAGGTCAATAGAATATGCGCTTTACTAACGTTATTGCACGCACCACTCTGGCAGCCGGCGCTGTTCTCGCACTTTCGATGCCTGCACTGGCGCAAGATGCATTCGATTCGACTGCTGCAACCGGTAACCAAACAAACAACACCAACAATTTCACAGGCGCACAAACGCAGCAAGGTGGCAACGCCGCCGCCCCGCAACTGCAAGGCGCAACGAACGGAACAATCGGACCTCAAGGTGGTGACGCCACTGTTATCCAAGGTGTCAACACCGCAGGTACAGTCCGAGTAAACAACTTGGCTAACTTGGAAGCATTGCTCAACATCATTGCAAACGGCATGGAAATCCTGGGTATTGCCTGGGGCGGACCGACGATGATCTGGGGCTTCATGAACATGGCCGCCGGCACCCAAGATGCCATGAAGCGCATCATCTGGGGTGCAGCCGGTGTCACCGGTGGTCTAGCCACTCCTGGTTGCATCAACTGGCTCGTTGCTTCCTGCCGCGACGCCAACTTGTTCAGCTAAACAACGCTTTTATCGCTCTAGTAACAAGCATGAGAGTCCGCTACTTCCGTGGCGGACTTTCGTTTTGGACGCGATGTCGCATAAAGGGAATGGCGAGCTTCAGATGAAAGAAAGTCGACGACATCGGGGCAGCCAAGCCTTCGTTGCTGCTTTCGCTAAAAGATTCCGCCTGTTTTACCGCCAGGCGGAACTGCAATTCAGCTGAAAGTAAATAGGGACTACGATAGATCACCCTCAAGCATGACCTAAGCATGACTTTAATCATATGGACTTACATGGGTGCTGCGCTTAGTATAAACGCATCGGTGAAACGCGACTCGTTTCGAATGCCGAACACCATTATGCTTGCACTAGAGGACACACCCAATGCGTATTTCAAACATCATTACTCGCACCACCATCGCAGCTGGAGCAGTGCTTGCTCTGTCAATGCCTGCACTGGCACAAGATGCATTCGATTCGACTGCTGCAACTGGTAACCAAACCAACAACACCAACAACTTCACAGGTGCACAAACGCAGCAAGGCGGCAACGCCGCCGCACCGCAACTGCAAGGCGCCACGAACGGGACAATCGGCCCCCAGGGCGGTGACGCCACTGTGATCCAAGGTGTAAACACCGCCGGCACAGTCCGCGTGAACAACTTGGCTAACTTAGAAGCGTTGCTCAACATTATTGCCAACGGCATGGAAATCCTGGGTATTGCCTGGGGCGGACCGACGATGATCTGGGGCTTCATGAACATGGCAGCCGGAACGCAAGACGCTATGAAGCGCATCATCTGGGGAGCAGCCGGTGTCACCGGTGGTCTGGCCACCCCTGGTTGCATCAACTGGCTCGTTGCTTCCTGCCGCGATGCCAACCTGTTCAGCTAAATCTCTTCCAGAAAAGTAATGAGCCGAGGACGCCTGCTGTATTCAGTGGGCGTCCTCGCTTTCTGCGTAAGAAGGAGGTGATTGCGAGTACTGGTAGATGATTTGCGTATCCACAAAGCCAGTTTCAATGTAGTGACAAAGATGATGATCCGCAGACCAGGTTGATAAATTCGCGATTCCGTATTCCGCCGTCGATAGACAGATTCAATGGATCTAATCTCGCGGCTTCCACATAATTTTCACGAACCGCAAGTATATTTCATATCGTCCGGTAGAGACGAACCGACAATTTGCTTGTACTTAAAGGGGCTTTCTTACTATGCGTATTTCAAACATCATTACTCGCACCACCATCGCCGCTGGAGCTGTACTCGCGCTCTCGATGCCGGCATTCGCACAAGATGCATTTGATTCGACCGCTGCAACCGGCAACCAAACGAACAACACTAACAACTTCACAGGTGCACAAACGCAACAAGGCGGCAACGCCGCGGCACCACAACTTCAAGGCGCCACGAACGGAACAATCGGACCTCAAGGCGGTGACGCCACTGTTATCCAAGGTGTTAACACCGCAGGTACAGTCCGCGTAAACAACTTGGCTAACTTGGAAGCGTTGCTCAACATTATCGCCAACGGTATGGAAATCCTGGGTATTGCCTGGGGGGGACCGACGATGATCTGGGGCTTCATGAACATGGCAGCAGGAACGCAAGACGCTATGAAGCGCATCATCTGGGGAGCAGCCGGTGTTACCGGTGGTCTAGCCACGCCTGGTTGCATCAACTGGCTCGTTGCTTCCTGCCGCGACGCTAACCTGTTCAGCTAAGCCCCTCCAGCTAAACATCACTGCAGTCTCTTAAGTACAAGGTCCCGCTCTTCGATTGAAGGGCGGGATTTTTTTGTTCAACGTCGAGAGGTAAGTATGCCCTAGCGCCAACATGCCAAAGGACTCTGGTTGTTCGAGTGACAGGCGTAAACTCGCGTTACACAGCTTCATGCGCTAACCATCGAACAGAGGTCAACGGACTTCGGTAGAAACTCGCAGTGACTTTTCGCGTACCGCAGCGGAACTGCTTTTTCACCAAGTTGAACAGAGGATTGTTGGCACTGTCACTGCAAGCAGTTGATCACAAATCTGCCAAACTTGTTGTCCTAAGAGGCTTCCCATGACCCGAGCATGACCTTAGTCATATTTACTTGCCGGGCGTCCGAACGTAATATATTCGCATCTGGTGACACACAGCACCTATTTCCTACTTATCTTTACTCCACACTCCACAGTAGCTTGTACTGGAGGCTTTACTATGCGCATTACTAACATCATTACTCGTACCACCATCGCAGCAGGAGCTGTTCTCGCTCTCTCGATGCCTGCGCTCGCACAAGATGCATTCGATTCGACTGCTGCAACCGGTAACCAAACCAACAACACCAACAACTTCACCGGCGCGCAAACGCAACAAGGTGGCAATGCCGCCGCACCGCAACTGCAGGGCGCCACGAACGGAACAATCGGTCCTCAAGGCGGTGACGCCACTGTTATCCAAGGTGTTAACACCGCAGGTACAGTCCGCGTAAACAACTTAGCTAACTTAGAAGCATTGCTCAACATCATTGCAAACGGCATGGAAATCCTGGGTATTGCTTGGGGCGGACCGACGATGATTTGGGGCTTCATGAACATGGCTGCAGGCACACAAGATGCCATGAAGCGCATCATCTGGGGAGCAGCCGGTGTTACCGGCGGTTTAGCCACTCCTGGTTGCATCAACTGGCTCGTTGCTTCTTGCCGCGACGCCAACCTGTTCAGCTAAGAGCACAATCAGTTATGGGAAACGCCTGGCGCTCTGCGTCGGGCGTTTTCGCATTGATTTACTCGTGTTGCAGAATCGAATTTTTTTTCCGTTGAAACTCACGGGGAGAATCTCTGGTGCTGAAGCTAAAAATCTTCAAGTTGGAGGTCACTTGTAATTGCCTAAATTAGGGAGTTTTGGCGCAAGTTATGACCAACTCCATGACCTTAGTCATGTTTACTTGAACCGCCTAAATCCGTAGTATATAAAGACCTGAGCTATCAGACTCAAGCTTCTCTTACTATCAGTAAATAGCACCGCGCCCAGAGGCATTTCAATGCGCCTTACTACCACTGTATTCGTTCGAACATCGCTTGCAGTCGCCGCACTCCTGGTATTGGCTTCGCCCGCAATGGCGCAAAATGCGCTTAACTCGAAGGCGGCCACCGGGGATCAAACCAACAACACAAACAACTTTACCGGTGCCCAGGCCATGCAAGGTGGCACCACGGAATCACCCCGTCTACAAGGTGCAACAAACGGCACGGTAGGACCACAAGGAGGGGATGCTACGGTAATCCAAGGTGTAAACACTGCTGGAACCGTTCGGGTCAACAACCTGGCAAACCTGGAAGCGCTGTGCAACATCATTGCCAATGGTATGGAAATACTCGGTATTGCCTGGGGCGGACCGACCATCATCATGGGCTTTATGCACATGTCCGCCGGCACTCAGGATGCGATGAAGCGCATTATTTGGGGAATGAGCGGTGTGACTGGTGGAATGGCAACGCCTGGCTGTATCAACTGGCTGGTTGCGTCCGCACGCGACGCGAATCTGTTTAGCTAACTACCAAACAAACGAGTAACACAACGCAAAACTGAGATGGTGCGACCATTCGTGGTCGCACCGTGGTGCATTGCAAACATGTTATGTGCTTCTATCTCCTTGTTGTGCTCGTAAGCAGATGCTGCTGCTTTTGCCAGCACACCCATAGGTCATTCCGCGCCATTCTTCGGATGGAATTGCGTTTTCGTGCCTTCTGCGGGATGCTCCTTTTGATTTTTTACTGCTAGCGGAAAACATCCAGTTAAAAGCGAAAACGAATGTATTCACTAAGAGGCGTAGCGATTGAAACAGATGTTTCAGAAATTCAATTCCAGAGGTGGATGTGGTCGCTTCA
>JAIELX010000039.1 GCA_019752635.1 Candidatus Obscuribacterales bacterium | reverse complement strand
TAAATGCCTCTGCCGCGTCGCGGTTTATGATGCTGTTCGCTTAGTCGGACGAGTTCCACTGGCTACGCCCCTCACTGAGTAATTACGGGATCGGTCAAAAAAAACTGCGAGCGTGTATAGTAGGCGACGGATTAAGGAAAAGTGCGGAGTAAGCAAGGCGTTTGGCCTCGCTTACCCGCACTTTTCTTTCGCTACTCATCCGACAAGCGACACTTTTGGTAGTGCCGCTTGTGCACCGCAGGTAGTGGCGGCGGCGAAGTCCTTAGCTTGCGCTTTGAACTCGCCGCTGAGCCTTACTTGCTGGTGTGGAACGACTTGCCGGCGGCGGCCCGGTCCCGCAAGAGCTGCGCCGGAGCGTAGTTCTCGCCAGCGACCTTCTGCAGAGCTTCCAGCTTCTGCAGAACCGTGGTCAGACCGGTCTGGTCGGCGTAACGAATCACGCCACCAGTGAACGGCGCGAAGCCGGTACCAAGGATCATCGCCAGGTCGAGGTCGGCAGGGTCGGCGACGATGCCTTCCTGCAACGCCAGCACGGCCTCGTTTACCATCGCCAGCGCGAGCCGGTCCTGGATCTCTTCGACCTTACGCGGCGACGGCTTGGCCGTCACCATGGCAAGCACTTCCGGATTGAAATCCTTGCTGCGCTTGCCAGCGGCGTCGTAGAGGTAGAAGCCCTTGCCGCCCTTCTTGCCGAGCAGCTTGGACTTCTCCAGCTGAGCCAGCAGAGCCGGCGGAGCCAGACGATCGCCGAGCGCCGCGTTCATCTGGTGGATGACCTTGGCGCAGACGTCGAGACCGACCTCGTCGAGCAGGGCCAGAGGACCGCTCGGCATGCCGAACTTGGTCATCGCCTTCTCGATGTCGGCGGCCGGAACGCCCTGCTCGAACAGCCGGATCGCTTCGAACAGGTACGGAGCCAGGATGCGGTTGACCGCGAAGCCAGCCGAGTCCGTCGTCACAACCACGGTCTTGCCGATCTTGGCGGCGAACGCCTTCAGCGCGGCGATGGTGCCTTCGCTGGTGCCGTTTGCACGGATCACCTCGACGAGCTTCATCTTGTGCACCGGGTTGAAGAAGTGCAACCCGCCGTAGAGAGCCTTGTTCGTCGCGGTGGACGCCAGCTCGTTCACGGACAGAGACGACGTGTTGGTGGCGAAGATGAACGGCTTGGCGATCACCTTCTCCAGCTCGGCCAGAGCTTCCTGCTTCTTCGCCACGTCCTCGATGATTGCTTCGATGACGAGATCGCAGTCCTTCATGTCGGCGTAGTTCGCCGTGAAGGTGATGTTGCCGAAGCGCGTGTCCGCGTCTTCACGCGAGATCTTCTTCGCTTCGACGGCCTTGTCGAAGAGACCCTTGATCGCGGCGCGACCCTTCTCCATCGACTTCTCGAACGGCTCGCGCACCACGACCTTGAAGCCGGCGAACGCGGCAGCCTGAGCGATGCCGGAACCCATGACGCCGCAGCCCAACACGCCGACGGTCTTCACCGTGACGGAAGGCGCGACTTCATTGCCCGCCTTCTTCGCGCCAGCCACGGCGCGACCAAGACGAACGAGGTTCTGCGAGATGGGCGTAACGCACAGCTCGGCGAAGGCCTGGGACTCGAGGACCAGCGCTTCCGATTCCGGACGGGTGAGGGCGGACAGAACCACTTTCAGAGCCGCGGGAGGCGCCGGAAGATTGCCCTTGGTCTCCTTCATGATGGCGGCGGTGGCACCCTTCCTCAGGGCGTTGCGACCGAAAGCCACCTTGGAACCGGCGATCAAGCCAATGATGCCGAGGATGCTGCTCGTCCACATCGCCCCTGTGACAGCGCCTGCGAGCGCTCCACCGAAGATGAGCCCGCAGATGCCGCCACCGATGAAGCCGAGCAGGCCGCCGGCCAGGAGACCGACGACAGTCAGCAGCGCAGCGGCGGGCCACTTCTTCTCGAGACCGGCGCGCATGGCCTTGGCCTTCAACTTCTTGCCGGCGCGCTTCGGGTTCTTGCCGAGCGCGATCTCGATGGCGCGCTCCTGGAGCTTGTCGGCGGCGACGACTTCGTCGATCATGCCGAGCTTCCAGCAGTAGCCGGCTTCGAAGGTCTTCAGCGGCTGGGTGATGATTTCCAGCGCCTTCTGCGCGCCGATCAGCTTCGTGAGCCGCACGGTGCCACCCCAACCGGGGATGAAGCCGAGACCGACTTCGGGCAAACCGAAGTTGGTCTTGAGACTGTCGCTGGCGATGCGGTGCGTGCACCACAACGCCATCTCGGTGCCGCCGCCGAGGCAGCCGCCGTTGATGGCGGCGACGGTCCTGTAGGGTAGCTTGGTCAGCTTGGCGAAGACTTCCTTGCCCTTCTGCGATGCGTCGAATGCCACGGTGGAGGGCATGCGCTGGATTTCGACGATTTCGTCGATGTTGGCACCGGCGACGAAGTTGTCCTTCTTGCCGGAAACAATGACGAGACCGCGAACTTCGGTCATGCCGGCCAGCTTATCCAGCGTGGCTTCCAGCTCCTCCATCACGGGGGTGGAGAAGACGTTGACCTTGGAGTCCGGGGCGTCGAGGGTAAGCACCGCGACGCCGTTATTCAGAACTGCCAGCTTGACGGCGACGCCGTCGCTGACGATTTTCAAATTCGTGCTCATGGAATAGTCCTTTGGTTTGGAACCGGTATGGCGTGATTAGGAGGGGAGCTGCAGCAGCGTGGCGATGCCCATGCCGCCGCCGACGCAGAGGCTGGCAACGGCGTACTTAACGCCGAGCAGCTGCATCTGAATTGCAGCCGTGAGAATCACGCGTGCGCCGGACATCGCGATCGGGTGACCGAGAGCGATGGCGCCGCCGTTCAGGTTGACCTTGTTCCGGTCCAGCCCGAGCAGCTTCTCGCATGCCAGGTACTGAGCCGCGAACGCCTCATTCAATTCGAAGTATCCGATGTCGTTCACGGTGAGACCATTGCGAGCCAGGAGCTTGCGAATGGCGAACACCGGACCCAGACCCATCTGCTCGGGGTCGAGACCGACCAACACGTGGTCGACCAGGACCGCCATCGGCTTGACGCCGAGTTCGGCGACCTTCGCCTCCGATGCCAGCGCCAGAACGCAAGCGCCGTCGTTGATACCGCTGGCATTGCCGGCGGTGATGTCGCGCGTCTTCAGCACCGGCTTCAGTCCCTTGAGACCTTCCGCAGAGCTGCTGCGCGGGTTCTCGTCCGTCGTGAACGGACCGCGCTTGGTCAGCACCGCAGCGATTTCCGTTGCGAATCGACCGGACTTCACGGCCTTGGCCGCCAGGTCCTGAGAGCGCAACGCGTAGGCGTCCATGTCCTCGCGGCTGATGCCGTAGTTGTCGGCCAGCCGCTGAGCGGTCTGTGCCATGGCCACGGTACG
The DNA here is from genome assembly GCA_019752635.1 of Candidatus Obscuribacterales bacterium. Classification (GTDB taxonomy): domain Bacteria; phylum Cyanobacteriota; class Vampirovibrionia; order Obscuribacterales; family Obscuribacteraceae; genus JAKFUT01. Next base: position 41,481 of record JAIELX010000039.1, on the reverse strand, counting down.
GGTGTCCTTGATCAGGTTAAGCGGGGCCATGCCGTCCTGCGCCAGCCCGCCCAGCATCAGGCGAGGCCCGATCTTGGGGAAGAACTTGGGCAGCTTCTTGGCCAGCCAGCTCTTGAATCGCATCTGACCGTGCACCATGTACGGCACGGTGGACATCGATTCCGCGCCGCCGGCCAGGTACAAGTCGCCGTGGCCGAGAGCGATCTCGTCCATGGCCAGGTTCACGGCCTTCATGCCCGAACCGCACTGATCCTGAACCGTGTAGGCCCAGGTGGACGCCGGCAGGTTGGCGTTATTCCAGACGAACCGAGCGGTGTTGGGCGTGAACCCGCTCTGAAAAGCGTGACCGAGAATGAACCCGTCGAACTGACCGGCGGTGAGGCCGGAGCGATTGATGGCGTGGCGAACCGAGTGTTCGGCCAGCTGGTCAACCGTGTGTTCGGACAGGCTTCGCCCGAAGGAACCGATCGGCGTGCGAACGCCGGCGATGAGCAGAGCTTTATTGCCCTTCATGATTTCTACTCCGTAGTTGATCGCAGCTGCAACAGGCAGCCGCAATGGCACAAGAGGGGAGTCAAGTGATTAGAGGAACGCAGCCGGAATAGCTAAGTGCAAGCGCTAAACGCTCCGGCTGTGTGGGATTCACCCTGGCGCTTGCAACGCTCTGCCCGCTATGCGCGCGGAGAGGGCGTTGGAAGCGATAGTCGGTTGTCCCTTCGTCAGGAATGCTATCGTTTGACCGAGTCGACGTAAGCAGCGCTGAGGAGAGCGCCAATCTCATTCTTTGTTTGCTCAGGCAGAGGGATGGTGTGCAACGCTGTGAGGTTCACATGGTGAAATTCAGCGAGTCCCCAACCGAAGGTGTCCGCCAGCAACTTGTATTCGCCGCTCAGTGTCGTTGCGGTTAGCAGTGTGCCATCGGTGTTGATGGTCACGCGTTTACCGGATTTGAGCAAGCGGTCGACGGGATGTTGGTGTATGGACGGGATCACTCCCGTAATCAGGTTGGAAGTTGGGCAGACCTCCAGGAGGTGGCTGCCTTGAAGGTCGCCTTGAACACCGTGCCCTATCCTGTCGATCCCGTATTCAACGAGGCGCTCTATGTCCTGAGCTTTCGGCTGGTCTGTCTCCCACAAGTGTATGTCGGACTCAATGCCGTGCTCTCGTGCTCTTGCGGCTTGCCTCGCCCACCAGGTCAACACGCCAGGGTTGGCGTGTTCATCGCCGGCGAGGTCGAATAGCCCGACACGCGAGCGGTACTCAATGGCCAGGTCAACGAGTTTTCGCGCCATCTCTTCGTCTTCATGACGCAGTGCGCAGATTACCAGGACAACAGGTATGGATGTTCTGTCAAGTCCGGCGATGATTGCGTCCATTACCTTGTGCAAAGTCAGTCCTGCATGCGTGTGCAATTGCGGCGCGAAGCGTAGCTGCATCGCCACGATTCCATCTGTGGCAGCGTCTTCCATTCGTTCGCGAGTTATCCGCGTCAAACTCTCCGTGGTCTGCATCAAGGGCAGAATGTGATAGACGATCGCTTGCACATACCTTGACAGCGATTTGCTTGCTTCGGTTTGCAAGAATCGTTGGTAACGCGCAACCGCCTCTCGGTGATTTCCGTTCATCCACTCTGTTGCCACGTCCATCGGGAAGTTCTCGGGACCGGCCGCAAAACCAATTTTGCTCCACATCTCCAGCATTGTTTGCGGTCTCAGCGAACAATCTAGATGCTCGTGAAGGAGCACTTTCGGCAGTTTCTGGAAATGAGCGTCACGCTCGGAAATGTCGGTGAGCTCGTTGGGGGCCACTTTTACAACCCGGGACGGTAATGATTAGCCAGACATAATAGGGGAGTCCGGCGGCATTGTCATCCACGAGCTTGGCGAATCGGTCGAAAAGGTTACTGCACGGCTTGGTGCAGGAGAATTATTGTCGAGTGGTTGGCAAGAAGTTTGAAAAGCCTCTTGAATACTGCCTTTGGAACGATGGATGAATTGTCAGTGCAGTCTATAGATCCGTATTGCGATACTTCAAGAGTCGGCCGCGTGACGCCGGGAGCTGCGGTCTCGAGAAGGGGCATTTCGGAACGTCACAATGGTTCGAAAGCCCGATCAAAGAGCAAATTCACTGAAATATCATTAGCGCGGCTTGGCAAACATGCATTCCGGGTTAATCCGCTGGTTGGAAAAGTGGAAAAACGCTAATATAGGTTTCATGCCGATCAAATACTCGGTGGGCTTTGTACAGACTTACTATGAACATTTCTAGTTGAGAACCGGAGGATCAGAATCTTATGGCAATGGGTGGTAGAGCCGGTGAATCCTTCACCGAAATCAATGTCACGCCTTTGACCGACGTATTTCTGGTGCTGCTGGTCATCATGATTCTGGTTGCGCCACTGGTAAACCAAACGGTTCTCAAGATTGATCCGCCGCCGGCCCCGTCGGCGAACTCGACGCCGCCACCTCCTGATAACGGACCGAAGATCCGCGTTGAGGTGAACACCGGTGGCGTGGTACTTGTAAACGGGTCGCCAGTGAATCCGCCGGATTCGTTCACCATTCAGACCCGAATTCAACAGGCACAGCAACAGAGCGGCAAGCAGGACATTCCGCTTGAGCTGCAATCAGACGCTGATGCTCAGCAGAAATATGTCGTAGCAGTGATGGATGCTGCCGCTGGCGCCGGTATCAAGCAAATGCGCGTTTTGCCGCTCAAAGGTAACGTAACCGGGCCGCAGCGCTAACTTTGTCTCTTTCTAACGCTTCTTAGCTCGGCTTCATTCCGGGCATTCCTTTGCGGCGCTGCGCGAATTGCAGTGATGCGATTTTTGCCACGGAGAACAGCTTGACAGTTTGTGTCGCCAGGCGCTGCTCTTGAACTGGTGGCGCTGACACCGTAGGTTTTGGCATACCTAAGTCGAACTCTCTGTCAGTCCATTTTTAAACACCGAAGACTTCACGCCAACAGGAAACAAACGATCTCAAGCAGGTCTCATTGTGACTCTCTGTCGTTCCACTTCCTGAACGCACTCAAATAGAACCTAATTCCACAGGTGTGTCATGCTCCGCCCGACTAGTATCTGGGCGCTCTTGTTCGCATTCTTGGTTTTCGCGCAGGGTAACGGCACTGCTCAAACCGTCGAACGCTTCGATACCTGCAACGGACTCGGCGGGTCTGCTGTAGCTGATTCCCACGCCAAGTCCGCTAATGAGCTGGAAGAAGCCGCCCTCGAGTTTGCCACCAAAAACGGTATCAGTGTCAGCTTCGCGCAGAACCGTTTCGTCTTTACTCTGAAAGCCGGCGGTGACATCGAGTTGTTCTCGACACCGGGCACCAAAGACGGTCTCAACTCTGCGAAGACACAGCTCAAAGCGCTTGTCGATGCCAAAGTGAAAAAAATCAGCGCCACCTTCGATGTTGAATTCGCGACCGAAGCTGAAGTGATCGACAAGCAATGGGTGAAGAACGATAAAGGCGAATGGAGTCAGGATAAGGATGTCCTTTGTCGCGCTCCGCGCTTGAATGAACTTTACGGTATTGAAGCCGCCCTCTATCGCGCACAGCCCAGCCAGAAGGGAGAAAACGGAGGAAAGGGGTTGAAGTTTTACTTCCTCACGGATGACCTCACCAGAGGTGAAAGACCGCTGGCGTCGTGGAGAGGTGATCGCAACGGCCGCCCGGCGATTCATTACTACATAGGTTCCTGCGACGGACGTCCGGTTCTGGAACGTGATGCGCCCTTCAACCCGAAGGCAAAGCTCGGTCACTCTTACGGCAGTATTGAAGCGCTCACTTTGCACGAGATCTCTCACAACCATCAGAACAACATTGGCTGGTGGACGGATCTGCAGAAGGACGAGGCTGCCAAATTCGGTTTTCGTGACTGTGGCGTCGATGGTGACGGCAATCGCATTTGGGCTGTGAAGTCCACTCGAAAGGACTCGAACGGCGCACACATTTACTACCGGCTCAACGACAAAACAAGCGAATACTTCCCTTGTGACGAGACCGGCAAGACTATCGCGGGCGAGCCGGAGATCTCGAAGTCCGAATTGCGAAAAATTGCGGCGCACCGGCCGATGACATACTACTTCCCGAATCCTTCGGAGACCTACGCGGAGGGCGTTATGGTTTATCGTCTCGGTGGAGTCTATCGCGCTTCTCTGCTTAAGGAGAATCCGGGGCTCTACGAAGTGGTTAAGCGATTGGACCAGAACGAGATTGATAACGCTTACGGCCGGGACGTCCAGTACGAGTGGCGTCAGGGCTTCGATCAGTGGGGCAATCAAGTTCATTATCAAGTCGAAGTGTCGCGTACTTCTCGCTACATTCGAAACGCTGATGGTAACGTGGTCGCCAACACCAGGAAGAACGCCGTCGCTGTAAACGACTTTGAGAAGAAGTCACGTTGAACTTGTGCGATTGGAAGCTGTCGAATCCTACTCTGTCTGGTTGTGCGGAAAGAGTGAGGGTAATGGACTTGCAAAAGTCTATCGCCCTCACTCTTTTTTTGACTTTGCACAATACTAGAAGCGACAGTAGGCAGATGAACGAAAATTCGTCGGAGAAGTTTCGCGAGGTGTTAGGAAGTGAGGCTCTATCTGCCTATTGCTTGTCGGGGTGCGACGAGGCTGGATAGTAGAAATGCCCAAAGTGCTAAACGCGGGAAATCGGATTGCAGCAGTCCGAGCCTTTTGGCGCCTCGGCAGCCCGAGGTTGCGCAGCCGGTAAATCGTGGTGTCGGCGTAGAAGGGATCGCCGATCATGTAGAGGTGGATCGGACCGCTTTGGTCCAGCGGTCTTGTACTCGACGGTCGGAAGTTACGCTTGCGGCTCGGTGTTGAGTGTGGAAAGGAAACCGCAGGCGGGGCGGCGTTGGACCGCCTGCGGCACTGATTTGCTTCTACTTGCCGGAGTCGGCCATTGTCTTGAACACGCCGATCATGACCAGCATGCGCGAGTCGATCACGTCGGGTTTGTCCACTGTGACGTTCCAGGTGTCCGCCACGAGGCTCAGCGGACGGCTGAGCGAGGCGACCTTCGCTCCGTCCTTACCGTAGAGGTCGATGCCGGTCGTGATGATGGTAAGCTTGCGGGATGTGGCGACTTCGTTGCCTTTCGCGTCGAGCACCGAGTAGATGGTGCCGAAGCTGAACGCGGAGCTGAGGACTTGCTTCTGCAAGCAGCCGATGTAGGTGTCGTTGGCGTCGTACACCTCGATGCGCGTGCCGATCGAGAACCACGCTTTCCGCCCGTAGGCGACCAGGTTGCCGTCGTTGTCGTAGTAGTGGAACGTGCTGTGGGAGCGGAACCACTTGTTCTCGATGGTGCCGTAGGTGGTGCCGTCGGTTCCCTGGATGTCGAACACGTGGCCGAGGTTCCAGGTGTGTTCGCTCATCGAGAACTGCCAAGGGAGTTGCGGGATCGTCTTCGCCGCCGTCGGAGGCCAGTAGAACCATGTGAGCAGGGCCGCGACGGCGACGATTGCCAGTGCGATCTTGCCCTTGATCTTCAGTGAATCGGAGGAAGCTCGATTCATTTTGGTAACCTCGTTTTGGTTGAGGAAATTCGCGCGGCGCCGGGTTCGTCAATGCCAGCAGTACGTGCTGGAGCTCCGGTGCTGACGGTCCGCTCAGTTCACTTTTAAATTGAGTGGTGTTCGCGGTTTGAAAATTTTGTTGGTTCCGATCGTGGCGACCGAGAAACAAACCAGGTAGCCGCTGAAGAGTACGGTCGGATCAACGTTGGGCAGGTATTGCAGCTTCCAAAGCCAAACGCCGATCAGCCCGGCCGTGACGGCAAAGACCAGTGTCGCATCGGCGAAGCGGCGAAGCAAATAGTGGCCGATAGTGGCTCCGACGAGGGAACAGCCGGCGGCCAGCAGGGCGCAGCAAAGTGCTTGAAACAGCCAGGTCATCTGAACGACTCCTGAGAGATCCTTGTTGCCATTGCATGAGAACGAAGATGCGCATGCGCGTTCGTGCGTGTGCCGACTCACGGTGGTTTCGTGGTGGCGAAGGACGGCGGTGGGCGTTGGTCTGTTTGTTTGCGGCGATTGTTCAGGGAGGGCAGGAGCAGGAGGTTTATAGCTGAGACTATTGAGGCGGAGCGGGCGGATTCAATGCCCCCGGGACTGCAAACCGGTGGATTCCCCCATCCGACGATTAGACAGCGCTTCGCGCACGTTAGCGCCTAAGCTCAGAATGTCAATCTGCGCAATATTGTGTGCCATGATATGTGGTGGCGCCAACGGCCTTGACTTGGTCGAAAATGGTAGCGTATGTGGTGTGACTCGGTCTTGGCGTTTGTGCCAACCTGTAGATGTGACGGCGCTCACAATTGTTGCTGCATAGTCGTTGTACGGATCGCTCGATATCTACTCCCGCGTTCGGCGGATGGCCCGGGAATGATAAATTGATCCTGAAGTAGTCATGGTTGGGCGGTCTACAATCTGTTAGAAACTGTTTACGGTACCCTGTTGGATATACGCCTCTGCCGTAGTTGACAGCGCACACACGGTCTAATATCTTAGGCGCCAAACACGGCACTCTTTGCAAATGCGCTAGAGTCCTCCGTGCGTTCCTTTTGCGCCCGACCGGGCATTGACAGGAGATCGGAAATGGTAGAACTCTTTAGAGACTTGGAAGACTACGGCCACGAGCAAGTAGCGTTCTTTCAGGATAAAGACACCGGCTTAAAGGCCATCATCGGTATTCACAGTACCGTTCTGGGACCGTCTTTGGGCGGTTGCAGGATGTGGCCGTACAAGTCGGAAGGTGAGGCTCTGCGTGATGTTTTGAGACTATCGCGCGGTATGACATACAAAGCCTCGCTAGCCGGTCTCGATCTCGGCGGTGGCAAGGCCGTTATCATCGGTGATGCTCGCAAGGATAAAACCGAAGCGCTTATGAAAGCATTCGGTCGGAGCGTAGAGTGGCTTGGTGGTCGCTACATCACGGCAGAAGATGTTGGAATGAAAGAAGCCGACATTGACACCGTCAGAACGCAAACAAAGTACGCTGTCGGTGGAAGCAACGAGGGCGGCAGTGGTGACCCTTCGTGTTTCACTGCGCTGGGCGTGTTCCAGGGGCTCAAGGCTGCCGTGAAGGCTGCCGGGCTTGGTGAAGACTTGCAAGGCATGCGTGTTGCAGTGCAAGGTGTGGGCAATGTTGGCTATCACCTGTGCAGTCTGCTTTCGGCAGCAGGAGCGAAGTTACTCGTAACCGACATCTACGAAGCGCAGTTGGAAAAGGTGCGTGACGAGTTCGGTGCAACCATTGTCACCCCGGACGTAATCTACGATACCGAGTGTGAAGTTTTCTCGCCTTGCGCCCTGGGTGCGATTCTCAATCGCGAAACAATTCCCAAGCTCAAGTGCAGAGTGGTAGCGGGCGCAGCTAACAATCAGCTGGAAAATGAGTCCGACGGAAATGAACTGATGAAGCGCAACATAATCTACGCACCTGACTATGCCATTAATAGTGGTGGCGTCATCAACGTAGCTTGTGAGCTGGAAGGCTACAATCGCGAACTGGTTTTGACCCGCGTGAACAAGATTGGGCATACAATCGCCAACATTTTGGCCATGGCCAAGCGTGAAGGTATTGCTCCTCACATAGCGGCTGACAGACTTGCTGAAGAGCGCCTGAACGAAAAAAAAGGTAACGGGTCGCAACGTCAGGTCGTAACGGCCTGAAGTTTGCGACCATCAGATTACAGAGGAGCTCGGCGTGTGCTGAGCTCCTTTGGTTTTGTTTGCGATCGCAGCATTAAAGAACTTCGGAAACCGAGTTCTCAAGAGCGGTTTGCGGATATATTTTACTGAGTTAATCGATGAGTGCAGGAGTTTTGCGGTGTCCGGGATTAATGGCTCCAATCAGCTTGACGTCGATCTGCAGTGTCCAAAATGCGGACACCCCGTGGAGTGTGGAATTGGCTTTAGAGCGGGCGCTGTCAAAGGCATCAAGTACAAACCCGGCGACAAGATTTCATGGGACGGTAAACCGACCTGGCCCTCGGAACGACCTATCGGCGGCAATTTTAAGACCATTGGTTACTTCGAGTGCGAAAACTTGCGGTGCCCTACCTGGAGCGATTGCTACCCTGAAGTTCAAGAGATGCTCGTCACCATTGAAGGTGATGTAATCACCGGATATAGCAGCGTTTCGTATAAGCCCGACAAGATCGATTTTGAAGTGTTTTCACTGGAACAGGAAGTTTGAGCATGGACCCGAAAGAATTTCTGATGATACCCGGACCGACTCCAGTCCCCGACGAGGTGCTGCTTGAAATGGCGCGGCATCCTCTGGGGCACAGAACCAAGGAGTTTTCCAAAATTTTCATGGCTGCCACCGCTGCTTTGAAAAAGCTGGCAGCATGCGAAGACGAGGTTTTCATTCTTACATCGTCCGGAACGGGTGCGATGGAAGCGGCGATCGCCAACACTCTCAGCCCGGGCGACGAGGTGCTGAGTCTGGTGTGCGGAGTATTCGGCGAACGGTGGGCGAAGATTGCCGAAGCATACGGCTGCAAGGTCGAACGCGTGGTTGTGCCCGCGGGACAACCGATCACCCTGGACCTGTTGCGCAAGCGCCTACAGGAAGACAAGGGACGCCTTTTTAAGGCTGTGACCGTAACTCATAACGAGACGTCCACTGGTGTTATAAACGATCTGCAGCAGCTCAGTTTAGCCATACGCGAGCATGGAGCGCTTTGTATTGCAGACACTGTCACGAGCTTCGGCGCGGTGCCGATTTCGTTCAGCGCGTGGGGCGTTGATGTTATGGTCGCCGGCAGTCAGAAAGCTTTGATGTTGCCCCCGGGATTGGCGGTGGTGTTCTGCGGCGAACGCGCTCTTCAGGCGTATGAAACTTCCAAATGTCCTAAGTTCTATTTTGATTTTGGCCGCTATCGCAAATCGCTGGAAAGCGAAACGACGCCGTTTACGCCAAACGTGTCGATGATTCTGGCGCTGAAAAGCTCGCTCGATATGATTCAACAAGAAGGTATCGTGGCCATCGGTTCACGACATGAACGAATGAAGAAAGCTTTGAGAGCCGGACTTACCGGTATGGGGCTCAAATTGTTTGTCCCGGAAAGCTGTGCGAGCCCGACAATCACCGCAGCCTTGCCACCTGCCAGCTTATCTGTCGATGCCATTCGTCGAACGATGAAAGAGCGTTATCAAATTAGGCTTGCTGACGGGCAAGAGGAATTGAAAAACAAGATATTTCGTGTTGGACACATGGGCTACGTTTTCGAAAGAGATATCTTGATGACGCTTGCCGCATTGGAGACGTGTTTGCATTTGTTGGGATACCGCTGTCCATCAGGCATTGGAGTCGGCTCTGCTCTCACCGAGATTGCAGCATTAACCGGCTCACCCGCTAAATAGTGGGGCTTTCCGCCTGTTGGCAACTTAAACCTTTTCCAAGAAACGTGCATCCCTTGCCTTTTTCTGGTATGAAATTGGCGTAATCTACTCGGATTTGCTGAAGAATGCTCAAACCTATTTCCGCATTGGCTGCGGCGTTGATTCTGGCTTCAAGTGTTTGCGTTTCCGGCGCGGAAGCATTCGGCTGGGGCTATAACCCTGCGACAGGAAGCAATTTCGGTTACCTGGCTCGTTCAGTGCTCTATGGAAGCGGATTGTATAGAGGCGGTTATGGCGCTCCGGGTTACCTGGTCAATTCTCTGGTCTGGAATGGCGCCTATGCCGTTGGGCAGGGATTCAACACTGCTCGGGCTAAATCCGCCGCCAAGAGTTTCGCGCAAAACGCTCAACCGGTTGGCAACGGCTTCATGATGAGCAACGGCGTTGTTGATCAAATAGCGCCGGCTAAGTGGCTCCCGCAAGGTAATCAACCGGTTCCGGCTGCAAACGCAGCCCCTGCTCCCGCTTTGCCGTTCAACCAGCCTGACATGGACCCCGCTTTTATGCCCGTGCCTCAAGGCGATGGATTCGACATGGCCGCTGCGCCGATACTGACTCCTCCTGCCACTCCCGGACCTGTGGGCGCAGGTGGCGTGCCGCAGTCCGTAGCAAGTGAATTTCCGCCGGTGGCACCCGATGCCGCGCAGTCGCTCAGTTCGCCGGAGAAAGGCAAGGGCAAGGAGAAGACGAAAAAGATCAAGGAACGCAAATCGAAGCCGCAAGCAGTTGCAGCGGCACTGCCCGCTACCGCTAGCACTGGCAAGTCGCCGTTTGCCGGCGCGCTTGTCGACCACATCAACAAGAACTTTGACGGCGACATAGGCAGGGCTTTGAATGACCAGGAAACCAGCAAGTTCGCCAGAGCAATCGGGCTGATTCAAGAAAACCAAACCGCCGCCGATGTTCCTGCCGATCGCGTCGATCTGGTCCGCAAGATTCTTGCTGATCCATCCGATGATCCGGATTTGAAGGTGCAGACCGTTAGACTTCTGCTGAAGCATCAGTAAGGGCTGAGCGCTTGTAGGTGAATTATCGGACGCGGCGCGAGAAAGACGCCTAGTTCGGGTAAATTCTAGGCAGCTGTCCGTGGCGCCAAACGATTATAATTCTGTCGATGACGGATCTATTGCCGCTTTGTTTGCTGAGAATTTGGTGTCGCTTGAACGACGCCTGGCTTTCATTTAAAACGAACACGTCGGACCGCTATCTGGTCAACCCGGCTGGATACTTTATAGAGTTGCCTGATGGCGCTCTGTCACCCATTAGTCCTCGCGTTACGTTCCCGATGTATGAGCGGTTTCCTTGCGTTCCGCTTGACTCGCTCGTGGTACGCAAGCAGTATGGCCCGGATGCGCGCTTCATCTCTGTGCCCATGGTCGTGCCTCGAGAAGTGGAGCCTCGGCCGGTGCCGGTTTCGTTGTTGATGGATGATCCGTTCGCCAATATGCAAATTGCTCACAAGCTGACGGCCAGCGAGCGCTACATTTTGCTGCGTGCTTTGGAATCCGGAATGATTTCGCGAGCCGGTTTGCCCAGGGTGTGGGAGTTGCGCACTCGTTATCGCACGATTGGTTCGGCATTGATTTACAGTGGTATCTGCCAGTGGGAGACGCTGCTGGCATACTGTTTGGATACCCGCCCTCCCTCGCGGTTGGACCCGCCGTCGCTGCGAGCGCTCATTGAGCGCCGCGAGTGGGAACTTATCGGTGAGATTCTCCATGTAATGGGTTTGATTAACCGCACTCAATTGGAGTATTCGCTGAAAATTAAACGCGATGGCAGTCAGGCTCTGGGGCAAATTCTCACCGCGATGGGTGCCTGCAAACCTGATGATATTGAACGTTGTTTGCAGATTCAAAATGAAATCAAAAGGCCGCAAGGCGCCGAAGTTGCTTTAATCGGCAAGCTGCTGGTCGGACAAGGTGTTATCTCGGCGGAGGATCTCGAGGAGGCCTTGCGTCACCAACAAATTGCCAGGCAATCAATTGGCCGAATTCTTGTTTCGATGGGTGCTTGCACTCAGCGCGATGTTGAAGGTTTTACCCGCATGTCGGGCGGATTTCAGGCTGAAGTGGACGATATCAGTCTGGGAAATTATCTTGTAAAGACAGATACTATAAGTAAGATTCACCTTGAAGAAGCCTTGCGAATACAGCAGCGTGGACGGCAGGTGCTTGGCGAACTGCTGGTGTCGATGGGGCTGTGCTCGGGCAAGGATATTGATAATGTGTTGCAGTTCCAAAAGGAAGTTCGCGACACGCACCGCTCCGGTGTGGAGAAGTTAGGATCTATATTGATTCATTGCGGTAAAGTGCCTCCCGCTAAAATTGAAGAGGCTGTGAAGCTGCAATCGATCGGGCGGCAACCGTTTGGCGCCATTCTTGTGGCGATGGGTGCCTGCACCGCCGATGATATTATGCTTGCGCTGAGCATTCAAAGTCGTTGGCGCAATCGCGAGAGGCCGCCAGGCGATCGGCTTGGTGAGGTACTGGTTAAGCAAGGAATAGTATCCGAAGAGGCGCTTTCTGCGCCTTTGCTCGAGCATATGCGTGAGGAGAAGCCACTCGGACGGATATTGATCGAAAGAAACGTATGTTCTCCGGAAGACATTATTGATACGCTAATTGATCGCGATCACAATCGACACTATGAGTTTTTGCAGTTTGTTTCGCGGTGCATCGCTCCTAAAGTGCAGGCCGCTACTGCCGATCAACCTGAAGAGGCTCCGAAGAAAGACTCGTTGGTAGACCGATTGTCCACATGGTTCACGAGACCGAAAGGAAAACCCTGATGTCTAAAGTCCGACGCGTTCGCGACGTTGGAATTACTACCGGCAGGCTCAATCCGGGGTTGCTGAACAGCATTGCAGACGTACCCGGTGTTCGGGTAGGTCATTGCACTGTTGACTTTGGGCAGGGGGCTCTAGTTCGAGGCAGTGGACCGGCTCGTACCGGGGTAACCGTGGTGATGCCTCACGAGGGAGATCTCTGGAACGAAAAACCGTCCGCAGCATTTTACGCGCTCAATGGTTGCGGCGTTGTTACCGGCGGTGATTGGATCAATGAAAGCGGCGCATTGGAAGGACCGATAGCACTGACCAACTCTCATTCGGTTGGCGATGTTGGCTCTGCTCTGATCCGTTGGATGGCTGATTTTCATCCTGAAATTGGCATTGAAGAAGCTTACCTGCCGGTAATCGGTGAGTGTGACGATAGTTACTTGAATGATATCAACGGTTTTCATGTGAAAGACAATCACGTGCTGGAAGCGATTAAAGGCGCCGGTCGCGATGTCGCCGAGGGGGCCGTGGGAGCCGGGCGTGGTATGTCCTGTTACGGATACAAGGGTGGGATTGGGACCGCATCGCGTGTGGTGTCAGTGTCAAATCGCAGTTATGTCGTCGGCTGTTTAGTTAACTCGAATCACGGACGCATTGATCAACTAATGATCAATGGTGTTCATGCCGCAAGGCGAATGCAAAGTGCGCAGTCTGTGCTTACCGGGGAGGGGTCCATTGTTATGCTTGTTGCTACCGACGCACCATTGAATCATCTTCAGCTGAAGCGTCTTTGTAAGCGTGCGCCGATGGGATTAGCGCTGACGGGTTCTTGTGCCGGCGATTCAAGTGGCGATTTTGTCTTGGGGTTCTCTACCGGGCGCCTGGTTCCTCGCCGAGCGGGCGAGCCGGAGACATCGCTGCCGGAACTTCATAACGACTATATTACGCCGTTTTTCGAGGCGGTTATTGAAGCGACGGAAGAAGCGGTGCTGAACTCACTGTTCTGCAACGAAACCGTGACGGGGCGAGATGGAAACACGGTGCATGCTTTTCCGGTCGATGAGTATTTACGCACGCTGGCGCGCAACTAGGAGGACTGGTACGCGTTTGGGCGGGCCATCAGCTTTAGTATTTTGTTGATCTCTCTTCGGAAAGCCTTATGGGCACCTGCTCTTAGTAGGGGGGGCTCGACTGTTTTGTCGACCAAAGCGTCTGCCTTTGTGTAGAGCCGCAGTGCGTTTTGTCTAAAACCGCATGACAGGGATGACTCCGCCAGCAGTGCGTATCGACTGGGTAGGTCGTCGGCTGTCTCGAACTTGTCTGTTTCGGATTCGGCTCGCTTTAATGTTTTGCGCGCTGCATCCGCGGTCACCAACTTGAATTCCCACCGTGCAACTTCTGCCGCTGAATGAATGGCTGAGTAAGAGTTCCAGCCTGGTTGCGCTTTCAATGCGATGTTTAGAGATTTGCGGTATGTTTCAAGTGCCTTCGTTTGGTTGTTCACGCTAAGGTAAAACTCGGCCAAAGTGGAGTAGGCGTCACTCAGTTGCTCCACCTGTCCCTCTTTGAACTCGTAGGCTTGTATCGCGCTGGTCAGGACTTCGAAGCCTCGCGGATACTGCTTCATTGCTTTGTAGGATACGGCAATCGCGGTTGAGGCCTGCAGTTGATTCCAGTAACCGGGAAACTCCCGGGACGGGAAGAGATTCAGCGCTTTGTTCAGGTGCTGAATTGATCTGTCCCAGTTGCAGTTTTCCTGCTCGAGGTAGCCTAGCTGTATTTCGATGTCGAAAAGAAGCTGCACGTCTTTGTTGCCCGCCTTTTCGCATGCGTCACTTCCTTTGAGCAGATACTCGATTGCCTGCATTCTGGCCGCCTTCTGCTTTGTTAGAGAGTCCGGTGCGTCCGAGGGTAACGATTTGCTCCGACGCACGATTTCACAGGCCGTGTTGTAGCAACTCCTGGCGCCTGTTGCAATCGGACGGGTAGCTTTGTCGTTGCTGCCGCTGGGCGTGATGATGATGTTGTTGTTGTTGCGCAGTGGCAACATCAGGGCCGTGCAACCGGCTATTGCAATGAAAACCGCTACGCAGGCAATCAATGCGACCGGTTTGCCACCAGATTTGCGGGGGTAGACGCTCTTGTCGTTAAAGGCAGCTTCCATTTCGTCGCGCAATTGGTCGACACTTTGCTGACGATGTTCTCGCTCTTTGCTAAGTGCCTTTATGATTACCAGAGCGACAGCGCGCGGAACCGGGATTGGCCCGCTTAGTTCGTCAAACTGCGGGACGCTGCGAGTAAGGTGTTCGTACATGGTTTCATAGGGGCTTTCACCGGAGAACGGTGTCTTGCCTGCAAGGCACTCATACATGACACAGGCAATGGAATAAACATCGGAACGCGCATCTATTTCTATGCCTTTGCACTGCTCCGGGCTCATGTAGAGAGGGCTTCCGACCGGTGCTCCTTTCGCGGTCACAGTGCGGGTCTGCTCTGTCGCACTCAATATTTTTGCAAGTCCAAAGTCGACAATTTTAGGTTGCGTCTTGCCGTCGTCGTTAATGGTGAGCATGATGTTGCTGGGCTTTAGATCGCGGTGGACGACACCTTCTTTGTGGGCGTATGAAAGTGCTTCCAGCACACCTGTGAAGATTGTCCGAAACGTTTCTTTGTCGAGTCGTTTGCTTTCACGCAGCAGATCGGCCAGTGATCTTCCTTCAATTAGTTCCATGGCCATATACAGCTGTCCATTTTCCTCACCGTAACTGTAAAGTCTGGCAATGTTGGGATGGTTGAGCCGTGTCGTGGTTTGAGCTTCGAGTCGAAACCGCTCGCGCGATGAAGGATCGGCTGACAGCGCCGGGGTCAGCAATTTCAGTGCCGTATCGCGTTCCAGTAAGCGATCGTGAGCCCGATAGACCGATGCCATGCCTCCTTGTCCGAGCAGACCCTTGATCACGAAATGTTCGGCAAAACTTTGTCCCGGCTGTGCTGCCGACGTTATGTCGTGAGTTTCAGAAGTGAGATCGGACATGCAATCATCAAGCAGGGCGACTCAGAACATTATGCCCGTTTTGGCCGGCTCGCAAAATAAAAGCAGGAAGTTTGCCGGCTTCCTGCTTTCTTGCTTTGTGTCGAGGGGTCCGAATCGGGAGGTTTTAGCCCTGTCTTCCGGCCGCGCTAGAAGAGGGGATCAGTTCCAGCGCTTCTTTGTTCTCTACCGATGACAGGTCGCCCGGGTCTTCGCCGAGGTATTTGCGCCGAATAGTGCTCCGAACAATTTTTCCGGAACGAGTCTTCGGCAGCGCCGCGGTAAAGTGAACCGCTTCCGGTTTCATCGGGTGTCCGAGCTTGTGTCCGATCAAGTCGCGTAGTTCGGTTTCCATCGTCTTGTCCGGCGTGATACCGGGCATGGTGACTACGAAGCAAACCAGCCCTTCGCCTTTGACTGCGTGAGGAACGCCTATTGCTGCCGCTTCCGAGACTTTGGGGTGCTCGACTAGTACTGATTCTACTTCGCCGGGGCCCAGACGCTTTCCGGCAATCTTGATAGTGTCGTCGGAACGACCAAACAAGAACCAGAATCCATCTTCATCGACCTTGGCCCAGTCGCCGTGGTACCAGATGTTGGGATACTTGCTGAAGTAGGTGTCAATGTAGCGATCGGGATCTTTCAAGAAGCCTTTTGTCATCGAAGGAGACGGTTTACGACAAATAAGGTGTCCGATGCCGTTGCGAATTGAGTTTCCTTCTTCGTCAACAACATCCACGTCCATTCCCAATCCCGGACCACCGAGGGTGCATGGTTTGATTGGCATGATCGGCAACGGTTGGATCAGGCATCCGATCAACTCGGTTCCGCCTGAAATGTTGATGATCGGACATTTTGTCTTTCCGACTTTATTGAAGAACCACATATAGCTGTCCAGATCCCAGGGCTCGCCTGTAGATCCAAGAAGCCGCAAGCTCTTCATGTCGTATTTGTCGACCCATTCGTCGCCGGTTGAGCGCAGCACTCGGATGGCGGTTGGGCTGATTCCCAGCGTGTTAACCTGGTGACGTTCTACCATCTGCCAAACACGATCGGGATTGGGGAAGTTAGGTGCGCCCTCGGCTATAACCATGGTGCCGCCCCAATACGTTACGCCAATCATTTCCCAGGGGCCCATCATCCAACCGATGTCGGTGAACCAGAAGAAAACGTCGTCCTTCTTTACGTCAAATGCAAAGCCCAGTTCGCGAGCGATTGAAGCCATCGCTCCCGCATGCGTATGCACCGTTCCTTTGGGCTTGCCCGTTGTTCCTGAGGTGTAGAGATACATTGAAGGATGTTCGGCCGGCAATGAAACGGTAGGTGCTTCGGCCGAGGCTTTGTCGATTACTTCGGACCAGCGCAGATCGCGTCCTTCCTTCCAGTTGGTCGCCATGCCATAGCGATCTAGCACGATTACGTGGCGCAGGTCCGGCAGTCCTTCGACTGCTTCGTCTGCATCAGGCTTGACCGGCAACATTTTGTTTCGGCGTTTGCCACCGTCGGCGGTGAATAATACCTTCGCTTCCGCATCGGCCATTCTGGTCTGCAGCGCTAGTCCACCGAAACCGGAGAATACGGGAACGGCAACCGCGCCTATCTTCAAGCAGCCGAAAAGTATTGCAACTACTTCCGGAACCATCGGCATATAAATGCCCACTGAATCTCCTGCTTTGACTCCTAACTTAGTCAGTGCCGAGGCGACTTTGCAGGTCATTTCGTTCAGTTTGCCGTAGGTCCAAATTTGTTGTTCGCCGTCTTCCGATTCCCAGATAATGGCGCGATGATCAGCTCCAACTTTAGGGCGGTTAGCCAGCGCCGGTTCCTTGTCCAAATGATAGTCGAGGCAGTTGTCGATGATGTTCATCTCGCCATCGATGAACCACTTGGTCCACGCGAAGCCCTTTGAATCGTCCATCAATTTTGAAAACGGTTTAGTCCACCGGATGCCGCTGTATTCAAGCGCTGTGTTCCAAAACCAATCGGTGTCTTGTGTGGACCGTTTGACTAGTTCTTTCCAGTCTGTGATTCCCTGGCTCTTCATGTAATCAGTTACACGACAGTTCAGATACTCGCCCGAAGGACGCCAAATTACATCAGTCAGTGTTGTGTTCATTTGCCTTTTCCGCAGTCAGCGAACCGTAAACGGCCCGAATTTTACCGTTGATCTCGACCGAGGATCTCGGTGGAAAAGCTTATTTTGATCAATGACCGGCTCTGGTTGGTCTTGTAGGAGGAGACCGGTTATGACACTTGGTGCGAGCTCGCAACTCTGCAAACAGTTTGGGCTCAAGCGCCGGGGGCATTGCCGGAACTAGCGTAGATACGGCAATTTTGCCAAGAATAATTCCCGTTAATCCCTTGCGGGGTGGGGGGGACCCGGACTTCCCGCTCTCGGGGATATGGACTTCCGACCTTCGGTTGAGGCACGATAGGTCGTCTTTATCCACCTCATTCCTCATTGAGAATCCCAACTCGCAGAAGCTGTCCCATCCTGTGCTCAACGCTTTTTCGATCTTCTTGACCCGGCCGACAGCCTGGTAAGTTGATTATGCGTTGGCATCGGGTCGGCTGCTTGGGCGGAGATTCCGGACTCTACTGAGAGCTGAGCGCTTTTTTGAAAACAACAGAAGAGCAGGCGTCAGCCTCTCACTAACCGTCAAAAAGGAATCCCAACTATGACTACCAACACCGGCAACACGAACGAGGCCGTCTTCGTCTTCGCCGAGCCGATCGAGCAGAAGAACGTCGCGAACTTCGTGATCAATCTGGTCAACTGGTCGGACGCCAATCCGAACCGCCCGCTGCGAGTCGACCTGAACTCCGGCGGGGGCATCATCCTCGACGGGTTTAACTTGTATGAGGAGTTCATGCGGCTGCGCGGCAAGGGACACCGCTTGACCATCGCCGTCTACGGACGCGCGGCTTCTTGCGCGGGCTGGCTGCTGCAAGCAGCCGACGTGCGGATCATCGGGTCGAACTCCTGGATTCTCATTCACGAGATCACCTCGAGCGTCACCGGTTCGCTTACCGCGATGCGTCGCGAAGTGAAGCGCTGCGAGGACCTGCAGAAGCAGACCTTCGGACTGATCGCCAGTCGCTCCAATCTGACCGTGGCTGAGATGGAGAAGCGCACCTCCGAAGGCGGTGATTGGTGGCTCAATGCGCAGGAGTCGCTGGACGCTGGTCTAGTCGACGTGATCGAGTTCCCCCTGCCGTTTGCCCCCTACGTCAAGCCGACGACGGTGTCCGCTTGATAAGGGTCGCATTCGCTCGGCGGCTTCAATCCGGAAGTGGGAGAACGTGCGGAAATGGTAGATGGAGACGCTGTGAAAACAGCTAACCAATTCAACCTTTCCGCATTTTTTGCCAAGAATACTAAATGCAGTAGTGGGAGCGTGCCTAAGCGAAAAGCCGGGACGGAAGGTGCCCGATTGCTCCTTCCGTAAGTTGCACCACAAAAGGCCCGAAGTCGGGGAGGATGAGTTTGCTCATCCTCCCCGCTTGCGGTGCCCCGATCGATTATCAGGCCGGCACTGCTTGCGCCGCAGTGGCACCGGCGAGATTTTCCTGAACGGCACGCTCGTGCGCTTTGTCCAGAACGAATTGAACGCGCTCCGTGCGGCAGCTTGATGTGTGAAGCCGCAAATTCACCGCGGCGTCCTTGATCAGCTGCGCGTAGTGCGCAGGGTTTAGGGTCACATCGGCACCGGCCGCCCAGATCGCCAGCATCGCCAACGCCAGGTTGGGAGCAGTAATGCGGAGCGGATCGGGGTTCAACGACTGGAATGCGACGGTGCGAAGTTCGACCAGATCGTCTTCGTCGCGCGCTTCGCAGGCATCGGACAGCTGGAGCCGCACAAGCTTGAGACCGATGTTCTCCAGCTTGTTGCCGAGCGGAATCTCGTCGCGATGACCGCGCGCGCGTGCGCGGTTGACGACGAAGCTGACTAGTCGCCCGTTCGGAACTGCGGAGTTTTCCGGCAACTTGAACAGGTTGGCGTAGCGTTCGGGTTCGGCTGCCAGGTCGCACAGCTCGGATCGAGACATTTGCACATTGGCACCGGCTGCGTACAGTGCCAGCATCGATGTGCGCACCCCGGTCTGCGTCAGGCGCATCGGGTTGACATTGCCGAAAAGAAAGGCGATTGTCGTGAGCGCCGTGTCAGGGTCTCCCTTGATGGCGCTATCGGTCAGGTTGCCGGCGACAGGTTCGGTCTCGCGACCCAGCCGGCTTTCATCGAACTTCGGAATCAAACGGTTATGCATTTCCGTCATGGACGTTTCGCTCCGTCCGACCAGCCAGGACTGCGCTGTCGGAACTCGTTGTTTATCGCGCAGTCTCTGGCGCGGGCAGATTACTCGAAATGAGAGAATGAATGTTAGTGACAATAATCGCGCAACAGACGAGCCCGTAAGCGCTGTTTCACAGCCGGGTCCATCTCGATTTGCTGCAACGCTGTCAAATTGCAGACTAGGAATTCAGTGTTGCCCCAGCCGAAATATCGCTTGAGCAGCACGTACTCCTTGGAGGCAGAGGTTCGCGTGAAGAGCGTCCCGTCGGTATCGATGGTGACTCGCGCTCCTTCGAAAAACATGCGGTCGATCGGGTGTCTGGCGAAGTGGCTGATCTGCCCGGTGACGACATTGCTCGTCGGGCAAACGGTGGCGATGCGATCGCCGTGCCTGCTGCCGCGGATGGCATGACCGACCACGTTGATGTTGCCTTCTTCCAACCGTTCCAGGTCTTCTGCGGTCGGTTTCTCGGTTTCCCAGAGGTGAACCGTGCGTCCGATGCCGTGTTCGTTGAGGCGCGCTGTTTCTTCCAGCCACCAGTCGATAACGCCAGGGTTGGCGTGTTCGTCGCCGGCCAGGTCGAATTTGGAAACGTGCTGCTTGTAGCGAATGGCCAGGTCGACGAGCTGCTTGCACATGGCGCGGTCTTCATGGCGCAGCGAGCAGATAATCAGCTTGACCGGGAGCTCGAACGGGAAGTTCTCCACTGCAGAGACCACCGATTGCATCACTTCGTCGAGCGACAGCCCACCGGCGGTGTGCAGTTGCGGAGCAAAGCGAAGCTCCATGGCGATGACACCATCGGCGGCTGCATCCTCCAGGCGTTCGTTTGTGATGCGGTAGAGATTCGCCGCGGTCTGCATCGCCGGCAGCACCGTCCAGACGATGCAATCGACGTAGTTCTTCAGCGAAGCTGAAGCGAATCCGGCGACGTATTCCTGGTACTTGTCGGCAACGTCTCGACGCTTGCGCGGGTTGTTGCCGGCCGCATGCCAGGATCGAAGCAGTTCTGCGGGGAATGGGACCGTGGCGGCTTTCTCGAAGCCGATCTCAGACCACAGTTCCAACAGAGTTAGCGGGCGCACCGAACAGTCGAGGTGTTCGTGCGTCAGAATTTTCGGTTGCCGTTGGATCAACGGCAGGGTGAGATAATCGGGAGCGTAGCGTTCGAACACACGTCGAGCCGCTCTGCGCGCTCCTTTGTAGACAGACGCGGCTGCTTGGAACAGCAGTTCGACTGCCGGGGACACTTTGTTCATGGGTTCACCTTCTGCGGCTGCTAATGGGGCTGCTGAGTCGCGCCCGGGATGGAATCGAGAAGAAGGAGGAGGTCCGCCACCGTTAGTGGTGGCGGACCCGAATCGGCACTGCGCAGCGACTTACTTGTCGCCGTCCTTCTTCCTCAGGTCCATCGGCACGTCGTCATTCGGGTCGGCGTTCAGTTCCCGCGTGAGGAACTGCATCACCCGCCAGACCTTACTGGCACCCATGCCGACGTAGAACAGCCACACGCATGCGACAAGCCCGTAGCCGGCCGGGCCAAGGAGCCATGCGGGAGCAGTCAGCAGGCAGATGGTCGCTGCGATGACGACCACGGTCGTGACGAACGACGTCTGGCCGGTTGCCCCCTGGCGCTTCAGGAACATGAACATTTTGAGCGCCGTGGTCCACAGACCGATGGCGAAGGGAAGCCCGAGGATCAGAACGACCGGGGCAAGCAGGAAAGGATGCATGGAACTCACTCCTAGTTGGTGTTGGCAGACAGAAGGGCGTTGCCGGGTCCGTGCACAGTGCTACGGACCGGCAACGCCGATTGGAAGAGTCAGCTGCGGGATCCGCAGCCATGATTTTGTTGTTACGACCCGCTGCCCGGCTGCGCGGCATCTCGGCGTCCGCAACCGCAGTCAGCGGTAGCCGGGCAAGTGCAGGGTTCGACCGAAGCCGGCTGCTGGCATCCGCACTCACCGCGACAGCGGCAGGTGATCCACTTTGTGCGCTCGGTGAGTGCTCTGAGCAATAGCCAGCGCCACATGCACAGGTGGACCAAACCCGCGCCGGCGTAGACGACGTAGATGAGCATTGGCAGAATGTTGAGCAACGGGATATCCATGACCCAGACTTGCGGCAGCAGCCACAGGCTGAACAGGATGAGCCCGGCGGTCAGGACGCTTGCCAGGATGGTGCTGCGCCGTTCGTCGCAGGGGCACAGTGCGCTGCGCAGGTAGGCGTACAAGTACGCGGAGACCACTGCAACCCCTACGGCCATGGTGCCGTACAGGAAGAGGTTGGCAATCAGCAAGAGAAATGCTTGCATGAGTTACACTCCTTTGGAACCGGTCTTGGGAGACCGAATCTTGTAAATGCTGTAGCCGCCCGCTTGGCGTTGTTTCGCGGCTGCGGACCGTCGCGGGCTTTGTGTGCCAATTTGCGAGGTGGTACGATTTAGTCCGCCGAGTAAGGGGACCAGTGATGGGCGACAGCGACAGAACAGACAGACCGTGGGGCAGCTTCTTTATCCTTGATGAAACCAACGGTACCAAGGTTAAGCGGCTGCTGGTCAATCCGGGCCAGCGTCTGAGCTTGCAAAGCCACAAGCATCGAGATGAGCACTGGGTCGTTGTTCGCGGCATCGCTACCGTCACTTTGGACGACCAGATTCGCGAATGTGGTTACGGAGAGCATGTCTTCGTCAAGCGTGGCACGCGCCATCGCATCGCCTGCACCAGCAGTGAACCGGTGGAGATTATCGAGGTGCAGACCGGCGACTCGTTCGAGGAAGAAGACATCACGCGCTACAGCGATGATTACGGACGCACCGGTGCTTAGTTACTGCATCGCCAGCACGAGTAGCAGCACCTGAAGACCATTGTTGACCGCGTGCAACATCATGCAGCAGTAGAGGCTGCCGGAACGGCGGTACAGCTCGGCGTGCAGAGCGCCAAGCAGGAACAACATCAGCATGGTCGTCGGGTTGAACTGCATGTGCGCCAGCGAGAACACAGCCGAACTGACGAACACCGCAACGAGGTCGGCCAGCCCGCCACGATTGGCGAAGACGCTCCCTCGGCGAAGATTGGTGCGCAGCCCCTGGAACAGGAAGCCGCGAAACACAATCTCTTCGAAGATGGGCGCGGCAACGGCGGCCATGATGGCGAACCGGAACAGGTCCCAGCCGGAGAGACTCTTTGCGAATTCTACCGTGTCCTGGTGCCCGGCCGGCACGAACTGTGACAGCGCGATGGCGATGATTATCCAGACGCCGTAGGTGGCGACGACGCGCCAGGCGGCATTCCACGCTGTGACCAGAGGATTGTTGCCCGCGATGGTGCGGAAGTGCAGCCCCATGACTTCCGTCATTGAGGTGCCGGCGCGCCGCATCGCACCCCGGATGAACAGCGATGCCAGGCCGAATCCACCCAGGAACGACACCACCATCATCCAGGTCTGGAATTGGGTGGTCGGAGTGCCGTCGGCATTGACCATGAACGGCTGAATCACGGCGGCGGCATCGGGCGACACGGCTGAGACGAACGTCAGCCCCATCACCAGGCCGAGAGGTAGCACGACAGTTCCGAACAAGAAAGAAACAATCACCAGTAGCGATGTGACGCCGAATCCGGACCAAGTCCAGGGAAAGTTCGGCGCAAGTCTGACCGTCGGGTTAAACATTGCAGGGTGTCCTTTCCTGACTAGCTCCATGTTTGGCAGCAAGTCAGCGGTTCAAGAAGAAAGTGCAATCCGCCTGATAAGTCACCACGGACCCTGTTCAAGGGCTTTACGTCGGGTAACGGCTAACAGCAGGCGGTGTTTGCGTGGATACTTGGATCGGAGAGTGACGAGGAACACCTGACAGTAGTCCGGACGCCATGCTGAGACAATGTTGCCAAGCGCTTGTTGCTGCCCATGTATGTGAGAATGCTCTAGTGCACGGCCCATGCGGCTTCGGCTTTGACTCCGGGGCCGCTTGGCGCCACGCCCCGGGCGCCTTTCCTAGAATTAGTTAAGGGATCCGTAAGCGATCTATTTAACAATTAGCGCACCTTCCGTCACCTGCTGCGTCGAGCGTGCCTACCAGGTGCCGGCGTGGTTGCAAGGGTAGCGCAAAGCTTTGCGGAGTAAGGCTTGCGGGGGAAGGTTGGTCGGGTCGGCTGTCAATTTACCCTTTTGCCGACAAACAAAAGTAAGGGAACGCCACTACCGGCGGTGCAGGATCAACGGAGATTCCGCGTTCGTTATGTGAAGCTTGCGCGAGGTTCGACGATCAATGAGAAATGCTGAATGCAGGTCGGTAAAGATGTTATGTGCAGGTCTGTCGGTGGAGGGGGGCTTGTCAATAAAGTGCTGTTGCTATCCGCCTTTACCCATTTTCGAGATCCCGCTTTTTCACGCCAGCACCCGCATTCGAAGTCACTAATAACAGAGAAACAGCAGACTTCGTGCCTGGTGGAATAGCTCGCGGTGTGTGTTCGGGATTTCGAACTTATCGAAAGGGAAACGCCATGAAGAAATTGTTCGCCGCTTTCGCGCTCGCCCTCGTCAGCTTTGTCAATGTGCAGGCCGGTACTGTCGACCTGCGGCAGCCCGTGCCCAAGACGCTCGACCTGGTGGTCGGCGAGACCGTGACGTTCGAGAACAAGCAGGGCCGCATCACCGCGAAGGAGACCGACGGCAAGGGTGGGCTGTTCGAGGCTCGTCCGCACAACGCGTTCAACCAGACCGCTTCCTTCAAGGCCACTCGCGTCGGCGAGGGCGAGATCGACGTGGTGTTCCCCAGCCAGGGGCTGGCCACGGTGGTGAAGAAGTACACCATCAAGGTGAAGGTGTCGCCGGCTCCGGTGAACCACGCGCTCGACTACTCGAAGAAGCCGGCGACGATGGACGTCTCGGCCAACGACAAGATCCTGGTGGAGGTCAAGTTCAAGGGCGACCCGGGCTTGTTCGACCCGATGCTGACCCCGACGGTCGTGACCACCGACGGCCAGAAGGAAGCTGTTCTCGAGTCCGTTGCTTCTCCGGTGAAGCGTAAGGACGCCGACACCATCGTCGCGTGGCAGATCAAGGCGGCTCGCAAGGGCACCGCGGAGATCCGTTTCGTCGACCCCGCCGGCAAGGTCAAGGCAACGGTCAAGGTGACCGTCAAGTAATTTGCACGTTGCAGCGGTAGCCGCGGCTACCTGTTGGTTTGAATCGGGTATCAGAAACATCTTGGTGGCACCGCTGGTGGCGAACTTACCTGCTCTATGAGCACCGGCAAGTCACCCCGGCCACCGGCACGGCATCACAGTGATGCCGCGCCGCCAGGATGCGTTCTGAAATTCTAGTTCAAACTTATGTTTCATTCGACACAATTCCGCTCAGGAGATGCGCTGCTAAGGGTAAACGTCCTGTTCTCGACTTTCCGACTACCACCAGCTAAGGGGGACTTGTCGGCCGGGAGATGACATGGCGCGAATCAACGTTTTCAACGTTTACCCGCAGCAGATGCCGAACCAGCCGTATGTGGACGTTTACTGCTACGAGCCGATGGTCACTGCTTTCGGGCAGCGGACCCTGGTTTCGCATGACGTGAACGACTATCAAGGGGACTCCTACAGGCTGATTGCGGACGGTGATGAACCGGACCATAAATACGGACTGTTGGAGTTCGGGTGGGGATCGTGCTCGGGATGCGACGCGCTGCAACATTGTGCGAGCATCGAAGAACTGCAGTCGTTGATGGATCACCTGCAGGATTCGGTGAAGTGGTTTGCGGATAAGGAGTCCCTTCGGAGGTACATGACGGAACATGATTGGGAAGGGGACTGGCACTGGCATCAGGAGGATGCGCACCGGTTCCGGGAGAAGGTTATGGAATTCCTGAACTCCGATTCCGAGTAAAACGTTGGGGCTAGCGCGAGCACCTCTGAAAAGAGCGTGCTCGCCTTGGTCCCTTTAATTCTTGTTGGTGATACGAGGCTATGTAGTAAGTTCTGACTTGGTCGAAATAGCCGCGCCAAAAACATCAACACGAATTCGCTACGATGTTGGCAAATCTTCAACACGAATTCGTGAATACCAAGAGGGCGCGGTCACAATGAAAAAGTCCAAAAGACAACGACTGCCATGGCTTTGTGGGTTCGGCTCGGATCTACGCGACCATCTAGTAGGGGTGGGCTGAAAAACGAGCGGGCGGTGCGCGACGTTGTTAGTCGTCGCGCACCGCCAGTGCCACTATCGGTATTCGCCGACAGGGCTAAGCTCGTTTGGGATTACGCGTCGCAGTGGGTGCCTTCGACGTTTTCCGAGACCGCCTTGACGAAGTCGCGGTGCTGGTTGCGCAGTGTGCCGGCATCGTGGTCGGTCAGCCGCGCCGTAAAGTAGCGGCGGTTGGTCTTGGTGCCGACGTTGACGCCGAAGCGGCGAAGAACGTCCAGCTGGTCAGCGTTTGGGTACGCGCGGGTCTCGATCAGATACTGTTTGACCAGCATTATGATTTCCTCTTGACTGTGCGGGCGATGGCTGCTTTTTGCGGGCGTCGGAGTAAAGACGGCTACCGCGGGTCCCGATTCAGTGGGGACCCGCGGTACCGTCACATCAATTGCTTAGGCCGCGACGGGCAAGCCGTACCGCAGCTCCTGCTCCGCCTCCACGCGAGTCGGCGTGACGACGGGCAGGCAGACGGTGCGTCGATGAGAACCGGACGGGCCGTGGTTCTCGAGCTGCCCGTTGAAGGGTCCGATGAAGAGCGTCTCGCCCTTCTCGACCACCGGAACTTCGCAGGTCGGGACGTACTCCTGGCTGCCGTTGAGTTCACGCAGCACGCAGATCTGCGTCATACTGACGCGGACCCAGCCGACGGGCAGGCAGATGGTGCGCTCGTGGGAGCCGGACGGACCATCCTTCACGGTCTCGCTGGTGAACAGTCCGGTGGCGATGATCTCGCCCCCGGTGAAGGAGACTGCGTCCTCGATCGGGATGTACTGGTCGAGACCGGCGACCTTACGGGCGACGCAAGAGCGACGAATTGGCTGAGTCATGGATGATTCTCCGTTCATGTGTTTGTGGATGTGGTTGTGAATGAAAAACCATCCCTCGATACCGGCAGTGGTGACTACAGGTAGCTTGGGATGTGACGCGTTGCGGTTGCTGTGGCGTTTAGAAACGCCAGTGCTTACGGCTGCGTTGGCGCATGCCGGACTTTCGAGTGGCCGCGCAGTGATGCACGGGTTGACCGGTGAGGTCGGTCGAGAACGAGTCGCAGATGCCGGCATTTTTCCAGCCGAGCAGTTCAGCGCTCAGTTTCAGTTCTGCGGCGAGCGCGAGGTAGGCTGTGTGCAGCTCTGCGGCGACCGTTCCAGCTTGCTTGATGCGGGCGTAGGCGTTTAGGACGCGCATTTGCACTGCGCGCCGGTCGAACGTCTGCCCGCATTTGGCTGCCGTTTGCATCAACCGCGTGAAGCGGGTAACGGTTCCGACGTCGTCCAACGCGCTGTCGGCAAGCGCGCGGATTTGCTTGTAGACGGCTTGCGGGCGAACCGCCTTTTCCCAGACGCCGCGCCCGTTCTTGTATTCAGGCATGTTGCTGGGGGCTTGTTCCAGCCCGCGCACCAGTTCCGCTTCCAGGTCTTCTGCTGTGAACGATGCCGCCAGCTCGATTGCACGCGCCGCGTAGAGCAGATTTTGCACCGGTTCGATGCCGCCGAGTTCATCGAAGAACCAGGCGCAGCTCGTCAGCATGAGCATGCCGAGTCGTTGCATCTCCAGCAGCTGAATCGCTTCTTGCTGCTGATTCAGGTTGAGACCGGGCAGGCAGTTGCGTTGCAGGAAGTCGGGCGTTTGTCCATGGTCAACGACCACCGCGATGTAGTCGTTGCGCGCTGTCCACGGGTCGGCGAACAACGTCTTGCCGCGACTGTCGAACAGCGCGTCGAGCTTTGCGCGCAGGGCGTTTAGACTGTTGCGCAGCGGTCCGCGCCACTCTTGTGTCCAGGGCTTGCTGCCGGTCTTGCAACCGCAGTTGGACCGCCACCGTTCTACGCCGTGCTCGCAGCTCCACGACGTGTTTTCGCGCACTTCCACTTCCCATTCCGGGGGGTTGTTCGCGAGGAACTCGCCGTAGTTGGTGACCGCGGTGTCACTGGACAGCAGCTTGTTGAGCACCCATGCCAGGCACATTTCGCCGAACCGGTGGTGGTGCCCGAACGTTTCGCCGTCGACCGCCAGGTGCATGAGCTGGTTGTGGGTGCGCTGATCGTTGAAACCGCTCATGACGCGACCGTAGAACTTGTCGCCGTTGTCGAGCAGGCGCTCGAAGGCGACGGCCTGGCTGATCGGACCGTCGTAGAAGAACACGGCGATGTTCTTGCCGCTGGGCAGGTTGCAGCGGTAGGCCCGTGTCGGATCGATTCCGCCGCTCTCCCACTTGTCGGTGCCGATCTTGCGGAAGCGGCCGGCTTGTCGGGGCGCCAGGATGGTGAACTTGACGCCGTCGGCGGCGAGCGCCTCCAGGGTGTCGGTGTTGACCGCCGTCTCAGCCAGGTGCATGCCTTCCGGTTCGCGACCGAAGTAGTGATGGAAGACTGCCTTGCCCCAGAGCACTTGCGTCTTCTTGTCGCGGTCATGCGCCAGGGGCATGATCATGTGGTTGTAGACCTGGGCGATTGCGTTTCCGTGCCCGCCGCAGCGAGCCAGGCTCGCCTTGTCACCTTCGACCATAGCCAGCAGTGTCTCCGGTGAATTATCCGCGAGCCAGGTCAGCAGCGTCGGACCAACGTTGAAGCTCATGTAGGCGTAGTTATTGACCAGTGCGGTGACGACGCCATTGTTGTCTTGCAGTTGGGCACGTCCGTTCGCGGCGTAGCATTCGTCGGTGATGCGCGCGTTCCAGTTGGCGTACGGCGCGGCCGACGGTTGGATCTCGACCAGTCCTGTCCACGGACATTCCCGCGGCGGTTGGTAGCTGTGGCTGTGAAAACAAGTCGCACGCTTCGACGTGCTGTTCATGTGATGCTCCATGCAGGGTAACTGAACTGGTAGTGACACCAGCGGTGATGCCCTCGTGGAGCAGCACCGCTATGCCGGTTGTTGAGGCCGGCTGTTGCGTTTCGTCATCAAGCCTCTTTGGGTTCGTCGCGTCATGCGAACGACAAGCACTTGCATCGCCAGCGTTGGGACTTCGCCTCATGCGGTTAGTAGCAAGTGCTGAACACGCCGTCCGGGTGGGATCGCGCGTGACTCCAGAGCAACATCAGGAAGAAGCCGGCTGAGAAGTACCAGTCTTTACCGGGGATCTCCGCCGCCGCTTTCTGAAAACCGGACCACAGGCGGTCGACGCAGTCTTCCGCTCTTTTGCCCTCGAGCCAGCCGATGCCGTTCTCGTCTTCGAGGTACCTGCGGAAGTCGTGAAAGTAGGAACCGGGCATCTGGAAGTCCGGCGGGAAGCAGACGTCGTGTTCTTGGTCGTCTTCCGGGTCCATCAGTTTGATGTTCATCGACATGATTCATCCCCGCAGTAAGGGGGCGGCACCGGATTCGGTGCCGCCCCGGTTCTTGTTGGAGCTACTTGGTGCGCATTTCGCGCACCCACCGCAGCGTCTTGGCGAACTCCTCCTTGGCGACCTCGCCTCCGAGGCAGTCGCTGAGGCGCAGGAGAGTCAGCCCCTGGTAATCGCCCCCGGCCAATGTCAGCGCTCCGCGCATCAGTTCCCAGGCTCGTCGGTTCGGCAGGTTCCACCCCAGAGCGTTCTCTCCCTTGATGGGAACGCCCTGGCGCTTCGCTTCCGCACCGACCCACTTGACCAATGACTGCGCCAGAGAACGAACGGACGGCTTGCCGTCGGCGTCTGGCATCTCCAGGCAGGTGAAGTGCATCACCACTCGGTTCGCCTTGCCTTGCAGCGCGCTGAAGACCTTGATCAGCTCGCGGTAGCCGCGGCCTTCTTCGTCGTCGAACCAGTCGGTTCCCGGAATGATCAGACCTGCTGCCATCTCGGCCAGCCGGTCGCCTAACTCCACCTCGCCGTCTTCCAGGCGCCCGAGACGCCAGTGTACGCCGGGCACCTTCGCACCAATGTCGATGCCTCTGAAGGGCGCATCGTCGGCACCGAACACGGTGAGTCCTTCCGAGAGCAGTTTGCGCGTGTGCTCGTTGGGCACCCGGCGGTACCACTCCATGAGGTCGCGACCCCACTGAGTGTGGATGTGCTCGCGACGGCGGAAGAACTTCGCGACGTCCTTCGGGAGCATCTTGTCGTCGTCGAGCTTGCGCCCCCAAGCCGATTCCGCCGCTTCCTTCGTACCGTACTTCACGATGGCCCACAGGCGCAGGTCATTGCGAGCCAGCGGCGAGTTCCACTGCATGGCACCACGGCTCGGGTAATCGGCCCCCTTGTCGTGACCGTTGTAGGAAGGGAAGCGGCGCTCTCCCGCGGAACCGAGCGAAATGTTCAGCTCGCAGAAGTGTTGTTTGCGGTCGGCGAAGTGCGCCTGGAATTTGCGCATCGCTTTGCCGTAGTACTCCAGTGCCAGGTCGGTGACCCAGTACGAGAGATACTCGTTCGAGGGGTTGCCTTGTTCCGAGACGAACTTCAGTGCGTCCAGCGTGTATTTGTCCACGCCATGCAGCGCCTGTAACTTCTCGTAGACCTTCTTCCAAGTCCAGGCCGGGAGATCCTTGGTGACAGTGTCACCAACATTGCCGCCGCACCTGTGGAAGCCGAGAACCGGTGCGCCGCCGATCCCGCGAGGGATGCAGACGTCCATGATGCTGTCGGCGTAGTCGAAGTTGAAGACATCTTCCTCAGGGTTGAAATCAACCCACCAGTTGTCGAATGCAACACCGTCGAGTCCGAGCTTCTGTCCTTCGTCGCAGTCCCTTTTGAACTCGTCTTTGGTCTGCTGCTTCTCCGCTCCGACTGCCAGCGGGGCCATGGCATTGACAGTAACGAATTTTTCTTTGTCAGTCAAAATAGCAGCCCTCCTTTTCCGGCACCGCCCTGTGGCTGTGTCGGACGCGCAATATCGCCGCGCTAAGTTTCGAAATGCGACCATGAGCAGTGGTCGTCTTTTAGGAGTAAGAACCGAGCCGCTTACGAAGCTGCTCGGTTTTCCCCGCAGAGTCGGAGCAAATCTCCGCTCGATGGCGAGGCACAGGAACGCGGGGCGAACAGGCTTTCGCCGAGTTCGCCCCGCTTGTTGACGCGTTTAGCTAAACGCGCCGTTTTTCGCGCATTCCAGTGCTTCTCGCCATCTCGCGGACATCTGCCGAAGCAGATTCAGACGAGTTGACGAGTTACACCCGTTCGTACAAGCCGAACGGCAACGACGGCAGCAGGTCCGTCCAGCCGGCGGGTGGACCTTGTTTCACGACACCGTCACGCACCGGCACTTCCACCATCACGTTGTCGCCTCGCTGGTAGCACACCACGTCAGCTCCACGTTCCACCGGCGTATAAGCCGTGGAGAAGTCAGACTCGTGGCGACCACGAAGCGCGAGCGCCTGCATGATGACGAACATGCGCCATTCGTCCGCGTTGGGGACGCCAGTCGCTTGCAGACGTTCGAACGTTGCGACGTGCGTGTCCCAGTCGATGTCCCGACGCTGGTCGGGGTCGATGAGGGAGAGGCGGCGCATTTCGTCGCCGTAATAGATGTCGGCGACACCGGGAGAGGTCAACTGCAGCAGCAACTGTCCGGTAGCGATGAAGTCACCGAGCGGGTTGATGCGGTCGGTCAGGAACTGCTCGAGCGAGGCGATGAAAGCCACGTCGGCATAGAGCTTTCGCACGAAGTCTTCGACGCTGGCTTCCCATGCCTGGTTCGGGTTGCCCCAGCTGGTCTGCATGGTTGCTTCGCGGTTGGACTTTCGCACGTAGAACAGGAACCGCTCCAGCGAGATCGGCCAGCTCGCCAGCAGCGCCTGGTAAAGGCGATACTCGGTGTTGCTGTCCGGTCCGCTACCGGTGTGGTGCTGCGAGTTGTGCTTGTACCACTCCAACACCTTCTCTCGCCACGTGTCCGGGATGTGGCTGAGCGCAACGATGCGCGCCCGAGCATCGCGACTCAGGAACGTGTCGTGCGATTCCAGCGTGTTCATGTTGTCCGGGAAGGTGGCCAGCTGACGGGTGTTGAACGCATGGAAAGCGTTCACGTCGATCGACCAGACCCCAGCGTCCACGCCCATCTCGTTTCGTGCGATCAGCTGGTGATGACGGTAGTACGTCTTCAGGTACGACGTGCCACCGACGAAGTCTGCAACCTGTTGCAGCAGCACGACGAACTGCGCGTTCGCCGGCTCCTCCAGCAGCACCATGCGACGGACGACGTCGGGCAGCCCGGCACAGCTGTTGATGGCTGCGCGGTCCTCAACAGTGACTTCCGTGCCGGGCACGATGAACGTACGCGGCTCCATCGCGGCAAGTGCGGTCTCGATGTCGTCTCGCGTCAGGTCGGGCTGCAACCGAAGCAACTGCCCGCACTCGTGCGCGTAGTTCGCCCGAACCACTTCCAGCCGTGCGGCACGCACCATCTCGAGGAAGGTGCGCGTTTCGCCGGTGACCTCCGTGTACAGGGCTGTGAGCGGATCCTCGCCGTCAGGGTGCATGAACACCTCGTGGGCGCTGCGCAGGAACTCGTAGCCAACGGTGCCTTTGCACTTCCACGGCAGCACGTCGTGCCGACCGAGGATACGCTCGACCCAGATGGTGTCCAAGCCGGTAGCTTCGTGCAGCGTCGCGAGGTAGCCGGCGGGGTCCTCGAGACCGTTGATGTAATCGAGGCGGATACCCTGGATCAGCCCTTCCTTCACCAATTCGATGATGTAGCGGTGCGTGTCGTCGAACACTGCCGGCTCGTCGATGCGCAGCGCGCACAGGTCGAAGTAGAAGAACTTGCGCACAGTGCCGTCCGGCAGCATGTCGAACAGCCTTGCCCGGTCCTCGAGGTTGGACCAACGGGCGTTCTGCGGTCCCAGAAACTCGTGGTTCGGCACGATGTCCTGGATCACCGCCAGCCCGGCTCCGGCCAACTCGCGGTAGCCTTCGATGCCGCCTCGTTCGACCGAAATCTGGTGCGGATTGACAACGTCGTAGCCGTGGTTACTACCCGCCACCGACTCCAAGGCAGGTGAGACGTACGCGTGGCTGATGCCGAGCGGTTTGAGTAGCCGTCGCACGACGTCGGCTGCCTTGCCAAACGTGAACGAATTCGAAATTTGCAAACGGTACGTAGCCTTCATGCAGTTTCTCCAAGGACGAATTGTTGGTGAACGAACACGAACGACCCGGTTTCCATCAGAAACCCGGGTGTATAGCAATTACCGGCCGCAACGACGCGCGCCCGGCAACGAAGGCGATAGGCACCTTAGGTGGTGCGTGGTTTGTTGGCGATTAGCTGCCGGTCAGCAAGAGTCCGAGTTGGTAGATGACCACCAGCACGAGGATGATGACCAGCACGATGGCGACGCCAATGCCATACGTTTCCGCTGCGTCTTCGGCATCCTTGCCGAACCAACCGAGGACTGCGGGAAGGAGCGTCCAGGGCTGAGCACTGAAGATCAGCATCCACAAGAATTGCACGGGTACTCCTTTGCGAGAAAGAAGACTAGTGCTCAGTCGCGAAAGCGGCTGAAGGAAAGTCTTGTAATGGGTCCGGTTAGGGTGAGGTGTTTGCGTGGAACCGTGGGGTTGATGTGCGAATGGAAGTAATTAATGCGTAGCAAATAACGTTGTCAGGGGGCAAGGCGCGTTGCGGATAGTATCGATGGCGTGAGATCCGCTCCTGACATGGACTTTGGGCTCCACACCCGGGACCGGGTGCGGGCTGGCGGGCGCGCACCTGGTGGGACTAATACGAGATCAAGAAGAGAATCAGATCTTGTTCATGGATATCGCAGTTAGCACTCCGAGATAAAGGCAAACGACAAGAAGTCCGAAAAGCACCGATAGGTAAGTCTTTGCTGAGTCTTTTTAGAACGAGCGAATATAGTATGTATGAAGAACGTACGATAAAGCAGAGTAAATTTGGGTGAAAACCGTATTGCAAAGCCCGATAGCATTGGGATTCGGAGCTTCGGGTCGTTTGTCCGCAAATATTAACGCGCAATAACCTTTGTGAGGGTAAGTGCCAGCGCGAGCTCTGCGATTGGCAACGGACCTGCTTGTTATCGGGCAACCGAACTGTGTGGTTTTTGCTTGCGTTTCAGAGAATCTGTTTCGGGCCGAGGTCATAAGTCTCACATTCAGAGTCGGGAGCGCCATCATATGTGGTGGCGCCTCTCTGTCCCACTATCTACTATACGGCATCGCGGAATGCGGTAGTTTGTTGGAATTTACCTTTCTGTCGTCTGCTGGCTCGCGATAATGCGGTGTGCTGCGGGGTATGTCAGAGAAGGTATCGTCGCCTTTAAGCCCGTGATGCCGTCTGGTATAGTACCGGCTATTTGTGTCATTGCAGCAACTCAAATTGGAGACCGACAGTGAAGTTTCCCAGGACAAGCGGTGTTCTTCTTCATCCCACATCTTTGCCAGGTCCGTATGGAATAGGCGACCTTGGCACTGAAGCGTACAAGTTTGTTGACTTTCTTGAGGCTAGTTCTCAGCATCTATGGCAGTTCCTGCCTCTGTCTCCCACTGGTTTCGGTGACTCGCCCTACCAGTCGTTGTCCGCATTTGCCGGCAATACTCTTCTGGTAAGCCCTGAGAAACTGGTCGAAGACGGTTTTCTCACGGCCGCTGATCTGGACCCTTTGCCTAAGTTTTCAACTGACAAAGTTAACTTCGGCAAAGTGATTCCGTACAAGAAGCGTTTGCTGGAAAAGGCGTTTGAGAACTTTGGCGGTACCACGGACACCTCATTGCGTGTTGATTTTCTGGGGTTTTGTCAAAAGGCGGAGTGGCTCGAAGACTACGCTTTGTTCAGGGTTCTGAAGGAAGAACATAATGGCGCTTCATGGAACACCTGGGAAGCTGCTCTTCGCAGGCGTGACAAAGAAGCCCTGGATGAAGCTCGTAAGAATCTTTCCGAAAAAATTGACGCTGAAAAATTCTTCCAGTATCTCTTCTTCAAGCAATGGCACGCACTCAAGACGTACTGCAATCAGCACGGTGTCTCTCTTGTCGGTGATATGCCGATATTCGTCGCCTATGATTCGTCCGACGTATGGGTTCACCCGGAATTGTTCAAACTGGACAGCGACGGTGCACCGACTGTAGTGGCAGGTGTGCCTCCGGATTATTTTAGTGCTACAGGCCAGCTCTGGGGGAACCCGCTCTACAACTGGGATCAGATGAGGCAGGATAACTTCCGCTGGTGGATATCACGCTTTGAGGGGATGCTTGAAGTAGTCGATATTATTCGAATTGATCACTTCCGTGGATTCGCTGCTTGTTGGGAGGTGCCCGCAGGCGATAAAACCGCTCAGCGCGGTCAGTGGGTTGAGGTTCCGGGGCGGGAGCTTTTCACGACACTGAATGAACAGCTCGGCGACCTACCAATCATCGTCGAAGACCTGGGAGTGATCACACCGGACGTTGAAGCTTTGCGTGACGATTTCAATTTCCCCGGCATGCGCGTTTTGCAAATGGCTTTTCGCAGTGATAGTTGCAATATCGATTTGCCGCACAACTACATTCCGAATAGCGTTTGTTACACCGGAACTCACGATAACGACACCACTGTCGGGTGGTTTAACAGTAAAGCCGGCGCCGGTTCTACTCGCGATGCCAATCAAATTAAGTTCGAAAGGAAGCACTGTCTTAAGTATCTCAAGTCCGACGGTGATGAGATTCACTGGGACATGATTGAAGCGGCGCTGGCATCGGTGTCGAACATTGCCGTCGTTCCGCTACAGGATCTTCTGGGTCTGGGATCGAAGGCGCGGATGAATCTTCCTGCCAGCCAGGAGGGAAACTGGTCCTGGCGCTATCAGACCGAAGACATCACGAAGGCAATAGGCAAACGCTTGAAGGAAGCGGTGCAGACTTACGGGCGCGACAATGTTTTCGAACCGGTACCTCATCAACGAATGCTGGCGCGCTCATTATGATTCTCTAATGAGTCTTGCCTAAGCCTTCCTAGAGAGAGCGCCGACTTTAGCTCGGGGCTCTCTTTTCTTTGATCTCGGTCAAGCGCGAAGCGCCGCCGTGCAGCGATGAGGCATGCAGGCTTGCCGAGTCCTCGGAGCGCTTGTTTAAGATCCTTCACTGAAAAGCCTTTTCAGCTCTTATCGTACTAGAATGGTTGGCGTCTAAGCGGGGCGAGTGTGCCCGGGGCTGGTTGCGCGACGCAGCGGAGGCGCCATGGACCGTATTGCATCAATAGAGAACGCCCTTGTCGGCGGTGGAAGAATCAGCCGTGATGATGCGCAGTGGCTCTGGCACAATGCGACGGACGGACAGTTGCAGCAACTAGCAGGCATAGTGCGGGCACGGTATCACAAGCCGTTCGACGCCACGTATCTTCTTATGCGCATCATAAACTACACCAACGTTTGTGTGGCGAAATGCGATTACTGTTCTTTCTATCGGTTGCCGGGGCAGCCTGACACCTACACGCGCTCCAAGGAATGGGTCTTCTCGAAGATAGATGAGTTGATCGAAGTTGGCGGAGACTTGTTCGGATTTAACGGCGGGTTCAATCCTGAGCTGAAGATCGACTATTACACTGACCTGTTCGGAGCTGTCCGTGAAAAATACGGCAATTCGATCGAGTTCTATGCAATGACTGTAGTGGAGCTTATTTATGTAGCGAAGATTAGTCGGCTTTCCCTCGAGGAAGCGCTGTCCCGCTTGTATGATGCCGGTGTTCGCTGGGTCACCGGTGGTGGTGCCGAAGTGTTGTCCGATACCTTTCGCAAGCGGCACAGTCCATTGAAGTACACGGTAGAGGAGTATTTTGCGGCGCAGCGGGCTATTCTGGCGGCCGGCATGAAAACCACCGGCACCATGGTTATCGGATTTGATGAAACACTGGACGAGAGATTGGACCATCTGGAATCCGTGCGCGAGTTTCAAGATGTAACGATGGGCGGTCTCTTCAGCTTCCTCTGCTGGACCTATAAACCATGGAACAACGAGCTTGGTGGAAGCGAAATTGATGCGCAGGAGTATCTGCGACATTTGGCGCTTTGTCGCATTTACCTGGACAACGTGACGCACGTGCGAGCGTCGGTGTTGACGCAGAACGCCAACGCATTGCGCGGTCTGAGCTACGGTGCCAATGACTTCGACATTCCCTGGGAAGACGAAGTCACTCAACTGGCCGGAGCGGTGATTGAGCAAGATGTGGAGCGTGTGCTTGGATATGCCAGGGCTGAGGGATTTGAGCCTCGTCGTCGTTCAGCGGCAAGACCTACTTTGGTTGCGCTGAGCTGAGATAGCCGGTGGCGGGGGAACAAGTGGCAAAGCTTCGCTTGATCTGAGGCCGTTTTCTATCACTTGCAAGTCTATGAGACCCTCAGAGGAATTCAGCTTGGAGTGACCTTGTTAGATTGCTTTGAGGTCGCCGTAGCGAGCGGAACAAGGCAGAACGACAGCAGTGGCGCGACCATGGTAACCAGCACCAAGGGGGCAAACTCATTGTGGAACGCATGAGTGAAGAGCTGTCCGCCGGTGTAGGTGGCTGCGTTGGTGGCGACATTGCGAATCGCGACAAGCAGCGCCATGACAGAGACTTCCGAGCGGACCGGACAGACGTCGGCGGCTAAACCATACACTCCTAGAATGGCGAACATGCCTGCGATACCTCGCACAAACTCAAGGCCGACCGCCAGAGGAAACGTGCTCAGGAAGTAGTACCCCGCAATTCCTGTGACGACCATGGCGCAAGTTATGTACAGCTGTGAGCGGATGGACATGATCCTGATCATTTTGCGATGTAGAATTGCTCCGATCAGCATACCCACAGCATTGACAGCGGCAAGGTGACCAATCTGCTGTTGTGAGAAATGCAAGGAATTAGCTTCGAAGAAATACAACGGAACGCCAAATGCGGGACTGAAGCTCCATAAAAATGAGAATGCACCCGTAATCCAGAGTGCCTTTGTCTTGAAGGCCTTTAAAAGCGATTTGCCTGTCAGCTTGACGGCCTCCAGGTTCAAAGTCGTTTTTTCTTCCTGCAAAACAAAGAGTGCCAGCCAGCAGCAAGTGATGGCCGGTAGGATACCCAATGCAGAAGCTATATGGAAAGCTTCGCCGGGTTTGAAGTGTTGGCATAGCGCACCACCCGCGATGGCGGCACAGATGCTGGCACCGTAGTACCAGATTTCTTGGACGGCAAAATAGTGCCGCGCTTTTCCGTCTCTTCTGCCTGCTTCTACCGCCAGCGCGATTAGAAGAGCTGTTGAAACTGCCATCGCTACCGCTGCCAGCAGTAAGGAGCAGGTTATGGCCGGCAGATAGCCCGTGAAAGTAAGAACTAGCAGGGCGCCTGCTGTCACAACATTTGCGGCGAAGAGATAGCTCTTCTGTTTGTATCCCGCCAATGGAATGAAGTCACAGACTAGCCCGTAGAGTGGTTTAATGACCCACGGAAACATCAAAAGCGCCATGCACGACGCTGTGTCGGCCGCAGACAGATGCTGACCTTTCATCATGAAGTACTGCAGTGGTTGCGCCAGGAGGCCGAATTGTGCGCAGGCCAGTCCCAGGCAGAGATATGCAACTGCAAAAAAGATTGTGAGGTCTTGAGGCTTTCTTGTTGAGTGCGAGTTCTCGTGGGCGTCTGCAGCAGGCGTTGCTGCGGATGATTCTAAGTCCTGGTTGCGCACGTTTACATGCGCTGGTGATGTTGCCCGGGCTTTGATCGCCATGGGTGCTCCTCGCGGGCGCGGTATGTTGCGCGCTTGCGTTAGTGAATCACAACTGAGACATAGTCTCAATTACTCTCTTGTAAGGTGCTGAGCCTTTGTTTTGTCAAGCGGCGCTTGCCTTGGAATGCCCTTCGGATGTGCTTCTTTAGCGCTGTTCTCAAGAGTGAACGCTAGTTGTGCTAATAACTTTTCTATTGAGAATCGTTTCAGTTTGCTGGTTCGTGAAGCGCGCTCGGGGTGCACCGACGTCAATGCCCGATATCAGTAGGCTTCCGCGATGTTCCTTGAAGGTGACATGCTTTACCGGTGTTAGGTTTTCAGGCGGCGGCAGCGCTAAATTCGTGGTGCATCTTTTTTCTTTAAATTGCAGGAGAATTTCCAAAGTCCGCACGT
The DNA here is from genome assembly GCA_019752635.1 of Candidatus Obscuribacterales bacterium. Lineage (GTDB taxonomy): Bacteria > Cyanobacteriota > Vampirovibrionia > Obscuribacterales > Obscuribacteraceae > JAKFUT01. The sequence goes on along the minus strand of JAIELX010000039.1, from coordinate 2,762 downwards.
AGCAGTCGTTTCTAAACAATCCCCACTCGCAGGGTGTGGATTGACGACAAGCTTCTGCTGGCTTGCGCTCCGCTTCTTCTCGCAGCCGTATCGCACGGTTGTGTTTCTCTAATCGCTTAGGGTGGCTTTGCCCGTGTGGCGGCGAAAGCACCAAGAGAAGTCCATGAAGAACAAGAAATCGGACACAACCATCAAGGTCTGTGTCGAAGGCAAAAAGTGTCGCAAGCGCGGAGGTCCCGAACTTCACGAGGAGATCGAGCGCTGCGCGGCTAAGGAAGAGTCCGCTCCCCGGGTCAAGGCTGTCGACTGTCTTGGGTTGTGCAAGCACGCTCCGGCTGTTGTAGTCAAACCCGAAGGAACTGAATACGGTGAGGTTTCCACGAAGGACGCCGCAGAGATCGTTTCCGCTGCTAGCAAAGGCAAGGAAGTCGACCGGCTCCTCGTGAAGAAGAAAAAGAAGAAGAAAAAATAGTGGCACTAAATACGGTGCTGCGCTCTCGTCCGGTCCGCAGCAGGACTGAACAGCATCCGATGCTGTTGGTCTAGTTGTTTGCGGACATCATGTTTCAGTCAACACAACGACGCGCGCATAGCGCGCGTCTGGTCGCGCAAGGAGCTAACAATGAAAGAAATTCTGGTTCTCGGTTCTGGAGTCAGCGGCCTCAGCACTGCCCTCAAGCTCGCGAAAGACGGACATAAGGTCACTATCTGGTCGCTTGAACCCGCGGGCTTTTTTCCGCGTGGTTCCGCCAACGCGTACGCGATGTGGTGGCCCGTCGCCGATCCGGCGCAGCCGCGGTTGGAGGGCTGGGCGGAGTTCACGTTCACCGAACTCTCGGCGCTGGCGAGCGACCCGGCCACGGGCGTGGTCATGCGCAAGGTAATGGCGCTGAAGATGAAGCGTGAGACGCCCTGGTTCGCAAAGCTCTCGGGCTTCCGGCATGCCCTGCCCGGAGAGATCAGCGCCGAATACGCTGACGCGCACGTGTTGGACACCGCGCCGATCGTCGATCCCGGCGTCTACCTCGGGTGGCTGTACAAGCAGTGCACCGAGAGCGGCGTCACATTCGAGCAGCGGGCGGTCAGCGCTTTCGCCGACTGCCCGGCGCAGTACGAAGTGATCGTCAACTGCACGTCGCTCGGCTCGCGCTCGCTCACCGGTGACAAGGACCTGTACCCGTCGCGGTTCCAGGTGGTTACCATTAAACAGAACGGGTTCGACAGCGTTGTGTTCGACGATGAAGGTCCGAACCGGCGCGCGTGCGTGGTGCCGCATCGCGACTACATCAAGCTCGGTGCCGTCGTTGACGAGCACATCGAGACGAGCGAGACGGATCCGGCGGCGACGCTGGACATCTTGCGTCGGTGCGCCAAGATGATTCCCGGATTCAAGGCGGATCTGACCGACGTTCTCAGTGTGGTTCGTGCGTGCCGACCCGAACGTCGGACCGTGCGGGTCGAGGCCGAGAAGGTCTGCGGGCGTACCGTCGTGCACAATTATGGGCATGACGGCATGGGCTACATCATCTCGGCGGGCATCGCCGACGAGATTCGGCAGCTCGTTAAAACCTGACGAGTAGTGCTCCGGTGCTCGTCAGACACAAGCGTGGCGATTGGATTCGCCACGCTTGTTCTTCGCGAACTCTTGCTTCGCATAGGTTCAGGAGCAGCGTCAACAGCGCTGCAGCGTGGAGACACACAGTATGATCCTCACTCTTTCTCTTTTGCTTGCGGTGGCTGCTGCTGGTCTACCGTCCGGTGTTCTTTGGGCGGCGGGCTTTGCCGCGTTCGTTGGATTCATCTTCGGCAGCGTCCCGCCGCACGGTGAGAATCGTGGCTGGCGTTTCGACATGCCGGGCGCCGTTCTCTGGGCTGCTGCCGGGGCCCTGGTTGTCGGCGGGCTCACTAGCTTCGCTCTGAGTGGCTTTGCCGTTCCGGCGCTGGTCGTCTCCGGATTTGGTCTTTTGCTCGGTGTGATGCGGCTGATCGCGACGCGCCCGCCGCTTTCGCCTCGCGAGGCGGAAGTACAAAACGGTATCACTCGTGTCGAAGGCGCCACGCCTGCGGCAAAATTCAAAGCAGCCAAGCGCCTTTACTACCGTGCCGCTTTTCGTAGCGGCCAGAAGTCCTGGGCGACGCGGGGGCTGAAGGAGTTCAGCTTCGGCAGTTCCGGCATGACCGCGGAGGATCTGGAGCTGCTGAAGAGTGGGACCTCCCGCGCGTTTCCGGATACGTTTGATATTCTGGTGCTGCTGGTTACGCAGCTTCCCGGTTCGGAGAACGAGCCCGGGCTGGTTGTGGTGCGCGGTGCGCAGAATCTGCGTCAGCTCCAATTCGGTGCGGATTACATCGAGATTCCCGGTGAAGGCAAAGTGCAGGCTCGAACCGTTTCTGCGATGGTCGGCTACGCCTGGCGCTAACGCCGATGTGTCGCATGGTTAAGATCCCGACTGTGCAAGTTCGCTAATGCAGAGGGAATCCGGAACAATACCGGATTCCCTGGGATTGTCACTTTGACAGTTGAAACTTCGTAGTCCCCTGAGGGCATGCGGCTATGCTAGCACGTGCACTTAGGGGACTTTTTTTGATTTTCGGCCTTTTTGACTCATGCAAAAGCGCAAGAAGAAGTCCCAGCAGTCGACGAGCGTTTCTTCTCGATGTGAAGGTAAGCTCTCACAAGTAGATCGGAACTGTCAAATGAACTGTGTCAATTAGGTGAGCCAGGTTTGGGTTTTACTTCTTTGAACCGGAACGGAAATGAC
>JAIELX010000034.1 GCA_019752635.1 Candidatus Obscuribacterales bacterium | reverse complement strand
CCGTGTCCGCGGGGAAAATACCAGACATCGCCCGGACCAAAATCCTTGATTTCAGAACGCCCCTGCGGGTCAATCACCGTAACTCGACAATGTCCGGCAACGACATACGACCACTCGGCGGCGTTTGCATGCCAGTGTAACTCGCGTAGGCCGCCCGGCTTGAGAAACATGTTGACGCCGGCTAATCCTTTGGAAATGGGAAAGTCTACGGCGGTGGCTTCATTCGACTTACCGCCCTCGTAGGCTTTCATCGGCATCTTGCCCAGCTGATACCTTATTTCGGGCATCGCATCCTTGGCTAGATCCATTGCTTCGGCAACAGTCCTGATGGTTTTGCTACCGCTCAGGCTCTTCTCAGCAGCCCTTTCCGCAGCACCAGCAGGCAAAATCCCAGCGGCAAAAATTACCATAGCAGTAGCCGAGGCTACGTGACGAAGTCCCATCACCTGGTTCCCCCTTACTTATAGAGGTTGTCATTGTACCGCAAGGCTATATACAATCCATTTCTTGACAACGGCGCTTCGCATCTTTGCTTCATCCCTGCAAACTTTGACATAGCAGCTGTTAGCAACGAAACAACCGCCACTGCTCGCAAATGTTTAGCGGCATCTAACTATAGCCTCGAGGCTCCGCGATTGCATCGCTGAGTCGCACCCGAATTCGGCGAAAAGCGCCCGCAGACACGCAGCGTCGAGGATTCTTGAGTCTTTCGGCTCATAAAAAAGGACTCAAAATTACAGCTTAACCGACTCAGGTCTGACTAAAAAGAATCGTCATCGCGCAAGTACCGTGGTGTAAACTGCCTTTCAGCAAGACCGGATGGGGAAACATCGATAGTCGACGCCGCGCCCGGAGATTTATTGGAAAGCATCGATAATCGTTGAAGTTGATGAAGGTTCGAATGACAAATTCAGACGAAGATAAAAGCCTCTCAAATAGAAAAAACTTGTCTGCCAACAATACGGCGAAAAACGCTGGCGACTCGGCTCCTGAGTTTTCACAGAAAGACTATCATCATCCTGCAGCCGCATGGGGAGCCGCTTTTAGCGTCGGAAAAGTTCTGCTTGAGCAAGGTGCCGTCATCGATGGCGTCAAGGCAATATTCAAAATGAATCATGAGAACGGCGGATTCGATTGTCCTGGATGTGCATGGCCGGATGACCGCAAGGGTCTGCGCATGGATATCTGCGAAAACGGTATCAAGCACGTCACATGGGAGATGACGAAGAAAAGAACAGATCGGGAATTTTTCGCCAAACATACTGTAACGGAACTGCTGGGCTGGAGCGACTTTCAGCTCGAAAACCAGGGACGTTTGACGGAACCAATGGCGTATCATGCGGACACCGACAAGTACGTTCCTATTTCGTGGTCGGACGCCTTTGCGCTGATTGGTCGTCACCTTCGCTCGATTGATAGCCCAAACAAAGCGAGTTTCTACACATCGGGAAGACTGTCGAACGAAGCTACGTTCTTGTATCAACTTTTCGCACGCGAATTAGGCACAAACAATCTACCTGATTGCTCTAACATGTGTCATGAGTCAAGCGGCAGAGCACTCACTGCAGCACTTGGAACCGGCAAAGGCACGGTGGATTTGCTCGACTGGCAGAAAGCCGCCGCAATTTTTGTCATCGGAGTTAATGCTGCAACGAACACGCCTCGAATGCTCAGCGCATTGGCCGATGGTGTCAAAGGGCACGGAATGAAAATCGTGCATATCAACCCGCTGATCGAAGTAGCTGCCACCACCGCGATAACGCCGCACGAAATTTTGGATATGATTACTTTCCGCGCTACAGCAACAAGTGCGCTTAATTTGCAACCGCGTATCGGCGGCGACATGGCTATCATGCGAGGAATCGCCAAGTATTTGTTTGAAAAGTTCCAGACGGACAAAAGCAGTATTGATACAGCGTTCATTGAAAAATACACCGCAGGATTCGACGCATACAAATCTGCATGCGAGCAAACGACTTGGCAGGAGATTGAGCGCCAAGCAGGACTCCCTGCAGACCAGATTCGTGCCGCTGCTGAAATCTATCGCCAGGCCCAGTCATGCATAATTAGCTGGTGCCTCGGAGTTAGCCAACAAGAGTTTGGTGTCGATACCATTCGCGAAATCGTCAACGTGCTATTGCTCAGAGGAAACATCGGAAGAGAAGGTGCGGGTCCCTGCCCGATCCGAGGACATAGCAACGTACAGGGAAATCGCACCTGCGGAATTCATCACGCGCCGCCGGAAGAATGGCTTGCACGGATGGACGCCGCCTGCAATATAAAGTCACCGCGTGCGCATGGTCTTGACACCGTGCGCACAATCGAAGGCATGTACAACGGCGAAGTGGAAGTATTTGTCGGAATGGGCGGCAACTTCGCTTCTGCAACTCCGGACAGCGCCAGAACATATGAGGCACTTCGTCGATGCAAACTGACTCTGCACGTTAGCACAAAGCTCAATCGCAGTCACTTGGTCCACGGAAAGGATGCGCTCATTCTGCCCTGCTTGGGACGAACTGAGATCGACATCCAGAAATCGGGACCACAGAAAGTATCAGTAGAAGATTCAATGAGTATGGTTCATTTGTCATCCGGCATGAACCCGCCAGCTTCGCCGCAGCTTCTCTCAGAACTGGCAATCATAGCCGGAATGGCGAAAGCATCACTACCTGATACAAAAACGCCGTGGGACGACTACGTCGGCAACTACGACCTGATTCGAGACAAGATGGCTCAAGCCATAGCCGGTTTCGAAGACTTCAATACACGAGTCAGGAAACCGCTGGGCTTTCGACTACAGCAAGCGGCGCGTGAGCTATCATTCCAGACAAACAGCGACCGTGCGAATTTTTCAGCCGGTCCCCTCCACGACACAGTGGTGCCGCAAGGCAAGCTAATTATGAGTACTATCAGGTCGCACGACCAGTTCAACACAACTGTCTACTCTGATAACGACCGTTATCGCGGAGTCAAGAATCTGCGCACACTTCTGTTTATGAATGAGGAAGATATGCGTGATCGCGGGCTCGACCAGTTCGCGCTAATCGACATCACCAGTTTCGCAAAAGACGGAACCACTAGAAGCGTAGGCGGATTCCGCGCGGTCAAGTACAACATTCCCAAGGGATGCGCATCAGGATACATGCCTGAGCTAAACGTGTTATGCGCAATCGGCAATTTCAGCGCGCAAAGCGACCAGCCAATGATGAAACAAGTAATCATTGAAGTTGTTCCGAGCAAGGTCGAGTCCAGCGCTGACAAGAAGGCCATGTAAATGACCACTAGAATGGAACGCCGTAGCGTCGTCACAGTAGAGACTAAAACGATTTCCGGATTGAACAGCGTCACATCAACCGACAAAGTATCCGTAGAAGAGCCGCTGGAAATCCGCGTTCGCTCGGGAAAAGAAGCAGGTTCCAGCTACAAGCAATTTTCCACCACTATGCGGACCCCGGGCAACGACGAGGAGTTGGCGGTCGGCTTTCTCTTTGCCGAGGGCATTATCGCCGATTTGTCCGATATAGATGAATGTGTAAGTGATAAATGCAACGTCGTCAACGTTGCCTTGAAAGATCACGTCAAATTTGATTCGACCAGTTTTGATCGCCACTCATTTGTTTCTTCTAGTTGCGGAGTGTGCGGCAAGCGAACAATAGAAGCATTGCGAATGCAACAGCAGATTCATTGCCATGCGGCCGATACACCGCTGCTTAGTCCCGATTTCATTCACTCGCTTCCGGACAAGCTGCGCTCGTGCCAACTAGACTTCGATTCGACTGGTGGCACCCACGCCTCGTGTCTGTTCGACATCAATGGCAACATTCTGAACACCAAAGAGGATGTAGGTCGGCACAACGCCATGGACAAAGTCATAGGCAGTGAGCTATTGCAAAACAGATTGCCACTGACAGACCGAGTGCTGCTGCTTAGCGGTCGTGTGAGCTTTGAGTTAGTGCAAAAAGCAGCTCGAGCCAAGATGCCGGTCCTTGCCGCGGTCGGCGCGCCGTCTAGCCTGGCGATACAACTCGCAGAAGACTGTGGTATCACTCTCATTGGTTTCGTCCGGTCGAATCGCTTCAACGTCTACACGAATCCGCAGCGGATACTCTTGCCTTAGTCTCCGAATCAACCGAAAGGATGAGAGCGTTAGCGGACGACAACACCCGGTAAAGAAATGAATCTAACACGCAACGCGTCATACTTCTTTCGAACGGCGCGAGTAACATCGTGCTGCTCTCCCAATCGCCTTTCAAGCGTTGCAACCGCTTTGCGGTAGTGCGAAAGTGCCGGTAGCCAGTGATGTTCGGCGGCATACATGTCGGCCAGATTCTGCTGAATTATTGCCCCTGCTACTTCATTGTCACCTTTGCAATGCTCCACAATTTTCAATGCTCGGAGAAAGTAGCTCTCTGCTCGCGAGAACGCACCGATATCCTGACAAAGGAAGCCAAGGTTGTTCATAGCTGTGGCTGCCGGCATAGACACTGCGCCACCGATGCGCGTCACTTGCTGAAGATCCTCAATCAGCATCGCTTCTGCAAACATAAATTGCTGAGGACGATGAATGAGCTTTGCTGTGCCAGTAAGCGACGAATAAAGGAGACGTGCGTTAGCAGGTAAACTGACCGGACTTCTCTCCGCTGGTGAAACTCCGGGCAAAACCAAAGATTGTGCGGGTTGCCGGGGTGGCACAAAGACATTCATCGGAGCGGACAGCGCCGGTACTCCGGACAACATGACACAGAGCCCTACACTTAGCGCAACCATGAAATATCTGCGATGGTCTGACGAGCGGACTTGCGACATGGCTGTTACTCCTTCCTTGCTCCATGTTGCGAGTTTACTCCTTCAATTCGGCACACGTATCGACCTTTCGAATGGTACAGTCCCGCCGGAGGATGATCGGTGGTGTCAATTTGTGGAACGCGGTCGGTTCGGCATCAGGCTTCCCTACGCCCATCGCAAAGACCGCTTCGGCAGTAGCCATGTCTATGACGTAGCGACCAAACGCATACCCGGCAAGTCCTAGCAGTCCGCAAACTCCTAGCATGACCAGCAGTCCCTTTGTCGCCTCGTCCATCAGTCCTCCCTCTCTAACGCGCAGCAACCACGGATCGACCGCGCCGAACGCCGACCAAGTCTTGACTTAGCGAATTCAGTGAGTCGTTAAAGCAATATATTCGAGCCGAAAAGCAGCACCTAAACTAGACAAGAAAGTCCACCAAAGCCACCAACAAATCGAAATCAGGGCAACGCCGCGTTCGGATATTCGGCAGAAGAACGATCGCAACCATTGCAGCGAATGTTGGCGAATAAGAGGAAATCCCCGAAGCTAATGAGGTGGAATGACGCTCCAGATTGCGCAGCCTGATACTGCTATGAACGCGCCCCATCCCGCGGCAATGACCAGTCCCCGAGGTGAGAGCGCTATGCAATCCATGACGGTGCTACGGCGATTCTCCATTCTCTGAATGCGCTGTCGCAGTCTGCCCCGGGTTTCGAAACTATAGTCACCGTCCACTTCGCAGCCGTTAGCGCCTTCAGGCGAAACTTTTGGCCCCCAGCCATCAGAAGCCTCAAGCCAGTGACTATCAACCATAGGTCCAGCGACAAAAATTACCATTTCCATCCTCCCCATCAAAGCAACATAAGTAGTCGCCTGTCGAAGTGAATACCGACCCGAGAAGCTTCCCAGTTCACAGTTAGAACATAACCGCTAAATGTTGCAGAACTGTCCCCGCCGATCAGGTGGTTGAATAGTGTTGCACCCGTTTTAAGCACGGTAGACCTAACGCAGGAAAGATTCAGTCCGCGAACGACTCTCTCCATTCAATAATTCGGAACTATCGACTGACATGAGTTTGCAATCTTTTTCCAATAATCTGGTGCTATCGGTTGCACTGCAAAGAACCGAATCCATACTTGGGACAGAGGTTGGAAAAATGAGTCAAAAACGCAAATTCACTGAACTGGACTGGACGGAAATTTCCAGATACAACGGTGTGATCGGTGTATTCAATCTCATCATCCTGGCGTTTCTGATTATTTCGCTTCGGGTCGAACAAATGACGCCTGTAATCGCACAACCCACGGTCGAATACTGCAAAATTACTTCGCAAACCATTAGCAGTTTGATTGGAATCAACCAGATGCTGCTTGTCGTATTAATGAGTTCATTCTGCTGCATCGGCAGCTTGAACATACGGCTCGCCAAGTTCGAGAATAATCCGCAAAGTGGTGAGGAGAAATTCTAACACCACAGGTAGTGTCATCTTACATCAAACCACCAGAAACCCCAACAAGGGGTTTACCCTACAATTTTCACCTCACTTCCCTCCTGAACGGTTCACGCTCGGGGGTGGGATAATGACGACGGTCACAGTGCGGGGAGTGTAGAAAATGTCGCGCCAACAGTTGTTATTCGGTAGTCTGGCCGTCGCGTCAATTTGCTGCGCCATGGTTGTTGTACAGGCAGGAGCCGTAACCGTTGGCGCAAGCAACGCCTCTACACCCCGACCGCGCGCCGAGCAAGGGACAATGGAGCAGAAGACTATGCATAAGAACATGGCGACCACTCAGGAACTCGGCGGAAAAGACCGCTACTTGACTTTTATTAGCACTGACAAGCCCATTTACCGCAACGGCGAGAAGGTCTATGTGAGGGGCGTCCTTCTCAACGCCGCCAATCACCAACCTCTCGCAGCAGGGCTCACTGCAAATCCCACTATTCAAATTAAGGGACCTAAAGGCGATATTGTCGCCAGCGGTAGAGCTTCCACGCAGGACAGCGTGTGGGGATTCGCTTGGGATGTGCCTGCAGAACAGGCTGGCGGCGAATACACGCTGCAAGCAACATACCCGTGGGAGGGTCATACTCCGTCCGAGCGAAAGTTTGATATCCGCGCATATCGCGCGCCCCGTTTAAATTCACAGATAACCTTCATGCGCGATGGCTACGGACCGGGCGAGAAGGTTTCAGCAACGCTAGAAGTTAAGCGCGCCGAGGGCGGCGTTCCGGAAGGCGCAAAAGTCACAGTCACCGCGCGAGTTGATGGCATTGAAGTGCAAGGCGGAACCGCTAAAGTAGACGAAAACGGACTCTGTTCCGTTAGCTTCGACCTGCCGCGCGAGATTCCTCGCGGCGAAGGGACCTTAGCACTCACAATCGAGGACGGGGGCGTTGTCGAAACCGCAACAAAGACCATTCCCATATTGCTACAGACTGTAGATCTGCAAACATTCCCCGAGGGTGGCGATTTAGTTGCGGGCTTCGCGAACCGATTGTACATTCAAGCGACACAACCCAACGGCAAACCTGCTGATCTTGCGGGAAAACTGGTATCGAAGCAATCCGGTAGTACGGTTACCGAGTTCCGAACTGAGCACGAAGGACGCGGACGGTTCATCTTCACACCGGAAGCTGACCGAGAGTACTACTTGTCAATTTCCGAACCAGCTGGAATCAAAACACTTTATCCGCTGCCGAAGGTAAAAAGCTCCGGTGCGGTGTTGCGTGCAGATCAAGATGTATTCGAAAATGCTCAGCCGGTCTCGGTGCAAGTCGGATGCACATCCAAGAACTATCGCGTGACCTTATCCAAACGAGAAGAGGAAATCGCGGCGTGCAAGGTCGATATTACCAAACGTCCGGACGTTCAAGCAGGAACATTGCTGCCGGTAACTTTCGCATTGCCGACTGACGTAGACGGTGTTTTGACCGTGACAGTTTGGGACGAAAAGGATACACCAATTGCAGAGCGACTTGTCTTCCGCAAACCGGCGAACCCGCTCAAAGTCAGCATCACTGCGGACAAGAAAAGCTATGTGCCCGGCGATAATGCCAAGCTGACAGTGAAAGCCACCGATGCTAACGGCAAGCCGGTCTCGGCAGTCGTCGGCCTGACGGTGACTGACGAAAGCGTTCTGGAAATGGTGGAGAAACGCGAACAGGCGCCGCGACTACCGGTAATGCTTTTCCTGGAGGCTGAAGTAAAAGACCTTGCTGATGCGCACGTTTATCTTGATGCCGAAAACCCGAAGGCACCGTTAGCGACAGACTTGTTGTTAGGCACGCAAGGTTGGCGGCGATTCGCCCTGATGGACTTGCCCAAGTTCATTGAGGCGTCCGGCGACAAGGCGCGTCGAGTGGTAGCGCTGAAACTTCAATCGCAGTTTGAACAAGAAAGAGCAGCAATGGCCGAAATGGAGGCCGACGGTTTTGGTCGCGGCGTAAAGATGATGCGGGGCGGAGCCCCGATGCTTCCAGGTGCAGCGCCCATGCCAATGCTGGCAGCAGCCGCCGCGCCGCCGCAGGATATGGCAGCACTACCTCTTAATGCGCCGCGTCCACTACCACAGGGTAACGCAGCACCGCCAATGCCACCGCCCGTGCCTGCGCAGGCGGTAGCGAGAGCTGATTTCAGGCAGATTGTTGCAGAACCCGGGTCAAAACAGCAAGATGCAGGGAAGCTTGAGCAAGCGATAGCTGCATCAGCGGAGAGAGCAGCGAAGCGTGCCATTGTTGGATTTGCTAGAGAGCGCGCCCTCGCCGACGACATGAAGGCGAACAGCATGGTCTACGTTCGCGAATTTGCCCACCAAGTGCGTCCGAATAGACAGCCGACGGACCGCGTCGATTTTGAAGAAACACTATACTGGAATGCCGGTGTCAAAACCGATGCCACCACCGGCGAAGCCACAATCAGTTTTGGACTCAATGACAGCGTCAGCACGTTTCGTGTATTTGCTGATGGTTTCTCTGGTGCCGGTGCGGTCGGCACCTCCAAAGAGGAACTCAAATCGGTGCAACCTTTCTATGCGGAAGCAAAACTGCCGCTGGAAGTGACCGCCGGAGATAAAATCCTGCTGCCTATCAGCCTCATTAACGGAACCAATGCACAGCTTGCCGATGCGACTGTCAACATCGATCTGAAGGGCGATTTCAATATTCCAGAAGTACAAAAAAGCGGCGCCGTCATAGGTACGGGCAGTCGAGTACGTTGGATGCAACCCATAACAGTAGGACATGGTAATGGTTTGAAAGCGTTTACGCTGACGGCCAAAGCGGGGCTTTTCGCAGACAACGTAACGCGCAAGCTTTCGGTCAAGCCGATGGGATTCCCGATAGAAACAAGCTTCGGCGGAGTCCTCGAACCGGGACAGGTCGTCACACACAAGATTACGGTTCCAAAGAATGTGGTTCCTGAAAGCCTCGTATCGAACTGCGCGGTGTATCCAACACCGCTGGCAAATCTTACGGAAGCACTTGAGCGACTGATTCAAGATCCCTATGGTTGTTTCGAGCAGACCTCGTCCACCAGCTATCCGCTGACAATGGCGCAACAGTATTTTCTATCCCACACAGGCATCGATCCCAAATTGGTCGAAACATCCAAACAGAAACTGGACAAGGGTTATAAGCAACTAGTCGGCTTCTGGTGCCCGGACAAGGGCTACGAATGGTTCGGTGAGAATCCGGGGCACGAGGCACTCACAGCCTTTGGCTTGCTGCACTTCCACGACATGTCGGCAGTTCGCGAAGTTGATCAAAACATGATTGCATCAACTCGTGCCTGGCTGTTTAAACAGAAGGACGGGCAGGGCGGCTTCTCGCGCAAGCGTCGCGCGCTGCACACCTGGACCGAGGACAAGGACTGCTCAAACGCGTACATTCTCTGGTCACTTCTGGAAACAGGCCAACCGGCTGCCGATTTGAAGGCGGAGATAGATTCACTGAAGAAAGCTGCTAAAGAAAGCCAGAACTCCTACGCAATTGCATTGGCCGCAAATGCATTTTTCATCTCCGGAGATAAGGCCGACGCGATTCAATTGGCAGATCGGCTTGCAGCTAAGCAGAAAGAAGATGGTAGCGTAGACGGTATAAAAAGCTCCATTGTCGGGAGCGGCGGCGAAGCGCTGCAAATTGAAGGCACATCTCTAGCGACTTTAGCCTGGCTGCGCGATCCTAAGTATGCAGGCAATGTCGAAAAGAGTATCAAGTTCCTGGCCGACTCATGCAAAGCCGGACGGTACGGTTCCACTCAGTCCACAGTACTGGCACTGCGCGCAATCGTTACTTACGACAAGCAAAGAGCCCGCCCGAAAGCACCAGGGAAGGTGCGCGTCTACGTAGACGGACAATCGATTGGCGACTGGTCCTCGTTCAACTTGTCCACCCAAGGTGCGATCAAACTCCCCGACCTGACCGAGCTACTCACGCCCGGTGAGCACAAACTAGAGCTTCGCATGGAGGGCGGATCACCAATGCCTTACTCCATGGCAGTGAAGTACAACGCCATTACGCCTGCTAGTTCTACTGACTGTAAGTTGGATTTGAACGTCAAGATTGCGCAGGACAAAGTGGTCGAAGGTACGACTACAGAAGCTAATGTAATGGTCACCAATAGAACCGACGAGGTTGTGCCGACTCCAATCGCTATCGTTGGCTTGCCCGGCGGTCTAGAACCGCGCCACGATCAGCTCAAGGAACTGGTGAAGAAAGGCACCATAGACGCCTACGAAGTGCGCGGACGAGAAGTGGTGCTTTACTGGCGCACAATGGATAAGAACGCGAAAGTCGAAGTGCCGCTGAGCTTGGTAGCAGCCATTCCCGGCACATACACCGGTCCGGCAAGCCGCACCTACCTCTATTACACCGACGAACACAAAAAATGGGTAGACGGCGTGCAAGTGGAGATCACGGCGAAGTAGTCGTCGGTCTATCCGGGAGCGATTGCGGAAAAAGATTGAGCGTTTGGCTAGCTTCTGAATCAGACTATTCGGGATTGGCGGAGGAAACATTCCTAGGCTAGTGGTCGAGTAAAATTGGGTAGAACCAGAACAGGACAATAGTGCAGATTGACGCGCGAAATCGTCAATCTCCCCGGTTATACACAATGGAGCGAAATCACAAATGCTTACCCTTCCATTTTTCAAGGAGCTGGCAGAATCTAAGAGCATCTTGATTGCTGGAGCGGGAGGGGGCTTCGACATATTTGCAGGACTGCCGTTGTATTTTGCTCTCAAGGACAAAGGTGTTGATGTTCATCTGGCTAACCTCAGTTTCTCCTTCGGGCACGGCGAGATAACCGGAAAATATCTCACCAAAGACCTGGTTGAAGTAACGGCCCGCTCAAAGGGCAATGAGTACTATTTTCCGGAGGGTTATCTCAGCAGGTGGTTTGCGAGAAAGAGAGAGGAGCAGTCACTCTACTGCTTTCGCCCCGCAGGTCCGCAAACTTTGTTGGCAAGCTACCGAGCTTTGCAAAATCACCTGAAATTCGACACTATAATTTTGGTCGATGGTGGCATTGACTCCATCCTGAGAGGCGATGAAAAGCGCATCGGAACCCCGGTCGAGGACATGTCCAGCATTTCCGCGGTCTCCCAGCTGGTAGTCGAACGCAAGTTTTTGACGTGCCTCGGATTTGGCGCAGAAACAGATGTTTCCCACGCACACGCGTTGGAAACAATCTCCAAATTGATTGAAGATAACGCCTATCTCGGCGCGTTGGCACTGACTACTGAAATGCCTGAAGTGAAGCGTTTCATGGAAGCAGTGCATTTCGTTTTCGACGAGATGCGGGGCTACGAAAGCGTAATTTGCAGCTCTGTTGTAGCGGCGCTGGAAGGAAAGCATGGCGATCACCATAAAACGAAACGCACCATAGGCTCGAAGCTATGGATCAATCCGCTGATGCAGATCTACTGGTTCTTCCGGTTGGAAGGCATCGTCCGCAATGTACCCTACCTGCCGCAAATTTCGAATGCTGAAAGTCTCGATCAAGTGCGCGCGGTAATTAAGCAGCACAGAGACTGCATCACAGTGCGAGAAACATTCGACAGGCTCTGCAGCGCTGAGTGCGAGTAGTTCCTTGTCGAACTAATGCGAACTATACACGTAGTGCTGTGAGAGAGTTTCTCGCCTTTTTCTAACGATCTGCCCCGTTTTACGCCAATGCCATTGGATAAACCGACATCGATAGTGGCCGAGTCATTGCCACAAAACTATATAGCACAGTCTTTAACAGCGCAGAACTAACTGTCGACATTATGTCGAGTGCCAAGATTTGGTCAGATGTAAAACCAGATACTGAACTCGCGTTGGACTCAGCTTGCTCACCTTGCTAGAGCGAGCATTAGTTTTATGACCGGAGTTGACACATGAGTGATAGCAGAGTTGGTCAAGAAGAAAACAAACGGACAGAAACCCCATTCCGTCCCGGTATTACAATCAACGACGTGCACTCACCCCCGTGGCGAGCCGGAGACAGAGAGCAACAGTCACAAAAGAGTGACAGCAGTAGTATTGCACAATCACCATGGCGAAGTAAAACAGGCGATACAGCGACACCAGCGTCCCTGGTGCCTGAGGTCAAACCGAATGACGGTCGCGACCCTAACCGGAATGGCGGCAACGGTCAAGCACCATGGCGCCGCAACTGGAACGACGTAGCACCTCCGGCAGTCAATCCACCTCAAGTCAAACCGAATGACGGTCGCGACCCTAACCAGAACGGCGGCAACGGTCAAGCACCATGGCGCCGCAACTGGGGCGATGTAGCACCTCCGGCAGCCAATCCACCTCAGGTCAAACCGAATGACGGTCACGCCCCTAACCGCCCAATCCTCAGCCCCCCGCAAGGAACAAACCAAGGTGTTCCCTCTTGGAGGGAATATGCTGAGAACAACAAACCGCGAGACAACGGTCCGTGGCAAGCCCCTAACGTGAGAGGAGCGGTCAGACCGGGTGACGGTTCCCCCGCAAGCGGCGGTTCTCAAAGTCCTGTAAGCGATACGCAACTGAGCAACTTGATGAATTCGAGGCGTCCCAAAACTTCCATGGCGGGATTCCTCTACACGGGCGGTATCACCGGTGCCACCATGAATGCCGGCATGTACGCGCTGGATTCGCGACTACTGTCCGTACCGGAAGCAGAACGCAGCGGCATGATGAAGATGTGGGAGAAAGTCAGCCCTGCAGCCAAAGCACTAAAGGGTCAGGCTGAAGCTGCAAAGCTCGCTACGACCACTTTCTCTTCAGCCAATCAGGCCCTTGGAATTGCTCAGCTAGAACTAGACGCAATCGCCAAAGTCCCGAACACAATTTTTCAAGCCGCCGAGGCTCAGACTAAACTGCTTCAACCGGTGGCTGAGGAGGTCTCGCTGCTAACCGCGCAGAAGAGTTTCCTGCAAAGCCATGCCACGATAACTAACGCTGACGATGTGCTTAAAAGAATCGGCTCAGCTTCGGAAGTCGGAGAAAATGGAGTGCTGTTTGAGCGTGGCAGCACCGCCGCTACGCAGCTGGAAGCATACGCCACCCATCTGCGAGCAAAAGGATCAGGAATCGCGGGCGTCGCGGTCCCGAATATGGGACAATCAATTGCCGAAGTCGAAGCCAAACTCGCTGGACTTGCTACCAAAGCAGTCGATTTCGGAACTGCACAACAGCGACTTCTTTTCTTGCGCAGCGGTCTAGCCGGTAACGCAGCAGCCGTAGAGCAAGTTCTTGGCACATCAGCCGAAGTACTTGCGGGACAAAAATTATTCGAGCGCGGTTCCGCTGAAGCAACGGAGCTTCTCCTGTATGCGTCCAAAGCCGAGGCTCATGCCGCAGCAACAAAGGCTCTCGATATAGCACGAGCTAATATGGGTGTGAAAGAATCGGCGCTCAAGCAAGCATTGGAACGTGGTGCTGGAGAGTATCACGGCAGCTTATTAGGAACAACGGCTCGCGGACTTGCAAAAGGGCTCGGCGTATCAGCAACTACAATGGCGGCGGGTTACGGGCTAGACTACCTGATAGGACAAAAGTTCGGCTATCAGCCTTCCACAGATGGATACGATCGCTTCATAGCAGACGGCGTTATAGTGCCGGGAATTCTTTTGTCCAACTATCACCCGCGAGTCAAGATAGGACTGGCGGCTAGCGTATTTGGACTAGCACGGGCTTCCGACTACTGCGCCGGGACCATGGCTTCGACGGAAACGAGCATGCTATTGCGGACCAACACCTGTGATGCGGTGGGGGTTACCGGGTTTGCACTCGCGCCATTGCCAGGCAAAATCAAAGCAATAGGCATCGCAGCGCCCCTCGGACTCGGGCGGGGTTACAATCTTATTGCTCGCGCTCAAGGCTGGGACGGATTCAAAGATTCAGCCGAAAGTCTTGATTCAGATCTTGCGAAAGTGCGCGACCTCGACTCGACAACTCAGACCAGAGAGTCATTCGACCGCTCAGTTGAAAAAGCAAAACAACTAGGACTCTCCAACCCCGGCGTACTCGAATATCGCTTGACCCAGTTAATGGATCGCGCCAATCTGCATCCTGTGGAAAAGGAAAGACAGATAGCCTCTCTGTCGATAGGACTCGCCCGGGCCAGGCTAGAAAGAGGAAGTCGTCTGACGGTAAGAGACTACACATCCGGCGCCTACTTCCTGGAGGGCACCAGGGCTGATTTCGGTTGTACCGCGGCAGAACAACTAAACAGTGCCTTGATCTCCCTCGAGAGAGTGCGAAAGTATGCAGCAGCACATCCCAACGAAAGCGTAAAAGGTCATAAGCTAGACGACTCATACATCAAGCAGCTCGACGAACTGAAGGGTATCGTCGATTCCACTCTGAATAGTATCTACGGCGAACAAGACATAGATAAGGTTTATGGAGAGGTACGCAAAGTGACGCGTACCAAGGTTGTGCAATTGCTCACTTTTATTGAAGAAGGAAACGAAAAATTGATTGCATTGGGTGAAAACCTCGGACCTGCCGACGTTCGCTATGCTGCCAAAATGTCCAGAGATCTTGCGCTGGCAAACCTGGCATATGCGGAGTCATGTGTACAAGCGAAAAATGGCGAAGATGCACGAGACTTTTACAACGCTGCGGTAAACAACTTGACGAAAGCCCGAGAACTCGAAGCAACATCGAAAAACAATCCAAAACTTGCACGACTGGTCGATTCGATCCGGGCGCGCGTACCAGGCGCAGTGCAGGCACAATGGGGTAACACCCTGAACAATCCGTTTCAACTCAAACCCAATAGTCACGGTCCAGCGAAACGTTAGGCGGCTCGTTCCGCAGAAGCGAGTCAGCCCTCTTTCCGTCGGGCGGAAGGATGCGCGAACTCAATATTGAGAGTGCGCATGTACGTTTGTAGCCCGGCGTCTTGTATAGGAATTAGACGCGCGTCCTCGCCGGACTCGTTGTGGTGCGAGTGCCAGAAATTCGGCGGCGTAACGAACGCAGAATATGGCTTCCAATCTTGTCTTACAGGATTGATCAATACACCGTCCGGTCCCATCTCTCGCGAGACTAGTGAGTAGCAGCCCGGTTTACAATCGAGAATCAGGTCGAGTGCGACAGAGTTATGACGGTGCGGTTGCTGAACGGCTCCCTTCGGAAGCAACCCGAACATTGCCCACAGAGTGTGAGTTGCTGTCATGGTCTGAGGGAAGTTTTTGTTCGCCAGAAGTACCGCTACGCGATTACGATCTGTGCTGGAAGGATCAGCAGCTATCTTCATCAACTCGCGCTCGCAGTCCTCTGCTTTGTACAACGTTGGCAAGAACCGTTGACTAGTAGCAGTGACGCCAAGGTAACGAAGCAAAGGCTCATCGTTGATCCAGTAAAGTGCCGAGTCGGTCGCAGCCTCGTGAGTCAATTCGGCAGGACCATCGCCGCCAGGAATCACGAAGAAATCGCCCTGCTTCCAGTGCATTGAAAGGTCTGTTCTGGTGGTGGTTCCATTGCCACGCATTACGTAAAAGAGTTCTGAGGTTGCATTTACTGTCGTGCGAATCTGCTTGCCGGCCTCTATGCGAACGAATGCCGCAGCCAAATTCGGGCTGGTCGCCGGACCGGGACAAACAAGTTTGTCAGACAAATCAAATTGAATAACTCGTGTTGGACCTTGTTCGTGCAAATGGCTCAACAATTCTGCAAATGGTACGCCTGAGATAACTCCACTAGCAACGGGATTCGCAGCTTTAGTGTACTCAAAATACTGCACATCCCTTTGCAAATCCAACTTTGTGGTGCTCTTCATATCATTCGCCTCGCCATGAGAACTTGAGGAACTCTTCGTAGCTTTCTCTTTGAATCGGTCACGCTAGATGGTCAGGTCTATAGATTAACGTTACCACGATTCGAGCCCGAGGCGCTCCGGTCCGTCGGCAGACCAAGCGATTGCCACTTCAGAAGGTGCAGCAGCAAAGCATGATACCGGCTTTTAGGGATGATCTAGCCTGAACGAGTTACTTTCGCTAAACTGAGCATAATGTATTGGTTGATGGAGCACGCCCATTCAAAGCTTAAATGGCTTCTGGAGAATCCGCATGAGTCAGAAATCTCTCTTTGTACTTGCTTTCATATTGCAGTTTGCGTCGGCTCCTTTGGCATTTGCACAAGCAGCACGCATCGCCGAAGCGGCATACAAAGAGATCAAGGACAATTGCTTTGATAGCGCGCGAATCAGTCATGCACAGAAAGAAATTGCCCGGGCAGAGAGCCAACAGCCAAATGATCCATGGGTCCATATCGCAAAAGCGGCGTTGATATTGAACCAGGGCTACACTAAGGGAAGTTGGTTGCGAGCGAGTACTTTTGAACCAGGAACGATAGATAACTGTCAACGGGAGCTACTACTTGCGGTAAAACTTTCACCTGACATTCCCGAAGCGCGGCATGATCTTGCTGAAACTTATGCGATCAAGGAAAATTATCGTCAAGCGTGGGCCGAGCTGGACGTGATGAATAAATTGCGTCCAAACGATTTCTCGCATTGGGCATTGCGCGGCGAAATTTACACCAAGATGGGTGATTACCCGAACGCTGAAAAGATGCTTGATGTGGCAATGAGATTGGCAAACAACACGGGCAGAAAATCATTTGTGAATCAATGCCTTATAGATGTCGCGAAGAAAAGAAAGGACCTTAGACTGGCTGAGGCGCTCTATCGAAAGAGCATCGAAATCGAACCGAACTCACCTCATAAGTGGGGTAATTTTGGTCGGTTCCTACTCTGCAACGGCAGAGCCGCAGACGCTGTGCCATATTTGAAGAAAGCCGTGGCACTAGGTCCGTATCCACTGGCCGAACAGGACCTTGCAGAGGCTTTGCAAAAGACAGGACAAAGGTAACTCGATTCTCGAAAAACAGTGATTAGAGGCTCACTCCGTTGCGGTGCCATAGATGACAAGCATAGCTCCGCAGCTCATTCACAGGTAACAACAAGTCCTTCGTCATCGATCGGCAATTCCATGATTTGGCACGGCTGCTTCTGCGAATCGGACCACCTGGTCAGCCGTTCAATAGCTTCGTCCTTATACTCTGATTCAACCACTGTGATGATCGATGGTCCGCCGCCACTCAATACGCTGCCGAGCACATCGCAGCCTTGCAGTGCTTTCTTCACTTCGGTGAACTCAGGAATCAACTTAGCCTGAAACGGCTCGTGAAGCTTGTCTCGCAACGCCGCCCTCATCGACTCGGTGTCCTCTGCGGCGACAGCTTCGATGAGAAGCGCAGTTCGTTGCACGTTAAAAACTGCGTCTTTGTGACTAACACTTGCGGGGAGTAACTGACGAGTTTTCTTGCTCGGCAGTTGATACGGTGGAATTGTCGCAATGAGATGCCAGTTGTGCGGCCAGATGATCTTGCGGGCGAGGAAATCTTCCGGCGTGGCGCTTGGTCCACATAACGCGAAGCCACCAAATACGGAGGCACAAACATTGCTAGCGTAGCCTTCCAGCTCAGCGCATTGAAAAAATATGCTCCCTTTGTGAAGCGGTTGCCCGCACAAAGCCAATACCCCGGCAGCACCGGCAACGGTGGCAGCAGCACTTGACCCCAGTCCGCTTGCGATGGGAATGTCAGATTCTATCGTTACTTTCAGACATGACAGCGGTGCCGGATCCTGTGGCCAAAGCTTCTGAATTACCTTCGCCAGGAAGTTGGTATTGTCTATCGGCAACTGCTTGGCGATTTTTCCTTCCGTTATGATGTTGATGTGTCCACGTTTATCAGGCGGTTGTATCGCAATGGTCACAGTCAAGTACAACCTGACAGCCACAGCGACACTGTCGAATGCAGGTCCCAAATTCGCAGTACTCGCCGGCACACGGATCGTCAGCACCCTGTTGGTGCCCACCTGCTCGGTGCCAACAGATTCAAGCGACTCTGCTAATTCGGCTTCTGGTTGTTCTTCTTGGCTCAAGATCGTCACTCTGTACTGGAAACGTCAGCGCAGTATACTGAATTTCCGTGTACAAATCGACCGCAGAACTTCGATAACCTCTCCGCAACTGGATTATCTCGGTCCCTTGTTTTGCATGGTCTTAGCCCAATTAATGGTGAACCGCCCTCCCGGGTACGCGCTCCAAACCAAAGGGCGAACCGGCGTGCCGCGGACATGGTGATAGAGCAGCCCTGCGCGCTCGTAGAAACCTCTGGTGTGAAAAGTGTTCGGCAGTTCAAGATGCACAACGTCAAGATGATGGCATAGTTCGTGGCAAAGGGTGCTGAGAAACGTGCCGAATGCTGTGGGTTTCTTTATCACACCGGTTCTCATCCACAGGCGAATCAATGCCGTATCAAAGTCGTAGTCGCCGAATGTCTCCGTCACTGACGTCTCGCTAACTTTGCGCGGGCGTGCGCCCAATACACGTACACCAGGCTTAGCAATTTGAAAGTGCTGCGCAAACGACACTGCAATAGCCGATGCCGCAGCCTGCGTTGCGCGCTTATCCTCCGCCTTCAAGGCCGCTTCCAACTGCGCTACATTCGCAAAGAACTCATTTGCGTCAGGCAATGATATTGAGCGCAAAGCGTCACTACGCTTGTACTCTTCCAGTTCGTCTTTTTTCTTGGGTACCGAATCCGTAATCATAACAATCCCGGGTGAAGCACTATCCGACAGTGATATAAGCATATCGAATGTCCGTCAAAGCCGCATCTTACTTGTAGGTCTTCGCTAAACATAATGCATTCGTCCAATTTTGACGGAGCCTGTATAGATTCAGAAGCCGCCTGAACCCGACTAGGCTTACTGCCATGATGCGCACAATCGCAAACCGGCAATCGGGGAAGAAGTAAGAGGGAGAATTTCAGTGACAAACTTTGCCGAATTATATGAAGCCCCGGAAGCTCCGCCAGAAACGAAGAGCGCCGAGAGCAACAACCTGGTGTTGGATTGGCTACACACAGCGACGCGCGCAACCGACAATATTGGTCGCGCCGCCACCGGAATACTCGTAGACAAGGCAATCGACCTGGTCGCAGGACAGATCACGGACAAGCTCGGCGTCGACATGGATAAGGTAAAGCCGGTTCTGGACATCATGAAAGGTGCTCTGAAGGAACTTCGCAATATCAAATCGATCAATGTCACCGACGACAATGGCAAACCACGCGTGGAAATCGAACGCACTGGCGCGAGCGAAGTCGGGCTTGGTCCAGCTAAGTTACGACTTGCTGAAAAGATAGCGTTTACAGTTTCACCTTCGCATAATGGTCTGACATTCAGCAAAATAGAAGGCGTTGGCACTCCAGTTGCGAACCGCACCATTGGGCTGAAAGAAGCAACCGTGGCGATCAAAGACGGAAAAGTGGAAGTGACGGCGAAGTCAAATCTGGCATTCGTGCCCGCGATTAAGGTGAGCCTTGATCCCTTAGTTGTCGTGAAGAAGGCAGCATCAATAGTCCGCTAGGATCACGCTTTAGTCCTTGAAGTTTGAGAGTCCCCCGGGAGAGTGGTCCCGGGGCACCCGGCTCCGAATGCTTGCGCGGCTTGTAAAGGCGCAGGCTTCCTTATCTCGAACTTTCGAACCTGCGCCGCACGTGCGAACATCTTCACGGACAGGGACGGAGTCCTGCGTTCCAGGAACTCTCCGTAGGCTTCCAAACATGAAGCCTCCTCGTTTTCTAAACTTCCGAGCGCGCTCGCGGAGTTGCTCTGCGGCAGAAAGGCAAACCATCACGGGTTGTCCATACAACTCAACACTAGCTGTAGTCACAGGAACTTGAATTTTCCTGGCGAAATCAACCTGCCAGCATCTTGTAGCGGAAAGAGGTCTGAGTTAGTATTCCAAGGTTCAATCGATGTCCCTTCGCTGACCAATTGGTGGTCACAGAGTGAATGACAAGAAACACGATTCAGTTAAGGCTATAGCAGCTGTTGGAGGACTACTTGTTCTTTGCTTCGTGCTTATCATTGTTATGCTTTTCGGAACAGCTACCCTGCAATATCTCAAGCAGAGCGAAGAGATGAAGACGCAGGTCGGAACGCCTCCGGTGAAATAGCTCTCCGATGAGCGAATCAGAAACAGTTTCAATAGATTCTCGCCGAGTGCAAGCCTTATTGGTTGTTCTGAGCATCATAGCCGGTAGCACCGATGCAATTGGCTTTCTCGGACTCAATGGGCTATTTACTGCGCACATTACCGGCAACCTGGCTATCCTGGCGGCGCGCATTGTTGGTAGCAGCGACGCCCAACTGTCGTCAATCTTGTCGGTGCCAGCGTACATGATTGCCGTGAGCTTGACCAAAGTTTTTGCAAGCAAACTTGAAGAAGACGAGAAAGCCATGCTCACTTCGTTGCTTGTCCTGCAACTTCTATTCTTGCTTGGCTTTCTTGCAATGTGTGTGGTGCAAGGCCCTAAGATCAATCCCAATACAAACATTGCAATCACAGCCGGCATGCTTGGCGTATGCGCCATGGCGGTTCAAAACGTACTTGTACAAGTATCATTCAAAGGCGCACCGCCAACAGCCATTATGACCAGCAACGTCACCCGATTTTCCATAAGCATCGGAACTCTGATGCGTCCAGCAACGCCCGAAAAATTCGTTGAGGCGCGAGCGCAAGCAAAAAGGACGCTCCCGGTGATTCTTGGTTTCTCGATCGGCTGTGCGCTTGGTGCCGCCGCAGAATCCATGATTGGCATGTGGTCTCTATTTTTGCCAAGCACGCTGGCAGTTATTGCCTGCCTCCTCCCCTCCGCAGCCGGGCATGGGGCGATAGACCGAAGCCGTTGATGGTCCTGACGCTAGTGTGATACGCTACAGTTCTGACCGAGAGTTTTATTCAAGCATGCCTATTCTCGAACCCGGCTGTCCCGGCACGATCTCGGTTATTATGCCGAACTATAATGATTCGGCTTCTATTCGTGCGCAGTTACTGGCAATCTGCGGGCAGAGCCATCAGCCGCATGAGGTGATCGTCATCGACGATGGCTCCACCGATAACAGCGTTAGCATCATTGAGGAGATTGCACGGCAATTTTCCTTTGTTCGTGTGCTGAGAAATGATCGAAATCGCGGGATCATCTATAGTGTTAACCGCGCAGCAAGGCTTGCCTCCGGCGAATATCTCTACATACCCGCATCGAACGATATTGTTCACCCGGGACTCTTTGAGAAAGCGCTGCAGTTAATGGCTCGATATCCGCAGGCATCTTTCTGCTGCTCGGATGGTTTCCTCGACGACGAAAAAAACACCTGGGAGATTTCAACTGGCTGGCTAACTGAACCCGGCTACATTTCACCGCAAGACCTCGCGCAGACAACTCGCCGGCCGGGTATGGCGTTGATGCCTCTATCGCACACCTGCATTATTCGGCGTGCAACGCTCCCTCATCCCGATGTTTGGAAATCAGAACTTGAATGTTACTGCGATTGGTTCTTGTATCAAGTACTGGCATTTCGGCATGGATGCTGCTTTCTGCCTGAAAAACTGGTAACGCAAAGGTGGAGCGCCAGTAGTTATTGCGAGAGGGTGAAAAGTGACGACAGCCGGCATCAACGAATATTCTTAGAGATAATCAAACTGCTGGCGATGCCTGAGAACAAAGATGTGGCCGAACTCATTGTTCGCGGCGGGACACTTCTTTGCTTCATGCCGAAAATGTTAACGCCACGCAATGTGCGAGCGGCGTTTCAAGATCATCGAGATAGCCCCGCGGAAGCGGCGGGTGAACTTAGGGGCGGAGGACCTTTCGCTAAAGAGCAAATAGACTTACTTTTGACCCATGTCAGAAAGGAACACGCATTTCGTATCGTTTCCTTCCTGCCAAATCTGAGCACGTCGTTGTTGGGGCATTCGAAACGGCGTTTCCTTATACCGGCGATGTTTCGGGTGATGAATACTTGTGATCGGATCTTTGCTCACGCCTTTCACTTGTACGACCGGGTCCGTTCAGCAATTCTAAGATGTTGAAGAACCAAAGCGAGAAGTGAATTGAGAGCATGATAGACTACCTGCGGTTTCCCTGCTGAGGGACTTTCCGTGCTTCCCGAGTTGATCGAAAAGCAACAGTCTGTCGGCTTCTACCCAGAATGCAATGTATCACGCTCCTTTGGACCCGACTCAATATGACTTGTTGTGCCGACGGTTACGCGGACAGTTAGTTGAGCTATGTCGTCAGAGCAAAGCTCCGCACTTGGCTTCGGCACTATCAGCGGTAGAGCTGGTTGCCGCGCTATTTGGAGAAGTCCTTAATATCACGGCGAAGAACCTGTCGGCGATAGACAGAGATCGATTCATTCTCAGCAAGGGGCATGCGGCAGCGCTAGCCTACGCGGTTCTGGCTGAATTCGGATTCATTGCAAAAGAGCAACTCGATACATATGCCAAGCCGCAAAGCAAATTGGCTGAGCAGCCAATACCCGGTTCTGTGCCTGTGATGGAAGTTGCAACCGGATCTCTTGGACATGGTCTGTCGGTTGGATTGGGAATGGCTCTGGCAGCGAAAATTAAACGCACGCCGTACAGAGTGTTTGTCTTGATGAGCGATGGTGAATGCAATGAAGGCACCGTTTGGGAAGCGGCAATGATGGCTCCGGCCAAACAGCTAGACAATCTCGTCGCCATAATCGACTTCAACAAATGGCAAGCAACCGGACGCAGCGAAGAGATCATGCAACTTTCTCCATTGAAAGCTAAGTGGGAGGCATTTGGTTGGAGTGCTCACGAAATTGACGGGCATAACGTGAGCGAAATTCTCGCTGTTCTGAATACTGTACCGGACGGTTCGGGTAGACCGATAGCGGTTATTGCGCACACCACAAAAGGCAAGGGCATCTCGTTTATGGAAGACGATAACAATTGGCATTATCGAATACCAACCGAAGACGAAGTGACGGCCGCGAAGCAGGAGCTCAATCTCCTATGAGAAATGCGTTCGCTTCTGAGATTACCAGCCTTGCCAAGGAAAACGAGAAGCTTGTTTTGCTCTCCGCAGATATAGGAAACAAACTCTTTGACAAATTCAAAGAGGCGGCACCCGACAGATTTTTCAACTGCGGTGTGGCCGAGGCGAATATGATTGGTACTGCTGCAGGTCTGGCAATGTCCGGACTGATTCCGGTATGTTATACGATTGCACCATTCATTACCTATCGATGTCTGGAGCAGATTCGCGTTGATCTTTGTTATCACAATCTGCACTCAGTAATAGTTGGTGTCGGTGCGGGTCTCAGTTATGCCTCGCTTGGTCCCACGCACCACTCACTGGAAGACATTGCCATGCTTCGAGTCCTTCCAAACATGAAAGTGATTTGCCCTGGCGATGCATTTGAAGTCAGAAGTGCTTTGAGAGCGGCTTTGCAAGAATCAGGACCGGCATATATTCGATTAGGAAAGAAGGGCGAGCCTCTCGTTCACGACCAAGAACCGCCGTTTGCAATCGGCAAAGCAATTGAAGTTCGCCCCGGCAAGAACGTTTGCATTTTGAGTACTGGCAATGTGCTTCCGTTAGCACTTTCCTGTGCGGAGGAGCTCGATAAAGCATTCGTCTCGTGCTCTGTAATCAGCTTTCATACAATCAAGCCGCTCGATCAAGAGAACCTGACCAAAGTGTTTAGTGATTTCGCTCTGGTGGTTACATTGGAAGAACATTCGATTCATGGTGGATTCGGATCAAGCGTGGCGGAGTGGTTGGCGCGAAACCGGGCACTTCGGGCCCAACTCCTTTCCATCGGTACAGATGATCGTTTTCTTCACGAGGCCGGAGGGCAGAGTCACGCGCGCCAAATCTACGGACTTACCAGCGAAGTCATCGTCAGTAAAATTGTTGCAAGTCTTTCTGCGATCGAAGCATTGGTATAGTTAGAAATGAAAACGTTAGCAGCAATTCTAGTTGAAACCGGTAAACCACTTGTTGTCGAAGAGATTGATATTCCGGATCTGAAAGAAGGCCAGGTTCTGGTTGAAGTAAAATACAGCGGCGTCTGTCACACTCAAGTTGCGGAATGCCGAGGTTATAGAGGAATCGATGCCTATCTGCCACATTGCCTGGGACATGAAGGCACAGGCAATGTGATGGCAGTCGGTCCAGGCGTCACGAAAGTCAAGGAAGCTGACACTGTGCTCCTATCCTGGATGAAAGGCTCGGGAGCGGATGTTCCCGGAACAGTGTACTCTTCGAGTCGCGGAAGAATAAATGCCGGCGGTATAACAACTTTCGCCCGCCATTCGGTAGTGAGCGAGAATCGAGTTACCCCTTTGCCTTCGTCAATTTCTCTTTCCGAGGCGGCCTTGCTGGGATGTGCGGTGCCCACCGGAGTCGGTGCCGTATTCAACACGGCGCAGGCCAGACCGGGACAATCCATCCTTGTGTTCGGAGTTGGAGGTGTCGGACTCTGTGCCGTTGCCGGTGCCGTTCTTGCCGGATGCAAACCGATTGTCGCGATTGATGTTAATGATTCGAAGTTGCGTATTGCCAGGCAAATGGGAGCAACGCAGACCATTTGCCTGCGGCAGGAGGAACTTGTCCCGGCCTTGCAGCAGATTTCCAAATCCGGGTTTGACATTGCTATTGAGGCCAGCGGCAGACCGGTGGCGATGCAACAGGCACTCGAATCGGTCCGGAGCATGGGCGGCATTGCAGTGATACTCGGAAATGCTCGATTCGGCGAACAGCTGCAGCTTGATCCTCGCCAGTTGAATCAAGGTAAGCAGTTGCGTGGATCCTGGGGGGGGGACAATCAACCATCGACAGACTTCCCTTTATATGTCGATTACCTGCTGTCGGGAAAGTTGAATGTGAAACCGCTTATCACATCAACTTATTCTTTGAGCGATATCAACAGCGCAATCGATGACCTTGAAAACGGCAAGGTTATTCGTCCGCTCATCGCAATGGATCTTCAGACAATAAACTAGAAACAGGACCATCAACGCTACACAGACGAACAGAAACACGGTTGCTCGGTTCGGGAGCGAGTCTTGGTCGGTTTTTGTTCGCTATAGCCTAGCTAACAGTTCTTCCAGTCGAACCTGGTCTTTGTCATGTATCGGAGCTGCTCATCCGATCCTACGCGACGAGCCAGAATGCTTCCCGGCATTCTATCTCCATCGCGATTGGTTTCTGTATCAAGAAAATCATTCAGACAGAACCTCGCTGCAAAGATCATTCGTCTTTGAGTGCTCGGTAAAGACACCTTATGGTAGTCAATTCCCCGCGAAAGGAACATGGTACCCGCAGGACCAGTCATGATTTCTTCCTTGGACGGAAAGAGCGCCAGCTTAAGATTCTCAGGCAGCGAGTGACTTGGACCGTAAAAGTCTTCCAGCTTGTATCCTTCAAATTCTTTGGACCATTGGGGGTCGGTGCTCACACGCTCGTAATTTGAACGTACTTCGTCAAAATTACCGCTTTGACGAATGATGCGATGTTCTCCACAGCCAACCTCAACGTCGGTCAGGTACACGTAGAGCCAGAACATTTTTGCGTCGGATTCATCTCGATGAAAGCGATTCTGCCCGTACGAGTAAGAGGGACCGTCCTCACTGCTGAAGTTCCACCAGGTTTGCAGGAATGTGATTCGCGGCGCGCAACCAAAATACTTCGCTGCTGCATCCAGTATCAACGGATCGAAAGCCAGTTCCAGCAAGTAAGGCGCGTTTACGATATCGCAAACAGGATAGCAACCGATCGGGTAGTCTTCAGCCGTGTGTCCGACATAACGGCGCAGCGTTCGATGCCTGGCGGTAGTCGGGATATGCCCGTTGAGAACCGGTCTGTCCAGAAAATATTGCTGTATTTCGGCTATCTGGTCTGCGCTGAGCGCCGGCGCCAGCCTTACTAAGCCCTGGTGTTCTAACTCGTTTGCGATTGCTTCTGCTTTGTCCGGTGAATCGCTGCGGGCACTATACTCAACGTTTTGAGTGTTCACAATATGAGCAACAGCTCGAGCTATTCCCGACCATTTCTCAAGGCGACGATCAGCGAAGAGCGAGCGATAGCGAGATCGGTCCTCGATTGAGAATTGCGGGTCGAGCAATATTTTTGCCGTGCTGTCGGGTAAGTTTTCCCGGCTCACGATCTCTTCGAGTTTCTGCAGCAACCCCTCTGTGTCTTGCACCCGGCGGACTTCGACCGAATCTTTCAGAGCCGCTTCCTTTACTATGGCAATCCCGTCCGGCTGGAGTTCGGTTAATGCCTGTTGGGTGCTCGATAGATCCGTGCAAACAACCTCATACGCATTTTTGTAACCGTCCCGTTCTTGCGTTGTCAGATCCAGCGCCGCGCTAAGCTTCTGAAGATCGTTCTTGTAACCGTCAAGGGCAGCTCTGCATCGTTCGAGCTCAGCTGCTAGTTCAGCAGTCTCTCGCTTAAGGTCTGAATCTCGCTCCATAAAACGCAGACAAGGAATCGCAGAGCCCAAAATCTTCAGCACTTCCACTAAGACTTCTCCCAATCGAAACGGACTTGAGTTATGTATTGAAGATGCTCGTCGACTCCTACACGATTTGCGATAATACGGCCGGGAATGCGGTCGCCGTCGCGTATCGCTCCCAAGTCAACGAACTCATTCAAGCCGAATCGCGCGGCGAATATCAATCGGTTCCTCCCCTTGGGCAAACAGACTCTATGAAAGTCTATTCCTCTTGTAATGAATGTTGTGCCTGCGGGTCCCGTGAACGTTTCCGTGTCGGGAAACAAGGCTTCCTTCAAATCGTCTGGAATTCCCTTGCCGACGCCGTAAAGATCCTCTATCGTCAAATGCTTAACTCTTGGCGCCAGATCAGGATCTTTGCGTGCTCGCTCTAATGCGGCTCTGACCTCATCGAAGTTGCCGCTGCGCGCGAGAACCTCGTGCTGACCTCCCGACTCTTCGTCCACATCTGTTAAGTAGATGTACAAGAAGAAGACTCGCATATCACTCTCATCACGATGGTAATAGTCTTGTCCGGCTAGATACTTTGAATTTGAACCACCCTTGAAGTTCCACCACGCTTGCAGCCACGACAGTCTGGGAGTACAGCCCAAATATGCCGCGGCGGCATCGAGAATCAGTGGACTCAGTGCTGCATTCACAAGATGTGGTGCGGTTACCACATCGCAGACCGGATAGCAGCCAATTGGAAACTCTTCGGCCGTGCAATTGACATAACGACGAATTCGATCGCGCGCGGCAACCGGAATGTGTGTATTTAGAATCGGTCTGTCCTCGAAGTATGCACGAACTTCTTCTACCTGCTCCTTAGTTAGCAAGGGACTTAGGCGGGCAACCCCTCGTTCATGAATTGCAGAGGCGATTCTCTGCGCGGCTTCCGCATCAGTGGAACGAGCTTTGTACTTAGTATATTGTGCCTCCACAATCTTCGAGATCAAGTTTGCAGCAGCAGGCCACTTTTCTGCACTCTGTCTGAAAAGCGCACGATATCGTGCGCGATCCTCCATTGAGAATTCAGGATCGAGCAATATTTTTCTCACCGAATCAGGCACGTTATCTTTTGTTGCTGCTGCTCGCAGTTGCTCCAAGAGTCCTGGAGTGGACTTCAATCTCATTGTTATCGGTGCGTCGCAGAGAGATATATTCTTGATACTATCGAAGGCCTCCTCATTGAGTTCCGCCAAAATAGTCTTTGTATGAGCCAGCTCGGTTGAAACTACCTCATAGGCATGCTTGTATCCGTCTCGTTCTTGCTGGTAGTGATGGGCTTTGCCTCCCAGGTCCGAGGAGACCGTTTCGTAGGCGAGCTTGTATCCATCACGTTCTTGTTTCAGTTGAGCCAGCTCGTCGCCGATTGTTTTCAGCTCTGTCTCAAGGTGTCGGTTTCGCGCTTCTAAGCTCTCAAAAGCTTGCTGGTACGTAATCAATGCCTTCTGCAAATCAATCGGCTCTTGTCCGGAGGCTGCAAATATGCCGGCAAATCTGTTCAGTCCACTCTTCATGGAGTCTGCAATAACCCTACCGGGTGCCTTTGTGTCTTCTGTCACTTACCGAACTCCAGTGCTCAGGGCTTCCAGCGCAGGTACCGCGGGGGGCGCAGGTCCTGCGCCAGCAGTCGAGCGCGAGGACCTGTCGCCTTTGCACAACCGACGACCGAGCTGAATCCCCGGATACTCGATGAAGAGAAAGCAGACTAGTCCCCAGAACAGCATACCCGGGACCATGACGCCAGGAAGGAACCATGGGGAGTAGCCGCCGGGAGGTAGTGTTGCCGCCATCGCAAGAAGTGGTTTATTGGCCAGCCCGATGCAAGGGAAGTTTGCCAGTATGAAAAACATATGCACTATGAAAACACTGTACGAAATTGTTCCGAGCAGACGTAACGGCATGAAGTCCAGCATCTTTCCCGGTCCGGTCAGGTGGGGAAGAGCCGTAAGTACCAGACCTGTGCCTATGCCTAGACCGAGCGTGTCCAGCGCCGGATGCACACAGCCCCAACCGATTTGAGATGCCCAGTCGAATGCAGGTCCGCGAAAATCCACCAGAATCATTGTCAATCCGCTAAACATCAGAAGATAATTCACTGCACGTTTTTTGGATTCTCTCGAAAGTTCCGATGCCATGATGCCTATCAGGAAGTATCTCCACAAACCGATTACGCGGGAGGGATTATCAAAAAATACCAGCACAGCCAAAGCGATTGTGGAAAACATCAGCATCCGTTTTCTAAACAAGTACATAACTGGAGGCAGCGCCAGATAGAACAAAACCTCTCCGTACAAACTCCAGCACACCGGATTTGCATATTTTGTCGCCGGTGCAAATGTTGTCACCATAAACACATCCGATAGAAGATACGGAAAGTCGATCCCTCCACCGTTGCTGTATTGAGAAAAAAGCAATGCTAAAACAATACCGATGAAGTAAACCGGATAGATACGGAAGAAGCGCCGGACGAAATACTTCCCGACATCAACAAGGTTCCTGCTTTGCAGTACAGAACGATAGATCAGAAAACCGCTCAGCACGCAAAAGACTCCGACGCCCTTGGCGGTGTACTGCAACCACGGCCACATGGCTGCAGTGCTGTTAAATGCAGGCTGATCGAACCAGAAGCCGTGTCCGAGGGCAATGCTTAGCATCGCCAATCCGCGAATCGTATCGAAACCCATGAGGTAATTCTCATCGGCACGAGCGAACAGGCAGCGTTGGACGGAACTTCTTACTGGCGGAAATACCAAGCTGAGCAGCAGCAGGTAGAATGCAACGGCAGAGCATGTGGCAAGTGGCAAAGACAAGAACTGGGCCACAAAGGGTCTCCGCACTGGCGAACGCAGGTCATTGTAGCACTGGAACTCAGCCGGAAATTGGCTTCTCTTCACATTTGGGGCGGTTCTAACGATGTAATATTCTTAGTTGGGCTGGTGCGGTCCCGTTAATTCGGTATTAGAATCGTGCCCGCAACGACACCCCCCTCAGGAGCGTGAAACGGACTGCGCATGATTGTCGTCGGGATCGATTTTGATAACACTATAATCTGTTACGACCAAATCTTTCATCGGGAGGCGACTAGCCTTAGTCTGATTCCGGAGTCGGTGCAACCGATCAAGGAACACATCCGGGACTATCTGCGAAACGGCGGACAAGAAGACCTGTGGACCGAATTGCAGGGGCAAGTCTATGGTCGTGCCATTATCGATGCGCCTCCTTTTCCGGCGGTTAAAGAGTTTTTTCACTTGTGTCGCATATTTAAGATTAAGACGCACATAGTAAGTCACAAAACCAGGCATCCGTATCGAGGCAAACAATATGACTTGCACCGGGCCGCACTTGATTGGTTGCATGCAAACGAGATCCTCAACTGCGAAAAAACAGGTTTGGAGTTAAGCGACGTCTTTTTCGCCGAGAGCAAAGCACGAAAGCTTCAGTACATAGGCGACTTGGGATGCACGCATTTCGTTGATGACTTGCCGGAGTTTCTGGCTGAACAAGACTTCCCCCCTGGCGTAGAGAAGATCTTGTTTATGCCTGCACTATCTGCTAGCCGCGGCGACACCGTTCAATCACAAAACCCGGAGGTGCGTCTTCTGACTGATTGGAGCGACGCCTTTGCGCTAATCACGCGGTCTCCTGCTCCAGTAGAGGTTGGCAGGCAATGAACCAGCGAATTCTGTCAAGCAAGATAGACTCATTTCTAACCTTGCACGGTCTGCAAAACTGCAAAGTAACTATGCTGAGGGGCGGAAAGAATAATCAAGTTTACCGCGTTGATAGCGCTTCATCGTCCCAAGTTCTCAAAGCGTATTTTCAGCATACCGAAGACAGTCGTCCGCGCTGCCGAACGGAGTTCTCATTCAGTTCGTTTCTCTGGGGCAATGGAATTAGATGCATTCCTGAACCAATAGCTTGTGATACCAACGCAGGATTGGCTCTGTACCGGAATGTCGAAGGCCGCGCATTGACAGCGGGGGACGTAAACGATTCGGCCGTGGAGCAGGCACTTCGTTTTTACAACATGATCAATCGCTGTCGTGACCATGCTGAAGCAGCGACCCTGGGGGAAGCTTCCGAAGCTTGTTTCAGTGTTTCACAGCATGTTGCCTGCGTTGAGACGCGAATTGAGAGACTGGTCTCAAGAGTTGACGAAAGCGACTGTGATAGACGCCTTCTCGACTTTGTCTCCTTGCACTTGCTACCCGCCTGGGAAGACACAAAGACTCGTATAGATCAAGCCTGTTCGCGAAGGAATCTAGACCCCGGTGCGATACTTCCGCGCACCGCGCGACGTCTTTCGCCCTCGGACTTCGGTTTTCACAACGCCTTGAGGCTGCCCTCAGGTGAGTTGTGTTTCCTTGATTTTGAGTACTCCGGGTGGGATGATCCGGCAAAGCTGGTCTGCGATTTCTTCTTACAACCGCAATTGCCAGTTCCATCCAAGCCTTACTTCAAGAGAGTCTTGAACTTCATTGAAGCAGATTTGGATGAAGACCGACAAATCGGGCACAGAGTTGAAGTTCTCGCTGATCTCTATCGTGTCAAGTGGTGCTGTATTCTGCTCAACGTCTTCTTGCCTGCAGGCCAATCACGACGAACTTTCGCTGCAGGAGCAGCAGATGAACCGTCGACTCGCGACGAGGAGTGTTCTCCCGATTCATTCACAACGCAGGAGCAACTCGATAAAGCACTCTCTTATTTGGAGACGCGCCAGCTTTGCAAGCACGAGTCGATGTCTCTTTTTTGCACTGAGGACGAAAAATGGCCTATATGGACTTCTTGACTGCGGTTCACAAAAGCACTACCAGGGACTATCTGGCAAGAGTAAATGAGTATCCCAAGGCACAAGCGGCCGCGCTTGCGAAGAACTGGGACGTCGACTATTGGGACGGTAGTCGTCACACCGGATACGGTGGCTATAAGTACGACGGGCGCTGGCGACCTGTTGCCGATGCCTTAGCCAATCACTACAAGCTAAGCCGCGGCTCTACCGTTCTCGATGTTGGCTGCGGCAAGGGCTTTCTTCTGTATGAGTTAACTCAGGCAGTCCCCGGTCTCAACGTTCGGGGAATAGACGTATCTGCTTATGCTATTGAGAACGCCAAGCCCGAAGTTCGTCCGCATCTGCTTGCAGGAACTGCGGCTCAGCTTCCGTTTGAAGCTGACTCATTCGACCTGGTGATTTCAATCACCACTCTCCACAATCTCTATTGCTTCGACCTCTTCAAAGCATTACAGGAAATCGAGCGTGTCAGCCGCAAAGATAAGTACATCTGCGTCGAGTCATATAGAAACGAAAGCGAAAAGGTCAACTTGCTTTATTGGCAGCTTACTTGTGAGATGTTCTGCACTCCGGACGAATGGCAGTGGTGGTTCGACCGAGCGGGTTACACCGGAGACCATTCGTTTATCTATTTCGAGTAGGAATCAGGGATAGCACCATGATTGAAAAGGACAACCGGCATACGGTCATCATCGGCGGCAGCAGCGGACTTGGTCGTGTTGTTGCTAACTCATTCCTCCGGCAGGGGCATGTTGTTTCGGTTGTCGGTTCGCGCTCCGGTGATGAGGTAGTTAGTTTAGAGTCACCGGCGCATCGCTATTTTCAAGTCGACCTCTCTGATGAAAAACTCCTGACCACCAACTTGAGTAAAGTGCTGAGTCCGATGTCCAGTGTTAACAACTTGATTTTCACGCAACGCTACAGAGGTCCGCTCGCAGCGTCCTGGAGCGGCGAATTTGAGACTTCCGTATCGGCGACACGCTCCGTCATAGACTTCCTGACCGAGAAGTTTTCGGGCGACGGTAGCGACGCGATTGTTATGGTCGGCTCTGTTTACGGATCTTTAGTCGGCGACACCCAGCCACTTAGTTATCATGTCTGCAAGGCGGCTTTGGAGCAATTGGTCCGATTCTATGCGGTAAATCTGGGGAAACTACGCATTCGCGTTAATGGAGTCATACCGGGAACCTTCGTCAAGGAAGAGTCGACAGAGTTCTACAGGAATGCCCATGGACTCACTGAACTCCAAGCCCGAATCACACCTCTGGGAAGAATGTGCCGGGCAGAAGAAGTTGCTGAAGTAATATCCTTCCTCTGCAGCAATGCTGCTTCCTTTGTTACCGGTCAAAACCTTGTGGTCGACGGTGGGGCGTCTCTTGTCTCCCAA
Organism: Candidatus Obscuribacterales bacterium; assembly: GCA_019752635.1. Taxonomy (GTDB): domain Bacteria; phylum Cyanobacteriota; class Vampirovibrionia; order Obscuribacterales; family Obscuribacteraceae; genus JAKFUT01. The sequence goes on along the minus strand of JAIELX010000034.1, from coordinate 12,766 downwards.
GAGACGATTGCGCGAAGTTTATTATCGTTTCAGACGTCGAGAGGAAATGGACAATGAACACTCAAACAATTGAGACGGATTTGCACCACAGAGACACTTGTAGATTATGTTCCAGCAGAAATCTTGAATTGGCATTGGCATTGAAGAATTCTCCGATTGCCGACGAGTATATTAGCCGCGAACGTCTGTCGGAGCAACAGAAAAAATACCCTCTAGATGTTTTTCTCTGTAAGGATTGTGGTCACGCACAGCACATAGACTTTGTCGACGCATCGATCCTCTTTAAGAACTACAACTTCAAGACCGCAAGCTCACCAGGGCTGGTGCGGCACTTTCAACAGTATGCAAAAGACGTTGTAGCTCTTTTCGCGATTCCCGCAGGGGAGTTTGTAGTTGAAATTGGCAGTAATGACGGTTCATTACTTAAGATCTTCAAGGAACGCGGGTACTCTGTTTTGGGAATCGACCCGGCTCGTTCAATCGCTGAAACAGCAACGACAGACGGAATAGAAACCCTTCCGGAATTTTTCACCAGTCACCTGGCCGGACAGATCAAAGAGAATCGCGGTGCCGCGGCGATAATTTGTGCTAACAACGTTTATGCTCATATCGACAACATGAATGATGTCACTGCAGGTGTTAAGGCTTTGCTAGCGCCTCATGGGGTGTTCGTTTTCGAAGTCTCGTACCTCGTTGACACGATTGAAGGCCGTGTGTTCGACACGATCTATCATGAGCACGTAAGTTACCATTCGATTGAGCCGCTGGTTCAATTTTTCCGAAAACACGGCATGGAGATGGTTCATGCTGAACGCATCTCCTCCAAAGGCGGTTCCATACGCTGCTATGTGATGCATAAAGGAACCCGACAAGTCGGGGCGTCCGTCAATGAGCTGATAGCCCTCGAGAAGGCAATGCGCCTTAGGGAAATCAAAACATTTCAGCACTTTGCCACAGAATTGGACGACGTGAAATCCCGACTGCACGACCTACTTAACCAGATCAAAAATGACGGCGGCAGCATCGCAGGCTTTGGCGCATCATCCACTGTGACGACGCTTATCTACCATTTTGAGTTAGGTCGATTCCTTAGCTATTTGATTGACGACAACCCGCAGAAAGCCGGACTCTTTAGCCCCGGACTTCACATACCCGTTGTTCATTCAGACGCTATCTATGAACGAAAACCCGATTGTGTCGTGGTCTTAGCGTGGAAATATTTCGAACCGATTTCCAAGCGTCATCAATCTTACCTTGCCGACGGCGGTTCCTTCGTTGTGCCCCTTCCGGAGCTGCAAGTGTTTGGAAGCGCCGCGGGAGTTTCCGCCGCCGTCGCAGTGGAGTAGGAGCCAATGCCGCCCCGCGAGAGAAGCTTTGAGGTACTGTTCAGCGACGAGCCGATCGTACAAGTATCACGGTCGGATCTGGAACTGCTTGATACTCGCTTGCCTGCTTCAGCTACGGGGCGTGTACGCTTTTGCGCTCATGGCGATGACTCCGAATCGTTGCATGAGATGTTCGTTTTGATTGCACGTGATAACTATGTACGCCCGCACAAACATCCGGGGAAAGTGGAATCGTTCCATGTTATTAAAGGGCAAGTAGACGTGGTGATTTTCAATGATGCCGGCGACATGGAGACTGTAGTGCAATTAGGTGATTACGAATCGGGATTGGCGTTCTTTTATCGGCTTTCTCGGTCGTCTTTCCACACAGTGGTAGTGCGTAGCGAATCGGTGCTGATTCACGAGGTCACAAATGGCCCCTTCAACAACTCTGATACCATTCATGCGCCTTGGTCTCCACCACAGTCCGATGACCGGTCCAAGAAATTCCTGGAATATCTCAAGGTCTCGATAGATCAGTTCCTTGCCGGACAGGCGCCGCTCCCTTTATCATTTGACGGACCGGGCAGTGTATAAAGAGTACATGGCGAGCGAAGAAGACTTCCGCTGTGTAGTATGTCTTGAACGTACCTTGAAGGTACTTCTCGACTTCGGGGATCAGCCCTTTTCCAACAGATTTGTTCCGCTCAACAACACAGGTGATAGCACCAAAAGCTCCTTTCGGGAAGCAACCTCGCACGCTCATCACCGGATAAATCCCTCCCCGCCACAATATCGCTTGCGCGTGGGTTCATGTATCTCTTGCCTCACAGTTCAGCTAATCGACCCTCCGCCACCAAATCTTGTACGAGTGCCGAACGGCGGTGTTACGTACACCGAGCCTGAGCAGCACCTCGATGATGTTGCGGACTTCATTTGCTCATTCACGCCAATTGGGAAAAGCAGCCAGATTCTTGGTTTAAGTCCTATCGATGGACGTTTGCTCCAGAAATTGAAAAATTGCGGTTTTTCCGAAACGGTCGTTCTCCGGACTAAAGAGGATCTGCACATCGGGGAGGTCGGTGCCGGCATCGAGACAATTCAGGAACGTGTCACCCGTCAGGCTGAAGAATTGCATGAACGACTTGGTGCTTCAAGACTAGTGGTAGCCAGAGCTATTGTCGAACACTCCCATGATTTACAAGGCTTTCTGTCGGCATTAAAGACACTGGCCGGGGCTGACGGTTACCTGCTTCTGGAGGTGCCCGACTGTGAACGAGATCTGCACTTGCAGGAATATAGCTCCCTGTGGGAAGAGCATACAATTTACTTTACCAAGCACACGCTCGGACGTTGTCTTGAACTGGCCGGATTGGAGACTGTGCGATTTAAGACCTATACCTATCCCTATGAGTCTATCTCCTCAGTTCTTGTGAAGAGTAAATCTCAAACTCGACCTGTTAGCCTGATGCCTCTTCAGGCTGAACGCGAGCTCATCAACGGTTTCAAGGATTCTCTCCAGGCAGTGGCTCAGCAATGTCGCAAGCGACTTAAATCGTTTCGTGTTGGCAATAACAAGATAGCTGTTTTCGGGGCCGGTCACTTGGCAGTATCGTTCATAAACTTGCTGCAGCTTACAGACTGTATAGACCTGGTTATTGACGATAATCCTTTGAAACAGGGGCTTGCCATGCCTGGTTCCTTAATCCCGATTGTTCCCTCTTCAGCGCTGCAAACAGAAAACGTGAGACTCTGCCTTTTGAGCTTGAGCTACGATAGCGAGATTAAAGTCTCGACGAAGAACCAAGTATTTCGGTCGTTTGCCGGTGAAGTCAGATCTATTTTTCGCGCCAGCCCTAATTCAATCTTTCAGTGAAGCTCCTCTAAACGGCTCTCATTTAAGCGTTTCTTAGCCAAACTGCCTGAATCTTTTCATTGTGCAGACCGCATGGATTCCCGGACCTGCCAGTGGATATAATGAATGCGGCAAAGTGCGGGCCGGGCTCTCCGGCCAAAGGAGGTACCGCTTGGGATTAAGCATGGTATCTATCCTCCATCTCCAGAAGCAGGGACTGCTAAGCCCCGAGAAGAACCGAATTTTGGATATCGGTCCTCAGAATGTCTACTACGCAAAGGCTGAGCAAATAAAGGAGTTTTTAGCTCATCAGGGTGGCAGCAGGTTAAGCGGAGAGGACCTTGAGAAAGAGTTGGAGCGTCTAGTTTATTTTTCAACTCCCAGACCGGGAGAGCGCACGACTTTTTTTGCGGAAATCGCAGATCTCACTTACATCGACTATCTTGGTATCGACGTTGCGCCGGCGCCAAGAACGGAATTGCTGGATCTGAATTTCGATTCTTTACCTTTTGAGCATCACGACCGTTTCGACGTTGTCCTCAACTTTGGAACAACCGAGCACATCTTTAACCAGTGGAATTGTTTCAAGGTGATTCACGACTCTTTGCGAATAGGAGGAGTGATCTACTGCATAGTGCCAATGAGCGGTTACATGGATCATGGCTACTACTGCTACACACCTTTGTTCTTCAGCGACCTGGCAAAAGCTAACAACTACGAGCTTAGGGAATGTTTTGCCGTGCTGGCCGGCGTAAATGATTTGACCGGTTTGAGCACCGATGTACGAGACGATTGGCTACAGCCGGTCGATGCGGACAGTCGAGTCTTCAAACAAGTGCCATGTTTCAACGTCCATGCAATTATGCAAAAGCGCGAAGCAGAGCCTTTCAAAGTTTCGCTTGAGACAGAAACGACACATGCAATAGTGAGCGAAGAAATTTCTCGTAAATACAAAGCGTCTGTAGCCCCTGAAGAGCGTTTGTCCGGCGCCTTTGACGCGGCTCACTTGAATAATCACATTACAAGTTTGAAAAAGTCGATTACGCAATTGCAGTCCGAGAATACGCAACTACAGAGTGCAATTGCTCAACGGGCGCAAAGTGATGAACAACTAGCCGAAAGAAATCGCGAACTTGAGGAAACGGTTCGCCAACTAACCGCTGAGCGAGACCGGTCACAAGAAGAAGTCGGGGCGCTGCTTTCGTCAAGTTCGTGGAGAGTAACAGAGCCGCTCCGGCGAGCCGCTCAGTGGGTTCGCAGTAAATAAATTGAAAGGAAGCACTTCGATGAAAATGGTGCCACAAACGAAGGAACCCCAGTACCAGCATGCACTGGAACTGGAACAAGAGGTTGGACGCGCCCGATTGGGGATAACCACCAATCAGATGTGGCACGATGATCCGCGGCACTTGTTGTTTGTGCTTGCGCGCTACAAATTTGTTGCGAAGATGCTTAGCGGCAAACAAAGGGTTCTCGAAGTTGGTTGCGGAGATGCATTTGGAGTGCGTCTCGTGCAGCAGGAAGTCAAAGAAATTGTCGCTGTTGATTTCGACCCGGTTTTTGTGGAAGATGCCAAAGAGAGAATGACCGAACGCTGGTTTTTCGATTGTCGCGAACACGATATGGTAGGCGGTCCGCTGGCGGGGACCTTCGATGCCGCCTACAGCGTAGATGTGATTGAACACATCGCAAAGTCCGATGAGCACCGTTTTGTTTCAAACATTGTACAAGCGCTGACTCCTGAGGGCGTACTTCTGATTGGAACACCTTCGCTTCAATCGCAAGTTTACGCCTCCGTAGGCAGCAAGGAAGGACACGTAAATTGCATGGACGCGAAGGCATTAAAAGGCTTGATGCTGAACTACTTCCACAACGTATTTATTTTTTCGATGAACGATGAGGTTGTTCACACCGGCTATACGCCGATGGCGCACTATCTGTTTGCCTTATGCACCAACAAGAAGTGAGCCTTGCATCGCTGGAACATTCAAGAGTGTTGCCTTCTATGCTATTGCCGTTTCTTGTAAGAGTGAATGAGAAACTTCTGCCCGCCCCATCCGTAAGAGCCCCAATTGCTGTGCTCGATTTCATACTTCAACAGCAAATCAGACCAGGCCTTTCTCTCACCAAAACGGGGGGATGCCCTATTCGGGTTCCAATCGTCGAAAAGAATCGCCGCGCCTTCAGCAACTAGTTCTTTTTCGAACAGCACATCAAGTGCTTCCATGGTGGACTGATATAAATCGCAATCGATGTGCAGCAAGCTGAATTTCACACCGGCAAAGTGTTTCATTGACTCCCTAAACCACCCCTCGACGATCTCAATCCTGTCACCGGGCATGAACCTCTGGCAGAGGCTTCTAAGTTGCGATGCGTTTAGGGCCTTGCTGGTGGCCGGTCCCCACACACCGGTTTCCACGTGGGGGCATTGTTGGTCGATTGTGGAAACAGCATCGGGTAGGCCCTCGAAGCTATCAAAAAGATACAGTTTCTTCGGGTCAAACCGCGCATCAATGTCGGATTGCTTTTGTGGCCCGTAGTACGCTTCACAGGTTGACATGGCGTTTGCAAGCCACGCGGCTGTGCGCCCTTCACATGTTCCAAATTCGGCTACGTCGCCATTTACGTCTGCACCGTAAATGTATTCCACTGCGAGCATGAGATGTTTGCGAATGTCGCTTTCCGATGCCGTGCGCTCAAACGCATTTAGTATTCTCAGATCTCTTGCAGCAGTTTGTGATGCTAGCGGTTTATAGCGACGGATCAAAAACTGACGCCCGCGAACTGCATAACTTCCAAGATCCGCATAGTCGATTTCATGGTCTTTAACTAAATCACTCCAGTGGCTCTCATTAACACCGTCATCTAAGAGGATAATCGCCCCCTCAGCGATAGCCTTATTCTTAAAGAGTCGGCTGAGAGTTTCAAGAACCTGCTCTTCGTCAAACTCCTCAATATGAACTAAACGGAAGAGCTGAGAAGACGAAATCGTGTTTATCTGTTCAAGGTAATTTCCCTCAATAAGCAAAACTCGGTTCAAAAGGAATGAGAACATTCGCTTCAGATGTTCTGCTGCTCTGAAGTCGACAAAGAGGGTAAGCTTGTGCTGTTCGGTTCGGTCTGCCTTCAGTAACCAGAGTACTTTGCCGCCGTTAGACAGACCAAATTTGCCAATACTTCCGGCTACTCCAGTTTCGTCTAGATACTCCACTGCCATCGTCAGGTGGCGTCGGCAGTCTTGGTCTTTCTGCGATGTTTCGAATCTGGAGAGCAAGTGATCAATCAAAACTTTTGCACTCGACTCATAGGAATGGATTAGAAACTTTCGCCCGCCGTTGCCGTAGCACCCTAGCTCGATGTATTTTATTGAATGCTTCTGTACCAGCTCCGTCCATAGGTCAAGCTCGCTTAAGCCCCCGTCCAGCATAATCATGGCTCCATTGGAGACCATGTCTTTTGAGAACAGATGCTCAAGAATCTCCTTTGAAGAGTCGGCAATTTCGCTGGACAGATGAATCAGCCGAAATTTGCTGTAGCGAATGTTTTCGATTGATTGGTGAAAGAGTCCTTGAATATTGACAAAGTCTTCCGCAGGCATGATCATGCGACATCGGTTAATCAACTCCGGCCAGGCATCATAGCGCGTCAGAAGGTACAGCTTCAGAGGAAGTCCTTGAGCGACTCCGTCGCCCGGCTGAGTGGAAGCAATCAGGGCCTGTGCCAGCCAGAGTGCGCACTCATCTCTGCCTAATCCGCAGGTGATCACATCTCCCTCATCCGTGGCTTTACATTGATGCTCCACAGCCAGTGCCAAATGAGTTCTAATTTCGCGGTCGAGATAGCTTTCCTCGAAATCTCTTTCGACTAAGTCCTCCGCCGGAGAGGGTGGTACAGCAGTGCCTCTGCACGATGGCATTATCGATTGCCAAAGTTTCTTCATGATTTGTGCACATACTCCATCGGTTGACGTGCAATTTCATCCCAATTACTGTTGACCCAATTCACTACTTCTTTCAAGCCGTCGGTAAATGCTTTTTTCGGTGCCCATAGCAGCTCTTCTCGGGCAACCGTTGAGTCGATGACATAAGCGGCGTCTTGTCCGGGTCTTTCCTCAACATCTTCTACTGCGTCGTTAAAATCGCAATCGACCAGGTCGGCAATCAGCTTCACTACATCACGCACTGACTCTCCTTGATCGGGAGAAAGGTGGTAAATGCTTCCAGGCGTTCCTTGAAGCATGGCTAGTTTCTCACCTTCCGAGACATCGCGAATGTGGATATACGACTTGACGGCCTTTCCGCCACCATGAAGCATGATCTTCCTTCCCGATTTCATATTGATAACTGATCTGGGTATAATTTTCCAAAGTTGCTGGTGAGCACCATAAACGTTTGTCGCTCGAATGAATACTACCGGAAACTGAAAGTTCTTGAATAACGTCGACAAAAACATGTCTGCTGCAGCCTTCGATGCAGCATATGGTGTGCTCGGGTTAAACGGTGCAGACTCGGTCACCGTCCCCACGCAGGTTCCGTAAACCTCGGGAGATGATATATGAACGTAGCGCCTCAAGTAGCCTACTTTTCGCAGATGATTTGCCAGCTGTGACAGTGCGACAACGTTTGTTTGAAACCAGTGTTCCGGATGCTCCCAGCTTGGGGCCACTTCGCTTTGAGCAGCGAAGTTAACAATGTACTCCGGCTTGAACGTGTCCAGAACCTCAATAATTCGCGTGTTGTCGTCGTTCAAGTTCAGATGGTGGAATTTGTAACGGGGATTACGGTGCCTCTTGTAGGGCAGGAATAGCGCGCTTTTTTCGGCTGAACGACTGATACCGATAACGTCGTTCTGAGCGTCCTCCAGCAAAAGGTCGACAAAATCCGCACCAGAGAACGAGTTACTTCCAATTACCGCGACTTTGCTCATGCTCCCGAATTCTCCGGATCGTAAATACTTAACCTCGAAACTGTCTCAGCAGAAACGAACGTATGCGATCGTATCTGTGAAAAGAATGCGCAAACGTCCTGTCCCAAACGTTTTGCAAATAGTACTTACATGAAACAAGTGTCTCTCTAATCTCTTGCTTCGACGCTCTTCGACGCTTCTTTGAAAAAGTCGCCTGCAGGTCAAACAGTAGGTTAGGCGCGTTTCTTGCCACGAATGCAAGATGTTCAATTAGCAGGTGCCGCAGATAGTGACCGGCATAACGGTTGCGCAGGTGCGGCCGCAGTGCCCGCCAACTGAACGCCGGGGTGAAAGCCTTCAGTTGAAACGCTTTGAATGACCGGCTATAGACAATCATTTCGGCAACGTCCTCGTACTCGGGCGAGGCGAGAACAGCGACCAGTTCTTGCATTATCTCTCTATATGCGTGCATGTCGGTGTTAACTCGGTGGCTCATGCTGGTGCCTGTCCAACGAAGCGCCGCTAATGGTTCAGGAATGAAGCAACAGCCATGCCTGAAAAGTAACGCCTGGTGCAACAGCCAATCGCAATAACACCCCACTCTCTGCTCCCATAGCCCCTCGGCGGGCAAGAAGTCTCGCTTGAGAATGCATGTGTTGGTTATCGGATGGTACAGTCCTTTGCCCGATCTAGTTATCGCGGCCAGCTCGGAGGGCGCCAAGTAGCGAGCAAATTCCGACCATCCCGTGCGCGACTCGGTAACACTGTTGTTCTCGGAAGTATTGATACATACTGCATCAGAACAACAGAACCCCGCTTCGGGATGCTTAGATAGGATATCCAGTGATTTTTCAAAAAAGCCGGGAAGCACCAGGTCATTAGCTGATGCGATGTAAACATAATCGCCGGTGACGATTTTCATTGCCCTGTTGGCACTGTAGACGATGCCCCGATTCTGATCGTTGCAGAGCAGCCGTATAAATGGATACTGCTCAGCCACCGCGCGGATTATCGCGATGCTTTCATCGGTCGAACCATCATCTACCACTATCAATTCATTTGGCGGAAGGCTTTGTTCGCATATTGCTCTGAGCGAAAATGCAATATGATCGCCATCGTTGTAGTTGGGCACTATTACTGAAAGGGTTTTGCTCGCCATTCCGGTACGACTGTTCCTTTTTCAATGCTACGTTAACAAGGAGGAGCGGGAGGAACCACAGCTGCCGGAGTTGAGGCTGGAAGAGACCAGTCGCAAACCAGCCGCAGCGTATTGAATGTGCTTATGCTCTTGGTTGGTGGAGGGGAAAGCACCGTGCGCGAATGAAAGATAGGACGCGGCGAATCGTGATACTTAACGGCATTGGAAAGATAAGGCTCTACCTTTCCGCATCTGTAGTGTTTTTGCACTGCGTTGACATGGGATGACGACTGGTCGCCTTTCTCGGCAAGACAAATTACGGCACACCAAGAAGGAGATTCGATTGACGAACACTCGTAGCCTTGCTGACCGCTATAGACCACCAGCGGGTCATAGTGCCAAACTCGCGGTACTGCGCAGTATTCAACGACATACACCTTGCAATCGGCGTAATTGTTCAAACTGAAGAAATCCATGTACCAATCCGGAGAAAGAAGGACATATGCCGCAGAGTGGCCCGAGCACCAATTGTGGAGGAGAATGCGACCGCCGGGACGAAGCATTGACGACAAGTTTGCAATGGCCTGCGCCGGATTGAAAACATTGTCCAGTGTGCTGCCATCATAGATGAAGTCAAATTGATTGGTTAGGCTTGCCGGTACCGGTAACCCGATATCGTGCAATATTTCCGCCCCTTCGTAGTCTGAGATGTCCACTGCTTGCACTGTGCATTCTGCAAACGATGTGAAGAAAGAGGAATCCGTCATCTGATCAAGATTCAGGTGAGTGTGAACAGTTGTTCTATCGATCTCGATCAGGTCCGATTTGCGCGGTAAATTATAAGCGTTGAGCAGTGTCGTCAGCTGGGAAGGCATGACCGACACCGTCTGCCGGCCTACGGTGAGGACTTTCCCGTGCAGGGGCTTATACGCATGCTCATGCAAGAGCATTTCTGCTTGAATGTAATCAATACCCATTACTGGTACTCATATGATTGCGGCTGTGATGTTTGGTCGATCGTATACACCGGAACAGCTGATTCATCTTGAAGCACCTGCTGTATGGCGCTGTTTTTCCTGCATCTGTTTGATGTTGAAGTACCGAGCATCGTTCATGGAGTTCGGAAGTTTTCCCGACTGAAAGGCGTCGATCAAATCGTTAACCGCGTCCTCTATGCTACGCTTCGGCAAGAAGCCGAGTTCGCGCCTGATCTTGTCGGAGCAAATTCGATAAGAGCGAATATCCTGTGACGGGACAGTCTCGATTTCGAGTTTTCTCTCGGGAAATCGATGTTCGAATACAGTCTTAACCATTGCAGCCAGATCTTTTACCCGATGGTTTTCAAATCCGGCATTGAAAACTTTCCCGGCTATTTTTGCCGCTGGGAGATCCAGCAGCAGCAAGTAGAGGTCTACCATATCTTGAATATGTATGTTCGGCCTCATTTGTTCACCGCCAAACACTTTTATCCGGCCTGTATTAATGGCATGATTGGTGAGAATATTGACCGTAAGGTCCAATCGCTGACGCGGAGCATAACCGCATACGGTGGCAGGCCGAATCGCCACTGTTGTAAACTCCGGCGAACTCATCTGGAAGAGCACAGGCTCACATAAACCCTTGTATTTGTTGTAATCCGTGATCGGAATCAGCGGGTGGTCTTCAGTGACGTTCTCTGCCTCACTCACTCCGTACACACTGGATGTCGAGGCGTAGATAAAGCGGCTGATTCCGCATTCCTTGCTGATTGCGACCAGTGGTTGAAACGCGTCATAGTTAATTGACTTGCTCACTTGCGGGTCCATTTCGAAGCACGGATCATTTGATATGCAGGCCAGATGAATCAGATCAGTGCAGCCCGGAATGTGTTGTTTGAGAAGCTTCTCGTCTCGAATGTCGCCTTTGATTTGAACTAGGTTTACGTGGTCTGCCACCGAACTAAGTGCATCATCACCGAACATGTACAGGTCCAGGACCTTTACTTTGAATTCGTGTTCCAGCAATTTGGGAATTAGGGCGGATCCGACGTATCCTGCGCCCCCGGTGACAAAAACTACTCGTTCGCCGTTTCTCACTTCGCCACCTTGTTCCTCGTTTTGTGTAAGACGTCTGTCAAATAATGAGTAAGAGCCATGTGCGCCACTTCAACGCAGCCGTACTGATCGGAATCAATATAAAAATTGAGATCCGATGTGTAAATTAGCGGCGCATCCTTGCTGAAACCCGAAAAGGAAATGACCTTTAGCCCCATGCGTCCGGCGTCGACGGCCGCGTTCACGATGCTGCGTGAACGACCGGAGCTGCTGATTGCAATCAAAACATCGCCGGCTTCGGCAAACATCCCCAACGCCCTGGAGAAAACGTTTTCGTAGCCGTAGTCATTACTCAAGCAGGTCAACTGTGCAGCTTCGTTGAAGGTCATTGCTTTAATGCCACAAGCATTCCATAGATCCAAGGCCAGGTGACTGGCGATTGCGGCGCTGCCACCGTTGCCCACTACGATTATTTTCTTCGCTGCTGAATGCGCGGCGATAACAATTTCAATGGCTTGTCCAACACCGAGGACAGGAGTCGATTGAACCCCGCCGCGGCTTGTAACTGATACGTTGCAGAGCAACTCGTGCAGCTTTGAAAAGTGTCGCACCGGATCCAGCGTTGAGTTCTCGCCCTCATCCATTGCTTGCTTCATTGTCGGAACAAGTAACATTTCCATGCGACAACCTACTTGAGCAAAGACGTGATGAATTTGGTCAGCGATACTTTGTTGATTGATTCGCGATGACCTACTGTTGCAACGGCCTGAGCGCCAATAGCATTCCCAATGAATCCGAGCGCCTCAAGCGGAACTCCGAGGGCAGCAGCCAGGCCGGTGGCAGAGAAAAACGCATCACCGGCCCCCATTCGATCTACCACCCGGGCTGCAAATGCCGGAGTCTCAACAAATCCCTCTTCTTCGTTAAAAGCGATGCTGCCGTGGCTGCCTCTAGTAGTCAACACGGTTCGACACGAAAGATCCTTAGCGAGCTTAGGCAAGAAGTGCCTGAAATCGCCGGTTCGTTGTCTTGCTTCCAGACGAGCTTCGTTTTCGGTTACACAGATGAAGTCAGCCCGGGGGTACTTGTAAAGACTCTGATATCCAAGGTTTCCAGCATTAGACTGCGTATTTAGCCCGAGGAATCGAGCTTTATTGCAAATTACCTCAGCGGCTTCCGGTGTCAGCATGCTGTGCCCAAAATCCACAACCAACACTGCATCGAACTGGTCGAGCGTGTCTTCAAGCCTGCTGCATAAATCCTCGTTGGATGTCGAGTCCAGCTCAGAATCATCGATTGTGTAGACTTCAAACAGCTTCGAAAAGAAGTACTCTTCAATAAAGCGGGTCTTCACAATTGTCGGTGCGTTTTTGCGAAAGAGAAAATGTGTTTTGATCTCGTCCTTCAACTTGCTCGTGATGAATTCAATCTGGCTCTCGCGCTCACCCAACATGGTCATCAAGCTGACATGATCGCAGAAGCTAGCCACATTGTTGGCAAACGCCAGGCT
>JAIELX010000129.1 GCA_019752635.1 Candidatus Obscuribacterales bacterium | reverse complement strand
TGGTGTGCATAGTGTCAGCGGAAAGCACGCATGCTTGTGAGGCATGTAGGGCGGGTTCGAATCCCGTTGCACACCCTGTTGAGTGAAGACGACCGTTGTTGGTCGTGTCGTGATTTGTTCGGGAAGAACACTCCTTGTTCCGCCGAAACACAATGAAAATTCAACCAAATGACTAAATACTAAATGCCGTCCCTACTATTAAGGATAGCAATCTGACGAGCCGTGGCACTCTGAGTCACCAGGCACCGTGACACAAGACTTTGTATAAGGCGATTGAAAGTTGAGCTAAAGCACAGTGTAAAATCGCCCGATGAAGTTCCGAAAGATAGTTGTGCTCGTCTCATCTTTTGGGGAATGTGATCTTGCTCTCTAATATGTCAAAGTCTCGAATAAGTTGCTGAACGCCCGCACCACCAGTGGAGCGCAAATGATTTTCCAACGAACGGTACAAATCGCGCCGCTGTCCTGCTTCCCAAAGCGCGGACTCTGCGGTACTTGGCACAGCTACAACACTGCCGTCCTCATAGAACCGTACCTTGCTCGCAGAATATGTTCGCGGCTCATTGTGTTCAACAATCACCTCTTTTGGGCTCCGTCTTGTCGCAGGAGTGACCTCGTCAGCTGATTCGAATTTTCGGGGAACGGTTACTTCCACATTCAGTGGTCTAGTCAGCTCGATTTCAACGTAACGTTGCCCCTTACGAGGGCTGCCTTTGCCGTCATCAGTGTGAACCGGCAGCGGAGGGTCGCCAGGTTTGGGTATATGGTGCTCCAGGGCGTGAGGAAGTTGCTGTGCTAGTTTTGACGCCCGCTCAAAGTGAAGGACAGCTTCCTCAACTCCAGTGATAAACTTCTCCGTGCCTTTGGGAATAGATCGTCCGGCTTTCTTCTCGGAGACAACATGGTCATGCAGTTGGTCGAGATATGATCTCATCTCGGTAGCACGCTTTACCATGTGGTCAGGTACAGATCTTTCTGGTCCTGCTGGCGGAAAGCCGAATTTATCAACCAACTCTTTTGGCAACGCGAACTCCCGATTCTTTGCCAGAAAATCTTTAATGGCGTTTGGCATCTTGTTGGCATCAATGTTGCCACCTGTTTCGAAGGCCCATTTGTGGGAATTACCTTCGCCAAGTCGTTTCTTGAAATCGACTGGTCTTAGCTCTCCTGTTTTGAGATTGAAGAACATTCCGTCAACGCCCGACTGATCGAGTCTTGAACTTCGGGCGGCAGGCAGGAATGCCCAATCTTTCAGATCGGGGCTCTCGATAAGGGCTTTCATTATTGCTGTCGGCCCCGGTCCCAAGTTGCCATGCTCAACGGACGGGTCAATCCCCCGTATATCTTTGAGAAATTTACCGAACCGCGCAAGGTGTTCTACGGGAAAGTCCTCTTTGCAAATTCGCGCAAAGGGAACTGGGAGGTCATCACTGACCCTCCTCATTGAAGAGAAGATGTCAGCCAAGGCAGACTTTCTCCGAGCATCGACTTTTCCGTCAGCAAGTACTTCCAGGAGAGCGTTTGACTCATCAATTGCTCTCTTATACGCGCCCTTCTTATCAGCAGTCTTGGGAAATCCAGAATCAACTCTCAATCGAGCGTCGATCGCCTCCAGCACAGCATGCCACTGAGCTTTATCTAAACCGTCGGGCACTGATCCCTTGCGGAGTTGTTCAGCGAGTTTATCTCTGGACTCAATTAACTTCTTCAACTGCAGCAGATCAGGACCTAACGTATCTGTGGGAACCTGAGGAATGCCCAGCCGCTCAAAAGCCTTGAGCAGATCGGCTGCGCCGTCACCTCCGAGGTCCTTTCGTTCCGCCAGTTTCTTTTTCGCTCCATCGCTCCATTTCTCGTTCACCGTCGGTGGACGTTCCCCTCTTTCGAAGGCTGCAATCATTTCGTTTATCAGATGGTCGGATAGACCCTTCTTTGTGATAGCTTCTAGATCCTCGTTCAACCGCTTCAAACGTTGTGCCTTTTGATCTGCCGGTAACTCAGCTGCCAATTCGCGATCAACGATCTCGCGAAGCTTCTTCGCTTGTTCCGGTGTGCAGCGTTCAAATCTACTCCCGCTCTGTTGTGCGTGCGACGGTTCCAAATCAGCGCGAAACCTTCTCAGCCCATAAACATAGTGATCTGTGCCTTCTAAAAGAGTTACTCTGACCGTTTGCAATGGCCGCCCCTTCTCCTTGGCCTCAGCACGTTTCTGCAAGAATTCAAACACGGGATCTCGTACGTCGGCATGTTTTCCGGCGAAGTGGTGTTTCAAGGTCGGCAGATCCCAACCAGCATCGGCAAGAGCCAGCATCGCTTCTTGCTCTAGTGTTACTCTTGTTCTTTCTTTGCTAGCTTTTCCATTTACTGAATCAACATGCTCGGCACTTGGGTTGTTCAGCGCCCGCACGAACTCCGCGTAAGATGGAGAAACCACTCCTTGATCCATGGATTGACGGCTAACGTTTATCCGCTCTTTCATAGCGATGAGTGCTTGCTCGGCCAAAATTCGCTGGCCCGTTTCACTTGTCTTGAAGTCGGCGAATTTACGTTGAGCCGCTTCGAGGTTAGCGCCTTTCTCCTGTGCAATAACCTTACCGGTATGAAGCTCAAACTTGACACCATCAACTTCAATCACAGGGCTCGGTACTTTTCCAACAACTTTCTCTGCCTGCGCCTCTGTCGTTCCCAACCGTTGCATCTCCTGCAACAGCTTTACTTTACCAACGTCTGATTGAACATCGGCCAATTTCACTTCAACCGCAACAGCTTCCATCTTGCCTTTGGCTGGCAGATTCTCTTCTTTCAGCGCCGCTTTTACGGCTTGCTCAAAATTGGGTGGTGCGCCGTCTCGCCCGAGCATGTGATCGGATATGTCTTTTAGATCCGCGACAAGCTTTTTACCGCCTTCGGATTGCGTCCATTCGCTATCCCTGCTGAGCTTTACCTTCTCAGGCGGTTCGGAGTATGGTTCTCTCTTAGGTGGTTTACCTTCAGGAAAGGTTTTTTGTGGCGGTTCCGAATATGGTTCCCGAGCTGTCCGTGGTGCAGGAGCATCTGCCTGACCGCCAGCAACCACTCTGACTAGATAAAACTTGCCCCCGTCCTCCGCAAGTCCATATGCGATACTTCTTCCATTCTGCTCAATGGTAAATTGCTTACCGTCAGCGCTCGGCTTCACCTCTACTTTTTTACCGTCGATCTCAACCGTGTGTGAGCGACCAGGCTCCAAACGATTTCCGACTTCCACAATGTTTGGTAATCGTTCAGCTTGGGGGGATGAGCGTGCGTCTTCCCGAGCTGTTGTAGGATACTCGGCCGGACGAAGCTCCTTCTCTTCGACCATTTTGATCGGTTTAGCATCCTTACCCCCCGCAACAGGTATAGCTTCCCAAACACCAGGGGTTTTGGATTGGGTAACAACGAAACCTTCGCTCTGCATAAAACGAACAAAATCCGTTTTCGACATGCCGTCTTTCATTTTATAATGAAATTCGCCTCCCTTCATGCGTGCAGCGCTTAACAAGCCATGACCGACAGCCAGGCTGGTAGACAATCCCCAGTTCATAACTTCATGCCCTAGCCAGCCACCCTTTGAAAAGAAATGGTGAAAATCGGAACCTTTCAAACTTGTCTCAAGCCCAGTGTGTACCGCGGCGAAACCGACGTTGGTGACTAAATGCTCGCCAAAATGCGTAAGAAATTCTTTTAAATAGCTCTTCGCCAGCGCTTTGCCCTCCAGTTGCAAAAGAGTTCGCTCGGCTTTAAAAGCCAAATGCAGCGGGTTCGGCGCCGCCTTAAACTGCGCCGCCAAAGCATCACCGATCTTTTGGCCTCCAACTATTTTGCCAGCAACGGCACCAGTAAGAATGTTCAAGACGAAATCCTTACCGATATCCAGCGCATAATTTCCAACGACTAATCCCAGGGATAAAACATTGTTACTGAGAGTGCGTCGGTCACTGAGACGATACCAATTCATGATGTCTGCACCATGATCACCGTAACTTCCATAGCCGGTGTAGCCATCCTTGTTGAGCTGGTAGAGCCTCTCTCTCATGGCTTCTCGCCCAACAAGCCCTCCGACTGCCATCCATGCAGCAACAGCAGCCGGGCTTGAGATTCCAAAAGTTGCACAAGCCGCCACGGTGGCGGCCATAGCACCTATGGTCGCACCGATTATCGGCCCGTTTTCCTTAAACCAATTCGTTAGAGTTGCCGGTTTTAAACCGTTCTCGGTAATGGCCTTCAAGGTATTCTGAATATCTTTATAGGCATCCCGATACATCGGTTGGTCTGTAACTGGATCTAAAACCGGCTTGCCATAAATGTCTTTAACCAACTCTGGCTTGAGTCGTTCCGGACCAGGGTTGAGTGTGTCGTGGAGCCGCTTGAGGTTGTCGATGCGCTTTTGAAGTTCGAAGTAGCCAGTGTCATAGGCATCAGTCCCTCTACCATCCTCTTTCATTTTTTCAAGCGCTTTGTCCATATCGGCAATGCGTTCGCGCAAGTCTTTTAGATCTTGGCTGTTAACTTTTAGCATCGTAGTTCGGACTTGCTGTGCCAGCCGCTGGGCCTCGTTAACAAAGTCGTGATAAGGCGTGCCCTCCATCCCCCCCTGGAACAGCTGGGACATCTTAGACAATGGTCCCTCTAGCTCCGCTGAAACACCCTGAAATTTCTGAATGACCGGATCTGAATCGAGAGTTTTCAGCGCATTTAGCACCAAGGCGTCACGAATTTCAGCTCGCGGAAAATCATTTGGTTTGAGCTGTACCAGTCCCCGCATTTCCGGATGGATGTCAGCCTCATGCCGAGCCTTACCGAGACCTTCAACCACGACAGGCTGCAAACCGAGCGCAGCCTGCCATGCGGCTCTAGCGTGCTCTCTGTTTCCATGCAGATTAGTTACATCGAGCCTGCTCTCTACAACAGTCTTGCCATCAAGGTCAGTGATGATGACAATTGCTTTTCCCTCGGCACGTCGCCCTGGCAAAAGTGGCGCGTCTTCGAAGTCGCCTTTTACTCGTAAATTCACGCCCGACCGTTCGAGCGCACCGTTAACCTCCGCGATGAACTGCGGTGCTACGCCGGAAGCTAATGCAGCGCGATAACTGTTTTTGAAAGCTTGTCCAAGGTCAAAGTTCTTCCCATCATTAGCAGCCTCGGTTATCGACTTTACTTGATTTTTGATTTCGTCAGCAACAGCCTCGGCATTGCGCTTCAGCCCAGCAGTTTTGCTCACATCGAGCTTGCTCTCTACTACAGGCTTGCCATCAAGGTCTGTAAAGACAATCCTTCGTTCTTCCGATGGATTCGACCGGCGTGCCGCTAGAGTTTCTCGCTTTGACTCTGGTGCAGGCGCAAGTGGCGGACCGTCATAATCGTCTTTTACTCTGAAATTGACGCCCGAGCGTTCGAGCGCCCTATTAACCTCAAGAATGAACTGCGGGGCTACGCCCGTGGCTAATGCATCACGATAGTAGTTTTTGAAGGATTCCCCAAGCTCAACATTTTTACCGGCTTTGGCGGCCTCGGTTATTTGTTTTACTTGATCTTTTATCTCGGCAGCCGCCTGCTCGGCATTGCGGTGCAGCCCGACGGTGTTGTAGTTGGGTATCTTGTCCCACGCCGATAGTCCCTCGGCCTTTAGACGAGCCATCGCTCCAACTTCACCCGGGCGGCCATTGAGCGTCTCCCAAACTTCCGGTCGACTAAGAATGCGAGGTCCCTGCTCTTTCCAGAGCCGAATGGCGGCGTCATCGGCCTCTTTAACACGTCCTGAATCAAGAAGCAGCCTGTGTCGTCCGACCCCTTCAGCCAGCGCCACTCGTCTTTCGTCTGTAGATAGCTCAGCCCGTTTGACTTGATGGTCGGCGATGCGTTTGGTTAGAATTTCCATCTCCTCGAGGAGATGTTTCTGTTTGGCAGCCAACTCTGTATCGACGCCGTTATTGACGAGTCGGTCTCTGAGTCGTTGCATCGCGGGAATGGAGAGTGTCGTGAATCCCTCTGCCGCTCCGATTCCCATACTCTGGCCGTTCCAGGCGGCTTTTATGCCACCATATACAGTACCGTAATAAGCACGAAAAGCATCGGCAATGATTGATTTTTCGGGACCTTCTTTTGTAACCCTGAGCAGCTCCGCCATTTTCTGCTTGCGTTCTTCTTGCAACTTCTGAATTTCACGATCTTGTGAGTAGACGCTGACAGCTCTTCTCTCATGCAATCGCATTATGTCGATTGCGAAATCTTTGTTCAGAAGGCGAGCATTAGCGGAAATGTCGGCAATGCTGAATGGTGGAGTAGTCCTCGAAGTAGTGCTCGCGGTTTCTGTTGCAGGATTGACCATCTGGCCAACCAGTTGGGCCGGATTTATTCTTTCTACTTGGGACCAACGAAAATTTTCTTTTTGCTCAGCACCAAGCAGCTCCCACCGCGGGCGCCCTAACTGAATGAGTTCCAGTTTCACCCCGACGGACAATTCGCTGTCCCATGGCCTGCCTCCGCGAAGCGCAGATTGAATCTGCTGTTCGATTTCTTCGCGTCGTGCTTTCGGGAGTTTTTCACTACCTAGTCGAGCGAGCACCGCATCTGGTGGATCGTCAAACCAACCGAGTCGCTCCTTTTGTGTCTTAGGGAGTTTATCCCATCCAAGGATTTGAGCCCTTTCTCGTCCGGTAAGCGCGTTGGCTGCCTCCGCATTGGCCAGGGCACGACGGAGAATTTCATCTCCACCTTCACTCGAGTACTTGTAGTTCTCACGAATTTTGTCGGCCAATTCTGGAAGGCGAGAATCAACAGGAAGCCCTAGATTTGCCAGCATTATCTCTGCCGGAGCGGGTATCTCCATTTCTCGACAAATTTTTGCCATCCGTCGGACAGATTCCGGCTCCAAAGCCTTTCCATCTCTGAATACTTGAATAAGCGCTTTGCGATCATCTTGGTCGAATGACCATGTTCGAAGTCCGGTCGTCAAAAACTCTGCCGCTAAGTTCTTCACGTCCTGGCGGCTGTTTTTTGCCAGTGCGCGAACAGTTACCAAGCCGGCCAGGTTTTCCAGCTCTCTCTTCTCTTCGGCTATAGCCTTGAGTTCCTTTTCAGTTGGCTTGCGCTCCGGACGTTCCGCGCGGATCGCCCGCTCCGTCTGGCTAGGACTCTCTTTGGCTCCTTTTACAATACTTTGAAGCTCCTCTTTTGTAAGCCCGTCAGCAACGCCCGCTAGCGCCGCGAAAGCCGCCATTCTCTCGCTATGCTTGATTGCCCATCCGGTCCCCGCCATGTGCGCAAGCTGACTAACTAATTCACGCTTAGCTTCGCTGTTTAACTTAGGTCCGTGTAGGCGCAGTTGCTCAATCACAACGGGCGAAAGATCGCGCAACAACATTTTGACGTCGTCGATCTGTAAATGCGGAGCCATCGCCAAGAGGCCTGTAACGGATTGCTTGTAAGGATCCGGTTTCTCATCCGACTGAGAAGCTTTTTCATACTCGTTCAGCAAGAATTTACGCGAGCGCTCAATCAGTCGTTTCGCGTCAACATCTCCAGTTTCTGCAGCGAAGAATGCTGCTGCTTTTCCGATCAACTCAAGCGGAGCATGTGATTTCTTATAATCGGGATTCGATTCGCGCTTTTCCGCCATATCAAGCAGCGCCGACAGAGCAGCTTTGCGGTGGAGGGGATGTTCACTTAGTTCTCTCATCGTATCTGCGGCCGATTGAGAATATTCAGCTCCCGAATCGCGGTCCGCGCAGCCACAGGCCAGACTGGACAGAATCCTCATCGCTGCGGGGTTTCCCGTGGTGGCAAGTCTATGGACTTCGCTAACGCGCGAGAAAAACGTGTCGAGGCGCGGGCCCTTCAAGAAAGTAGGAACGAGCCCTTCAGTGCCGATGCCATCATCTGCGATACCGTGCACAATGCCCTCTAGCACCTCACTTCCGCGGGGACCGCGCATGGCTCCCTCAAGCAGACGCACTGCTGCTTTCGGCTTGTCCAGCGTCGCGTAGGCCGACGTTAAAGCGTGTGCGCCAAGACCATCCAAATCTGCACTTCCTACCTTGCTGTCTATGGCTTCAAAAACGGCTTTTGCTAAGTCCTTGCGAACAGCTGCCGATCCTCTATCGTTGAGGCTGTATACTGGCTTGCCTAACCCTTGCTCGGCTTGTGCAACCCACGATTGATGCTTGTCTGGATGGGTCAGCCCCTGCAAAACGAGGAACAGACGCTGCCGAGCCTGCTCGTTGCCCTCACCGGTCATTCGCTCAAGTGTTTTGATCCCCTC
This sequence comes from Candidatus Obscuribacterales bacterium, assembly GCA_019752635.1. Taxonomy (GTDB): domain Bacteria; phylum Cyanobacteriota; class Vampirovibrionia; order Obscuribacterales; family Obscuribacteraceae; genus JAKFUT01. Next base: position 38,419 of record JAIELX010000129.1, on the reverse strand, counting down.
CAAAGCTTTTTCTTTGTCATTGGCTGCCAGCGCGTCGTTAATGTCTTTGACCGCTCCGGTGGCGGCGGTCCATTTGAACCAATCTTTTGCTGCCTTATTCTCACCACGCCCCGCCATGCGCTCCGCAGACATCTCTGCGCTTAGTGCACTGGTGGCGGCCGCAAAGTCGGCAGCGCTGGACTTCTCGTTCAGCCCCCTTACTATGCGTAGAGCACGAAACTCATTGAGCTCGGTGTGCCCGTCGGGCAGCTTGCCTCGCAACTCGGTAAGTGCACTGGCCGCTACATGTGGTTCGCCGCTTAGCGCTTCGGTCAAACGTTTGAGATCTTTATCAGTAAATGCACGCAGAAAGCGCCTGGACAGATCAGATTGAGAACCATCTTTAGCCAACTGTTCAAGCGCTGCTCGTACTTCTGCCAGCGCTCTGCGGCGCTCGGCTACGCTTCCTTCCGGAGCGTTAACCTTTTCCATCGCTTGATTTATCTTGAGATGGATGTCTTGTACGCTGCTGATAGCGCGCAAGTTATGCACCGCGTCTTCCAGACCGCCACCGAAGCGGCCTAATCGGTCTGCACTTAGCTTTCGCAAATCCTCCAACGTATTACCACGTTGGGGAATACCGGATTCTAGGTACGCCTTCTTCAGCGAATCGACATCTTCCTTTGAAAGCTGATGAGGCGGGTTTTTGAGCTTTGCTATTAGCGGTTGTGCCTCGGGCGCAAAACCACCGAACCCTGTATCGAGCCGTGCAATAATCGATTTGGACAGAGTACTACCGTCTAAAGAACCATCCTTGTTCAACTTCATGCTGTCGACAAGCTCTTTAAACAGATCATCGGATGAACGTCCGCGTTTTAGAAACTGCTCTATCTTCTGGTCTGCGGCTTTAAGCATATTCTCGTCAAGCTCTCTAGCGGCTTTCTTAGCTGCTTCAAGATTTCCAGGATTCTCCAAAACGCTGGAGAGAGCTCTGGGATCAACTTTTCCGTATTCTTGTATTTGATTGCGAACTCTGGCGACTTCACGATTGAGACGTTGAAGATCGGCCGTTTCATGCAGAAGCAGAGCTGCCGCCGCCACATCACCTTGCTTTAATACCAAAATCGCTTCCTTGCCTGCATCAGTTTCACGCAGGACGTCAAGCACCCGCTTGGCAATCGGGTTTGCAGCCTCAACTTCAAGCAGTTGTTTTATGATTGCTGCGGCCCTCTCCGGGTTATTAACGTTCAATTCCAACTGCCGCAAAGCCAAAGTGGTTCGAGCCAGCGCAATAACTGGTCCAGACCGGCTATGCGATTCAATAATCGCTTGATCGCGTGCTGCAGATTCGACAGCATCGAGGCCTGGTTGAGGGCTACCAACCGGCGCATTAATGATGCGAATGGTTGACTCTACAATGAATTGCTCACGTTTGCGTGCGGCTTCGCGCACTTCTTGCTCTGCTTTAGCAACGGCTTCGTGCGACAGTCCCTTCAACGGACCGCCGCGCAGGTTGGCCAACAGGGCATTTGCATTGGCATAAGAACTGCTCTTAGGATCAGCCAGCGTAGCAAGGGCAACCAGGTCGCGCAGAGCATCTGCTCGCTGGCTTTCAGCGCGTCGCCTCTCTTCGCCAGTGATACCGGATTTTTCCAAAGTCAATTGAGCGTCTACCATGCGCGTTGCGGCATAGTGAGCGGAAAGTTCGAGTTTGGCTTGTGCTGCAGACAGATTTCCGACTTGAATCTGCTCGCCAAGCAGCTGCAGCGCAATGTTCTTTTCTTGATCGGTTTTCGCACGATCATAGTGTGCAACCAGTAAGTCTACGAGTTTGTGGTGGTTACGCTGGTCGAAGGGAAGGCGCATCGCGTCCGCGTAGACACGCAACCTGGCATCGGGTTCCATGCCTGCGGCGGCAATATAATCTGCCGTGCCTCGGACTAGAGCGCGCCCAGCAGTACTGCCATAGTCGAGTATCCTTCGATACTCTTGTTGGCGCTGGTCCAGCGTTCCGCCTAGTTCCGGACCTCCTCCGCCCCCACCCTTCGCAACCCTATCGCCAACGGCGCCGCTACGCGAGGCAAGGTCAGCCCGAGCGGCACCATCTGCGCCACCAGGCACAGTCCGATCGGCTCCACCGACACCGCTTGCGCCACCAAGCTCAGTTCGATCAGTCCCACTGACACCGCCTGCACCACCCGGCACAGTTCGATCAGTTCCACTGACTCCTTTTGCACGTCGATCAGCTCCACTGGCACCACCTGCGCCACCTTTTGCAGCTCCGTCTGTTCCATCGGCATTCCGACCGTTAGCACCAGGATTCTGATCATTGGTGAGAGTGCTTACCGCACGAGAGAGATCCTCAAGCGAGCGTGCAGGCCGAGCAGTTTCACTCTCAATCGACCCAATATCGCGTTTAAGCGTCTTCAATGCCTGATCTGATTTTTCGCGGCTCTTCAAATCAGCGATCAGGTCATCTAATCTCGGCGCCCCCCCCAGCTTCTCACGAAGAGTCAGTAAATACCTACCTGCGTGTGTATCACCATCTCGCTCCAGTTTTAACAGTGCGTCAAGATGTTTTACCGCGTCGGTCGGATTGCTGGAATTGAGAATGTTTTTAGCGGTCTCCTTGGACTTGGCATCAGCCCCTTCTGCTCTCGGCGATGCGAGTAGCTGACGTAACCGAGCGGCAGCTACCTGTCCGTCATCACTACGAAAGAGACCTGGTTGAGGCACAGCGATTCTGCAGGACTCCAACAGGTCTCGAATCTTGTCCGCAGTGGTCCTCTGCGCTGTTACGCCCGCTTGCGCTTCTTGTGCGGGCTGCGGCAACCCATGTTCAGCCCGTAACTCTTTCAGAGACTCCCGTATTGAGCGAGTGAATTTAGTCAGGTCTTCACCTGCTAACATTTCACCATTAACGCTTATCGTCTGTATCTTTCCAAGATCGTCAAACGTGCAAGTTAAGTTCTTTCCCGGTCCGGTAATGTTAAATCGACTTGGCTGGCCGGTTGCTTTACTCAGTTCAACAACCTGTTGGTCAGTGCCAGCGCGAAAACTAATAGTCGTCGAGTCAGTTGAGCGATCCACCGACACCTCAGTCACCGTTGCTGGGTCGCTTCCCTTTCTAAGATCGTACGTGACACGGCACTCTGTTGAAACGTTGCCCGCTCTTGAGTAGGTGAACTCCTGGCGAGCGATAGGCTCAGCCGGCACCTTGTCGGCCGACGCGAATACTTCTAATACTCGCCCGCCCTCGGCTGTTAGTCGTACCCCGATTACGGGTTGGTTATCTCCTACTTCTTTCAGTCTGACGGGCTGGCCGTCCGCTCCGTAGAACTTTGCTTCACGAGCCTGGCGAGGATAACCGTTGTCGTTGGCCGCATCTTTTCTAATACGTTCAAGAGCAGGCGCGAGAGTTTCCGCTAAGAGATTCTCTTGCAGATCGGTTTCAACCGAATCTTTTTGCTGATCTTTATTCCTATCCGACATAGTATCCCCGCACGTCGTTTCTCACGGGCCTACATACCCCATCGGTCCGCCCCCAAATCGTTGAGTGATCGTGCAACACCACTGGGCATCGGATGCCAGCTATGGCTCAGCTGGAAGCCGTGTGGACGGCGTTACTTGCACCCTGACAAGCGTCAGCGACGGAACTCTGTTCACAATCAAGTATCCTGTGACGAACTAAACACCGGAGTGCCGCAAAAAGCTTTCGAGAAGATCGTTCACAGCACCAAACCCCGTTCTGCGTTTCTCGTCCTCAATTATCGCGGTAACCAAATCGTCAGGCCGAACCACTCTGTTCGTGGATTTGCGAACAGCTGAAAATAGCTTTCCACCGCTATCTCGCTCTGCGACCAATTCAATGCTCGGTAAGTAAGCAGAAGCGGCCGCGTCGCTTGCAGTCACTGGTTCACACATATTTGCCATAGGTTTATCTCCATGAAGAAACTGAGCACGACAACGAAGTGGCGTGCACAACTTGTGCATCGTGAAATCGAAAGCAACCCTTTCGTAAGCGACTGCAGAACAGTCACCTGGGATTTTCCACTTATAAAACTGAAGAGCTTGTGCTAGTAATCCAGAACTTGAATCGACTTATCCATTCGCGTTCCTGGCAATGTTGAGATGTCCATCATCTCGCCCCCCGTCCCTACTCTGAAAGGTAACTCAGCAGACATTGAAAAAATATTGGAACCTATAGATTGAACATTCAGATGCTATTTGGGAAGCGCAAAGCTCCACCGCGAACATGTTGTCGAAGTTGAGACCGTAAGACCTGTTCCGAAAGATGCCGGAACCACTTCGGCTAAATAAATACGCAATGTTTGTCTTCTATTCTAAACAGACTAATTGTGGAATCGGCCTACCACCGAAATCGGGTGCCACGGGGCGTACACGGGGCCGCCACAATTGAGTTACACGTGGCATTTAAGATGCAACCGTTGCAGCACTCTCATCACGCCGAGCGCTCGGGGTTTCTTAGGAAGGAGATACTCATGATTTTGGATAAACTCGATCCATCAGAGGAAAACAAAACAGACGATAACGTTTGCGCAACTGACATAACGCCATTGGCACGCTTGGCGTTATGTCAGTTGTCTGCGGAATTGTTTGCAAGTATCGAATCGATAGGCAAATCCGCGGTCGTCTCAGCGACAGACGCCATCGCGAACTCAACTACGCTAAAGGGTGTGGCGGGATTGAGCTTTCTCCCTAACATCGAAGTTACAACGCCGCCGGGCAACAGACAAGAAACGGGAAGCGGGTCTAAGAGCAAGCCAGAAATCGCACCGACTGACGAAAAGGTCGCCAGCACACCAGTAGCCGACACGAACTCTGATTCCGGAAAGCCGGTCCGGCGGGACGCTTTGGTTGAGGGGTTAAGCGATTCTATATCCGAGCACGTGGTAGCTGCCGCGCCCCGCGAATTGCCGGTTGGCGACATTGCAAAGCGTTACGAGAAAAGGCTAGAACTTCTACTTGCAGATGCGCACAAAGATCTCAAATTCACGACAGACGGCTCAAACCCGCTGGTCATTCCAATTTCGCTGGGTATCAAGCTTGAATCTGATACCACCATCGAGGCAATAGCGAAGAAGACACTAGGACCAAAAACGACACAAGAACAGATTGATGTCTTCGTCAATGCCTTTGGAAAGGCCAACAACATTGAAGATGCAGCTCGAGATACAAAAGTAGACAAGAACACGTCAGTTCAAGTACCGGGGCAGACCTGGGACGGGGCTATCTCTTATAAGGAAGGCGAATCCGGCGAACCTGGCACGTTGAAATTTCGATGGAGTGATGGTTCCTATCGCGACGAGTTGGCCGATTCAACCTTCGGAGGGCGACTTTTCCAGAAGGGTGACAAATTTGTAGTCGAGCAGATAGAGATAAGTCGAAAATTTGCTGACAGAAACGCGGAGCTTACTGTCGATGGAAAGACATCAATAAGGCTTGACGCTACAGGAACAAAGCGAGAGACCCAAGATAACGGCGATGCCGAGCGCGTGATCAAACAAACCAACAGGGATGGGAGCACCTATCAGGTGGAGTATAGTCCGGATAATGGTAAGCCGCAGAAGGTCGTTTACCGCAAACCCGGGCAACGCGCAACTGAGTTTTCTGCACTAACTGAGAATGAATTCGTATCAGCAGATGGCAAGCTCGTGTTGATGATGGATACGTCATCTTCGCGAGAATCAACCCAATTTTATCGCCGACGTGTCCTACCGGATGGCGGAGTCGAAAAAACATTTGGAGACGGAAGAACAGCCCGGCAAGACAAAAATGGAGACAAAGTTTCCGAAACATCGACAGATGTGGACGGAAGGAAGTTTGAAGAACGATTCAAACCAGGAGAGCTGTCCGCGTTCGAGGTAATTTACAAACCTGAGGGCAAAGACAGCAAACCAATAAAGTTCGAACGCACCAAGGGCGAAATACTGATGGCGCCGTTCATCAAAGACGGCAAGAAGATCGGCTACATCGAACTTTCAGATGATCTCGAAGACGTTACATACCGCGACAAAGTCTCAGGTATTGCACGGTTGGAAGAAAGAGGGGGCAGAGTAACTGAGACGCAGAAGTACGAGGACGGCAAAATAAAAACTGTCATCAGACAAGACAAAGAAATTCTCACTTCGATTAGTGAACGCAGCGGCACGCCTAACATAAACTATTCTGATGGCGAAGGTTTATCCATAGAGATGCGCACACGCGACGGGCGATTAGAAGGAGTTACCATCAAGCATCCAGATGGTGGTTTTACCAGACTCAGTCACAACGACAAGCTAAACACGTTGACTGGTACCCACACAGCAAGCAATGGAACCACCGAATCTGTCCATCGAACAGGAAACTACTTCCTGTACCGAAATGACAAGACAAATGAAGAACGTGCCTTTAGATTCTCAATTCCAAAGGACGGGATGCCCCTCTTCTCACCATGCGAAGTGGATAGATACACCGCCACCATAACTGCCGACCCGGGCGATGACGGCAAGGTGACTATCCCTCTATTCGAAGGTCGTAGCGACGAAAAAGATAAATTTGGAACTCTAAAAGGACGCGCTGTAAATGACGAAACAAGTCACGTGAAACCTAGCGGTGAAGCCGTCGTGCAGCATGCAGATGGTTCGCGAGTGCGTTTGAATGCCGACAACACGATAGATCGATGGGGGCCTTCACCGGAGGATACAGGAACCAGAGAAGCTCTTTCACCTGCGGAGAGTCGACTTCTCAGAATCCACAAGGATATCGACAGAAGAGACTTTGCGGAAATTCACCGTTCTATGCGCGGCAACAAAGCGAGACTGGAGAGTTTCTATCAAGAGCTGCAAAAATTAGACGACGTCAAAGATCTTACAGCGCAAGAAAAGTCGGCATTGAGACGAAACATCATGTCTCATGTCGCGCGCCCGGCTGAGATACAGCAGGGGCAAACATGGACGTGTAATGCCGCGACCTTGCAGCGAGAGATGGTAATGCAGAAGCCGGACAAATACGCGGCGATGTTAGTGCAATGCTTTGACACGGGAAGCGTCAAGCTCGGAGATGGCTCAACCGTGAGAGTCGACACTACTAATTTGAAGCAGACAGATCAAACAGGACGCGATTTTGCCTCCCGCGCCTTTCAGTCTGTTGCGATAGGGCTTGGCTTTCCAGGAGGCTCCTTCCAGAATACCCGAGACGGTGTCGGGATTCTTTTTGACGCCGAAAAGAGAAAACTTCCATTCACAGGAATGGACATGCCTCACATAGCCATAGCAAGAAAGCGACTAACCGGTGAGGATAAAGCCGCTGTTTGCGTATCGAATCCAGAAGACTTGATTCGTTTGTTCAAAGAGAATGGAGGCACTAGCATGATTGTTAGCGTTGACGGGTCTAAGCCCCCTTTCGGCGACTCAGCAAGCGGCGACCATGGAAATCACGTCGTTACCATCACCGGCATTATTCCCGGAGAGCCGACCAGATTCCGAGTGCAAAACCAATGGGGGCTGAGCGACGATCATTCAACACTCGCAACATCTATCAAGCAAGAGGATCTGTGGGCAGCAATGCTGTCAGGTGGAAAAGCAGCCCAGGTGATTGCCTCTGTAAAGGGCACGGTGGCAAACCCCGAAAAGATTTATTCATACGCAGACGGCAAATCAGAGATCGACAAAGACGAAACCAAAAAATTCGCGCGATGGCTCGAGCGGTGGAAAAATTAGGTTCGAATTGTTTGCTGAGACCGCAGCGTCGGCATCACCTTTGATGTAGCAGATACCATTAGTTGTTTGGTCTGCGCCTCGCATTGCTTAACTGCATTTCTGGTCCTAAAGCGCGCAAGTACCAATTACGCTGCCATTACTAATGGTGCTGCACATAATCAATACTTGTTGGCGAAGTATGAGAGTTAACGCTAGCAAAACATTTCGCTTGGGTGATGAATGTACAAGGCTTAGGATCCGCCAATCTAACGAGCCTCGTAGCGCAGCCGAGGAGGTCGGACAAATCTCCCTCCGAAGCATCACTTAAAGGAGAAACGCAGACAAGCGCTGAATGACGAGCTGATGTCATTTTCGCGCCCAACAGTTGACTGGAATTTGAGGGATGTGCGGTCTCATCATCCATCCCTGTCGCTTTTACTAATTTTCGGCCGCCAACCGGAGTTTCATTTACGTAACGCTTCTTTGCCAGTGATCCGAGTGAAGACTTTCATGAAATCCTTATCGGTATCAGCAAGAACCTTCGCCGCTAGTGATAAAAACTTTTCGTCCGTTCCAAGCGAAGGTCGGGCCTCTAGCGCCTTGCACAATACTCTCCTCGCCTTTGGATGATTCGCTTGTTCTAACTCAAGTTTACCGTCGGGCATCAAAGTAGAACTGTTGGATTCCAACTTAGAGGCCAACGTAAGACTGGATTTCACAAAGAGGTCTTCTAACTTTTCCTTCGCAGCCTTACTTTCTCGCAGTGGCTGCTGTAACTGATGCAAACGACTCTTCGCAGTGTCAAGGCTAACTTCCTTTGTCATATTGAGTAGCTGGCTAGCCATTTTTTGAATACTACGCGAAGCCAACGAGTGCCGCCCCTCTTCAAACGAATCGCTTACTTTAGCGATTCCTGTCACGCCATCAAGTATTTTGCCTAGTTCTTTGCGAACCGCGGGATAGTTGGTCCAGCGACTTTCGACCCCGTGAAGCGCTAGATACTGCTCTCGCCCTTCCGGAAAGCAGTGAACCAAAGGACGCAACAAGGCTTGCGTAGATCTAAACAACTGAGGGTCTGCCGTGGTCAAATAGACTTTCGCTAACTGCTCTATGGCCGCTCCGCCCACCTTCTCCAGCTTTGCGAAAGCCGCGTTTCGCACTGACCCTTCGTCGGAAGCCAGGGACCCTATTAACTTGTTTATTTCGTTTTCCAGGTCTTTCGGGGAACACTTGCTGTCTAGCTTCAATGTCTCTTTAGCGATTTTTTCCATTTGCTCGCCAGCCAGTTTTTCCGGCGATTCGGACCTCCCCCCGCCAGCCACCTTCCTGCCCTTGTTTGCCTGTTCTGTGAGGGCGGAGATGACCTCCGTCTCCCAGCAGCTACTTTCGTCGTCGTGGCCATCGCAATCACTCTCGTCCCAATGTAAATCACTCAGATCAATTTCCTCAGACATTGTTGGAACCCTCCAGGCTTTCAACGATGCTATCGGACGGTCCTTGCAAAAATATTGGAATTGAATCAGGAATTTCCGGAGTATGTCGCCGATATGCTGCAAAATCAGTTCTCGATTTCGGGTACATAACTCAGTGTGGAGAAATACCTCGAAAGTGTCCGAAGCAGGCTCTAAATGGCGTCCCTTGACGATTCGCTAATAGGCAAGACTATAGACGGCAGATTTCGTGTGGTACGCCATCTAGGGACTGGTGGCATGGGCACCGCCTTTGAGGCCAGCCAGAGAGATCTAAACCGACCGGTGTGTCTCAAGTTTCTCAAATCTGATGCGTTAACCAGCTTGGATAGCGTCAACCGCTTTAAGCGTGAGGCTCGAGTTCTCGCGTCGCTTCAACACAAGAACATCGTCGAATGTTTTGCATTTGGCATCTACGACAAAGTTTATCCCTACCTGGTTCTGGAATTTGTGGAGGGTCTTTCGCTCAACGCACTTACGCAGAAGGAGACTCTTCACTGGACCAGAGCTGTCAGCCTGGTTATTCAAGTTTGCGAGGCACTCACTTACGCTCATCAGAACGGTTTCATTCATCGCGATATTAAACCAGCCAACGTAATGGTGACCCGCGAAGCTGACAATACAGAACTGGTCAAAGTTGTCGACTTCGGTTTGGTCGGCAAAAAGAGAGGCGAGTTTGTTTTCGATACGTTAACCGACCCGCGAAGCATAATCGGAAGCGTCAATTACATGTCACCAGAGGCCTTTAAGGGGGCCGTTTCTGATGTTTCGCTGGATGTTTACGCAACAGGTTGCTTACTATACGAAACCCTAAGCGGCAAGATTCCATTCGAGGCAGAAAATCCGATCGCCGTTATGTTTAAGCACACAAAGGAACGGCTGCCCGAACTGCCATCCTCGATCAAGCCGGACGCGGCTCGTTATGCGCTGAACGACTTGATTCGAAAAGCGACGGATTCTGATCCATCGGCACGCCTGCAGACTTGTGATCAGATTCGAACGCTGTTGATTGAGATTCTGGAATCCGAACTCGGCGCATCACCTTTAGCCTCCGGTGTCAATTCTGCGCCAACCTCTCAACCTCAATTACAGAACAAAAACTCTACCGCAGGAGTAGCGGGAGGAAAGTCTCTGCTCTTGTTGCTCGCGGGCATCGTTGCCATATCAACAGTAATCCTGACTCAATCGAACCATCGCGACTCAGCTCCACAGGTCAGGCAAAGCTTTGCTTTGGGCAATGCCTATCAGCAAAGAACCGGACAAAACGGAGACGCAGACCAGAAGATTGAATTTAGTAGTGCCTTGGGACAATTTCATTCACTCGTAAAGGAATTGGACCAGACCGGCGCAGAAAACACAGAACAAAAACTGAGTCCCCTCCGCAAGTTTCTTGAACATTCCTCAATCATCCTCAGCAACGATGATGCCCAAGTACGAAAGCTCACAGAAGACGCTTGTGCCAAGTTAGTAAAACTAAGAGCGACAACGAAAGACGATTCTCTGCGAACTCTGTTTTTTGCGACCCAGTGCGACCTGCTAACAAGTTTTCGATACTACGAAAACACTTTGGCGCTTCTTAAGTCACCTGATTCGACCGCAGCACTAAGACTGCAGAAAGGCAGTATCAACCAACTGCGACAGCTGCACGATTTTGTGTTCATCGATACGGACGCAGATTCCGATCCGAAAGCCTTTCTGATAGAGCGGCTGCGGCCCGCTGCCTTTTGGTACCCGGAATTCAAAGACGATGGCAAGCGATTTATTCAATTGGTCTCTGGCCTAATGAGGCTCAATTCGCCGGATAACTGGTCTCCAAATCTTGTAAGCATTGCATCACGAGTAATGAGGAATCACGACTCCGACTTGATGAGACTTTGGTTAAACGTGGCACTCATAGCAGTCAAAAGCGATCAGCCGACATCGGCACGAGCGCTTCTCCCACGAATACGGGAATATCTGCCCAAACACCCGCTTGAATTTGTAGACAGCGCGGCCGAACTCTACGATAAACTCGGACAAACAGAAGAAGCGTTAGCGACAATCGAAAAGGGGTGCGAAGCAGCTCGGAGACGAGGAGATCACTACCGATGGTGCCTCTGGCGCGTCTCCACAGTGAGAATCTTGATCGACCATGACAGGCAGAAGGAAGCAAAATTGGCTCTTAACAGCGTTTTGAACTCCGAACAATGGACTCCGGAAGACTTACGAGAGAAACCGTTTATGTGGTTCGATCTGACTTATCGATATGCAAAACTATCTTTAGAACTCGAGGAAAGCTCCACTTTCATTCAGTTCTATAAACAAGCTCAAAAAATGCGCTCGGCGGAGCCGGAATTCGAGCACCGCTGTTGCGAGCTATCTATCGACTACGCGAAGATCCTTTGGTGCCAACGGCGAACCAAAGAGGCAGACGTTATAATTGAGCAAGAGCTCGCACGTGAAAATCGCTCTGATAGACTTCAAATTCCAATCTTACTTTGCGAGAAGGCAGTCACTTCCAGCGCGGGTACTGCCAAACTTCGGATCTGGTTGCTTAGCAAAAGTATCGGGGTTCTGAGCACGGCGATTGCCAAGCCGGGCCCCTCGGAAACAGTTGCTCGACAAAGAGCTAAGCGTTTACTTGTAGAAGCAAGTGTTAGTTTGGCCAACGTCTACGGTTCCATGGGCGACGTGGGTAGAGCAAAGACGATTTACACCAGCGTATTGAAGGGTGAATTCGGCGAACTCACAAGTGAGCATGAAAGACTAGGTTTTCTTATCAACCTTTCTGCACTTCAACAAAAGCTGGCAGAATTCAGAGAAGCCCAGCACACGGTGGAAGAGATAATCGATATAGTTTGCAAAATTCCTGACCGGACCGAATCAGACTATGAGATCTTTCAGGCAGCACTAGCCCAGTACGCCCTAAGTGAAAACAGCAACGGCGATCTCCACAGAGCGCAACTGTTCCTTGAAAGGCAGTGCCAAAAATTTGGTAGCAAGCCGACACCACAAAAATGTCATATGCTGCTTTTGCTTTCGCAGTCTTACCTATGGGGTGCACTCCCCAGACCGGACCTTTCAAGCAAGTGCTTGGAGCAAAGCGAAAAATGCTACGACCTTCTACCTGCTCCGGCGACTGAGGACACCCTTCACCGCGGCCTTCAATACTTGATTGCCGTGCAAGAAATGGCGCTCGGCTTCTTTGGCAGAGCAAAAGCCCGGCTGGAAAGTATTCTTCATGCCCCTGAAAAGCAATCGGATATCATACGCCTTGACGCCTATTGCAGACTGGCGGAGTTAGCTTTCTATTCCGGTGAGTTGGGAGAGGCTCAGGCCTTTCTGAATGGGGCCACAGCTCAATCGGCATTGGAACAAGATATATTAGCGAGAATAATCTATGTTTCGGTCGATATCTTCTGTGCGAAGGGCCAGTACCAGCGAGCGGTGGCCGCTTTGGATAAGAGCGCTGCTGCCTTATCGAAACTCAAAGATGCGAACAGCCGAGAGGTTAACTTGATTGGTTTTGAGCTATGGTATGCAAAGGTTTTTCTCAGGAGAAAGTGCCCGGCAGAGGCCCGTTCGCATCTGCAAAAGGCTTCGATGATGTTGGAGTTCAGTAAAAAGCGTGGCAACCCACATCTTGGCGTAGAGCTAGTGGGGGGCCTCTATGGACTTCTCTCAAAGACAGCAGAACTAAGCAATCAGCCTAAATTGGCTGCGGACTATCAGCGCGCGATGCTTGTGCAGCTCAGCGATCCTTACTTCTCTAAGCTTTGGGGGAAAAATAATTGTAGCTACGCAACCGTTCTCTGCATTTACAGACTAGGAATGCTTTATCGTCGTCAAAATCAAGACGATAAAGCATTGCCATATTTGCTCAAAACCGCGCGAGTCCGGTGCAATAGAGACTACCTTTTGGAGTTAGCAGAAGTTCAGGCAGCATTGGGACACAAATCTGGTGCAACCAGAAACTATGAGGCAGCACTTTCTCAACTGAGCCAGTATGACGCGCTCAACAATTCGCGCTTCAATTTCGAAAAGGCCCGGGTTTACGCCTCGTATGCCTGCTGGTTGCACGATGAGGGAAAGGCGGATGAAGCGCAGCGTTACGCAAAGAGGGCAGTGTCTCTCTTAGATGGTAATCCGTCTATCTACAACCGCTACACAACGTGCTTACCTCCGGAACAAGACAGTCTATATCGAAATCTGCAACGGCTCGCTAAGTGGTATCCGGGTGAAAGAAACACGGTGCAGAAGCTAATTGCTGCGGTCCAAGCGTCCACGGACCATTGACAGCACAGAGCCCTCTTTCTTCGATCCGAGAAAGTTCCAATATTTTCTCAATGACCGTGAACTTATCCTTCGGGGCGAAGATTGAGGAAAGACCTAAATGTCTCAACAAAAGCCAGCCATCGAAAAATTGCTAGAAGAAGCTCGATTGCTTACTTACGGACAGCGCGCTCCGAAAATTGAGCGGGCGACTGCCGCACTGAACTTGCCGAATTTGCTAGTCATCGACCAACAAGCCGACGCGATGCCGCCAGAGCAATTCGAAGAGACTACCTCAGAGCAAAAACCCGCCGAAGTTTTTCACTGGGAGCAATCGTCCAATGGATGGTTCGCGCTTAAGAACCAAGTCAGCGATTATCCTTCGAACGGCTAGTTCGTTTGGGATCGCGCACGCGTCGCCGTGCCCCGACATGGTAGGGGAGAAGAAAATATGTTAGAGGTGTTCTTCAAACAAAAACACAACCCCTAATCCATAAACTACCAAAAGGAAATAGAGCGAAAGTTCAGGTCGGCTCAATAAGGCAGGAAGAAATGAGAACAGAAGAATTTGAAAGTCGTGCTGATGAAAAGCGTGATGGTGGCGGCATTGCAACTGACGAGCTCTACAACGAGCTGTCGACTTTGGCGAAAGGCGGGGCAGAGTCAAAACCGGAAGCGCTTCCCTCGCTGACCATTACAGATGGAGCAGTGAAAGCCAAAGCCGATTCGTCCGCCACGGTCAAGGCGCTCGCAGAAAGTAAGTGGCTAGCCTCGCTTAAACCACAAGAACTGGAAGCCGCCTCTAAAGCATTTAAAGAGATGGGTGTAAAAGCGTCGTCACCCGCAGAAATCACAGCAGAGTGCAAAAAATTAGTGAGCGCTCTAGAGTCAGACGAATATGAAACCCGCGAAAAAGCAAAAGACGCTTTACAGAAGGTGGGTAAGGCAGCATTACCTGCGGTGCTGAGCGGAATGACGTCAGAAGATCCGCATGTGCGTAGAGAATGTGGGCGAATCGCATTCCCTCTGCTGCGTCCCGCAGCTGGAATTATTGATGCTCATTTAAAGCTGAGGGACGTGTTACACAGAGATTCGGAGTTACAAGAACGCGATGATCAAAACGGAGTAGACGTAAAACGATTAGATCTGAGAAAGCCACTAATCGCTCTTCCCACCGGCATGTCTAAAGATGAAGCCGAGGCGCTGCAGCGTGTAAAGGATCTTGTCACCGGAATAGAGAAAGAAGCAACGGGTCGCAAAATCGGTCCGACAGAACAAGAAAAAATCGCAATCGAAAAAATGAAGACAACGATTGCGGAGCAAGAAGAGTCCGCACGAGAAGTAAAGGCACACATGCCCGAGATGCTAGCTCGAACGGCAGCCCTTATGGCGGATCCGGTTGCGAATCCTAACGGAATCAATCTCAAAGATCTCGGTGACACAATCAAGCGTGCAATTGCTGCCGGTGCAAAGCCCGACAATGAACATATCCAAGACGCAATGGCCCGAGTAGTTCTGATTGGCGGGAAGAATCCACCGGCTGATGTTGTTGCAGCATTTAAGAAAGCAGGCGGAGACCTAAGTACGCTTCCAGCGGTTCAGCATCTGGAAAACGAAAATGCGTTGGATTCGCCGCCCCCGCGCAAGTAGAGCAATCATTCAATCAAGAATCGGAGGAACTTGCTCGGTATCACAGCACCTTTGCTGGTTGCTGCAGCCCAAAAAGTGAAGAAAGTCGACGAGACCATCGTCGGCGGCTGCGTTATCGACCAGTCGAGATCTCTTCTGGAGATACCAAAAAGAACAGAAGAAGGTAGAAAAAGAACGGAAAGGGGCTGGTTTCCAGCCCCTTTCCGTTGGCAGACTTTCGTGTCGCCTACCCGGCAGACTTTCCTGTTGGGCAACAAGATAGTCTTTCCAGGACTTCCGCAGCCCTCTCAGAGTGCCGCCGGAGTTGCTGGATCGCCCCCCTGATATCGATTTGATACAGGGCGAGAACCTCCTCCTGGCGGGGACCATTGCCCGGAATCCACCAGAGGAGCTGGTCGCCATCCCGAGGGACCCAATCTCCATCCGGCTCCACGACAGGGACGGAGGACAGACCAGGCAGTTTTTGCGCCAGGTTCTTTGCCTGCGCCGGGCTGAGATGTGCGGTCACATCGCCACTGTTCAACCAGGCTCGGGCGTCGGCCAGGTCCAGGTAATCGTCCGCCGCCCCCGCATTGCAGCAAAGGGGAAGATTGGCCGTAAGGTGTTTCATACTTGCCCTCAATGGAGTTGGCAGGTTCGTTGACTTGCTGAACGCACTAAAACTGCGGACTCCCCGGAGAAGAGCCCCCCTCGGTAAGAGCCCGACAAACAGAAACCACAGCACGAGGACCACGATCAGCACCATGGACCAACATCAGCACAACCACACGACGTGAGTTCTACCGTGGGAAAACCAACACCAGAGGTGTCCACCACCATGCCCTCCGGTTGCGACCGGTTTGTAGGGGGCAATCATGTCGCCTTTCGCGGACGCTCTCGTTCCCGCATGATCAAGGTAAGCCGATCCATGAGTTCGCGCGCCAAGACGAATTGCTGGCCAAAGTAGGCATCCTTGATCGACTGCACGGACGCAGCATCATCCTCCTTACTCGCTTGCAACAGCGAGGACAACTCCGTCTCTACTCTTAGCTTTGCATGCAGAGTGCGAGCCAAACACTCCAGCGCAAACTGACAGGTTTGCCGGTAAGCCGCGTAATACTTCTCCACTTCCGCAAACTCACCTTTGTGCAGCGCCAGTTGCACAAGGCTAACCTGCATGACAGCAGAGTCTAGATACCTGTCCGGGACATGATAGCGCTCGTTGAGCAAGAACTTTTGTCTGGGAAGCGTGTCCGCCGAGATCCCCGGAAAGCTCCAATCCACATCCTGTTCGCGCTGGGCCGCGATCCTGCTCTTCACAAACGTGTGTTCGGCCCTCCAGAATTCTCCTACGCTCAGCTCAAGCGCCAACTGCATGTCCCGAACCAGCAGGCGCACCGCCGATTCGACATCAGTCATCATCTGTTTGCCCTTGTGCGGGTCCCTATAGAACCATGGGCGCGCACGAAACTTATCTCCGTAGCACCGGTCCAAACGCGTTTCAAAGGCACCGAACGAAAGCCCGGAGTCCTTGAAACTTCTCTTCATTGAAAACGCGGACTCGAACAACGACTCGGCAGAAACGAGCTTCGCGTGGACAATCTCTATCGCCTCATGCATGCTCTTGTTTCGAAGAAAAGAAAAGATCAACGCGCTGCAGATCAGCAGCACACAAAGGTAGCAGCCACCGATAATCATATGCATCTCCGCAAGGTTTTAGGTCTTCAACAAAATTCGCTATCTTCTTTGCGAAACCAACAACGTACCTCCGAAACACGATTAACACGCTCTTGCAAAGTTTGCAATGCGGCCATGGCCGCTTCTTCGTCAACGCGACGACTGACGACGCGCGAGAATCTTTCGACCTCTCGCCCCCCCTGTGTTACGGCGTCGAAGCCCTTAAACTCGAGGACGCATCTGGAAGCATCGTTGATGAGCTTATCCATCAACTCCTTCGCCTGCCCTGGCATCCACCCCTCCTTGCATGACTTGAGGTCCTCGATCGTTCGCGCGAAGTAGATGGAGCCGACGACCAAGCTGTCCATCCCGGCACGATAGCGGATGGCGAAGTAGGTGGCGAACACCGCCCAGAACAGAGCCAAAACAAGCAAGAACAAGACCATTCGTGGTTCCTTTCAGGAAAGTCCGAAGAGTACAACGACTCAATCTCCATCGATGCACACCGCGGTGCAATCAGGTCTACTGAGGTGAAGTGGAAATGTCGTTTGTGAGTTGTTCCACGTGGTTGCGCAAAAGAGCGAATATGTTCACCCTACAGGTCGTCGAACAGATTTGGAAGGAATCAATTTCGTAAGCTTACTAGAATCATTATCGCCCGCCGCGCTGCACATATCTGTTATCGCAGAAAACAAAGCAATCTCGCCGGCGCACGCGGCCCCTCTTGTTCAGCCCATAATCAGCGCCACTCGTTGTGCGCGCGTAGCGCAGATGCGCACCACCCGTGGTGTGAACACGCGTGTTCGCATTCCTTTTATATGTAATTCCTACGACGATACTCAGGTGCACGCAAGATGCGTGCCCCCCCGGGGCTGACGCAGCATTCGCCCAGCGACCATCCGATTCGCAAATGCGTCTGGACGAACGAGAGGAAATCTCCCGTCCTTAAGCTGTCGAAGTTACAAGGGCTTCGCCGTGTCGAGCGCTTGCGGCGTCTCAATGCCAATGCCGGGAAGCCGGGGAAGCGATCGCACTGCCAATGCCTCGAAACAGCCGAGTTCGCGAAATCGAAGGAACGATTACGTCGAGAAAACGCAATATTTTTGCAACGGGGCCGGGCTTACATTACTGAGTGCCAATCGAGATAGAAGCGAAGAATCATAGTGGCGTTCAGCCGCCGTTAGCAAGGAGCACCAAAATGATACGAAAAGAAACCGAGACCAGCCTGGTGCAATTTAGAGAATGGATGAGCACCAGAAATTTGAGCAAGAATACTATGCTGTCCTATAACTTTCGCCTTGAGGCATACGTTCGATTCAGAGACGAACATGCTCCTGGAGAGGACCTGACGTCCACTCATCTGGTGTCGCGATTTGTAAAGTACTTGAAAGATTCGAACAGCAGCGCAGCGACGATAAATCAAACTTCAGCCGCTCTGGCCAAGCTGTTTCGGTTCGCTGCCAAAACATTTCCTTATATAGAGCGTATGGAAAAGGAACCGGCTGGCAAAAGGCGGCTGTCGGAAGATGATGTGCGCAAACTTTTGGACCAGATCAAACATTGCGGTTCTCTGAAGGCCCGGGCAATTGCGATGCTATGCTTCGATGCTGATCTCAGCGCCAGTCAGTGTGCCGGCGTAAGCAGAGAGGATATTGTTGTTTGCGGTGATTCTGTCTATCTATTGATCGCTTCAAGAAAGCGCAAGCCATTAGTGGAGCTGGTCGGCACCACCAAAGAAGTGGTTCTTCAAATGATGGATCTTGAAGGTACCAGGACTTCGTTCGGACCATTATTCGTCAACGAAACAGGAAAGAGAATTTCTCGCAGCGGCATCGACTATCTGATCAAGTCGGTGGGTATCCCGCTAAGACTTGTGCTATCGGCTCAGTTGCTTCGCAACTCGGGCAATATATATCGCAATCAGCTCGCCGATTCAGCAAAACCGATGAACTTACCGAAGCTGAGTTTTGACAATCTGAATATGGCGCTTCGGCACAACGTCCCCCCGCAGGGTCTGACTGCACCATACATAAGCTGGGAATTGCCTCGAACTGAAAATGGCAGCACTCTCTAAAGCACGGTGCGACTTAGTAATGAAAAGAGCGTAAATGAATTGAACCTAAACTGTTTCGACAGCATTTCCTAGAGCCAAAGCGCAATACGATCATTGAGAGCTCATGTGCAAGCCTCATGCAATCACCACCAATCTCGTCGCAAACGTTTTAGCGCACCACATATTCGTGCAAAAGAAGTTATCCCGCATCAGAAGGTATTGGCGACATTGACCCGAGAGCGGCAGTGCGAAATCATTTTCGAACGACGGCATACGGCCGAGGCTGGACATAAATCAACTCCACATAACAAGCGTGATACAACTCGCGCGATAGCAACAGTACGCGCACCATATATGGTGTGAACACACGTGTTCGGTATTCAAGTGAGCGCGCAGCAAAATCGATCGCGCAATGCCTAATCAGGAATCAGGAACCAAAAACAACTGCCTTTGCCCGGCTCACTTTCGACACCAATCGATCCACCGTGCTGTTCGATGATGAGTTTGCAAATCGCCAGTCCAAGACCAGTGCCGCCACGAACAGTACTGTCTTCAATTGAGACTTGTTGATAGCGCTCAAAAATCTGCTCGCACTTTTCGATTGGTATACCCGGTCCGGTGTCGCGAACTTCAATTCGAATACCCGAAGGTACGGTCAACGCCTCCACCGACACAACTTCCCCGGGGTTCGAAAACTTGATTGCATTTCCCACTAAGTTATCGAGCACCTGATAAATTCGATCTTCATCGACAATGACAAAATCATCGGGGGCTTTGACGGTCACGGAAACGGATTTTCGTTGTGCTAGTTTTGCGGTACCTTGTTGAAGTTGCTCAAGCAACCGGGGTAAGGGCACCGATTTTTTCGTCAGCAGCAACCGGCCCGATCTGATTCTTGCCATATCGAGCAGTGCAACAACAAGCCGAATGAGGCGCTCAACTTCCGCCTCCATGGCCACTGCAACTACTCGCTGCTCAGGTGAGAGAGCTTGGTTCGGTTCCAGCGATCTGAGATCAGAAAGAAAAAGTCCAATAGAAGAGAGAGGCGTTTTAAGATCATGGCTAACGATGGCCAGAAAATCCTCCTTCAGCTTTTCCACTTCATGGCGGTCGGTTATATCCAACACGTTGAGAATGAATCCACTACCGGCCGGGCCGGAAAACTCGGCAAGTGATATATCGACAGGCACCGGGTTAGCGGAGGGTTCTGATGGAATCAACTTAGCCTCGGTGATTTGATTCAATGCCGCTTCTTTCAAACTATCGAGATCTGCCGTGTAACGCCTGTCCGCCAGTTTTATGAAACTGCCTATATTTTTGTCTGCAATTGAATCCACGGTACAGCGTAATAGTTTCAGCGCCGTTAGATTCGCTGCGCGGACGCTGCCATTGCTGTCAACCGTTATTAGGCCCAGTGGCATATTATCCAGATAACTCTTGGCGGATTTTGCCCCCATAGTCAATGTCCCGGTGATACTCCCGGCCAGGTGATCAAGCGCAGCGGTCGCAGGCCCCGCTGGTGGAGCCGCCGTAGGAACAGGCAGCGACATTGAGTTTTTACTGCTCGCCACCGTATTTAATACCAACAACAAAACGGCAGAAAACGAGAATGCGATTGACAGGAGCATCAGCCATTCAGGTGGAGGATCTTCCAGCGAAACGAAATTGCGAGACTCCGACAGATAATTGCTGACTACCGCACCAAGGTTCTCTGATGATGCGGTCGACTGGGACGCCCGCTGAAGCTTAGCACCGGCGTCTGCCGAGACTTCCACCAGGCGCTCCAGTTTCTCGGAATCAAGCTGGTCTACATCCGCGCGCGCAATAATCTCGCGCATCCTTTTACGCAAGACATCTTTATCATCCGCATAAGGTAATCTGCTGTCGATGACTGCGCTGGAAAAAATTTTCCGGTCCAAATAAATTGCAGCACGCAGATTCTGTCGACTCTGAAAGACCTCGGACAGAAATTGCCAGGCAAGTCCCACTCCTATTAGTTGAAGCAAGACCGCAACAGAAATGGAACGAATCAGATTGCTGCGGTTAGTTGACGCCGGCATGCTTGATTAACTCAACTCTCCAGTAATTTGTAGCCACTACCATGGACGGTAACTAGCTGACAGTTTCCGGACTCATCCGTTAGCTTGTCCCGCAATCTTTTTATATAAGGTCTGACAGTATCCGGCGTGACTTCCGATTCCGAGGACCAAACCCTGGCCACAATAACTTCAGTACTAAATACCTGATTCGGGTGCCGAAGGAAAAACTCTATAATGCCAAGTTCCTTCTTGGTTACATCTACTGGTTCACCTTTGAAGAGTACAGTTTTGCTTTCAGCTTGATATGCTATCTCGCCTACTTTCAGGACAGAATGATGAGCCTGCGGAGCACGCCTCAGCATCGCTCTCACGCGCGCCAAAAGCTCATCTTTGTTGAACGGTTTGCAAAGATAATCATCGGCGCCGGAGTCCAGCCCCTCCACGCGAGACGCGTGATCGCTCTTGCCTGTCAGGAACAGTACGGGGGCCGTGCCCTTGCCTTCTCTGTACTTGCGGCATATATCTACGCCACTGAGAACAGGCAAATCCCAATCAAGAATTACGGCATCATAATGGTAATTCAACAGCAATTCGAGGGCATAATCGCCAGTCTCCGCAGCGTCAACTTGATGTTTCTGCCCCTTCAAAAGAGACAGTACACTCAACCGCAAAGCGGAATCATCCTCAGCGATAAGAATTTTTGCCATGCCCCGCCCCCGTCAGCCGTATCCATTTTAGCCTGTTGGACTACTGATGAACATCGCTTTGAGATGCCTCTTGTCGCGCTATCAAATCGTCTATCTCCGACAGCATTGTCTCCACGGACTCCGAAAAGATTGAGCCACGTAGAGGAACGAGGCGAACCCTCACCTGCTGCAGTGTGCCAACGCTCGCGTTGCGTCTCGCACGGACTTGCGTCAGGTATTTCCGCAACTGAGACTCCGCCAGTGCAAAAACGACTTTGGCCTGCTCCGGTTCATTCCTTTGCAGTAACCGTCCGGTGTAATCCATATCTGTATAGGGGAGGACAGGACCGTAACGATCAAGGTTGTCCCGCATCTTACGCGACATTGTTTGAACAACTTCAAAACTAAGGTCGTCTTTGAGCCGCCAACCGAATCCATATTCCGTGTACCGAATAAACCCTAGCAAGACCTCTTCCGACGGCACGGGTCGGGAAAGCAAGATTTCGGCAGCAACCTTCATTTTTTGCAGACTGATACTCGCATCTTGTCTTGTCAGCGTCGCCTGATGAATCAGTACGCTTGCCGTGTCGGTAACACATTGCAACTCCGGAAGAGAAATTGAATGTTCAGGCATCTTCGCATAGTTTTGCAGTAATTTCGCCCATTGAGGCGAGGACAATAACTTGTCAGTGAGCTCTTGAGATGAGCGCAAATCTCCAGAGCAGGCCATCGCATAAGCCATCGAAGCGCTGCGCGCACACCAACTAATCGAGTCACCGCGTCTAGCAAAACGTTCTTGCGCACTGTTAAACAGTTTAAGCGCCTGGTCCTGCCCACCGACACGGTACAAGTTCGAGATTACGAACTGCTCTCGCTCCAACGGAATGGTTCCCGCAGCAACTGCTCTCAGAAGCAATTCCTTTACGACCGGAATGTCTTTCTCAATTTCAGCCAAGTTACAGAAGTATCTCACTTGCTGCGCCTTTCCCTGCAAATGGACATGGAGTCCAATTTGCCCCATCCCGGGCTTCCAGGGATCCGGAACAGAAACGGTGCGGTACATATCCAGGTACCGCACGAACTGGCTCCCTTCAGCGACCAGACTCAAACTCAATGCAGACGGTCTAATTCGAGAGACAATAACACTTCGCTCGTCCGCTCGAGAAGCAGAATCGAACTCCTTCCTCAGTTCGTCGAACAGATTCAAGAGATCCTGATGCGAGCCCCTTGAAAGTTTGCCAAATTTAGTCGGTTCGTTAGACCGCACCACCGACAGTGTCTCGCTATAGTGACCGCAACAACTAAGCAGGTCGGCGTAGGTTGCATGCAAGGAGCGCTTCACCACGTCGTTCTTGCCTAGCGCCATCAGCTCGGTCAACTCCCCTGTTAATAGACACAACTGATCCCCAAGCTCACGAAGTTGTACATTTGCGCTAAAAGTCGGCGATGACCCGTACTTAAAAAGTGTATGATCTAGGAGCTGACAATAACGGCGAATGGAGAGCTCCACCATTTCTGGTGTTCCGCCCCCGGACTCCTGCAGAATGTTCTTAACTCTGGCAATCAATGCAGTCAATTCGGCACGAACAGTCGCTGACTCTGCAAGCGCGAATTGCGCTTGAGGCTGAGGCTGAACGCCTCGGTTAGAGATTTTTTGGAGAACAAGTCCAGCAACAACTAGCAGCACCAAGCATGCAACAACGGGAACCAGGCGCAATCGCTTCCGGGGGGCCGCGCTTCCGATCGGCGGCGCTAGCAATAGTGCAGAATCACATTGATTCCCTGTTCTCGCTATCTGTTCCAACTCAGTCAAGATTCTGATTATATCTCGGACCGAATCGAATCTCTGAGAGCGTTCGCTTGCCGTTGCGGTCCAGACAAGTTGTTCAAACACCTCGCGCACCGTATCCGGTTTTATGGTGCTCGGTAGAGGAGGCAATCTTTCACCGGAATTCTTGATGTGCATGATTGCAATCGGACTGTCAAAGTCAAAAGGGGGCAGCCCTGAAAGACACTCGTAAAGTACACAGCCTATCGCGTAAAGATCGCCGCTGCTGGTGGTAAGTACGCCACTAAATGCTTCCGGTGGCATGTACCTGGCTGTCCCCAAAATCGTCCCGGGGCTCGTCAGTGTGTTGCCTCTCTCGGCCAATTCAGATTTGCCGACCAGGCCGAAGTCTATTAGCTTGACCGATTCGCTCCCTACCGCTCCTGACAGCATGATATTTTCCGGCTTCACATCGCGATGAATGAATCCGGAATCATGGGCGAAGCACAGAGCTTCGCAAACTTGCCGAACTATGGCACATGCTTGAGGCCACTCTAGTGCCTCGCTATCGAGCGCGTTGCGTAGAGACCGTCCTTCAACAAGCTCCATCACCAGAAACGGATAAACTTTTTCAAGAATGCCGAAAGAGTAACATTCGACGATGTTCTTATGTCTCAGCCGACCGAGCACTTTCGCCTCGCGTTTGAAACGCTGAACGCTTTGCGCCTCGGATAGAGAAGACAAACCGAGAAACTTTATGCAAACATCGCGACCCAGAGATGCTTGCCGAGCACGATAGGCGGCCCCGAATCCGCCGGAACCCAAGAGTTCCAGAATGGTGTAATCACCCTCTAAAACCTGACCGACAAGAGATTCGTTGAGTTGAATAGTGCGCATCAATCCGATAATCCGCGGTTCTGAAGATATACCCATAAGAACTCCGACTCGTCGGCAGAGCGCCGCCAGGCGAGCGGGTACTCCCGGGTGCTTACAATACGTCGCGAAGGATCGGAGTCATAGCCGACGAGCTGCAGCGCTTACAATCAGAGAACTCTTTTGCAGTCTACTTTTGCGTTACATGCCAGCTGCCGGATTGAACACCCCAGCTTCCGGAAGGAGCATTGTAACTGCCCGATTGCACGCCCCAGCCGCCAGATTGAGCGTTCCAGCTACCGGACTTTACGTTCCAACTGCCAGAAGGTGCGCCCCAGCTTCCCGACTTCACGTTCCAACTGCCAGAAGGTGCGCCCCAGCTTCCCGACTTCACGTTCCAGCTTCCAGAAGGTGCGCCCCAGCTTCCCGACTTTACGTTCCAACTTCCAGAAGGTACGCCCCAGCTTCCCGACTTTACGTTCCAACTTCCAGAAGGTACGCCCCAGCTTCCCGATTTCGCACCGGGTCCAGCTGTAGGTACGGAAGGCACGCGACCTGCCGGTATCGAAGGAACCGCTACGGCTGTCGGTCCGATCGAAGCAATGGCGCCTCTTAGTGCGGGGCGAGTGCTCACCACCGGGCGGGCCGTCGGATTATCGTATCGGGCGCCGGTCATTGGCTTGAGCACAGGCGAATTCTTATGCACACTGGTTTTGACTCCACCCGTCAACAGGACCGGATTGGCCGCATCGGCCATACCAGCGGACATCGTGCCGAGTAAGGTTAACGAAAAAACTGCCGAGAGCGATACTTTGCGGTTCATGATTTGATTCCCAAAATCTACGAATCTACCACTTGGCATCTGCTCGAATTTAGGCAGACTCATTCGATGATTCCGTCTGCGTTCGGTCATCCGCGAAAGCTTGTCAGAATTATCCGGAAAATTCTGACAAGCTTTCGCGGATGAGCCAATATAGGTCGCCCTCCCCCTTCCTTCTCAATTCTGCGCCGTAAGTAAGTGTCGGCACCATGTGTGTGCCGGGATGGCAGTTGAATTTCTTCCCGCTGGTACGCGCGTGGCGATGGCGGTTGGTGAGCTATTTGCCTGTGATCTGACGGCAACACCGAAACGCCCCAGGGGGAACCGGGCAGGGGCTAGTTCAGCAAACCATTTTCCACATAGCGTAAGATTAGGGGGCGACCAATCACTCAAAGCGAAGACCATGCCTTTAGAATTGCCAGTCCAGGAATTTGAATTTACGTTTGCGCGAAGCGGTGGTGCGGGCGGACAAAACGTGAATAAGGTAAACAGCAAGGCTATTCTTCGCTGGTGCGTGTTGAATACAGAGGGGCTGCCCGAGGATGTGAAAGCCCGTTTCTTGTCCCGTTTCGCCAGTCGGATCACAAACGAAGGCGATGTCATTTTGACGAGCCAAAAGTATCGCGATCAGTATCGCAATGTAGAAGATTGTATTGAGAAGCTCAAAGTGATGGTCGAACTAGTGGAAACGCCCCCGACTCCTCGGCGCCCGAGTAAACCGAGCCGCTCCGCCAAGGAAAAAAGGCTTGGCGAAAAGCGTGAAATCTCAGGACGAAAACTACAGCGCCAGCGCCCCGCCATCGACGAGCACTAAAACGCACAGGCGCTAACAATGTCCGATACACGTTTGGTCGCATCGCAACGGGACACCCTTCAGTCCGAAATTAACGTGTACAACGTCGGTTACAGCTGTCCAGCCGTCTGATAGAAGCAGCGAAGCTCGAGCGGCGAGGACTGACAAACAACACGAACAAGTGAAGCTCGCGCGGCGAGGACTGACAAACAACACGAACAAGTGAAGCTCGCGCGGCGAGGAGCCGCAAGAGCGCAGCGCCGCTTTCTTCGCGCGGAGGCGAGCGAGGCTTGCCGAGGAGCCGGAGCGCTTACATAGGAGCGCTTTAAAAGTGTTCTCATCGGGGCATTATGTACTAGACTAGGCTTATAGCCCGACAACCGAACATCACTGAATTCCGACCAGAGAAACGCAAGATGAGTGGAAATGGAAAAGACGAGTCGTCCTATGAGAGGCCGGTCTCCCCGAAACGAGCCCTCGTAATGCCCGGTGGCGGGGGACGCGGAGCGTACCAAGTCGGAGTGGCCAAAGCCCTGATGGAATCGGGACTGCAGTTTGATATGGCGTTCGGGACTTCAATCGGAGCAATTAACGCAGCGTTCCTGGCGCAAGGTGATTTTCGAAGACTGGAAGAAATTTGGGGCAAACTGTGCCAGTGGGATATCTACAAATTGCCGTCGGCTCATCAGATCGGGCGCATGATGCTCGGTCACAAGCTAGGCATGCTGGACACCAAACCACTGGAAGAACTTCTCAGGCGAGAGGCAGATTTGCGAAAAATCAAAGCGGGTCCGATGAAAGTCCGCCTTTTTACTACTGACCTCTGCAGTCTGGAAACTCGGTTGATCAAGCTGGAGGATTTGCAGACATCCAGTGAGTTAGTTGATGTGTTGATGGCAACATCAGCTGTGCCGATTGCCTTTCCTCCCCGACATCTAAACGGCAAAGGTTTGTGGGTTGACGGTGGTCTCGTTCGCAATACGCCTTTGCGCGCAGCAATCGATCAGGGCGCCGAAGAAATCTTCATGGTGTTGTTGCATCCTGAAACTGTAAACATATGCCCGTCAAACATGTGGCAGGTCATCGCTCGCTTACTCGACATAGTGCTGGACTCATCGGCTCAGAAAGAGCTGGAGCTGGCGCGCCTCTACAATCGATTAATCGACGAAGGTTCCACAGTTGTACCTTACGGCATGAGATCAGTAAAAATCGAGGTGATTCAGCCTCGCAGACCTGTCGATATCAACTTGCTTGAAATCGATCCGGAAAGATCAAAAGAGCTAATCAAATTGGGATACGAAGACGCGAATCTGCACCTTCAATCAATGTATGAAGGCGAGCTCCGAGCCGCCAAAGCAAGCTAACAAAGCAGCGAAGCTCGAGCGGCGGTTTACCGCCGCGAAGAGGGATGCGACGTCATCTACGCTCGGAGGCGAGGAGGCTTGCCGACGAGCCGGAGCGCCTATAAAGAAAGGAAGGAGCCTGCTGCACGCAAGCTCCTTTCTCTTGTTACCTACCTTGGAACAAACTTTCTACTTCTTACCGTTCCACCAGTCTCTCAGGCTGGAGACTGCCTGGCGCGCTTTGGCATCACCGTACTCGATAACGGGTCCGCCAATTATTCCACCGACTCCACGTTCGACAGCCGATGTCACCGGGTTGTCTTTGCGATGTTGTTGGATGTCCTTACCGACTTCCTTGACTCCCGCCTTCACGCCTTCCTTGATCGCTTCTACAGCGACAGGAACAACGACTTCGATGTTCTTCTTTACCTGTGGAGGAAGGAGGTCCGGCACGATCAACGGCAACGGCTTATTCAGCTTCTCAACTTCTTTGGCCGCCTCTTTGGCATCCTTGACAGCTTCCTTTCCTACTTGTTTGATTGCACGTTGTACTCCGGGCTCAAGCAGCTTGCGAATTGCAGCACCGCCGACGACACCAGGAATACCACCAATGACTGCTTCAACAGCAGCTTCCACCGGACGGTTCTTAACGTGATCAATCACTGCACCGGCGGCGCCCTTCACGGCATCGCCAGCTTGTTCAATAACCCCGGCGCGAGCAGCCGCTGCTGCACCAATTGCTCCGGCGGCTCCACCAATCATGGCGCCTTCAACTTGATTGCGTAGTTGTGCGGCACGTAATGCTGCGCCTACGGCTCCGACTCCGGCACCGACGGCTAGATCCTTGCCGACTTCTACTAAACCTTTTCCGGCGGCTACACCGGCTATCACGCCTACTCCCGCAGCAATGCCGACTTCGACAGGTTTACCGCCTAACAATCCTGCGCCCAGGGCACCAGCGATTGCGCCTTCAGCGGCAGCCTTGGCTGTAGGGTTCTTCATAGCTTCTTCCGCGATCTTCGCGGCACCACCTGCTGCACCCAGAGCGAAGCCGTAAGCGGCCGCCTGCAATACACCCGATGTATCGTCGTTGTCTTGTTCGGGAGCCAGGTTGTCGACCTGTTCTAATTCGTTCCCCATGAGTTGTGCCTCTCCTGCGTAAGTTCGTCTTGTTGCGAGCCTACCAATCTAATCTATCCCCGGATTTGAGGGCTATTTGCCAGCGCCCTCTCCTGCGTTGAATCTATTCGGCAACGCTAATTTCTGGACATAATTTCTCAAATGCGAGAGAAAAGCCCCAAAGACACTTATACAACAAGCACAAACAGCCCCGATTGAAACAGCGAAGCTCGAGCGGCGAAGAGCCGCAAGAGCGAAGCGCCGCACTATACGCGCGGAGGCGAGCGAGGCTTGCCGGGTTTACCGCCGCAGCGCCTATAAACTAATAGCGCAGTCCACTATTGCGCAGATGAACCATCGGTTCGGCTTCCATGTCTACCGGCCGCCCAGCCGTTACCTCGGCAATCACAAGCACGTGATCACCCGGGGCCACATGAGAGTGAACGCGACAAATTAATGCTGAAACTACGTCTTTGAATATGATCCCGTCAATTGACTCTTCCAATATGGAAAGTTCATCAAACCGCGAAGCTTCGTCATTGTGGGGACGGGCAAAGGCTTTGAATATCTCTGAGTTACGCCTTGCCAATACATTGACGGAGAATGTCGCGTTGGCAGACAGCGCTGCCAACAACGGGCGATCTTTAGCAACCGCCAATGTAATTACGGGTGGTGCGAAAGATGCTTGCCCGATCCAGGTCGAGAGCATACCGATTCTGGTGCCCTCATGATTGGCAGTAACTACGAAAACACCGGACGCAAGTCGACCGAGTGATCGCGCCAAGTCACCATCATGAGGTGAATCGCTAAGTATGGAATTCACGACTTATAGGCTCGCCGCTATCGGCGACGGCTCGTCAGCTACTTTCTTCTGCGGGTTGCGCCAGAAGACGCGCCGGTTCTTGCGTCGAACGTACCAAAGCATAAGCGCTTCCGCCAACTTTTCAGGATCGTGGTGCCCCGGCGATTGGACGCTTGCCACGTCGCGCACCATGGGGCGCGCGCCTAACGCTCTGAGCTTTTCGGGATCGAATCGCACTGGATCAGGAATGTTACGCCCCTCATGCTCATCTGCGTGAACAAGCACGCGATCGACCAATCGCGGTGCGCCGATTTGAGATCCGCCGACGAAGCCGGCATGCTCAAGCAAGGCTCGCACGTGATCGGAAACCGAATAGTTACTTGTCTCGCCTCTCTGCGTACGAACATTGCACACATAGACCTTCTTGGCACGCGATTGCATGATTGCTTCAGGCACACCTTTCACGAGCAAATTTGGAATGATGGACGTGTATAAACTGCCGGGTCCGAGGATCAGAAACTCCGCATTCATAATAGCTTCGAGGGCCTCAGGAGTCGCGGCCGGTGAGACGGGCTGACAGCGAACCCGCCTGATGCGTTGCGCTCCCGATTCCGGGATGTGACATTCCCCAACAATTCTCTGTCCGTTCTCCAGCTCTGCTTCGAGCGTCATTCCGCTCAAGGTTGAGGGCAGAACCTGTCCGCAGCTGTTAAGAACTCGAGTTGCTACGCGAGCGGCTTCGAGCATGTCACCATTGGTGATGGCACAAACTGCAGTCAAGAAAAGATTGCCGAAACTATGACCTTCCAATCCATTGCCATGCTGGAAGCGATAGCGAAAAAGTTCCGTTACTAGTTTGTCTTCGTCGGCAAGCGCGGTGATGCAGTTGCGAATATCCCCGGGAGGCAACACGCCCTGTTCTTCTCTCAACCGCCCCGAACTGCCACCATCATCACCGACGGTTACTATAGCGGTGATGTTACTGGTGAACTGTTTCAGTCCGCGCAATAGCGTAGACAGCCCTGTGCCGCCGCCGATCACAACCACGCGTGGACCACGATCCAACAACCGTTTGCGATACAGAACATCGGGAATCGACTCGCGTTCATCGGGAACGTAAGCGCCTAATATAGAAAGTGCAAGCTTCCCGACGGCAGCCGCAGTGAGGAATCCGCCAACACTGATAGCAATGATTCCGCTGATTTTGTGAGGAAGCACTTTCGTAGCATCGCTCAAAAGTTCATTGGTGAGATCGAGCATCATTCTGACCGGATGTTCTTCCAGCAGCAACAACACTCCAAACACGATTACGGCAATGCCACAAAAGATAAACAGAATCCATCGTTTCAGGCCTGGCAGTATGAAACTTCTGAGTCTATATTGCCACGTGTTCTTCATAGGGCATCCTCCTTTGAGGAGCCGCTATCGTCGCGCCCTGCGGCACGCGACAACTCGCGGTGAAAGCGTTCAACATCAGCTTCAGGAAAGCGCTTCTGCAATTCATTCGCCAGGGTTTCAACCAGCGTAGCGGAACGATGCTGTCCACCAGTGCATCCGAATGCAATAGTAAACTCGGCAACTTGCTTTTCGCGCAACATGGGTAAGAGCGACGTCAACATTGCGCAGATTGAATCAATGAACTCAACGGCTCCATTTTGCTCCATCACATATTGTTGAACAGAAACATCCAGACCACTAAGGGGACGAAGTTCTTCGACCCAGTAAGGATTCTTGAGAAATCGAACGTCAAACACAGCGTTAGCCGAGGGCGGGGCACCTTCCTTGTAGCCAAAGGAGATGACGCGGATCATCGGCCAGGCGTTCCGGCTGACAAGGTCTCCCTCACCGGCGGAATCTCTTAGCTTGCTTTCGGTCTTCCCCATGTATCCTCCGCTCCGCATCGGTCACTTTACAAACCTTGCTGAGTGCTGCCCTGAGTATAAGTTCAGGAACGCACTATTGGCAATGCAACACCGCCGAACCATTTAGCGCGCCGGTGGTGAATGCGGCAAGCCTCGTCACCTCCGCGCGTAGACGGCGACGAATCCCTCTTTGCGGCGGTAAACCGCCGCTCGATCTGCGCTTATCTGGGTTCAAGGCGCCTTCCGACGCGCTATTACGGCCGAGGGCTGCGTGTTTGAACGGCCAAGTCCTTGCGCCCACTGCTGAAAGGCGGCGTTGCGAACGTCCACCACCGGCAAAGCCGAGCACATCTCCATTTGCCAGCCGGAGTCTAACTCGACGACAATAAGACAAAAGCCGCAAACATTGCATTCTCGGAGACATCCCGCTTCATCCCGCGCCTCGACTGCACCAGTTCCAGCATAGCGCTTTACATATAGGTCCGTCGGCTTCTGGAGCGTGTTGCGCGCAAAGCGCAAACTACGATGTCGCAGCCCCCAGTATGTCTCACGGAAAGTGAAAAATACGCCCACAGTGCTTTTCCCGCCTTAAGTCGTCTATCAAGTACCGGGGTCCGGCAAATTTTGCCCGAAGCAAACCTGAATTTTACAATGTCCTAACCTGTCCTAACCCACCATGCGCTCTGTTTCAGCAGATGGCAGTTTGACAGTTTGGGGAACTTCGACGGTCTCGCCCAGCAATCCGTGCTTACTCAACTCAATCTCAGCGGCTAACTTCGAAACCGCCTTGTTAAGGAACAGCTCACCCTCAAGGTGATCCAGCTCGTGCTGAATGGCTCGACACAACAGGTTATCGGCAGCAACAAGCTTTTGCTCTTTGCCACTTAGATTCTGAAACTTAACCACTATGCGTGACTTGCGACGCACTTCGAAAAAAACGTTCGGAAAGCTGAGGCAACCTTCGTTGCCGGTCATCTCACCGGAACCATCGATGATTTCGGGATTGATAAACACAATTGGTTTTCGCGGCTCGTCCTCGCCTGCAACGTCGATTACCATCATTCTTTTGAGCACGCCTACTTGTGGCGCCGCTAACCCGACACCGTTGTTTGCGTACATGGTATCGAGCATATCTTGTGCCAGCTTACGAGTAGCTGAGTCAAACCGCGTAATTTTCTTGGTTTTTTGATTCAGCGTGCCTGAAGGATATAAAACGAGTTGCAATTTTGCCATTATGCCGAGAATCCGCGATGACATGGGCTCCTCAACCGATATTAGCATATGCTTGTCAAGTTTTCCGACTGAAAACCGCTTATGATAAGCAGCTTTGACCATACCTGGATCAATTTAATTTCAGATATGCAGCCGTCCCTTGTCATCATGGCATTGTACGGATTTCGGGCCGTACATGCACCGGTTTTGCGCGCAAACGATACCGGTTGAGCGTAAACCCGAGAGAGGGCGCCAGCGAGCTCCAATTGCGCTTTGCATTCCCGGCCGGCAGCGTCGGATGTAAGATAGGTAGCAGACCGCGGCAAAACCAGGCGGACAGGGAGCACATCAGATATGCGAAGGATAACCTTTATCTTGCTGGCAGCAGCAGCGTCACTGCAACCGACTGCAGCCGCCGATTGGGGGTACGACGGTGTCCCTGATGTTCCTATCCAGCAGCCCGCACGTCCCGCCGTCGAGCTGAAGGCTCCACCACCGGCGCGCATGGTGAGCCCGACCAGCTCCGCGAAGCAGAAGACGGGATCCCCGGCTCCGGCTGCGACCAAAGCTGCAACACCAAAGCCGGGTGCCACCAAAATCGGTACCAGCGTATTAGCCCCTCTCGTGCAGCCAGTCACAAGTTCCGCTACACCGCGTCCGTCCGGCAATGTCGATCAGGATCGCCAGGCATCATTGTGCTGGCAACAACTCTTTCAAGTTGCCGCAAAAACTCCGCTAAGCGAAGATCAGCAAAAGCGCTTTGAAGCATTCATGCTTGCGAAAAGCAAGCTTGGACCGGCACAAGCTC
Organism: Candidatus Obscuribacterales bacterium; assembly: GCA_019752635.1. Classification (GTDB taxonomy): domain Bacteria; phylum Cyanobacteriota; class Vampirovibrionia; order Obscuribacterales; family Obscuribacteraceae; genus JAKFUT01. Next base: position 5,536 of record JAIELX010000129.1, on the reverse strand, counting down.
TGGAAGTAAGATCCATTCTGAAATTCTGGCCGGCGCTCATTTCCGAGATGAAAAACAACCCGGAACTGGAAGCTGGATACGTCAACTTGTTTCATGCCTTATTGCGAATCAGGGAAGCAATGCCAGTCGAAAAGCTCGACCTACCAGGCGACGTCCTGTCCGATTCAGACCTCATTACCGAGTTACTAGGAATCCAGCGCATAGCAGTCTCCGGTACCCCGGCGCTTACAGAAGAAGCAATCAACGCATATGCAGATATGACGTGCTTTATCTACGAACAGAAGAATCCCGGAAAGACGGTGGACGCTGACGACAATCGCGCGCTGCTTGCTCGAGTTGTCTCAGACAAGTTCAAAGAAGCACCGACAGAGAACGACAAGAAGGCCATGGCTCACTTTGACCTATCATGGGCCAAGTTTCGCATCTTGTGGGATAGCGCCGATGAGCCAACGCGCAAGTTAATGCTGGACAAACTCACTAAATCCGGTGCCGGATCTACACTGGCGCTGGCGAAAGCTCCGTTAATGGAAAAGGTTCTGACCGCGTGGCCGTGGCCGACGAGACCTTAGCGATTGACTCGATGAAAGCATCAAACGGCTCTACGGTTTGAGTTGCAATTTGAGCCCGGCGCACACCAAAATCACTCGGGAAGCAGCCCTGGCGAACTCCTGGTTGGCGGTACCAAGGAAATCACGGAAGGCTCGCCCAAGAGCACTTTCGGGCACGATGCCCCAGCCGGTTTCGTTCGTCACTACCAGAAAAGATATATCCGATCGATCACCAATAGCTTCGATGGTTTCTTCGACTAGTCGGATAACCAAATCTTCCGTACCGTAAGGATTATGTTCGCCACCATTGAGAAGCATCACATTTGTAACTTCCAAAGATAGGCAATCTAGCAGAGCCACGGCAGGACCGGAGGGAAGCTCTCGTATGGCCGATGGAAGTCGACTGGCACACTCGATAGTGTGCCAACTTTCGGGTCTCCGCCGGCGGTGCCTCTCCAGTCGCGCCTGCTGTTCTAAATCGGCTTCAATTCGAGGCATGGTTGCTAAGTAGTGTACCGGAAGCGCAGCTTCCGCAGCCAGTTTTTCGGCAAGAGCCGACTTGCCGCAACGAACGCCGCCGGTTATCAAAGTAAGATTATTCACTTTTTCCTCGAATGTACAAAATCGACCGCTTGTCGAGACGACTTGAAAGCTATATCCTACAATTGCTTGTGACAATTTGCAGGAACGGCTAGCGTGGCGGCTAACAGCAAATCAAACCGAAAAAAATCCGACGTCGACGAAGCTGATTACGAGAACGAAGTGTATCAAGCCTTTATGGCTGGATACGTTAAGCGCATCAATGAATCGACTTTGCGAGTCCCCGTGGGCGGAGTGCGCATTGGTTCGGCGCGATATTCCCGATTGGCACAAATCAACCTGCAATCGCGAATCATCACCTTCTCGCGATTTGCCATTGAGAACGTACCGGAGAGAGGGAGACGATACCTCGTATTGCACGAACTGGCTCATGTGAAGGAAGCAAGCCACAACAATTATTTTTGGTCGCTGGTAGCTGAGCATGAGCCCGAATACAAGCGCATTGGCAAAGAACTGGAAATGGCCTTCCACACGAATGTGAGAGATCAGTCCCGAAAAAATAGAGCCAAAGAAATGCGCTTACCCTTGATCCGTACCGCATACGATCTCGAACAAGAAGATCTTCGAGCCAGACCCTTGAACCTTTTTTCATCCAAAGAAGAACAAGGCTTGCTTTACCCGCTTGACAGCGGCGTCGTTGATGAGGACGAGTACTCTTGCAGAGGCAGCGATTTTGCTGATCAAGAGTACACACCGGGTCTAATCACCGGTGGCGCGGACTTAACCGATGAGCTTGCCGAGGATTTCTTTGACCATATGTACTTTCAATACCACGAGTAACCACCACCATAAATGGTGGCAGCAGTATCGACTCAAATCACCCGAGACCCTGACAAATGAATAGTTAGCAGGTTCGACAAAGCTCCAGCTTTGTGCGACACGCGCTAAATTGACTTTGAGAAACCCTATAATATAGGAGTAAAATTAGCTCGGACTCCAAAGATAGAGATTTTCACATGCAGAACAGGCGAGTTGTTATCACCGGCATCGGTGCCGCCAGTCCAGTAGGCATCGGACGGGAAGACATGTGGAAGGCTCTGCTTCAGGGTCGCAGCGGAGTAGCTCGCATCTCCCACTTTGATCCGGATGCCATAGGTCTGGAAGTAAAGATTGCAGCCGAAGTCAAGGACTTCAACATCGCCGACTTTTACCCGGACAAACGAAAGTACGGCTCCATGCTGAAAGAAATGGATCGCGTTACTTTACTTGCAATGGCCGCTTCAAAGTTAGCGCTGGAAGATGCCAAACTCGAGATTCGCAAATCTGAGAATCCGGAGCGTGTCGGTACCTTTATCGGTACAGGCGTTGGCGGTCTGATTACCACTACGGCGGATCACATCAAGCTGATGGAAGGCGGTCCAAAGAAAATCGGGTTGCGCTCAATCATACGTCTTATGCCCAACGCCGCCTCGGGACAAGTAGCCATCGAACACGGTGCAAAAGGAAGAGCCAAAAGCGAAAACACGGCGTGCGCAAGCGGCCTGGATTCACTGTTTGACTCCTATATGTACATCAAGAGCAACCGAGCCGATGTGATGATTTCCGGTGGTACCGAAGCGTGCTTGAATCCGTTTGCCGTGGCTTCTTTCGGAAATATGATGGCGCTATCTAAACGCAATGACACTCCGGAATCCGCAAGTCGCCCATTCAGCGCCGATCGCGACGGGTTTGTCATGGGCGAAGGCGCAGTGATTCTAATTCTTGAAGAACTCGAACATGCATTAAGACGCAATGCTCCGATATACGCTGAAATTGTCGGCGGAGGAGCCAGCTGCGATGCGACGCATATCGTCGCTCCGGAAGAGAACGGAGCCGGTGCCACCAGGGCAATGAAAGAAGCGTTGAGAGACGCCGAAATCGATGCGCATCAGATCGATTACATTAATGCGCATGGAACGTCGACGCCATTGAATGACGTCCGCGAAACAATGGCACTAAAAACCATGTTTGGTGCTCACGCATACAAGCTCCAGATATCCAGCACTAAATCAATGGTCGGACATATGCTGGGAGCAGCTGGCGCCATCGGCGCTGCAGCTAGCGCTCTTGCCATAAAGGAACAGCGCATTCACCCCACCATCAATTTGCACAATCCCGACCCCGAATGCGATTTGGACTACGTGGCGAACGTCTCTCGCGATACGCATGTCAAACACGCAATGGTAGAGGCACTCGGTTTCGGCGGGCACAATACAGTGCTCGTAATGCGTCAATACGTGGCCTGACCGCGAAGTTTAAACCAGATTCGTTAGCGTAATGTTACCGCTGTTGTTGTTGCCATTGCCATCAGGGTCCGCAGCATTAGCCGCTTGTTGTGGCTGAGCATTTTGCTGCGCGACAACTGCGGCAGCACCGCTTGTATTAGCAGAAGCAAGCGTTGCCGTAGCGACACCGCCGGCGATATCGTTGTTCTTCTGCTCGGTTGCTTCACCGGCTGGAGCAGTGCCGCTGTTACCGGAATTGACCATTGACATGCCGGGCCCGACTACAAATCCGTAGTTTTTGTTGATCAAAGAGTTTGCGTGATACGGATCGCTACTTCCGGCGGTACCATACTTGCCGATCCGGCTCGGGCGGAAACCTGCATGACTAGACAGGTAAGGAGAGTCTGAGATGTTGCCGTTCCTGTCAGTTACCAGGCGAGTCTTGGTCCAGTTAAACTGCTCGTTGACCGTTTTTTCTTGCTGCACGATCGTGCTGATTTTGAATTGCGGTTTGAACTGTTGAACAACAGGCGCAGTGTCCTCTACAACAGGTGTACCGGCAAATCGCTGGTACATGAATTCAACGTCCATGCCGAACATGCTGCGATTGCGCTTTCTAACCTTTTCTTCGTAGTTATCTTGAGCCGAAGTCTTGTAGGAGTGTTCTTTAGAATTGAGGTATGGAGTCGCCAACCGATCAGCTGTTACGGACTCAGCGTCGTTCACACTCACAGCAGAGACAGCCTCTACGTCTTCCAGCCCAGCAGCATTATCTGCTGCATCATTGCCTTCAACGTTGTCGACGTCGTCTTCATCTTTCTGTTCTTGTGGTTGCGCATTTGGTACCACTTGTTTTTCGACATTTTCAGCAGGCGTTTTTTGCGCAGGCGCTTGTGCCTCAACGCGAGGCTGTGCTCCCGCCCCAGCGACAACGGCCGCGCCTGCAAGGGCTCCAGCGGCCGCAGCGCCTGCAAGGGCTCCAGCGGCCGCAGCTCCGGCAGCTCCTGCAGCGGCGGCTTCCGCAGCTGTTTGCGCTTTTGCGTCTTTCTTCTCATCCTTAGGAGGCATGAACTTCTCAGCAAGTTGGTCAACCAGGCCGATTGCAGCGACGCCACCAATACCTAGTTGAGCCGAGCGCGGAAGTACATCTATCGTCTGCGTAACGGCATCGATGGCTCGTCCGCCAACCGTTCCGCCGGTACGTGCCAGGTAATTAGCTTGTCCCAACCCGGCATGAGCATTCTCAAGCCCGCTGAGAGCCGATCGAAGCGCTTGTGCGTCACCCAATAGTGATTCCAGTTTTGCAACATCCGACTTCAGGGCCGAAAGCGCTTTGGCTTGTGCTGCTTCAGTAGTCGCGGTCAACATACCATCAGAGTGGAGTTTGATTTTCGAAATCAGTTGTTCGGCGTCCGCACGCAGACCCGAGGGCACGCTTCCAAGTCCGCCATTGCAAGCCTTCATCAAGCTCTCGATGCTTTGCGTTGTTTCATTGACAGCGCGAGCCAAGACGTTCTGACGTGCAGCTTGCAACGCCGCGTCTACTTGCAACTCCGGTACATGACGCAACGTGCGCATTGAATCGCGCAATTGGTTGTAGTTAGCGGTAGAAGGCTCCGCATTAAATGCGGCAATCTGACGCTGCGCGTGAACTAGTTCGTCTTTTGCTCCGCCTGTGGCCTTCGGAACGAGGCGTTCAAGTTGAGCATTTAAGTTGGCCAACTCCGGTGCAGGCTTGACGTGAACGTCCATCCTCAAAGTAGAAGGCGGAACCTCAAGTCTAGGAGCGACAGGATTTGCCGGCACCACTTCAACCGGACGACCGGATGGACTCAAGGGTTCTGAATTGCCCCGTACTGTTGTGGGTTTAGCCCCGGGAACCGATTCGGGAACAACAGGTTCCGTTGTGCCTCTCGGACGCGTGCCAGTGTTTTCCGGCACTAAGTCGGGTCTTGGAGTACCTGGTTTGGGCGTCGCTGCGTTTTCCGGCACGACATCTACGCCACCCGGTCTTGTTGTACCTGGTTTGGGCGTCGCTGCGTTTTCCGGCACGACATCTACGCCACCCGGTCTTGTTGTACCTGGTTTCGGCGTCGCTGCGTTTTCCGGCACGACATCTACGCCACCCGGTCTTGTTGTACCTGGTTTCGGCGTCGCTGCGTTTTCCGGCACGACATCTACGCC
>JAIELX010000074.1 GCA_019752635.1 Candidatus Obscuribacterales bacterium | reverse complement strand
GTTGCTTGCCAATATGCCTTAACAACGTCGATGGTTGGATTGTGCACATTGACTGCAGTGGTGTCGGCGCCGATTCTTAATCAAGAGAACGACATGATGCTATACCTGTTTGTGGCGTACATCGCCGCCAACAAATACGGTTTGGGACCTGCCTTATGGGCTTGCTTCCTGAGTATCGGTTGTTTTGATTACTTCGTCGCCGCACCACTGTTTCAAATTGATCGTCTGGTCGGTCAACATGCAGTAGCGCTGGCCGTAATGTTCGCTCTAGTTTTTGTTGCCAGCGAGCGCAGTGCTCGCATTAAGCAATATGCTTCTCGCTTGGAGGATCGAGTAGAAGAGCGCACCAGAGAGCTTGAGCAGTCTAACCGGGAATTGCTGGAAGAGATTGCTAAACGGCGTGAAACGGAGGAGGCCTTGCGCAAATCGTTAGACGAAATCGGGCGATCGAACAATGCATTGCAGCAGTTCGCGCGCATTGCTTCTCACGATATGCAAGAGCCGCTGAAGGTGATTCAAGGGTACACGGCGTTGCTGCGCAGTCGGTATGCCGGCAAGCTCGATACGAAGGCCGACGAATTCATCGGCTACATCTTTGATGGAACCGTACGAATGGAGGGGTTAATCAAAGGAGTACTTGAACACGCAACTGTAAGCGCTAGCGTGAAACCTTTTCAACCGGTAGACATGAGTAAATGCTTTGAAGAGGCGTGCGCTAATTTAGAACAAAGTATTGCCGAGAAGAAAGCGATCGTTACGGCGGGGCCACTAGCTGTGGTGACCGCCGACAGGCTGCAGATGACGCGGCTATTGCAGAATCTGATCGGCAATGCTCTCAAGTTTGTGAAGAACGATACTGTTCCCGAGATAACTGTTAGTGCGGTTCAGCGGGAAGGGGCCATTGAGTTTCTGGTCCGTGACAACGGCATCGGGATTGAGAATCAATATCTAGACAAAATTTTCGGAATGTTCAGGCGGTTGCACTCCGCCGACGAATATCCTGGAACCGGTTTGGGACTGGCAATCTGTAAGGCCATAGTCGACCACCACAACGGCGCTATCCGGGTCGAATCGACACCGGGGCAAGGCTCGACCTTCTCTTTTACCATCCCCGATTATCGTTAGGTCATTTTCGGAGGAACGTACCATGAATAAGCAAATGCAAATTTTACTGGTTGAGGATCATTTGGCAGATGCTCGGCTGGTCGAAGAAGCGTTGGTCGATTGTAATGCGCCTATTGCGCTGCAACGTGTCAAAGACGGCGTCGAGGCGGTCGAGTTCCTTCGCTGTCAGGGTACACAAGACTGCGCAAAAAAGCCGGACTTGATTATTTTGGATTTGAACATGCCACGCAAGGATGGTCACGAGTTTCTTAGCGAAATGAAAGAGTACCTGGATGAATGTGAGATTCCCGTGGTGCTACTAACGGTTTCAGATCGCGCTGAAGATCTAGAACGGGCCATGAACAAAAAGCTCAATTTCTATTTAAACAAGCCCGTGAATGCCGACAAACTGCGGCGCATTGTTGGCGCAGTAAACGAGCTTTGGCGCAGCGCTAGCTGAGTAGTGAAGTTATCCTCTTCGTTTGGAGTACAAACCCATGAACGCAGTTAACAGTGAAATTCAATACCTGATCGCGGGTAACCCTCATACTCCCGCACGTGTTCTCGAAAAACTAACTCATTCCGCGTCTTCGATGGTTCGTCGACAGGTTGCGGCTAACCCGCACACACCGGAGTCGGCGCTGGAAGTCCTATCGCAAGACAATAATGCCGAGGTCCGCTTTCACGTTGCTATGAATCCGCTCGTTCGATTTGAAATAATTCAACGACTTGCACTTGATGACGACGTTACTGTGCGATTGACCATTGCCGAGAATCCGGAGATGGCTGAACGCATTCTTAAACAACTCTGCGATGATGAGAATCCTTATGTAGCCTGCCAGGCTGCTGATTCGCTGTCGTTGCGACGGTATAAGCAGCGCTTGATACCGAGGCACTATCGAGCGATGTAAGCACAAGAGTTTCCTGCAACGCTAACACACGCACGCACACGCTACAGGCACGAGACACCATAGAGGAGGTGATGCCAATGTTCTCTCAGCCTGCGGCGTTGTTTTCTTTGAGACTATCTAGACTTTTTCTTCTAATTTAACGAGGGCAATGGCAGAACTGTCAGGTTTAATCGGCGCAAGTTTATCTATGGTCGGCTTTGCCGGCGTGCCTGAAGCTGAGGGGGAGTCGGGCACGGTTACCACTATCTCGGGATTGGGATTCTGTTCGGGCCACTTGCGCGGAACAAAAAGGTAGAGTAGTAAGACGAACAATGTGGAAACCGAGACAAGGTATTTAACTTCTTGTGTGAGATCGGTGCGAGGAGAAATAAATCCTTCGATCGTACCGGCGATTAACAGCAGCGGTATGCAACCGGCAAACATGGCGAACGCCGGTCGGGAAGCAATTCTTATCGAGTCGGACATCTTGTACTTTCCGGGGAATAGCATCCCTTTTGCTACCAGCAATCCTGCTCCGCCGCTAATCCAGATTGCCGATAACTCGAACACTCCATGCGGTGCAACGAACTGGGCCAGTCGAACTGCCATGTCATGCAACTGGCAAGCCGCGAAGGTGCCGCCAATGGACATGCCGTTGGTAACTAGAATGTAAAGGGTGAGCAGTCCAAATGTGATTCCCCCGACGAAGGAAAGCAAACAGACTTTAATGTTGTTGGTTGCTATGAAACTGGATGCTGCGGGGCTTTCGTGCTGCGCCGCGTCTGTCCACATTTTCTTGTTCTCAACGTATGAAAACAGTTCGTCCGAAACGAGAGGGACGCCCGGTTGCAATTCAAGGCGAGCGATTTTGACGTCATTCATCACCATTGACCATGTACCGACCATTGGAATGGCGAACAGAAAAAAGGCTATAACCACATAAATAATGTTGTTCCGGTAAACGGCGGGGAATGTTATCCACAGAAAGTGTGCAAGGTCTTTCCAGCGATTCTTCGGGCTTTGGTAAACTTGATTGTGTCCTTTTACGACCAGGTTGTTCAAGTAAGCAGTGATATCCGGCCCCAGTCCCATGGCCCGCGCGCGGGACAGATCCGACGCCGCGGATCGGTAGAGGCGGCCAAGAGATTGCAATTGCTCTCGAGTCAAGCTGGCGAGACTTTTCTTCTCAGCTTGTTTCAAAAGATCTTCGAGCTTTTGCCAGGTTAACTGGCGCCCCGCTACCCAGCGTTCAACATTCATATCGAGACTGCCATGAACAACCCAGACTATCTCATCTCTACCCCGGAAAACGTGGACCTACACATTGAGTTAGCCGGGTTGGGTAGTCGAATCGGGGCTGCGTTCATTGATACGCTGCTCAGCTACTCGATCATGATGATGGTCATTCTCTTTGCGGTTCTTGCCGGCTTTGTTGTTGAACGACTGGATTTTCCGCGTGACACCAAAACTGTGATTGACTACTACATTATCGGCATCACGCTCTTGTTGGTGTTTTGTGTCAATTTCGGCTATTTCATCTGTTTTGAGGGCTTGTGGCAAGGCCAGACCCCTGGCAAGAAGCTGGCGCAAATTCGAGTTATTGAAGCCAACGGGCAGCCCGTCAACTGGCCATCGGTTTGGATTCGCAATTTGATGCGCCTGATAGATTCCGGCATCGCCATGATTGGGCTTGTTTCGATGTTGCTCGACAAGAATGAGCGTCGTCTTGGCGATTTCGCCGCCGGCACTCTGGTGATACGAGAACGCCCTGCGGAGCTTTCCGCTCGAAATTTACGCGTTCAGGTCGGCGATGTACCGTTGTCGTTTGTTGACGCCGGGCAGATCAGTCCTGACGAGTATCATTTGCTGGTCAGTTTCTTGAAACGGCGGCATACCATGGTGAAAGACAGTCGTGGCGCCGTTGCGCGGCAAATGGAAGAGTACTTTCGCTTGAAGCTGAATCCGGAGACTAACGCGGATGCGCCGGAAGATTTTCTTGAAAAACTATATGTTGCATACGGTTCCAGGGCTGAGTCGGAGCGCCTGTGAGAGAAAGCGCGATTTTTTTCTCGAATTTAAGGTATATACATGGTGTGAGTTGACATGGGAGCCGTGGCACCGCTGTTCACCGCGGAACTATGAACGCCATCAGCGTGATTGACAAGAGAAGCAGCGAAGAATCATCCTCGTGGCGGTACTTTCGGACCGGCAAATTTTTTGTTGCGGTTCCTTATAGCTCCGAGTTTGTGGTGAGTGAAGGACCTTCTCACTCTGCAATCTCCTCTTTGAGTGCATTGAAACATCCTCAGCATTTTCTTGATCTCTTAAAAGTAATGCCAATGCAAAACGCTGTGGATGGCGTTTTTCTGGTCGAACCCCTTCGCCATGAGCCTACCAGAGAAGGCCACCATTCTCTTTTTTCGGACTCCGGCAACAGGCGTGTTTATCTGGATGTCGGTGCCGATAATCATGTCCGCAATTTTTTTCACGAAATCGGGCACGTGGTTCTTGATACTACATGCGATACTGAAGCGATGTATGCGATTGCATGCGCATCTGAGCCAGCTCTGCTTGACCTTGGTAAGGAAAGTACGCCTTCGGAAGATTGGGCTTGCCATTTTGAAGGCGGACTGTTTGCGCCCGATACTGCGGCTTTTGAGCAATTTTGTCATGCTTGCCCGCTTCGAGCAATGATCATGGCTCGTTGCCTGATGGCAGGTTGGACGCCCACTATCAGTTTTGGATGGGTGGCGGAACTGCGGTTGCGTTTGGAGTTTGTAGAAGACTCGATTGCCACCATCGCAAGATTAATGTTGATTACGGCGGTCTACGCGGCCAGTGCCGCCGCTGATCGGATGAACGCGTTGACTCTCTTGCTGCGCTATGGACAGGACGATCAATTGGCAATGCTGGTGCCGGCTGTGAGTGGTTTAGATCTCAGCGGTACCCTTTTGACCGCCGATGAGATTGCCCGTGTAAAGGTGTGGAGTTTACTTACTTCGCTGGATCTTTCGGGCACAGCCGTCGGAGATCTTAGCGTTTGCGAACTGCACGCGCTTAGCAACTTGCGAAATTTGTCCTTGCGACAGACTGACGTTACCGATGTTGCTCTGTCATGTTTGCATTTGATTCCGCTGCTGGAGTTGGATTTGCGTGATACTGCCATTGGTGCGGGGGCGGTCGAACATCTGGCGAATATTCTCACATTGAAGAGGTTGCGCCTGTCCGCTTCGACTTTGTCGGAGGACGATGTGCAGACCTTACAAAAGGCCTTGCCCGATTGTGCGGTCGACATAGAGCTAAGTTCCAGCTAACGAAAAGACGAACGGCTGTCCGTTCGTCTTTTCACTTTTCAACTCGCTTGTAGTTGAGTTAGCGCTCTTCTACTTGCACGTATGTCATCTTGGTCGGACCGAGATACTCTGCTCTGGGTCTGATCAATCGGTTGTTCGCAATCTGTTCCAAAATGTGTGCTGCCCATCCGGACATGCGACTCATGGCGAAGATTGGCGTGAACAAGTCGATCGGAATACCGAGCATGTAGTACACAGACGCAGAGTAGAAGTCTACGTTGGCGTAGAGGCCTTTCTCGCGGCGGACAACCTTTTCAATAATGTCCGACATTTCGTACCAGCGCAAGTCACCAGTGCGCTCACCCAATTGTTTGGACATGCGGCGAAGGTGCCATGCTCGCGGATCCTCGGTCTTATAAACACGGTGCCCGAAGCCCATAATCTTCTTGTGGTCTTCAATCTGTTTTACAACGAAGGCCTCGGCTTTGGCTGTTTCATTGATCTTCAACAGCATCTTAATTACTTCTTGATTGGCTCCGCCATGAAGCGGTCCTTTCAGCGTTCCGATTGCTGCTGTTATTGCCGAGTGAAGGTCGGTTTCCGTGCCTGCGGCTACTCGAGCGGCAAACGTCGAAGCGTTGAGTTCATGGTCTGCATGGAGCGTTAGCGCGATATCGAGCGACTTTATGCTCAACTCATCCGGACGCTCCCCTTTGAGCATATAAAGGAAGTTCTCGGCAAGTCCGCAATCTTCCAGCGGAGCTTTGAGCTCGCGGTCGTTACGGATATTGTCCCAGTATGCCACGATGGTAGGCATTTGCGCCGTCAAGCGCGTAGCTTTGCGAATTGTCGATTCGCGGCCGTTGTCGTCCGCGTCGGGATCGTACATCGATAAGAGCGAAACGACCGTGCGTAGCACTTCCATTGGAAGCGCTTTCTTCGGAAGCTGCTTCATAATGCGTACTACCTCGTCGGGTAGTTTTCGATTGATGCGCAGTTCGCGATTAATGGTTTCAAGTTCGCTTTTGTTAGGTAAGCGACCGAACCACAAAAGATAGACAACCTCTTCGAAACATGAATGTTCCGCGAGATCGTGAATATCGAAGCCCTGATACAGGAGGCGGCCTTCTTTTCCGTCGACAAAGCATACTGTCGAATCTGTCGCCACTACATCTTCAAGCCCGGCTTTGACCATGACTACTCCCCATTACGGCCGAAAAATTGCATATACTGTTGGTTTTATACACCATATGACATCGGTTTCCGGGGAAATAAAGCCTTCCTTCATATCTTCGGTCGCATGACCGTCCGGACGCCGGGAACGGATTGCCGAGAAGGCTTTATTTTGAAGCTTTTAAGTGCTTGAGCCCGAACTGCTTACCTGGCGAACTTGTATCGAAATTTTCGACAAATCCTATACGTTACTTTCTGTCCGCCGCTCGTCAATCAGATAACTTTCGTTTGTCTGACGGAAGGGACCGCTTTCTCTACGGCTACGGCTCGCTGCTCTGCCTTGTCGGCTTCGGCAGGTTTATTGACCTTGCGAAGGACCGCCGCATAACCATGCAGAAGTTCGCAGCATTCATCGGCGGTAAAGTAACTCAAGTCCTCTGCATGCGCAGCCGCTTGCGCGTATAGGGCTTCGGCTTCTGCGTACTTGCCCTGTGCCATGAGAGCTTTTGCTAATTTGGCTTTAATGTCGAGAATATGCTCTTCTTCCGCTTCGATTTTCTCATGGTCCTTCAGCGCCTTGCGAAACATGGCTTCAGCCTCGGCATTGCGATTGACAGTCGAGAGCAGCGATCCGTACGCTTCGGTCACGGGCGCTGAGCTGTCGGCGTTATCTTCGTCCGCCATATAATCCTTGTAGCGGCTGCTCATGCCGGCTACGACCTTAGCCGCTTCGTCCCGGCGCTGTTGCTTGCGCAAGTTCACTATAAGATCCGTCGCCGCCTCGAATTCCGAGCTGTCCTCCTCGTCGTGGTAAATCGCTATAATTCGGCGCAGATTACGTTCTTCCGATTTGAGATCACCCAGCCGCCCCAAGGTGCGTGCCAGTGCCCAGACGTTGCTGGCATGATCGAGTTGGTCGTCCTCGTCCTTTGAAAGCTTGACCGATTCCTCGTAGGCGATCCGGGCATCCTTATACTTGCCGGCAGCGAAGCTGGCAACCCCCAGGTCATATGCCGCACCGGAAATCGCCGAATTGTCTTTCTCCGAAGCTGATTTTAGGGACGCTAATCGCTCTTTATAGAATCGTTCTGCTTGCGAAAAGTCGTGAAGGAAGTAGTAATTGTCAGCGAGGCTCTTCAAGAGTCCTTCATAGCTTGCATTATTTTTCTTTGGCTCAACTACGGCCAGAGCTTGCTGGTAGTATTTGCCGGCTTCTTGATATTGCGCCTCTTCCTGGTACGTATCGCCCATACCCACCAGAGAATCGACGTATTCATCCGCGTTCTTTTGGGACTGTTCTTTTCTCAGCTCAATTGCTCTTTTGTAAAAGATGCGCGCCAAATTGTAAGTGCCGTCGCTGGAAAAGTCGGAAGCGAGACGATCTAACAGTTCAGCTTTCTGGGCACTATTGCTGCCGAATTTCTGGATAATCGTGGTGACGCAGCTCTCGGCCAGCGGAGCTGCTTCTGCCTTTCTTGAAGGTTGATCGTTTAGTAATTCAATGTAGCCGCGCATCACGTCCTCGACATCGGATGAGTCCATCTGCGAGCTGCCTTCCACAATTTTGAACGCGCGTTTGTATAGAGTTTCCGCCTCGCTCTTCTTGTTTTGATTAATCAGACTGTTGGCCAGCTGCACTAACGCCGTTGCTACTCCGGCATTGGACGTGCCGAGTTCGCGTTCATTGAGTTCAACTATCTGCTGATAGTACTTTTGGGATTCAGTGTAGCGCTCGCTTTCGTCCAGCTTATTTGCCAGTGCCGTGAGTGCGTCGATTAGCATGCCATCTTCCCTGACATGCTTTTTCGCTGCTATTGTCAGTGCGCTGCGTAAACACTCTTCCTGCTTACTGGAATCTTCCGCCTTGCCATACATTCCCGCCAGTTTGGTTAGCGTGGTGTAGATTCGCATCTCGTCCGGTTCGCGCGCGGCCTCAAATGCGGTTTTTGCCTTGAGAAGGAGCTCGATGCTTTTGTCTGTGTTATCGCCTTCTTCATCCTGTTCATTGATTGCATCAGCCAGGGCAATGAGTGTTTGTCCGTAGTTGTCATCTTTCGGTGCTTTCGCTTGTTCTCTCAGCGTCAATGCTTTTTCATAGCATTGCTGTGCTTCTGCATACTCCGATTCCGCCATGAGATAGTCTCCGAGGCTCTCGGTCAGCAGTATCAGTTTCGAGTAATTAGTGGTTTCTTCTTTCTCGGCTGTTTGCAATTCCTTCTTTGTGCCTTCCAGAGTTTTGCTAACATCGTGCCTGTATGGTCTAAAGTTTGGTCCTGCCGTGCCACTTTCTGTCCCGGGCGTCAGACCGTTTTTCGGCCACACGAGCGCTAGTGCCACAATGATAATCAGATTGATTGCAAACAGACCCGCCAGCGAGAGGATAGGATGTCTGAAGATTATTCCCAACATAGACCGCTCTTGTAAAATGCAATAGTTACTTATTGTCGCATGATTCGGCGGGTTTGGACTGTGGGCGCCGCAGTCGTCGGGGCTGCCATGCTGCCGTGAGTTAGTAGATTACTTCGTCGGAACGCACTTTACCGCGGAAGACCCAGTATACGATTCCCGTGTACGTCAATACGAAAGGAATTCCGATGCCGGCAATAATCATCATCAGTCCCAGAGTTGATCCGGAAGAGCTGGCATTGTAAATCGTGAGGCTCAGGTTCGGGTCTTCACTTGATCGGACCAGGTTCGGAAAGAGCGCCGTTCCAAAGAGAGCCGTCAGGGTTACGATAACGGCAGAAGAGGACAGGAATGCTTGTCCCGGTTTGTTGAGATGAATCGCTCGGGGGACGTTTGCAATGGCGAGTATGTTGAGGAATACTGCTGCGAGCGTAAATGGATAGCGATCAAAATTCTGATGCGACTGAGGAATTCGGATCAATGTTGTAATCGTACAGAACAGGTAGACAATCAAGAAGAAGCCGAAGGACTTCCACATCCAGGTATGAACTCGCTTTTGCAGTTCGCCCTCGGTTTTCATGTAAAGATAAATGGCACCATGCATGGTGCAGCCTGCGACCGAGAGTAGTCCGACAAGTAACGGGTAGGGTTGGAAAACATCGCGGAGCCCGCCGGTGAAGAAACCGTGCTTGTCCAGTGGTAGGCCCAGCATGGTAGTGCCGACTGCGACACCGAGGAGAAAGGCGATTCCCGCAGATGAAAGGAAGAACGAAATGTCCCAAAAATCGCGCCACAGCTTCGAGGTATGTTTACTGCGAAACTCAAGCGATACGCCTCTGAAAATCAAAGCGCAAAGTAAGATCATGAAGGGCAAGTAAAAACCGGAAAATGCAGCTGCATATGCATCGGGAAAAGCGGCGAACAGCGCGCCGCCGAATACAACCAGCCAGACTTCATTGCCGTCCCAGACCGGGCCGATGGAGTGCATGAAGAGTCTGCGTTCTTCATCTGTTTTTGCAAATATGTGGAGGATTCCGACTCCGAGGTCAAAGCCGTCCAGAATCCCGTAGCCTGCCATCAGCACGCCCAGTAGGATAAACCAGGTGGTTTGCAGGTCGATCACGATATCGCACCGCCGTTGTCCGGATTGTCATTGTCCGACCTTTCAGCCTCTGCGTTTGCATCTGATGCGCTTGTGCGCGGTTTGGCCAGCGTCAACGAATCGCCGGAAGGATCAGCATAACGCGATGCGCTCGCTAAAATCGCCTCGGCGGAGTCTGTTCCGGTCTCTACTGGTTGAGCGCCGGCAACGACTGGCTCCGGACCATGCATAATCTTGGAATGCAGTACGTAGATCCAGACCCAAAAAAGTAAACTGTAGATCACCGTGAACATGATGATGGACGCTAGTATGTGGCTTCCGGGAACAGTGTGCGAGTAGCCGTCTACTGTGCGCAGTAGTCCGTAAACAACCCATGGCTGGCGTCCGACTTCCGCTGTGATCCAGCCGGTTTCATTTGCCACCAGCGCTGGTATTGCTCCGAATACGAAGAGCCAGAGTAGCCACCGCTTTGAAAAAATGGTTTTACGCCAGAGAAAGAAGAGTCCCAGACTGGTCAGACCGATGAATGATCCACCGAGCAGTACCATAATGTGAAAGGAATAGAATGGAATCTCAACTGGCGGATGGTCCTGTACCGGAAACTTATCTAGCCCTTTTACAGGCTTGTCCGGGTTGAAGTAAACAAGCAAGCTCAGCAGTGACGGTATTGAAATGCCGGCCTCTACGCGTTTCTCTTTTACATTCGGGAAGCCAAAGAGATAGAGCCCGGTGCCGCCGGTGCCGGTTTCAAAATGTGCTTCCATCGCTGCTAGTTTTGCCGGTTGTTGCTCAGCTACTTCGCAGGCCTGCAAGTGCCCCGATGCGCCGGCGGCTCCTGATGCCACTGCTGCATAGATTAGCGCGATGATGAAACTTCGCTTCGCGAATTCCATGTGTCTGTTTTTCAATATATAGAATGCGCTGACGCTAAGTACAAAAAACGCGCCGAGGACAAAGGCCCCAATCCAAACGTGCAAAAGTCGGGGAACTGTTGACGGATTAAAGACCATCGCCCAGAAATCGACAATTTCCGCGCGCACCAATCCGTTCGCGGCTGTCACCAGTCGATAGCCGGCCGGTGTTTGTTGCCACGAATTGGCGATTGTTATCCAAATGGATGAAAAAATTGAACCGAGGCAAACCATCATGGTTGAGAACAGGTGGAGCTTTCGCGAAACTTTTCCCCATCCAAAAACCACCACTGACAAAAAGCCGGATTCAAGAAAGAACGCAAAGATGCCTTCTGCCGCCAATGCTGACCCGAATACGTCTCCGACGAACTTGGAATAGCGCGCCCAGTTAGTGCCGAATTCGAACTCCATTACAATGCCGGTGGCTACTCCCATGGCAAAGTTTACGGCGAACACTCTAGTCCAAAACTTTGCCATGGATTCGTAGAGCGGATCGTTTGTTTTGACCCACATAAATTCTATGAACACCATGAACACGCTCAACCCAATGGTGAGCGGCGGAAAGATATAGTGAAACATGATCGTCAGCGCGAACTGTACGCGTGACAAGAAAAATGGATCAAGTTCCATAAGCACACCCCGATTGCAAAAGCAGCATATCGCCCGGTGTGCACCTTGCCGAAATTATGATCCGACTTTAATTATCGCTGCGGCTCGATTTGCCGTGCTTGCTGCGATTGCGGGGGGGCAATGCAATTTGGTGTTAAGTTGCGAAAATGCATGTCGTGCCGACGGTCGACAGATCGTCAATAGCGGTTGTCACGATAGGACGATCGGTACTTGCGAGCCTGCAGCAAAGGTAAACAGACCCGAGTTGCGTTCGATTTTCATTGTCCAGGCGACAAGTTCTACGCTTCGTTCACTTGCCTGGCGCAAGCCCTTGCCGTAGGCGGGATCAATGTGGTCGGCCGGTCGAAAGTCGAGTACATCTTGTCTTGCCAGGCAAAAGAACTGCACGGCGCGGAATCCTTGTCTGGCTGCTTCAACAAGTCCACCCAAATGGCGTAACCCTCGGGCCGTCACTGCGTCGGGAAACATAGCCGTTTGTTCGATTGCCAAAGTTGTGGATTTGACTTCCATATAACAATCTTTTGCATCTGCCGCCGTACTTTGCGCCAGGAAGAAATCAAAGCGGCTGTCTCCGAATGTCTTTTCTTTGCCGATATTTGCATATGAAAGGATGTCTGCGAACGAGCCGCGTTTCAGTTCGTTGAATAGAAGTCTGTTCGCCATCAAAGTATCGACACAGACGTAGGCGTCGGGTAATTCGGAGACGACCCAGGTGTGGCTTAACTTTCTGCCTTCTTTGGCCGGACGAAGCCAAACGGGCGTGCCTGGTTCGGCAATGCCAATCATGCTGCCGGGATTCGGGCAGTGAATTGTGGCTGTTTCGCCTGAGGGAAACTCAACGTCTGCTAAGAATCGCTTATACCGACGAATCAATACGGCGGGTTCAAGTGTTTCGGAAATCATCGCTAGTACTCTCAAAACTCCGGCGTGGCTGAACCTCACCCGGGCGGCTTTGAGTATACAACCCTACATCTTGCGATAGAGGGCTACAACGACACCTTGAACTTGCATGTCGTTCATTGAGTTGATGAAGATTGGCTCCATTTCGGAGTTTGCGGGCTGCAACCGGAAGCGGTTCTTTTCTTTGAAGAAGCGCTTTAGCGTTGTGGTGCCGTCTTCTAAAGTTGCGACTACAATTTCGCCATTGTTTGGGTTCGGACGCGGTTTGATTATGACGAAATCGCCATCGCAAATGCCGTCATCAATCATGGAATCGCCTTTGACTTTCAATGCGAAGCAGCCATTGTCGAGATACTGATTCTCGATTTCAAGATAGTCGTCTGTGCCCACTGCGTCAATTGGACGCCCTGCGGCGATGGTGCCGGCTAACGGAATGCCTTTGGGTTTTTCGTCCTCTTCGTCAACTATGTCGTCAACTGCGATGAGCTTGCCGTTAGCATCGGCGTCTGGACCGATTTCGGCGTCGACACTGCCTACAATTCGCAGTGAACGATTGAGCCCGGGCTCCCAGCGAACGATGCCCTTCTTCTTTAATGCCACTACATGCTGATGCACTGTCATTCGGTTTCTCAGTCCCAGTGCTTTAGCAAGTTCTGCCAAAGTGGGCGGGTAACCGTGTTCGTCCGTAAGTTGAATTATCTGACGAACAACCTCCCTTTGTCTGGGTGGCAATATATCGAGGTCTACCATAGTTCCTTTACCGTCTTTCTGGCGTTTGCCGTACCGGTTGCCTAGCTAGTGGCGAATGGACGGACTTTTCGGGTAGCCAACAAGAGATCACATACGTAAGTATAGTATCGGTGAATCTGTTTGTCTACACCGAAAATTGTCCATTCATTGTCATCTTCAATTTGTACTCTGTATCCGTTGGCAGAAATCGAAAGGTGGTGTGAAATGGACAACGAATTCAATAACAAAGTAGAAGAAATGAAAGACGCTCTTGTTAGTGAGCGCTGGAATGATATCAGTTCGAAAGTTTGGGGTGATACGGAAAATCAAAAAGCCCTGAGCCAAGCTGCTCGAAGCAAGGCGGACGGTTTGCCCGACGTTGAATTCAAGAAAGATGAAAACGGTTCGCTCGTTCTGGAATTCTCTCGCCCCGGAGTCACCGGCTGGATCAAAGATACTATCGGCGGTAAACCCCAAATCAAGTTCTAGCTTGTAATCGCCCGGGGTTATCGGGAGTATTGGCTGTAGCAGGAAGCTGTAAACAATAGGATAATAGGAGCTATGCAGTGGCCGACAGACAACGCCAAATCCTATCCTGTTGCCGGGAACCTTAGAGCTCATCGGCTGAAGCTAATTGGTGCGGGCGTACTCTTCGCTTCGCTGGCCTGGTGCTGTAGTGTCATAAATGTATCTGCCGCACCGGATGAGCCCTCGTCTTCAGCTGTCGCTCAGCAACCTATACGAGATAAATGGGCTTTGGTCGTCGGCATAAGTAAGTTTAAAGATCCGGCGCTGAATCTCAAGTTTCCAGCAAACGACGCGAAGGATTTTTACAACTTCCTCGTTACCGAAGGGAGATTCGCGAAGGATCATGTGAAGTTGCTTCTCAATGAGCAGGCAACTCGCGAAAACATTCTTGAGCTGCTTGGTGACAAGTGGCTTCCGCGTGCGGCCATGCCTGGCGATTTAGTTGTCATCTATCTCTCAACTCACGGCAGTCCAGCGGAAATGGATGTTGGTGGCGTCAACTACATAGTGGCCTACGACACCAACAAGGATAGTCTTTATGCAAGTGGCATTGCGATGCAGGATCTGTCTCGCATAATCAAAGCGCGTGTGCACTCCGATCGAACTTTGATCATAATGGACGCTTGCCATAGCGGCGCTACTAATCCTGAAGAGAAAGGGATTGTTCGTCCGGCAAACGTGGATGCCGAAGTGATTTCTCAGGGCACGGGACAGATGGTGATTTGTTCCAGTTTGCCGAACGAAACTTCGTGGGAATCAAAAAGTGCGCAGAACAGCGTGTTTACCAAGCGATTATTGGAGGCTCTGAGAGTACGCGGAGCTGACACTTCAATTGGTGATGCCTACAGCTATCTGAAAGACAAAGTGAAGGAAGATGTCTTGAGAGAGCGAGGGCAGCTTCAGACGCCGGTGCTCAAGAGTAAATGGGACGGTTCCGACTTACGATTGTCGGCGTCTCCTGTTGAGCCGCGACCAGCTCTTCCCGGGGAGGCACCGGAACCTGCCGTCGTTCCTGCACAGCAGCCAACACGTTCCGTTAGTAAACCGGTGGCACCGCCGGCGCCATCAGTCCCGAAAACCGGCAGTTCGTCCGCCGTCAATATGCCTGACGCTGCAGAAAAGGCGCTGCGCGATCATTTTGTGCGCATGGCTTACGGCACGCCGGCAGAGGCTTATGCTGATTTTACCGAGACGATTAAGAAGGCTACTCCTTTTGCGCGCTATTCGATTAATGTCCGCAAACAAAAGTATGTTCCGGAAGTGAGCAATATGCCGCCGCAATCGTTTAAGCGCATCAGTAACTCCGGCAAAACTGCGGTTATTCTCGTTAACGAAAAGTGGATTACCGGTCAGCCTGTTCTCTGGCGATATATGTTGGTGAATCGAGGGGGCGTCTGGTTGATTGACGGATTCAAGATCATTACCGCTTCCGACTGGCGCTAGTAAAAGCGGCGCGGTCACTTTCTATCGCGCCCGTTTACGTTCGATTTATCGAGCGGTGGTTTTATATCCGTGTCGGCTGCTCGGAGGCAAAGGACCATGGAAATTCTGTATTTTAGTGATCCGATCGCGGGTGGTTTTAGCGAGCTGCTGCAGTTGGATAGCAGCCCGGTCGAATCGATCGATTCTGGCGAAAGGGTAAACGAAGATTGTGCCGAAAGCCTTGCTCCCCAGTCACTTGAACAAAGTTTGCTTGCCTTTGCCGATGCACTGGATGACTGCGATCTGGAATTGTTCGTTAATGCCTGGAAACGCGCGGGCATTATCGCCAAATTGCAGTTTGAAAAGGAAGGTGGCGAGCAGCGCATGCACGAGGCCTTCGGCGTTAGTTACTTGAGAACGCTCTTGGCCTGTTGACAAAGGTTTCGGAGCAAATTCACGAAGCGCTAATCGCTGCTGAGCTAGAATGTAGTGGATTGACTACTTTTGGAGCAGCGCAATGAATCGCGACATCCAGATTCTATACTGTATCCTTACCGCAGCAAGTCTTTCTCTGCTTGTGTTGCCGTCGGATGCTCAGGAGTCGCGCAAGAAAGCTGAGGGCGCCAAGCACGAACAGCTAGCTGGAACCGCAGCGAAACTAGTCGGACAGTGGGTGATAGACGTACCCCGACACCCCGGATTGCAACTGTTTTTGCGCTTTAACTCCGACGGAACGTACTCCACTCACCCCGCGGCAATTGATGCTGTTGCTGCTGAAACTGGCAAAATTCGAGCCCACTCCGGTAACTACATTTTGATTGCGCTTACCGGCGAGCTGAGCGGCAAAAGGGATGAGGGGTCATACCAGTTTATCGGGAACGACCGTCTGCTTCTGCGAGGGCTCTTTGGCAAAGGAACCTGGACAAAAGTTGATGAAACAGGGCGAAGACTTGCGCCTTTGAGCCAAGACGGCGGATTGAGCAAAGAAGCGCGACCGAACAAAGGCACGCCTGCAGCAACAAAGCCCGTGGACGAGTTTGAACAAAAAAAGTTCATTCCCGAGGTCATTGGCACCGCAGTTCCCACGGGGCGGAATGCTAGCGAGAGTGAGTCGGAAGTAGAAGGAACTGCCGCGCCTTATGGTCGAAACGAACTGCCGGGAAGCCGAACCTCCGGTTTTACGGTACCTCTGCAACAGCGGGACCTGGTGCCACTGGTGGCTAACACCAACACTCAAACTACGGCGCCGCCGGAGCCGACGCCATTTAAGGAAACAGACGTCGCCGTCGCCATTTCACCCGCTGCTGTGTCGCCAGGCCTAACGCCGCCGAGTATCGTCACTGTGGCTGCCTCCACGACTTCAAAGAATCGACCAATCAAAGATAAATGGGCATTGGTTGTAGGGATCAGCAAGTTTCAGAATTCGCAATTGAATTTGAAGTGCCCTGCTAAGGATGCAAGCGACTTCGGCAAATTCTTAGTTGAGCAGTGTCACTTCGCCGAAGATCACGTACGAGTGATTACGGACAATGAGGCTACGCGCTCTCGCATTCTCAACGAGTTGGGAGACAAGTGGCTCCCTCGCGTGGTGCGACCGGACGACCTGGTCATAGTGTATCTTTCCACTCACGGAAGCCCTGCTGATGCGGATGTGGGCGGGGTAAATTATCTCCTGGCGTGCGATACGGATCCGGAAAGTCTTTATTCATCGGGGCTACCGATGCAAGACCTTACGCGCATCATAAAGGGAAGGCTTCGCTCCGACCGGGTGATGATGGTGCTGGATGCTTGTTACAGTGGCAACGTGACTCCGCAAAGCAAAGGCATTTTTCGTGGTGCCAATGTGGACGTTGAGGAAATTGCGCAGGGAACCGGACAGCTCGTGATTTCATCCAGTCAACCGAATCAGGTTTCGTGGGAGTCGAAGTCCGGGGACAACAGCGTGTTTACCAAGCACTTAATGTCAGCGCTACGAGTGCATGGTGACAGAACAACGCTGGCGGAAGCCTTTGAGACGTTGCGCGACCGAGTTGAGGACGAAGTTCAACGCGATCGCGGCAGAGTTCAAATTCCCGTTATGAAGAGTCAGTGGGAAGGGCACGATCTGATCATTTCGGTTCCACCGGTGGCACCGCGCCCCGGACTCTAACCTTGCCCATGCTATGCGAACAGTCACAAGTTTGCAATGCTCTCGAATGATACTCAATTCATCGAAGCCCATATCACGCTCGCTAGCGGGTTATGCAAGCAGGATTTGATCGGGAGATGACTAAATGGAAAATTCCGTGCCCAAAAATCGGGTCACGCTTCTATCTATCATTTTGATAGGTATTGCGATGTTCGGCGCTCTGACCATATCAGTTACCATGTCCGTCGCGTTGCCTTATTTCTTACCGAAGTCAGAATGTGTGCAGAAAGTGAACGAGGCACGGACCGCTCTTCAACAGGGGCTTTCGAATCGCAAAGCACTTATGCTCGCCGCCTGGGACAAAGCCCAAGATCCAAAACAGCCCGCGCGTGATCGCGTCATCGTAAGCTATCAAATCGTTAACTGGATGAGCGAAGACGGAGAAACCGGTGATGCGCTTTCTCGTTTCCCGACCGCAATCAAACTACTTCAGGAAAATAACATGACTGACAAACTTGCGGTCACCCTGACCTCGCAGGCTGAATGCCTGGGTAGAGTTTGTCGATTCGATGAAGCGATTCCGGTTATTGAGAAAGCGCTCTTCCTAAAAGAACAACGCGAGCCTGAAAGTCTCTCGACTGCGTCCACCATCTCCGGCATGGCGCCAATTTACATCGGAGCGGACAAGCTAGCGAAAGCCGAAGAATCGATTAAGCGATTGCAAGGGAAGATCGCCGCGAACCGGCAGCGTTGGAAACCGGAACGTATCGCATACTACGAGGCCCGGGTAGTTTTGAGCGCAGCCGGATTGGAAGCTGCTAGGCACGAGATTGCCAAATCGGAAGTCTTATTCAAAAAGAGTATGTCACTGTTTGATAGACAGTTTGGACCAGGCAGTCAGTCTTGCGAAGAAGCGCTGTTGTGGTACGTAAAAACCCTAAAGCGAGCAAAATTGGATTCAAAGGCCGATTTTTACAACGGCAAATTGGATCACCCCGTCGACTTTTCCGATCCTGCTTGGCAGAGCCGCTCCGGCGCTTGGTCCTGACCAGTGCGAACCTTTGGCATTACTTTTTTGCGAGGCAAATCATGATCACAAGTTGGCTAAGTCGTAGTTGTTTTGCGGGCGTTCTGCTTGCGGTATCGCTGGTGTCGATGCCTCTTCCGTCTCGTGCCGATGCCGTTGTGCCCCACGGGAAGTTTGGAAGCCTGGAGCTCGAACTGGTGAGAAGCAGAGCAAGCGCTCATGATACCGCTCTGACCAGGAGTGTTAAAGCGGCATTGGCTGCTAAAGATTGGCAACAGTTAGAAATCTTGGCCCGGAGAGCGGACCAAGATCAAAACTATTCGTTGAAAGGATACAACGACGCGTCGGTGTTGATGGCGGCGCTGACCGCTTGTGGGGAGCGTGATTGCGAAAGTCAACTCGCCTTGTTGCGGGAATGGATGGTGGCGGAACCGAAATCTTCCATTGCGCCAGTGGCCTTTGCTGATTTGATGGTCAAGTATGCCTGGGATGCGCGAGGTTCGGACGGCGCTTCGCACGTGTCGAAGGATGCCTGGCAAAAATTCGAGCAGCGCTTGGCACAAGCCCGGCAAACGCTCGACGGTGCAGCTGCTGGCGGCACGAAGAAGACGCGCAGTTGGTATTACACCATGCAAACCGTTGCTCTGGGACAGGGGTGGAGCAAGGAGAGCTACCAGAGCCTATTCGATGAAGCGACAAAAGCCTATCCAACTCACCAGCCGTTCTACTTTCAAAAAGCATATTGGCTTTTGCCTCGCTGGTATGGGCAGGAGAAAGAGTGGGAAACGTTCTCTGCTATGAGCGCCGACAAACTTGGTGGAAAGGCGGGCGATATGCTCTATGCTCGCATTGTATGGTCGATTCAGCAACTGACTGACGATGATGAGTTTTCTGTCGTTTCGATGGAGCGCGTACGTAAAGGGTTTGATGTGATGGCTCAGACCTATTCAAAGACTTCGGATGGCGCGATTTCCGCTAAAAGCGCGTGCGCGAAGATGGCGCTCGCAAAAGGAGACAAGAGATTGGCTCGAGAGATGTTCAACGATGTAGGGAACCAAGTGTCCATGTATGTTTGGAACTACAAATCTACCTTCGTGAAAGACAGAGAAGCCGCTTTCGTTCAATAGTGCCGTGTTGTTCCGTCGTGACGAGAGCCGCTTCTTCAACCGGGGCTCTTCGCACCGGACTTTGCCTTCTCGAACCACAGCTGTCTTGTTTCTTGAAGTCCGCGTAGATGGTTCTCCCGGGTCGGCGATAATGTCGTTCTCTTTTGCGGCTCTTTGTCTGCTAGGTATTCTTGGATTGCTTGGTCTAAATACTTTACAGCAGTCTGATAGTCTTTGCGCAGCGCGTAAGCTTGTGCAAGGTTCGTATGAACGGCTGCGCGACAGTGCGGTGCTATCTGATGAATGGTCGCTGTTTTATCAGCTATTTGCGTGAACTCCATTCTTCGTTCTGGATGTGCGAGCGCCATCAGGAGCAAAACATCGCACTGTTGCGCAGGCGCTAAATTGCCTATGTGCGCGTATGCGTTATCTGTGAAGTTGACCCTTGGTTTATCGGTTTTCAGACTTAAGCGATACATGTCGCACCAGAATGAACACCGATCCGTGATGTCTTTCGGAGCGTAAGGCTCAAACTCGGCGATTAGTTTATTTGCTTCGGTATTGCTGGCCTCTTCGAATTCCAGATTCAGCGTAGCGGTGACGAACATCCAACTTACGTAGCTATTGTTCTTGAGTTGATCCAGCGTAGTGGTCTTTATGTCCTCAATAACTTTCTTCCTGGCTGGATCTCTTTGGTTTACGAGAAATCTGGCATAGTCCTGACGGAGAGGTAAGGTTGTTCCCTCGTCCCAATCTTTTTCGACAGCGTATTGGAGCACATTTTCAAAGTTGCTTTTAACCAGCTGCGGATTCAAATTGAGCCGTTGGGATAATCTTGCTCTTAGTTCTTTGAGGCGCAGCAGCGATTGTAGACTGCTCTGGACCTTGTTTTCATTGACTGACAGCCAAAGATAGGCATTCTTATCCCATTGCAGATCGGATTTGTTGCTACAAAACCTTATGTCGATTCCGCTTAGTTCCAGGAACGGTTTGCGGCTGATTTTATTGCAATTTCTGAGAGCTAAGTCACTGTATTTGATGGCTTTTTCGTAGTCTCCCGTTTCGTGATAATGATGCGCGACCTTATCGAATGATTCCCAAGTTTCAGAAAAAGCATTTTGATTGGTCGGCGTGATCGTTTTCGATGCGAGTTCGTCGAATTTCGTCCAGTCGCTTTGGTTTGCCAGCACATCTAGTTCTGCTTTCGCTTGCGAGGATGGGTTGCCACCAGCGGGGGGGCGCATGAAAATGAAAGCACTTGTGCCAATAATTGCAACGCCGATCAACGCCATCAGCAGTGGCTTGCGCGATCTCGCACGCGTCAAGGGCGCGGATTCTGGTTGGTCACATTTTCGTTCGGTTAATGCCTTGTGAAGATCCTCCGCTGACTGAAATCGATCGGACGGAATCGGTCTTATACAACGGTCAATAGTATTTCTCAAGAAGGGGGGCACAGCGGAGTTCAGATCGGCTTTTGCGCCGGTCCGCATTTTGATCAGTGTTTGAAGGGCGGAGTCTGCTTCGAAAGGAGGTGTGCCTGCGACACAGCGGTATAAAACGCATCCCAGTGAAAAGATGTCGGACCGCGCGTCCAGAAGCTTGGGCGTCAGGTGTTCCGGGCTCATGTAGGCCGGGGACCCGAGTAGCTCATTTGTGGCTGTCAGAGCAATATTGGTTTCATGCACCGCGCCAAAGTCCATCAGCTTGGCTTCGATCGTTCTCTGGTCGTTTGTTAGCATGATGTTGGATGGATTGAGATCGCGATGAACCAACCCCAGTGTGTGGAGATTGCTCAATGCCGTGCAGATCTGTGCGGCAATGGTGATGATCTCTTCAGTTTCCAGTCTGTCGGACGGATCCGATAATGCTTGCTCCAGTGTGCGTCCGTTGACGTACTCCATTACGATGAATGGAATTCCGTCGTCAGTTTGACCGCGTTCGAAAATTTGGACTATGTTAGGGCCATTTACTTTGGCCAGAAGTTTGTATTCTCGTTTGAACCGAGCAATCGATTGGTCTGAAAGACCGTTCATGAACTTGATAGCGACCCGCCGAGAAAGGAGCAGGTCGTCTGCTGCGTAGACAGCGCCCATTCCTCCCTGTCCAAGCAGATGCGATACAGCGTATCGGTTTGCGATTAGCTTGTTGGCGTAGTCGATTGATTTCATGCCTCAAAAATTGTGTGTGAAGCGCTGTAATCATTAAATACCCCCCATCGTAACGGGGAGGTAACGGTCTGGAACGGAATGCAAATCGTGCTGGTGTCGTCGGATATTACATCTCTGCCGTTCCAGTAAGTGCGCCATCGGAATCGAGTAAATGCCGGAAGCGATTGAAACTGCGGTATGGCGCTGGCTAGGGGCGATGCAGCACCGCTTTTAGTCGCTCACGTTCTGCATGCGACAGATTTTTATTCTTGGCGATCATGGCTTCCGCTGTTTCGCCGGAAGAATCTTTGGCGGAAACATTTGCGCCCTGGTCGACCAGATACTGGATAATTGGCGCGCTAGCGAACATTGCCGCATAGTGCAACGGTGTTCGGCTGCCGACAGAGTAGTGGTAGAGGCAGGACGCATTCGCTTCCGTTGCTGCGTCGGAGTCAACCGCCACCATTGTCTGTGAGACCTTAAGCCCGTTGCCGATTAGCTTCTTGACCGATTCCAGCGAGTCGAACTGCACGGCCTGAAACAGAGCTGTTTTGCCGACGGAGTTTGCCACTGTTGGTTTGGCGCCCGCTTTGATAAGAAGATCTATGACTTCGGGGCGAAGCACCGCCGTGAAGAGCGGTTGTTCTACTCTTCCTCGCTCGACCGAAGCGCCTTTGCTTATGAACCAGTTTATAGCGCTGACATCGGCGTCGTTGAGAATGCAGTAACGGAGGCCATCACAAAGGTCCTCCGGGCTGAGTTTCTCTGTTAGAGATTTGTTGAGATCCGACACAGTCACTTTTGGATTGGTCGCGACTTTGTAGACCGGGCGAGCTCTTGATTCCCGCATAGTACCATGCGAATATTCGCTTAAGTAAGCAGCGGAAATTGTTTCGATAGCGTTCTTTGAGCACTCAGAGGCTTTGTCTTCGGTCAGCTGAAGACGAGTGGCATAATACTTTTCCAGCGCTTGTTGCGCCTTTCCTTTGAAGAGCATGTATTGCTTGTATTTGATCTTGTTCCATAATTCTTCATTGGACCAGTTTTCCATAAAGTCATTGAGCTCCGGATCGATGCCTTCGCTTGCAGCTTTGGAACCGGGCAGGAACATTGTTGGACCAAGTGATGCTTTCATCAGCGCGAGGACTTGCTTTCGACCGTACGTGGACCGAATGGAGCCGGAGCACGCGTCGTTGGGATTGCCAAAGAGTTCATCCAGCAAGCCCACAAAGTCTTTGACGTCGGGAATTTTCATCACGTCTAAGTCCGGCTGCGCCTGTACATTGAGCCATCCGTCTCTGGAGGATCCCCATGCTGGAGCCCATGCTTTAAACGCAGCAATTGGATAATATCTGAAAATGGATGCGGGGATTTGTGGACCACCATCAGCGTCCGTGATGAATCGCAAATGTGTTAGCAGTGTCTCAAGATCTTTGTAGTGATACTTCTTTTCAGTATCGAGATCGCCAAGTGAGTCTTTCGACTTCGCTTCGGCGATTGCCTGGTTCATCAGGTTGTCTATTGCGTCAGGAGTTGGCGCAGGAACCTTCTTGATGAAGTAGAGATAGGCGCGAAAAACTTTTGCTGATGCAGATTTTTGTGCTTGCAGCTGTTTCTCTGCTTGAGCCGGATCGCTGTCAAAAAATTTCATGGCGGCTTCGAGCCCGGTTCTTTCGTCGACAGCCGGGGCTGAATGTGCAGGTGTTGACAGCACTACGCTTGCTGTGATCGTCACTCCGAGAATATTTTTCCAATTCATGCCTTTGAATCCGCTCAACTTTGTCACTGCGATTTTTCAGTATATAGTACTCGATCGATCCCGGGGTGCGCGCGCGCCACCCGCTTCTAACGCGACTTTCGGAATTGTATTTTGAAGGCTACCGAGGCCAGGCTACACGCAGGTAGCGTAGACCAACGATACATTGTGCCCGCCAAATCCGAAGCTATTGCTGAGCGCTACTTCTACTTTGGTATTACGTGCGGTATTGGGTACGTAGTCAAGATCGCATTCCGGATCCGGCTCCGACAAGTTGATCGTTGGCGGAATCTTCGACTCCCGAATTGCTAAACAGCAGACGGCGGATTCTGTCGCACCGGCGGCGCCCAACATGTGTCCGGTCATCGATTTTGTTGAACTAACCGGTACTAGTTTTGCTGACGCGCCGAAGACTTGTTTGATGGCTCGTGTTTCTGCTAAATCGCCTAACTTCGTCGATGTGCCGTGGGCATTTATGTAGTCCACTTTTTCCGGAGCTAAGTTGGCTTCTTTCAATGCGGCCCGCATTGCTGCCGCGGCGCCCTCACCATCTTCTCTGGGCATTACGATGTCGTGCGCGTCGTTTGTTTGTCCAAATCCGACGAGCTCGGCGTAAATAGTGGCACCGCGTTTTTTCGCATGTTCCATCGATTCGAGCACAAGCACTGTTGCGCCTTCCGCTATAACGAAGCCATCACGACTCAAGTCAAAAGGTTTGCTGGCCGCTTCCGGTGCATCGTTGCATGCTGAGAGCGCCCGCGCACTTGCGAAGCCAGCCATACCCAAACTTGTGATACAGGCATCAGAACCGCCGGCGAGCATCACATCTGCGTCCCCGCGTTCAAGGATGCGATAGGCCTCACCGATAGCAGAGGCGGACGTGGCGCAGGCAGTTACCGCGCAGGAACTTGGTCCCCTGGCGTTGTTCGTAATTGATACCCAGCCGCTGGCCATGTTTGCGCTGATCATCGGCACCATAAACGGTGAGCATCGTCCCGGTCCGCGCGCATAGAGCGTGTTGAAATTCTTTTCGACCGTATCAAACCCGCCGGCGCCGGAGCCAACAACCACACCCATTCTGTAGGGATCGACGTCGCCATCTTTCAGGTTTGCATCTTCACGTGCCAATTTTGCTGCGGCAACACCGAACTGAATAAATCGATCCATTCGCTTCGCTTGCTTCGGATCTATAAATTGAAGCGGATCAAAATCTCTCACCTGACCGGCGATATGCGAATAGCCCAGTAGCCTGGGGTCGACCAATGAGTCTCCGATACTGGAAACTCCGCTCTTCCCGTTGATCAGCGATTGCCAAAACTTCTCATTGCCTATGCCTACTGGAGAAACAACGCCAATGCCGGTTACGACGACGCGGTGCCGCTCCATGGAAGGCTTATTGAAGGTAGTGGGTGCCAAATCCGCGTCCTCTTGCTGGTTCGAACACGACAGCATAGTAGAAACCAGCCGCGGCTGCGTGAGTTGTCGTTATGGAAACTGAATGTGCAGATCGGGCAAGCTTTTCGGGACTTTACCCGGGGCTGACCTTTTACAGTGCGCGCGCCGTTGACAACGCGAGCTTCAGGTGTCCTCTGATGTTTTGGTTCCCGTCGTCTGCTATTGGTGTCGTTCGGGGACGGGATTGCTTGTCGATTCTTTGGAGGTTTCACGATTCGGTAACGTTCGTGTAACCCTGCGTGTTGATAATGGGCACTTACGGATCGATGTTTCGGAGTTGTGCAATGAACGACTGTATCGGCGAAAGTGATGCTGTACCGCTACGCTGCTGGTGCTGGACGAGTCATGACACGCTGCAGCAAGCCGAGCGTTGCTCGCAACGGGTTTGGATCTTCCTGTCAGTTGCATACCTGGCTGCCCTGATGCCGTACATTGCCTTACGCCAGCAGATCATGCCCTTTGCTGTGCCGTCGCTCAGTGGCGCTGATGCAATTCTGTACCTGCTCTTTCTGGTGATTTGTGTGCCGGCTTTTACTCTGGTGATCACTTTGATTGCTAACTCTTGCTGCGAGCGACTTTTGCTGGACGGACGCATTGCGATTGCGCTGAGCATCTTTAGGTGCACCAAATGGCTCGATAGCGGGTTGCGCTCAACAATGGCGGACCGGGCCCGTTTTCTTGTTCTGATGGCGGATGTCCATTGTGAACAAGAAAGTTTTTCTGTTGCAGAAAATTTGTTGCGTGAAGCCTTGAGAATGCCGGAACAGTTAAGCAACCACTGTGAATTGGTTTTTGGAAAATCTAAGTCCGGGCGAGAAGTCGATCGGGCGCTTTTTCTCGATTCAATCGCAGTCGCGAGCGTGGACTTAGCTCTGATTTGCAGCAGGAAAGGAGCTTTTGTTGAGGCTCGGATTCTTTGCATCAACGCCATTAGTGAGCTGCATAAGTATCGCCTGCTCACCGTTCAGCAAATGGCGCCGGCAGAGCCGAAGGCTAAGGAGAACGCGACGCGCCACCAGCGTTGGCTATCGCTTTGCAAGCGTGTCTCGCCATCGCGCCGTCTTGCCGCAATTGATCGCTGTCTCAATGATGCGATCGAATTGCAGGAATCTCTTCAACAGGTGATCGGAGTTTGAGCGCGCGCTGAGCGGTTCTTCGGAACGAATCGTCTACTCTTCCGAATCGACGGCCAGGAGCCATGCGTTGCGATCGGCGTTGTCTTCCAGGAATCGGCAAAAGGATATAATGTGTGGTGCTGCTTCGCCGAAGCTGACATTAGCCAATATCACTTCCAGCAACTTTAATTCGTGTAAGCGGTCAACTGCAATTCGCAATGCATCAGGACTGCTTAGCATTGCGGAATCGGCAAAGCCCAGTGATCCCGTTATCCACCACGGTAACTGCACGTCATTGCCGGGGAAAAGTGATCCGAGCATGTAGCAGCCGGCATTCATTCTTTCGATGTCCGGATCGACACCTTTGCCGTTGTCGAAGCGGATGCCCAGATTGAATCTGTTCGCAGACATCCAGTTGGACAGTCCGCATTTTTGCATGCACGAGCCTAGCATCTCGCGACAAAGCAGCCTGTGCGCATTCTGTTCGGTAATCGCCGCGCCCGGCAGCGGCAAGCTAAGGTAACGGCTCTCGAATTCCGTTGCTTTCAAAGCTACAAATCTTGTGGTGCTCGGCATGGTTAGTCCCCTTGTCCGGAACCGCTGTTGGCCAGACTCTCCAGGTTCTTCAAGCAGACCAGCTTGCGCGATCCTTCGTTGCTGCCGCTTCGCTCAAGTAGTTGAAGCACTTTCTTGTAAAGAGATTCGGCCTGTGTCTTTCGCTTGCGTTTATGCAATACAACCGCCATGTTGTGAAAAGCTGCTGCGGTGTGAAGGTTGGATTCGCCCAGACGACTTTCAAAAATTTCCGAAGCCCTCGTGTAAAGGCGTTCTGCATCGCGATACTCCTTCATTCTGATGGCAAGGACGGCCAGGTCACAAAGACTCATTGCCGCATCGGGGTGACTGCGTCCCATCACTTCTTCTCGGATACGCAGCACAGTATCGAATGTGGCGCTTGCGCGTGCATAGTCGCCGCTAGCCATGAAATGGTGAGCTAAGAGTTGAAGGGACAACGCACAGAATAAGTGGCTGACTGCTGGTACGTCAGTCCAGAGCTCAGGTGAATCGTCTGTTTCCTCGTAGAGATCAATTATCTGCATTGCTTTGGAGACGGTATCCTGGTGCTCGATACCTAATAGGTACTTGCGCTCATCCAGTGATGCGGCCAGTGTTGCAACCGGATCGGAACCGATTAGAATTGCAGCCAATGCTCCCGGATTGCGGGCGGCGGAAAACCGCTTTGATGATTTTGGTGACGGCGGTACTAGCGGATCTTCGGCGAATTCAAATCGTGGACCGGAGATACCGGCCACGCCTGAGAACTGACCGTCTTCTGCGTACAGACGCACCAGTTCATCCACGTATGTTTTCGTGCGATCATCGCAAAGTCCCGTGTGTCGCTCCCGTCCAGCAATGGCAAGTTTCAGAACGCTCTCTTTGTGTTGTCTGTCGCCGCGAAAATGTCTGGCATACTCGTAAGCGGACTCAGCGGTGTCAATGTTGTCCGGACCGAGGAGACGTAATCGAATTTCGAATGCTTGTTTGAAGTATTCACCGGCCTTGTTTGCTTGTTCTTCCAAGTGGTCTTCCAGCACTGCGGCCTCATGCAGACAAGCGGCCGTGTCGGTGGAGGCGGACCCAAGCAGTCTCTGTGCGGTTTCTGCCGCCATGCGATAAACTTCCAGCGCAACTTTTAAGTGAGTGTTTCTCCAGTGAGCGGCTCCCAGCTCTCGTAACCCTTCGATGATTTGCAGGCTGAGAGGGTTGTCTGTTTCGGCGGCGAGGAGTGCTGATTTGTAGTAGTCCAGTGCTTCTGAAAGGTTACCTCCTCGAACAGCTTGTCCGGCAAATAAAATTGCTTCGGCGGGTGAGGTTACCTGCTGCGGGCGCGGGCGATTCTTGTCCGGATCGTACCAGGGGTTTCGCAGTCGTTCTGCCTCACGATGGCGGCCAGTGTGTTCGTAAATGCGAACCAGTGCTTGTAGAGCATTTCGTGCCAGGGTGTCGCCTGGCTGAGTCGAGCTGATAATGTCCTTGTTCATTTGTTCAGCACGTTCGAACTGCTCGGCCGCTTCATAGCGGCTTGCGCACCACTCTCTCATGGCCATGGCATTGGGGTGCTCCAGCCAATCGGTTTCCCAGAGCAAGCGCTGGTGATATTGCTTCGCTTTCTCCTGATTTCCGCTTCGGTCGTAGCAAACTACAAGATTGTGAATGGTTTCGAACAGTTCGCTGGAGTCCAGTGAGATTGCTTCGAATATGGTACGCATCTTTTCGTACAATTCCGCAGCAAGGGCGAAGTCCCCACGATGTTCGGAGCACCTGGCGAAGTTGCGTAGCAGTTCAACGAGTTCCTCTTGCGTCAGTGCGTTTGATCTCATCGATGCGTCAAGTGCTCTGCGGAAAAGAGGTTCGGCTGCGGAGGGGGCTTCGTTGTCACTATATATGGTGGCGAGATTCATCAGGTTGTTGATGGTGCGGCGGTCTTCGTCGCCAAACGTAATCTCGTGTAGCAGAAGCGAAAGACGCAATAGCGCTTCTGCTGCTTCATCGTTTTGAAAAGTGTGTTCGTCGCTTGCGTAAACGTAGCCCAAGCGGTGAAGAGTTGTGATCGTGTCCTCGTGGCACGGGCCTAGAAAGTCAACGCGCAGTATTAGTGCGTATATGAGGCCAATCTCGTACGGACGTTTTTTCCAGCTGCTCCACTGTTTATACAATTCAGCCAAGTCTTCGGCAATCATCCAATCGATACGGTCGGACACCGAAGAGCGTCGTGTATTGACCAGAAGCTTTTCCGCAGTGGTCTTTTCAATAGCAGCCGTGAATGCCGGTACTTTGGAGCGCAATTTTTCCAAGACAGTTTTTGTTGCCTTGTCCAGCGGTTTTGCTTTTAAGTTTTGCGCGAGACGATCGGACAATATCTCACTGCAAGCTCGCCATGCTACGGCGACCTCATGCCAGGTTGAGGGATAAGGGACTGTCGGCTGTGCCGGTTGCGGCGCAACCGACGGGGAAGCTGCAGTGGTTGGAGTTGATGCAGCTGCGGCTGAATGTTGTGCTTCAACCTTGTCTGTGGACTTTGACGCCGCGGTACTTGGTGCTTTTGTATTCATCTCTGCGCTGACTACCGGCGATGGTGCTGCGGCCGCACCAGAAGGATTTGCCGTTGTCGCCGGCGCTGGTGCTGAAGGTGCTGCTGAGCTGGCAGTTGCTGCAGGCATTTCGCTACGTACAGTCGATTGCGAATCAGTCGCCGCGAAACTCGCCGGGCTTGCCTGTGACTTTTTGCCGCCCGTTGGTTCTGAGTCCGTCGATTGGGTTGCTTGACTCTGTCGGCTTGTGGACAGTGTCTGTGCCGGCGTTGTGGCTGCGCTGTTCGGCGGAACCGAAGCTGGAGCCGCATTGGCTGCCCCCTCTGGCGCGATTGGAGTTGCTGGCATAGACGGTACCAGTTTCGGAGGCGGAGGAGTGGGCGGTGCGTTGGACGCGCCGCCGGCGAGAATGGCGTCGATTAGATCGAGCCCGCCGGTAGATGCGCGCTTGGTGTTGCGGACACTTTCACCCTTCGACTCTTGCTCGGCTGGTGCTGTCTGGACTGGTTGTGAAATTTTGGCAGCCGGCTCCCGTGGTGCGACGGGCTGACTTGCGGGAGCCTGTGCCACAGGATTTGGAGCCTTGGGGGGAAGTTCGATTCTGGGAATCGTCATATCGCCTGTTGCCGGAACCGGTCCGACCGTCGGTGGTGGTTTCGGAATCGGCGGCTTCGCGGCTACTGGTGGCTCGCTGCTTGTCAGTGCCGCTCGATTCTGTGGCGCCTGTGTTGGCTGCTGCGATGGTTGTTGTGCGCCGGCAGGTCCTGGTGCCGCTTGGACCGGTGGCGGTGGTGGCGAACTCACAGGACGTGGTGATTGGACGGCTGGCTGAGCAGCTGCCGGTTTATCAGTCGCAGCCATCGTCGGCACCGCAGCCGTAGGTGGAGGCTGCGGTGAAGTCGACGCCGGTACCGGTGTTTTCGCGCCGCTCAGAGCTTTCAGATACAAGCCTTCGGGCGATTTGCCCTGCATCTGTAATATCAGCGCCGCCGTCTGTAGCGCGGCGGTGGTTTCTTCATGGCTAAAGCCCAGACCGGACGCCTTGATATCAAAAATCTCCAGGTAGATCTTCTCGGCCTCGGCTAGATCCCCCTTCTGGCGGTGATGTCGGGCCAGCCACTCCATCACTCGCGTACGCTCCAATAGAGGTAGCGTTTCTAAGTGCCTATAAAGGCTCTGTGGACGGTTTCGCACTCCCAGCTTAATGAATCGCCCCGCCAACTTCACCAGTGCGCGTAGCACATGGTCGTTTGCATCCGGATCTACTGAGGTGGCAAGTGCCGCGGCATAGCATCTCTCTGCCGCATCCAGATCTGATGCTTCTAGCGCTTCGTCCCCCTGGACGATCAAGAGTTGAATATCTGCCGCCATGTCTTACCGAGCTGACTTCCTCTGATCACGTTCTGCCACGGGGGCCGATTCTTAGTCGAATTATGCAGGCCGCTGTCTACACACATTGTATGAAGTTTGCCGATGAACCAAACCCTTTGTCTGGTTAGTGGAAATTCATTACAATGTCTATAGACCCCGTGTGAACCAATGCCTACTAACGAGCCATCCGATTTACCCGTCGATTGTACTGTTGAAACCACCCAACAGCAGGATGTTGGTGATTATCGGACGGCTGAGGCGACTGGAACAGGTGAGCTCAAAAATTCGGATGCGGCTGATAAATCGCTTCTGGTCGGCAACAATGGGCTCCAATTCTCGGAAAGCTCTGCGGATATTTCAGGAGGGAGTCGGGCCAAGCGCGCGCATGAGCTCCTGCTTGTCATTGGGGTATCAGTGATTTTTACGATGGTTGCGACTACGCTCGCTGTCGGAAACCTATCGGGGCTCATCTGTGGATTCTCGCTCTCCGGACTCTTGACCGCGTACTGGGCCTATTTTAATTACAGGATCTGCAAGGACAACAACGTATCGACTGTAAGTCCGATGCGCTGTTTGGCAATGTCTGTATTCGCCAATCAGTTTGGAGTCGCGCATGCGGCATTGTTTGCCAACTCGGTGCTCGAATTGATTTTTCCCGTGCTTAGAACCATTCGTCCCCCGGATTTGGTGATGACGTTTGCCACCTATGTCGGAATTGCTTTTGTGTTCGTGGTCGTTGTTGTTGTTGCCGTGCTTACCGTCCGGTGGCACATCGTGCTTGCTAAAGAGGTCTATGGCGCGCGCTCTCAGGCAAGTACGGTGAAGGCTTTGGCAATCGGTTGCGTGTTCGCCGCCACGGCCGTCTGGGTTTTGATGACTTTCGGCGTTTCGGATTTTTTCACTATGGCACCAATAGCGGTGAATTGTTGTTTTGTGTTTGTTTTCATGTTTGCCCGCTTGATCATTTCTGAACGAGAGGAACCTGCTGCGGCGGTATTGTCCGTCGATGAGAGTACTGTGGCATTAACTGTTGCTCCGCTCGCGTCGTTGGATGACGGGCCCGTGGGGTTGGAGGCAGCGGCAAAACCTCTATCGCCGACTACCCCGGTAGCGCAGGAAAACCCGGAAGTGTTGTCCAGCCCGCTCCTGAAGGAGCCGATTTCTGCGACTTCGTTCGTTTTTGCCGATACAGCGTCATTGCCTGTACCACAGCGCCAAGACCTGACTGCCGAGTGGTTGTTGCTTCTGACGTATGTATTGACCGTGTATCTTTCTAATCCACTGTCCGTTAGTTACGGGATTTTTGCTTCGTTTTTCAGTGGCGTCCCTGCAGCGGTATGGTTCGTGTATCTGTTGATGGAAACCAGATCAGGATCGCGTTTGAGCACGGTAAACCAAGCTCATTGAGTTATTTCGTGATTTGAAAACGATCGACTTCTTTGCCATCGGTGGTTAGTTGCCTCACCGTCAATGTGTTGTCCTTGATGTCGCAGATAGTAATTGAATGCGTATCAGCAAGGTACTTTGCAGTGAACTGCTGCCATTTATGCGGCTGTGATTCTTCCTCTTGCCCAAACAACTTAGCTCCTCCGCCACCAGTGATGAGATAGATTACTCCGTCCGGAACAGTACTGGTGATACCATCGAATGACTTGTCCATTTTTAGTTCGCCAGGCACAAGCTTCGGTTTGCCATCAGCCAGAGATACTCCGGAGCCAGGCTGGAAGCGTAGCGGATACGACCTTTCGTAGTGGTGAACATGACCGTTGAACACCATATCTACTTTGTATTTTTCGAGAATAGGGCTAATAACGCGCATGCGCTGATCCGTTGCGAACATCGGATCGGAGGTGAACCCGGGTTGGTGGAATGCCACGAAGCGCCACCTCGCTTTTTGAGCTCTCAACAGGTCGGCTTCAGCCCATGAACGCAGTGTCGGGTCGGTCCAGTCTGAGTAAAAGTTGGCATCTAGCACTAGCCAGTGCGTATCTCCGTAATCGAAGGAGAAATTGCACATCTGCGGATATGCCGAGGCGGCGTTTCTTTTGAACGCGGATATTGCCTTGGCACTGCCGAGCAAAAGCGGCGTATTCTTGCCGCCGCTTCTTAGCGCCGGACCGTTCAATGGCTGCTGCCAGTTCAAGAAGTAAGCCATGCCATCGGGGTAGACTCGCAGGTCCCGAGCGACATCGGTTCCTCCGGTTGTATCCGTATCATGATTTCCTGCAACTCCAATCATCGGCACCCGGCGCATCAACGGAGCGCCATGTCTATTGTCCGGCTCGTCTGCGTTATAGATAGGAAACCATTTTTTGCGATAATCTTCTATCTGACCTGCAGGGTACACAAGATCTCCCGTGACGACTATGAAGTCCGGTTTTTCATTGTAAGCCAGCAGGGCTGCGTCTTTCTGCGGCTGGCTATCTACTCCTGAGTCGCCAAATACAACGAATCGCATCGGTGATCCGGCAGATTTAGCGGTCTTAGCTGTCGCTGTGAAATGCGTGGTGCCGTTGTTTTGCACACGATATTGAAAAGTTGTTTCCGGTGGCAGGCTGACGGGGCCCGCAGTGACAATGGCGAAAGGTTTGATTCCCGGGCCTGAAATCTGCCGCTCTTTTACGGCAAGGGGCTGCCATCTGTTGTCTACTTGTACTTGAGCAGACCAATTCTTTCCGGGTTTTCGTGTTTGCCAGGTAATAACCGGTCCGCAATTTTGGTAGCCCCACTGGATGTAGGGGCTCTCAAGGAAAACGCTGTATTCGCTTTCAACGCTAGATGAAGTTTGCTTCGCTGTTTTTGCAGTGGTGGTTGTCGCTGCAATCACTAAAACAGCTATGGCGATCGTCGATGCCTGAAAACACCGTTGGAAATGATTACGGAATGAAAGCTGCACTGACGGTCCTCTTGCCTACTATACGCCATGAAAATGCTGGGAGTTGCTTGTATGCAAGCTTTCGCGGCAATTTGCCGGTTCGCCGACAACACGAATACGATACGAAAATCCGAGAAAATCGTATCGTATTCGTGTGCTTTCTGCCTAATCAAACTTTCGGAGATTGCACTTCAACAGTGCGTTAACGCAGCCGCGCGAACACGAATTCGATACAAAATTCGTGTTGTCAACCCCGGGCGCGAGCGCTCGAAATCTCGAGACCGAAAGGCTATTCTGGCTTGCGATGGCTTAAGAAGAGGGGGTTACTTCTTGTACGCTCCGTGTCGCGCTGTGACGTAAGAGAGAATGCAGGCATTCTTCAGAATCGGGTCGAGGTGCGCGCGATGTCCTTTCACTTTTGATTGGCAGAGCGAGCGCAACGCAGGGTGCGTTGTGAGTGCGGACACCAGTGAGAACTCACCGCCGAATGCGTGCAGCCCACCGGAAATTACTTCGCGACGAACATTTCTCATGGCGATGGCGTGCTCGCCATTTGTTCGGTACGCGCAGTCACTTAACACCAGTTGGTGACCGAGACCCACTTTCATGGCAGTGTTGCCATGGCGCACGTTAATGCTGCCGTGGGACTTGTCGTGCAGATTCAATACGGTAACGTTTTCACCGTTCACTTCGACTAGTGCCTTTGAGCCAGCGCCGATTTCGATGGTGCCGTATTTGGTTTCGATAACCGCGCGGTCGCTTTCCGGCGCGAACAATAAGCTGCCTTCAGTCATGCGGAATGCTCCCGGAGTAGCATGATTACTCGATGGTGCCACTTGTGCGCCGGCTTGCATTACGCGAGCGCGCATCGAATCAGTGAAGCTAGACTCTGTTACCAGAATAGAATCTGCGGTTCTGCATAGCTCCACTGCGGCGCTGACCTGACCATTGATGAAGGCCGCGCTCGGTGTCACCGGTGTCACATGACCGATTGGTTGATACTGAGTCATCTGCGCGTCTCCATCGCTGGTAAGCGCTTCACTAAGGCTCGCTGTATGAACCTTGTAGCGATCAGCGCTGGCGACCTGTCTGTTTTTCTTGCGCATAATCCAGAACTCGTCAGGCGATGTTTCCCAAGGTAACGATTCTGCTTGAATTAGTGTTCCGTTGAAACCGTTGGTGCCGTTAACTCCAACGAACATTCCCGGCTGTCCGGGGATTGCGCCCGGACCACCCGGACCTAAGATGCTTGCACTGCTACCGGCCGGACCACCCGTGAAGGTTGTTGCAAGAAGATTTCTGACAGGCGCGTAGATTTGGATAAAGGCGCCGTTGCCACCACTTCCCGGGCGCACTATGTTTCCGCCGTTGCCGCCCTGGGCTACACCTGCTCCTCCGGGACCGGAGACCGAGCCTGTAGAAGTTCCGTCTCCGCCGACGCCATTGATCAGCGGGGCAGTAATCGTGGTAGCGGCGCTCAATATTATGTTTCCGGCATTGCCGCCTCGTCCTGCGGTGAACCCGCCAATCGCACCGCCGTTGCTTCCTGTATTACCACTGCCGCCCGGACCGCTGACTGAATTCAAGAACCCTCCATTGCCGCCACTGGTGTTCAGGTCGTTGACACTTACGCTTGCCAGGTCGGAATCAATTGAAACCGAGCCTCCGTTGCCGCCGTTTCCGGGGGAAGCTATGGCGCCTGCTGCACCACCGAGTACGGTGCCAGTACCGCCCGGTCCGGAAACCGAACTCATGGATCCACCGCTTCCGCCCATGGCCTGAACCTGGGTGATACTGACGGCGTCATCGGAAGAGACATTGATTGCCCCCGCCGAGCCGCCTGTAGCACTGGCGCCGATGTCGCCGGCTTTGCCGCCAAAATTTCCTGCTCCGCCCGGGGCGGTTATCGCTGCAACGGTTCCTCCGGAACCGCCACTGGTATCAATGAGCGAAAGATTGATGTCGCCGGAGTTGACGGTCAACGTCACTGCGCCGCCACTACCGAGGAATCCGGCCGCCGCTATGTTGCCGCCTGCGCCGCCGAATCCACTGACACCGCCATTTCCACCGGCGCCGCTAATTCCACTTTGGCTGCCTCCGTCGCCCGAACGCGTGTTGATGCCGACACCCGTGACAGTGCCCTGGCCAAGCAGTGTGATGTTTACTGACCCGCTTGCGCCCGACCCGCCTGCGCTGCCGATGGCACCACCGGCTCCGCCCGAATTGAAGCCGACTCCTGATGCGCCTGTGCCTCCAAGTGCCGTAAGGGAACCACCTGTACCACTATTGGTCAGTATGGTGTTAAGAATCAGATTGCCACCACTGACGAACATGGTGACACCGCCGCCTGCGCCCCCGGCACCTGAGTTGCCGACACTGCCGCCGGCAGCTCCAAAGGAGCCACCCGCGCCGCCGTTACCTCCCCGTGTCGGGTCGGAGTTGAACAGTGATGCTCCGATTAGGCCGCCATCGCCACCTCTGGAGTTTACGTCGATGAACGTGATGGACGTTCCGGATAGATTCAAGGTACTACCGGCCCCGCCGACGCCAGCATTGCCGACAGAGCCGCCTGCGCCTCCTGCTCCCGTTGTGCCGGTGCCACCGGTTCCGCCTTGGGAGCCGCGGACATCACCGCCCCGCCCGCCGTAAGCGTTTACACTGCCGAGGTTGAGCGCGGCGTCGGCATCTATGAACACAGACCCGCCGGCGCCACCGGCGCCAGCGCTGCCGAGGGCTCCCGCTGCGCCGCCTGTCGTGCCGGAACCTGCGGTGTTGCCATCTGCTGCGAAGATGCCGCCATTGCCGCCGAAGTTGTCGAGATTGCTCGAGATAGTGACTGTCATTGTGCCGAAGATATTGACCGCGCCGCCATTGCCGCCAGCGCCTGCATTTGCAACGGAACCGCTCGCGCCGCCGGTGAGACCGCCACTGCCACCGATACCAATGTCGGCTGCCTGCGTTTGACCATTAGAGCCACTCAGGGATACCGCTGCTATGGAGAGCGCTTGTGATGCGAAGATCGTGAGATCTCCGCCGTTGCCGCCTCGTCCTGATAGTCCGACCACCGATCCGCTTGCGCCGCTATTCGAAAATGCAGCCGTAGCTGTTCCACCATTGCCAGTTAGCGCCGCGTGCGGCACTAAGTGAACGCCGCCAACCGATACCAGCGACCCTAAGTTGGCCGCGCCGTCGGCATCGAAGTAGAAGTCGCCACCGTTTCCGGCAGAGGCTGCCGTGCCGATGTTTCCACCGGCGCCGCCGTTGCCGAACAAAGCACCGCCATTGCCGCCGTTGCCGCTGATTGCCAGGTAGCCGAGTGTATCTCCACCGGACATATCTAGCACGGCAGAGGTTGTGTCAATGGTGACTTCGCTTTGAAGTTCAATGCGTCCGCCATCACCTGCGTTTCCGGCATTGCCGGTACTGCCGCCGTTACCGCCTGCTGCATTCGAACCACCGCTACCGCCATGGCCGCTGAGTGCTCCATAGGCCAAAGCATCGCCACCGAATGCGGTGAAGTTGCCCCCGAGCAGCATGTTGTCTGCGGTCAGATCGATTAAACCGCCATCGCCAGCTCTTCCTGTGGTTAGCGTGTTTCCGCCGTTGCCGCCTGCGCCGAAGCCAGCGCCGTTACCACCGTTTCCTCCGACGCCCAAGTGAGTGCTTGAGTCTCCGCCATCGACGCTTACAGTGCCGCTAATGAGCATTGAGTTACTGGCGGTGGCCAGGAATGTACCGCCTTTTCCGGCCGTGCCGGTGCTTCCTGCGCTGCCGCCGGCACCGCCGGCGCCGTTACCGCCACCGTTGCCGCCGTTGCCGCCGGAGCTGGGTATTAGTGGGAAGAGTATGCCAAAGCCGAGGAAACCGTTGCTGCCTCCTTCCGCTGTAACCGTGTTGGGTATGTTGATGTTCTGCGCTGTCAGATCTATGGTGCCCCCGCCAGCACCATTGCCTGATACACCGAGTGAACCGCCTGCACCGCCTGAACCGGCGCTACCGTTGCCCCCGTTGCCTGCAGTAATTCCGCTTATGGCTCCGCCGTTGCCGCCTGAGGCGGATACTACGTTTGTAAGATTCAGAAATCCGCTGGTATCGAGGTTAATTCCTCCGCCGAGCCCGCCATTGCCACCGTTTCCTAAAATCGGCGAATTGCCGCCGAACGCTCCATTACCCGCATTGGCTCCGTCGGCGAAGTTATCGCCGCCATCGCCACCCTCGGCGGACAGATTCGGAATCTCTATGTTGAGTGCAGTCAGTGTAACGGTTCCGCCGGCACCACCATTACCGGCGTTGCCTACAGTGCCACTGTTTCCGCCGAAGAAGAGCCCGTCACCGCCGAATCCGGCTTCGCCTCCGGTCAACTGACCGTTGCCGCCATTGGCGTTGAAATCTGACGAGATTATGAAGTGGCTATCGGCTGTAATGAATGCGTCACCGCCCGCGCCGCCATTTCCAGCACTGCCGACAGTGCCGCCTAAACCACCGTTGGACGAGGCCCCGAATCCAAAGCCGCCGTTGCCAGCGATACCATCGTATATATCGAGGGCTTCGCCACCGTCCAGGCTTATGGAGGTAATCGCGATCTGTCCTCCGGCATCGAGGGTCAGATCGCCTGCATTGCCTGCGTTGCCGTTGCTGGCTACGTTCCCGCCCGCGCCGCCGTTACCGGATGTGGCGCCGCCCGCGCCGCCGTTGCCAGCCAGGGCGGCATAGAGGTCGATACCGCCGCCTTCGATGGTGATCTCATTGGCCGTGATGTCTGCTGTGGCTCGTAGAGTCACGGCAGCTCCCGCTCCGCCAGCTCCTCCGGCTCCGATACTACCGCCTGCTCCCCCGCTGCCGGATACACCGCCGTTTCCGCCGTTGCCTGCTACAGCTACGTTTACTCCGCCGAGACCACCGGAAGCATCTAGCTCGTCTAAGACAATGAAACCTGCATTGGCTGTCAGATTGATAGTCGCTGCACTGCCTCCTGCGCCGAGGCTACCGGTGGAACCACCCGCGCCGCCGGCACCGAATCCGGCACCGTTTCCACCGTTACCTGTTTGACCGGCAAACACGGAACCACCAAAACCGCCGTTGGATGCTATGCGATTCAGAGTAATGGACGTGTCTGAGGTTATATTAATTGCGCCGCCTGCAGCACCGCCCCCGGTGGCGCCGATTCCACCGCCAGCACCACCCGTTCCGAACGAGCCCCCGCCGTTACCGCCGTTGCCGGCGGAGAGACCGGAGCTTTGATCAAAGAATCCGCCGTCGCCGCCTACAGTGGCCAGATCGCGCACTGCTATGGAAGACCCGCCCAGGGTGACCGCACCACCGACACCGCCTGCTCCGGCTGCGCCGATGCTGCCGCCGGCGCCACCAGCTCCGCTGGTGCCATTGCCGCCATCGCCGGCGGTAGAATCTACGAAGCCCCCGCCGAAGCCGCCTAAGGTGAAAACATCAACAAGAGAAAGGCTTGTTGCTGCATCGATTGTAACCCTGCCGCCGGCGCCGCCGGCAGCCCCTGCCCCGATCGAGCCGCCCGCGCCGCCGGCAGCTCCATTGCCGCCATTGCCGCCTCCTGCTCCTGCAAAACTTCCGTCCGCTCCCACTGTGGATATGATGTCCGTGACCGCAATCGATCCCAAACCGGTAATGCTGATACTGCCGCCTGCGCCGCCAGCACCGGTCATTGCCACTGCTCCGCCGGAACCACCCAGGAAACCGCCGCTTCCACCGTTGCCGCCCAGTCCGATCTGACCGCCGGAACAGTTGCAACCACCGTCGAAGAAGAGTCCGGTCATTACAAGGTTGCCATCAACAAACATCGTCAAAGAGCCGCCACTCCCCGATGCTCCCGCGGCGCCTACCGCTCCGCCATTGCCGGCAAGAGCGGACGCTGCGGTAGCATCGCCACCGTCCCCGCCGACGCCCCCTGCGACGCCTGAAACTTCGCCTCCGTCTGCAAAAATATCACCGAAGCTGCCTGCTCCTGCGACATCGATGTACAAGGTGCCGCCTTTGCCTCCGGCACCTTGTGCCCCGGCTGCGCCACCATTGCCGCCATTGCCGGTGAGAGTGCCGCCAGATCCGCCACTGCCTCCGAAACCCGCGAATGAATCGGCGTTACCGCCGACCGCGAATATAGCATT
Organism: Candidatus Obscuribacterales bacterium; assembly: GCA_019752635.1. Classification (GTDB taxonomy): domain Bacteria; phylum Cyanobacteriota; class Vampirovibrionia; order Obscuribacterales; family Obscuribacteraceae; genus JAKFUT01. The sequence continues at coordinate 7,593 of JAIELX010000074.1, read as the reverse complement.
GCTGTTTCCGATGTAGTCGCCGTTGGCGAAGATTGTAACGCCACCGGCTGCTCCGCCGCTGCCACCGTTGCCGGCGATACCGCCTGCCCCGCCGTTACCGTTGCCGCCATCCTGACCGGCACCGGCGAAACCCTGGTAGGCGCTTGCATCGCCACCGTCTAGAGTGAAAATGCCGGTCTGTTCCACTAAGCCGGAAGTATTGATGGATATTTTTCCTCCAGTACCGCCGGAGCCACCGTTGCCAACTGATCCACCCGCGCCCCCGGTGTTTGTGCCCGTGCCACCGTCACCGCCTACACCCTGATACAAATCTGCCAGCCCGCCGGGGATGAACACCGCACCTAGAGAAGCACCGGCACCACTTCCGAAGGAAGAGATTGTTATAGTCGCACCGTTACCGCCGCGTCCACCTGCGCCAACGCTTCCGCCGGCACCTCCGGTTGCGCCGCTACCACCAAAATCGCCGCTGGCAAACTGTACGCCGCTGATACCGCCATTTCCCAAGACCGTTCCGGTGAGCTTGCCTGAACCATTAAACAAGTTGAGGTTGATCGAGCCCGCGTCACCGCCATTACCGCTGGTGCCAGCTGAGCCGCCTGCGCCTCCGACTCCGGTAACCGATGAACCGCCTCCACCACCGCAGCAGCTGTTAATGCCGCCGTTGCCTCCGGTGATGTTTATCGTACCGCTGAGGTTGACTGTGGCACCGTTTATCGACAGGGCTCCACCGGCACCGCCAGCACCGGCGTTGCCTGCATCGCCGCCCTTCCCGCCAGCGCCGCTAATAGATGAACCGCCAAACCCTCCCGAGCCTCCATAAGAACCGGCTGCACCGCCGAAGAGGGAAATCGCGCCCGCGCCGGTAACCGACGGTGAGTTAATCGTTATTTTGCCTCCGGCTCCGCCGCCGCCCACTGAACCTGTTGACCCGCCGGCTCCGCCACTACCGAAAGTTGCGGTGGTGTCTCCGCCGCGGCCGCCAATAGCAAAGTAATCATTTGCCAGTCCGCCAGTGGCTTCCAGACCATTGTCCAGAACCGCTGCTAAAGATGCAGTAATGTTGATTGTGCCGCCACTGCCTGCGAGGCCTCCAGCTCCAGTGGAGCCGCCGGTGCCGCCGTTTGCAAAGCTACCTGCTCCGTCTCCGCCGTCTCCCCCGGCTGATTGGTTGACGTCCGTACCACCGCCGTTCGATAGAAGAGATCCGCTTCCGTTAATGGTCAAGGTGCGAGTCGTTACATTGATTGTAGATCCGTTACCGGCATTACCTGCATCACCTACCGAGCCACCGTTACCGCCGCTTCCTGCCGTTCCGTTCCCGCCAGTTCCTGCTATGGCCGTTTGCGCGGCTGTGAATCCGCCAAGACCTCCTAACCGACCAACAGTGGAGATGGTCAGTGCGCCGCCGGAGTTATTAATAGTGACAGTATTTGCTGCTCCACCATTGCCATTTCGACCGACGCTTCCGGCATTGCCGCCGGTGGCGCCTGTTCCGCCTGCGCCGGAGCTTGCGTTTGAACCGTTATCAATTCGCCCGCCTAATCCGCCCTGGCTCAGGGCGTCTCCGTTTATGTGTATTGCTGCAGAGGTAGAGAGTGTCAACATGCCGCCTGCACCCCCATCTCCAGCGTTGCCGACACTACCGCCGCCGCCGCCCGAGCTGCTAGTACCCGCGCCACCGTCTCCGGCTGCTGCGGTGCTGTAACCACCGCCGTTGCCGCCAATGGATTGCAGCAAGGCAACTGTGATATCGCCTTTGGTGGATGAAAGAGTTAGGTTGCCACCGCTGCCGCCGTTGCCAGCGCTGAACAGATTGCCGCCGGCTCCGCCTGTAGCACCGCCGGACCCGCCGTTGCCGGCGGCGCGATCAAGCACTACTTGATCGTCGTTGGCGCCACCTCTTCCCCCCTCGCTAATTGCCAGACCTATGTTAATGTCACCACTTGTGGTGCTAATGTTAAAGTTGCCGCCAGCCCCGCCGGTTTGGTTAAATCCTCCGTTCCCTCCAGCACCGCCTGTGATGGTGCCGACGCCGCCGTTGCCGCCGCTGCCGCCACTGCCTCCGGTACCGCCGTAGCTGAGAGCACTCAGGAAAACCGCGCCGGTGCCTGAAGAAGTGGTGACATTGCCTCCGGTTCCGGCAAAGCCGCCAGAGCCGCCTGCGCCGCCGGCGCCGCCGAACGCACCCGCTAGCCCTGCGCCACCGGCCCCGCCAGAGCCACCGGCTCCGCCGCGTAGCGTCATCGTCGGTCCTATATTCAGTCTGACGACTCCTCCACCGGTCGATGTCGCTGAAAGGTTGCCTGCATTGCCGCCATTGCCCCCGATGCCACCCATGCCTCCCGATGTTAGCAATCCGGAGCCGTTGCCGCCGAATCCACCAGCGCCACCGTCACCGCCATCTAGTATCATGTTGCCGCCATTAACGATCAGGGCGCTAGTGGTAGTCGTCAGCGTTACGTTGCCGCCTCGGCCGCCGGTGCCACCCGCTGTACCGGCTAGTCCAGCTCCGCCTGCTGTACCTGCTACACCGGTGGCTCCTCGTGTGTTAATCCCACCGGCTATCACAATTGAACCGGCACGGAGCGTGACATCGCCGCCGGAGCGTCCTGGTGAGTTGCCGGAAGTGTCTATGTCGGTCGAGACTACACTTGTAATCAGCCCACCGGTAGTGGCCAGAACCGCGCCACCATCGGTGACAACGTCTGCAAGAGAGATACTTGCTATGGTTGATGGTCCGGCATAGAAGGAACCAAACATATTGCCATTACTGTCGAACGACGCAAATCCGAGTGGTTGAGCGGCAATGAAAGACACGGCGCCGGGGGTACCGGAGCCGCCGGAGGTGTTGGCTTGGAGACCTTGAATCGCGATGCCGGATGCTGCGCCGGCAATGGCATTGACGGCACCGTTACTACCGTTGCCGCTGCCTCCTGTGGCGATGTAGTCACTGGATATGGTGCCTGAGCCGGGCGTTGTCCCTGCGAATGCGACCATTGTGACATTGCCGCCATTGCGGTTGCCTACAGTTGATGCAGCGTCAATCTGAGTTCCCGCTAACGATATTGAGCCGCCGGTAGGGGAACCACCGGATACGGTGATTGTTTGACCAGGGAGCAGGGGCGCGCCCCCAGGAATCAGGAATGAAGGCGTAGGGCTTCCGAACGTGGTTATATTGGCGCCGGCAATGAGGTTGACATCGAAGCCCTGCCCTGTGCCGGGGTCTCGTGCTGTGATGGTTAAGGGCCCTATGCCTACGATATCTTGGTTCGAGACAATTGAGATCTTCTGTGCTGCAGAAATGTTTCCGGATAGGAAAATCGAGCCGAGATTGTTGAAAAATGTCGGGTCACCATCGACCTTCAGGTTTCCCAGGATCATGGTGTCGGAGTTGGAACCAAGCCACGCTGTCCCGCCAGTTAAGTTTGTCGTGCCCGTGATGTTGTCAAAGTAAGCGGTGACACTGCCCGCGCCACCGTTCAGATCAAGCACTTGGGAGAGAACGTCTCCTCCGCTTACTGAGAGTGAAGAGTTCGAGCCCAGTGTGCTGCCACCAATGGCTACCGTTCCGTTCAGTGCTTGCAAGACACCGCCGGTGTTGTTGACGTTGATAACGCTGCCCAACACACTGGATAAATTTGCGTTTACCGCTTGTGCTAATGTCGCTGTGTACAAGCTGGGATTGGCAATATTAATGTTGCCGGTGAGCGCTGCCATCGTGCCTGCGTTTGTCACCGAGCTTGCAAGGACATTCAAGTTGTTGACAGCCTGCATCACGGGCAGTGCCCCATTCACCCCTGAGGGCAATGCATTTATTATGCTCCCGCCCGCGGCCATAGACAAGTTGCCCGCACTGGATATGGTGCCCATGTTGACTATGTCGTTGACTGCCATTAGCGTCAGGCTGAGATTCGAAATGGCATTTGCATAGCCTGCAAGTCCGCCTTGTGGCAAAACTGTTGTTATCGTTGCTCCGGACGTATTGATGAACCCGAGAGCACTGAGCGTTGCATTTGTGATCTGGGGATTGGTCGAAACGATGTACCAGGTACCTTCGTTTCTAATCTCATGACCGACGTCAATATGCGCGCTGTTGCTGAAATCTAGAACCTGCGTCGCGCCTTGCGCTGCACCATTAACGTTCGCCGTAGTGCTAGCGCTGCCGGTTGTCGCCGTACCTTCTTCGGCATTTGCGGCTTGAGTGAGGAAGGGGACCGGCCCCACGCTCAATGTGATGGCCGCAGCGATGATCCGGTTCAGCTTCTTGCGCATGAGTCGCTCCCTTGCAGTTATAATTTTCTTTCGCCAGTTTATCTGTTGATCGTGGGGATGCCGTGAGGAACTTGTGAAGATGCCGTGAGAAATTCCGTCGTTATATGTATGCCCGCTTTTTTCGATCGGTCCCGCAAAGTGCGAAGTCAAGCGGTCTGTTGAGGTGAAAGTTTTTTTGTCGCCAAATGAAATGTATCATTGCATCGCCAGTTTTTTCAGGCCTTTACAATCCTCGAATCAAATTATTCATCGCACTTGGCAAGCAGGCGGCTGGTATCGGGCACTTGTTGCCAAGGTTTCTTCAGGGGATGCTCACTTGTCGAATGCCAAGAGGTGAGCGAACGTAAGAACGTAGAGCTGCCCTGCCGTATCAGTGAACACTGTTCCGAGGTTGTTGATCCGTCCGTGTATGCTTGGCTGGCCCTAACGGCGACTGTATCCAATGCACTTCGGCACTGAACTAACGGGCTGACACCGCACCACTTCTTCGAGCCTACAGCAGTTGCAACCGCATCGACTATCCGCAGATCTACGGATTGACGACTAAAGAGACCCGATTTTAACTACCGCTGAGGGAGCGAAGTTCTAAAAGTTTCCATTTGTTTTGCTTCCTCCACCCTATTCATTTTCTGCAAGCAGAATATGTAGCATTGAAGCGCCGCTGAATAGGCCGGTATGTTTTGTTGATTGAGTGAGTCGCGTATGCGAAGTGATTCTTTTATTTGTTGTTCTGCCGCCTGGTACAGTCCTTGTCGAGACAAGTGCAGGGCCCAGTTGTAGCGCGTAAGTGCCAGGTTGCTGTTCGTGAGGATGTTGTTGCGATTCATCTTATCTGCTATGAAAAGTTTCTCGAGTGCCTGTGCGAACTGATTTTTACTGAGCAGTTCTGCGGCCTCATTATTGAGCAAGACTATCGCGCGGTCTCGATTGGATAGTGCTAGCGCCGATGGCATGGGAGGTTCTTGTTCGACAGTACGCTCCGGTGGCAAGGGAGCGGTTGCGGCAGCTCGAGCATTCTCGACAGTCTTAGCCGCACCGCTTTTTGTTGGTTCGATTCGATTCGTCGGCGGGGTGAATGTTGTGGCGACAGCAGCAGTTGATCGTGTCGACTTAAGTAACGGATTGTAGAGGCGCGCAATAGTATTGCAATCCCGTTGGCTGAGGGCAATAACTACTCCATTTGCTGAGCGAATGTACTTGAAAGCCGGCGCCATTATGTCTCGCGGATCTTTGCTGTGTCCCTGAATTCCCAGCGCGTGACCCAATTCATGCAGGCACGCTACATGCATTGCATCTTCCGTGATTGGTTGTGGTGTCGAGGGTGGTGGCACCGTGAATAGAGTAATGGTTGCCTTGTTAATCCCGCTTTGGTCTTCAAAGACTCTCGTGTGCCCGGCTTCTGTCGCGATAACTGCTTCGCTGCGTTTGCTCGACCATGTCACTTCGATATCGCTATTGTTTCGCTCCTTCGCTGCGGTGAACGTGACAGTGTCGCCACTGGCCTTTGTCCATGCCTGGCATGCTTGTCTGAGCTGTTCGTCGAACTCCGGTCGATAGGAAGGGATGCTGGCGCCCGCTGCAATGAAGATTCTCAGAGGCATTCTCGTCGTCGGCCATTTCACAGGCGACACGTCCGCCAGGTAATCGTCGGGTTCGTTCCCCAGTGATTCGATTATGCGCTGATCTGCTTTGGCATCTTGTAGCGTTTGGGCGCAGAAGTTATAGCATTGTTGTAGTTTGCGCACGTCCGCTTGCGGACCTCTGGCCAATTGTGTGGTTTCTATTGCTTGCTTCAATACGGGAAGCGCAGCCGACCAATTTTCTTGTCCGTAAATCACCCATGCTTTGTTAGTGTATGCAACGGCCAGATTCTCGAGAGCTAACCTGTAGCCCGGCTGTACCTGCAGCGCTTCGACTAGTTTCGCGATGGCTTCGTCGAACTGATTAGCCGCAATATCTTTGCATGCTGAAGTTACGAGAGCGGTTGCTCGATTGTTCCGCTGCGCAATCAATACCGAGTTGCGGGCTCCAGGGAGGGACGCTTCGGGAGCTGAAACTGCAGGAGCCGTTCCCGATTCACAAGGGACTTCGGATCTTTCCTGAGCGCTGGTGTCCCGTCGGCTTCTGTCCGATTCCGCAGCGAAGACTGCCGCGTTCCACGCAATAGTTGCGCTGCAGAAAACAATGAGAATTCCAACCGGTTTGCGCAACATCACGATGCTCCAATGCTGGTGCTATCAACTTTCTGCGCAACAGTGATTGCCGGCAACATGATGGAGTCCGCATCTATTTTTCGTTAGGTGCGTTTTGGTCGTCAACCGTTGATTGAACGCGTTGTGCTATTACGTAAGGACGCTTGCTGTTCGGTCCTTCGGTGATTGGCTTGCCATCATGTCCGGCGCCCCAGAGAAAGAAGAACCCTTGTCCGTTTCCAATTGCCGTAATCGTGCCCGGTGCCGCTTCCCAATTGGACGGAGGATGGTTGCGATAGTCGTCGATTTGTCCGGCAGTCAATCCATAATCCATTTGGAGATTGATTCTTCCTGCTTTTTCCGCAGTTAACTCCGATGTCCACTCATCGCTGGCGATTGGTGAACCGGTTACTGGAGAGCCGGTTGCGTTGTAAAAATATGCCAGACCGGGGCTCAGTCCATTAAGTTCTCCTGCCGTGGCGGGTGTGTTGGTCGCTCCGGAATAGGGATTATTGCCGACCAATTCGGTGAGCTGCACCGTCGCGTTTCTTTTGAGTCCCCACGAATCTCCCGTCTCCACGCCGGGGAATCGCCCCTGATTTCTTTGTCCGAATTCCGTAAGCCAACTTCCAACTCGGTCCATCTGTGACCGCAGTTGCGTGTCTAGTTGGAAGAATTGCAACTGCTCGGCCATCTTCTGTTGTGCCGTTGCTTGCGGGTTGTTTGCCGATACGCTTGAAGTCGGTTTTGCGTCGTCCGCAGGAAAGAGGTCGCCAGGAAACATGCTATTAACGCCGGATTTCAGATCTTGGTCGACGGATTTCAGCTCCTTGTCTATATCAGTCGTTTCGAGGAGGTCTTCTGCCGCGACCGGAGAAACTGCGCAGCAAGCAAAAAACGCCAACAATGCCAGCTTTTTCCAAGACCTTTTCATCTGCCTCACTCCCGCTCCACACCAACGAAAATCAACCAAAAACAATTCTAGTCGATCATTGTATATCATACGAATTACTATAAGCCATAGGATGCTTTGCCCTGGAAGGTAACTACTAGGGCGTAGCCAGTGGAACTCGTCCGACTAAGCGAACAGCATCATAAACCGCGACGCGGCAGAGGCATTTATTCGATG
>JAIELX010000085.1 GCA_019752635.1 Candidatus Obscuribacterales bacterium | reverse complement strand
GGCGGCGAGGGCGGAAGATTCGGCGGCGGCGCTCAAGCTGGCGGCGAGGGCGGAAGATTCGGCGGCGGCGCTCAAGCCGGTGGCGAGGGCGGAAGATTCGGCGGCGCTCAGGCTGGCGGTGGAAGATTCGGCGGCGCCCAAGCTGGCGGCGGTGGTGGTCGTTTTGCTGGTCGTGGCGGTGGTCGCCGGGGTCGCTAACGAAAGCTTCAGGCAAAAATATGCAGGCGCCGGTTCAAGTACCGGCGCCTGTTTTCGTTAGCCGGGGAAGTCAGAAACGAGTCAAGTCAAATCAAATCAAATGCGTGCCTCGGCTGGAGAGGTACAACAAAGGGAAAACGCCTCTAGATCAATATCTTAAGGCGCTTTCATCTCGGTGTGGATGTTCTGAGGAGGAATGCAAGTTCTCCCTCTACTTTAGTTTTACTGGAACCTTTTGAGCGACAAGCTGGGGTTCAAATTGCTTTTGCATGTTTATCAGGTCGGTTGCGGTAGGGCGTGCCGTGGTCCCAAGAATGTAATCAGCGAAAGGAAACACGACATTGAAGTTCTTGTCCGGATACTTGTGATGCAGCCAGTGATAGCGTGCTAAAAATTTGTAAATCGGCCACTTGCTGAAATTCTTTTGTTCAGGCTTGTGCATTTCGAGGTGGATTTTATTCCATGCCCAATGGTGAAAAGTCACGACACCGATGAAAATTAAAGCTCCCGACCAGGAGAACAATGCGATCACTGCAGCAAAAGGCAGTGCTTTAATCGGTGCTTTGCGTACCGTTAGTTGTATCTCCTTATCCTCACCTGGAGGCACGGGCTCGTCACTGAATATCTTGGAGTAATGCCCATGATGAAAGATAGCGTGCATTTCGAATGTCTTTTTGAAAGACGCCTTACGCTCGCTAAGGAAGTTTTTTCTGTGCATAAGTCGTGCATGAACCTGATGCTCGATGAACGACATGACGATGCAAGAAAAGACAAGCCAACCGAATAGGTGCAAGATAATCATTCGATTCCCCTTGGATACTTTTGGAGGATAAAGGGTTTTGGCGGTGGCAAGTATAAGATTCGGCTAATTAACGGAACCGTTTGCAAGACTGTTGAAAGCGAGGGGTAAGTCAAGTGTGTCCGAGCAGCTCAAAGTAGTCGGGATTCGTCTGCGGATCCGCCAAATTAGGCTTATAATCTCAGACTCATTTGCTTCCGCGACCAAGGTTAATTTGCTCCGGACGTTTGCTTCGGCAACATAATTCTTTTCACCAATCCAGGTTGAAAGACGTGCGGAAGTGTCTTCAATAGTTAGAGCCGTAATGGCTTCTTAGAGATCGAACGGGAGAGTCAGGTGTCAGTAATCGAAACGTTTGACGACATAGTGCTGGGCGGTGGAAAGGGAGGCAAATCGTTGGCGATGGCTCTCGGTCCCGCTGGTCATAAGGTGGCACTGATTGAGCGAGGGCAGATTGGCGGAACGTGCATCAACGTTGCATGTATTCCTACGAAAACTCTTGTAGCAACCGCGAAGTTGTTTGATCAAATCCAGCACTCGCGACATTTCGGCATCGCTATTTCAGACGCCGGACCAAGCTTGCTTACCGCCATTGAACGAAAGCGACGGATAGTAAAAGGGATGGTTGAGACGCACTGGAAGCTCTTCAATTCGACGCCGAATATGGAGCTCATCGTTGGTTCCGGAAAATTTGTTGGACCGCGGCAGATCGAAGTGGCGATGGCGAATGGCGATAGGCGTCTCCTTGCGGCTAAGCGAATCTATATCAATACTGGTAGTCGCACAACTATACCTAAGATTCCGGGACTGGCGGATGTACCCTATCTGACCAGCACCTCGATCATGGAGTTGAACGTGTTGCCTGATCACCTCGTCATCATAGGTGGTGGCTACATTGCACTGGAATTTGCCCAAATCTTTCAGCGATTGGGAAGTGCTGTTACTGTTCTCTTGCGCGGTGAGCGATTCCTGCCCATGGAGGATGAAGATATTGCGGAAGGCGTCAAGGAGATTCTCGAAGGAGACGGAATCGTATTTCGGTCGAATGCGCAAGCTCAATCGATCAAACGGAACCGTGATGGCGAAATTGAGATCACCATTGGCGGTGAGGAAGTGATATCGTGCAGCCATGTGATGGTCGCGATTGGACGAACGCCGAATACGGAGAATCTTAATCTGGATGCCACCGGCGTGACACTTGATGAGCGTGGCAATATCAAGGTTAACGAACGTCTTGAGACCGAGGCTGAGAATATTTGGGCGTTGGGCGACTGCAACGGTGGACCGCTTTTCACGCATGTTTCCTGGGATGACTATCGAATTGTGAAGGAAAACGTGCTGCATGGTGCCAATAGAACGACGTCCGGGCGAGTGGTTCCGTACACCCTATTCATCGATCCCGAACTCGGTCGTGTGGGTCTGACAGAAGAGCAAGCAAGGAAGAAGGGATTTGATGTGCTGGTGGCTAAGATACCTGCTAGCAAAGTACCTCGTGCAAATACTTCCGGTGAAACTAAGGGCGTCCTCAAGGCTGTAATAGATAAGAAAACGAACCAGATATTGGGTTGCTCGCTGTTGTGTCATTCCGCGGGTGAAGTGATGTCTGTTGTACAAATGGCTATGATTGGCCAGGTTCCGTACACCGCGGTCAGAGACACCGTATTCACGCACCCGACAATGGCCGAAAGCCTCAACGTCTTATTGGCGAATCTGTAGCCACGGGTAAGATAGCGACACCTTAGAAGCGTCCTGCATTTATGTCCGCCTGCCGCGCATCGCGGGACGGAGTTTTAAAGGCGGATGCGCGATTCGCAGCGCGAGACCCTTCCGGGGCTGCGTGCGGCATCCGTAATTGCAGACCCCGTGAAGCCTAGTTTGACACCGAATCTGATCCTGCGGTATATTTAACCAAGGTGTTAATTAACTGTTTGGTAAATTATGATGCAAGACAGCCTCAGTCAAACATTCTCAGCCCTGGCCGATCCGACCAGGCGAGCAATGCTGGCGCAACTGTCTAAAGGCGAAGCCAGTGTCTCCGACCTGGCGAAACCGTTCCTCGGTCAGATGAGCCTTCCTGCGGTAACCAAACACATAAAAGTCCTCGAGAAGGCTGGGCTCGTCACCAAATCGAAAGACGCACAGTGGCGCCCATGCAAGCTAAATAGCGACGGACTCAAGGAAGTCGCCGGTTGGATGGAAGAGTACCGAGTATTTTGGGAGGAAAGTTTCGATCGCCTGGAGGCTTACCTCAAAACTGTCACCACAGAACCGGACAAGAAAGGAAAGAGAAATGCCCGTAAAAAGTAAGTCCAACGAACTGCATCTAACGAGGCTCTATGATGCTCCGGTACGCGCGGTTTGGGATGCGTGGACTGATCCTGCCAAAGCTGCCCAGTGGTGGGGACCCCGCGGATTCACCATAACGACTCACAGTAAAGATTTGCGTCCGGGCGGTCATTGGGACTATACAATGCATGGACCGGATGGCGTCGACTACCCGAACAAGACGAAGTATTTTGAAGTTGAAGAATGCAAGAAGTTGGTGTACGACCATGGCGCCAGTGACGACCGTCCGCCGCTCTTTCGTGTGACCGTGCTGTTCTCGGAAGATAACGGCAAGACGAAGATGGATATGACTATGAAATTGGCCACTCCAGAAGCGGCTGAAGAAACCGCCAGATTTATCAAGAAGGCGGGTGGCAACGCTACGTGGGACCGTCTTGCTGAGTACCTGGACAAACAGTCCACCGGCAAAGAATCATTCGTCATCAATCGAACATTTGATGCTCCGATCGAGAAAATGTTCAAGGTGTGGACCGATCCCGATCACGTTGCGAAGTGGATGCCGCCTACTGGTTTCACAATGGAGTACCTTCGTGCTGATATCAGAGCCGGTGGCAGCAGCTTCTATTGCATGTCCAACGCTGCCGGCATGAAGATGTATGGCCGAGCTCATTATCTTGAGATTGAAAAACCGCACAGACTTGTCTATACACAAGAGTTTTGCGATGAGAACGAAAACCTTTCGCGCCATCCCGCCGCGCCGACATGGCCGGCAACGATGAAGACGACGGTGACTCTCACTTCTGAAGGTCCGGACCAAACACGCGTTACAATCTACTGGGAATGTGTTGGCGACATTACTCCGGAAGAGCTTGCAACTTTCGTTCAAGGAAGAGCTGGTATGACAATCGGTTGGACGGGATCGTTCGACAAGTTGGACGAACACTTGCCAAAGGCATAGTATCCATCAGTATGACGTTCAGGAAAGCTGGATTTGCCGAACTCGGCAGATCCAGCTTCTTACGTGGGCCCCCGGGAAAGTCATCGTGTTTTGAATTCCACGGGACTGTTAAGTCAATTTACTACACTGCTCTGTGCGTTGAGTTTCTTTGGGGGGCGTGTACGATGCCTGAAATGGAGTTTGGTCCGGCTGATATTCCTGAGCGAAAGCCCGACTTGAGTCTTTACGAAAGGCTGCAGGACATCACGACTGGTCTCAATAAAGTCGAAGCAATTCTGCAAAAGAATGACGCGAGGTTGGCAATTGGTGCTGCGATGGACAGTGACGATTGGACCTCCGCGGCGCTTAGGTACACTGAATGTGTTGCGCGATTTTCGCCAACTGAGGTGCATGAGTTATTAGCGGATGTGCAAAGGATCCATCCTCGGCCCAAGCTTTATACGACTTCATCGGACCGAGGCGAAATTACAAACGCTGCCTTTGACAACTCCTACTTTAATGACACCATTCTGTATGAAAGTCCTACAGTGAAGGGCATTCCCCTGGAAGATGCGAAGTTGGAGCGATTGGCTCTACATCTTGAGGCGGTAAAACAGCTGGAGCGCAATGGCAGCAGTGGTGTCGCCATTGGAAGGCTCGAGATAAAGGAAGCGGGCTAGTTTCTACTTAAGAGTGCTCTCAAGCTAGACAAGAAAAGTATGAATGATGTCTTGAAGCGAGCGAGCGATATCAGCTATCGACAAGGGCACAGCTTAAATGTTGTGTTCGCGGATCTCGATGGAGACGGTAAGTGCGAGGAATTGTCGGACGTTGCTGTAACCTACATTGACAAAGCTTCTGGTAGCGAAAGAATTGATCTGTACGATCCACCACTTCAATCACGGCGCTAGTTTATAGTGGCGTGAGGAGTGAGTTTGGCGAAGCTGGGGCCGACTCTGCAAATTTGGACGTCAACTTTTTTCCACACGCCGCCGGTCATGTATGGCTCTATCTCCAGCCATTGGTCCAGTTCTGCGCGGGAATCGACGTTGCAAATTATGACCGAGCCGATCATCTTCCCCTCGTCGTCCAAGATGGCCGCGCCGTAGAGCATTTTGCCCGCGTCGCGCATTTTGTCGCCGAGTGCTAGGTGTGCTTCCCGGGCAGCCATTCTGCGAGCCAGTGCTTGCTCATCCGTCCCATCGTATCCAAGAACTAAGAACTGCATGAGATCCCCTCCGCCTGATTCACTCGAGTCCGCTATTCTCGCATGAGGCTGCTGAGAATGTAAGAAGCGCAATCATGCATGAGAAGTGTGCCTTAACAGAATGAGATTCTTCCTGCACGGATGTAACCTTGAATTGACACAGACAGTGGCTTCTGCTCATACCGCTTGCTAAATTCTCTGTTGCACCGCTAAACTTCGAGACCATTGAACAATCTCTTCGGCGGCAATTGCCGGATTGTCTCCCGAGACCTCTAATTGGAATGGTGCACCGTGCTGAAAGTGTTTCAGGTAGAGTGGATCATAGTAGTCTGTTAAGAGCATTCGAATGCCGGATCTCAAATCCCCGGCGAGTACGGCAGCTTCTATCTCTTGCAGTTTCTGAACACCTAGGCGTTCCTTAAGATCGGCTAGAAGATCGAGTGCTCGTTCGAGTTCCTTCTGCGTATTTGTTGACAGATAATCAGCGATGATGCGCTCCACACGTTTTTCAATTGTGCCAGTCACAAGGATTGGCGTTCCCGACTTGATGCGTGAATAGATGCAATCAGGCAAAGAAACGCGTCCGATCTTTCTACTTTCAGCTTCCAGATAGACAGTTTCATTACCGGCCTCTCTTAGCTGCTGCCATAGCATCCCGTCAAAATTCTTTTGCGTTGGTTGCGTGGCGAGTCCCATGCTGCCAAAGGTCGAGCCGCGATGATTCGCGAGCTCCTCAAGATCGAGCACGTGCGAGCCACGGTGACCAAGTTCCTTCAATACTTCGGTTTTCCCCGCACCGGTCAATCCGTGTAGCACAATGGGAGTGAATTGGTATCGGTCGGTCTGGAAGTCATTTAGAACGTGTTTGCGCCAGCTTTTATAGCCACCTTGCAAGCGAAAGCAGTCCAATCCTGCCATGCTTAGCAAACTTGCTACCGATTCACTGCGCAACCCGCCGCGCCAGCAATACACAACCATTGCGCGAGCATGGGATGTACGCAATGCAACTATTTCGTCGATGATGGACGGAATCTTGGGCGCGATCAATTTCAATGCATGACGACGGGCGATCATCTCGCCGTCTACTTTGTAAATAGTGCCAATGAGTTCACGTTCTTGATTTGATAGAAGCGGCACGTTTATTGAGTTCGGCAATCGCTCTGCTTCATGTTCGCATGGCGATCTGACATCAACCACCAATGGGTTTTTGAGCGTTACAAGCTGTTCTACGGTCAATTCTCGCCAGCCCATATCACTCGTCCTCTAGTGCTGCGATCTTATCTCAGATCCCTTGGCCGCTTAGTATCTTCCAACATTATGTAATTGACTGTTGCAGTGATGAGCGGAGGTTAACATCGTCCGTGTCGTCCGTTTCTTGCTTCGATTTTTTTTCATTGTCCTCTCTCTGTTCGTCGAGGAAACGCAACGCTGTTACTTAGCGCGAGAGTTCTGTGCGCTAAACGTATTTGCGAATGAGTCTTTGGACTTCAGCATCAGGTTGCTGAAAGCCGGATCTTACGTGCATGGCTTTGCGTCGTGTTTCATTGAAGAAATAGCTCAACCGGAGTAACAGACCGTACTCGTCTGTCAGCTCAAAACCGGAGATTAGAAATCCAAAGCGCAACTTAGGGACTATCACTTGATTGTCCGTTGCGTAGTGGCGGCTGAGAATGACTTGGAAGCCCTGATCTCTAATGTGCTTGGCCAGAACGTCGAGATAGGCGGAATAGATGCCTCTACGCTGATAAGCCGGTTCAATTCCTGAAGTAACCATGCGGAATGTATCACCGCTGACTTGAACTCCATAGTTCCAGCCAATCATTTTCTCGCCTTCAAAGAATCCGACACGAAGCTCGTAAGGCGCGCCGAGCTGATTTGTCAGTGTCGCTGTCGACTGTCTCTCGCCTGCTGAAAGCGCGTCCTGAATGTTGATGTCGAATCTGTTTGGAAAAATCAGCGGCTCGTTAACCTTACGAAATTCATCGTAAGTTTCTTTCTTCACCGATGCGACATGGAAGCCGTTCCCTAGTTCTTTCTGCATAACTTTTCATCCAGTTCAATTGATTCCAACCAGCTGATTGTACTGGATTTGCATAGGTGAAATTGAGCGGCTATCTTCAGCAAATGATATAGTGGTCAATTGCTTGGCATTGATAATTTGGATTGTCTTTCCGGTTCCCGGGACCTGGTCGTATGCGCCATTTGATTGCGTTTTTGATTTTGTTCACACTTGCACTGCCGCTTCAGGCCCAAGATACTGTGGCGCCTGTGGCTGATGCGGTTTCCGAAGGTGATACTGCAGCATCAGGATCATCAGCGGATGGACAGACTGAAGGTGCGGTGGAAAATGTTTCAGAGCCGGTCGCTCCAGCGCCTGCGATCGAGCAGTCGAATGCAAGTTCTGCACCAACGTTCAGGGGATACACGCAGTTTGTGGATCCCTCGGAGCGTTCGTTCTCTGTCGAGGTGCCGGTCGGTTGGAAAGTCGAGGGCCGCATGTCTCGCGCCAGTGCGATTGACTGTCGTCCATGGGTCAAGGTTACGTCGCCCGACAATTTAATGTGCGTTTTTATCGGTGACGATTCTATTCGTCCATCTACTATGCCGACCTCGACCCTGAGCGCATTGGGATTTCGCGTCGGTAGCCCCTATAACGGAACTCAAGTTTTGCCCTATATTCCAGCTCGTAAGTTTCTCGACAAGTATGTGAATCTCAAACTAGGTTCGATCCTGAGCAATTTGCAAGTTGTTTCCGAGGGGGAGCACCCCGACATTGCTCTGGCCGTAAATGGAACTGTCGGCGCTACGCGTTCGGAGTGCGCCTCAATCAAGATTACTGCTGATTATGGAAACATACCTGCTTCCGGATACTATATCGCCGCCACCAAAGCAACTGTGCAAAGTGGAACCGGGATGTGGTGGGTCACCTACATCGCAGGTAGCATTGGTCCCGCGGACCAGGATGCTGTCGGGTTAGCCGTGCTCCTGCACATGATGCAAACATTTCAAATGAATCCGGAATGGCAGCAGCGTGCTCAACAAACAACTGCGGCCGTGTCGCAGAATTACCGAGCGAGTGCTAACGCAATGTCAAAGTCGATTATGGACCGATACTGGACGCAGCAGGCCGCCAATGAGCGCTTTAACCAGGGCTATTGGAATCGGCAGGCGTCGCAAGATCGCGCAGCGAACAATTTCTCCGACTACATGCGTGACCAGCAGACGGTTGCCGATCCTCATACGGGTGAACGATATAAAGTCGACCAGGCAAACGAACATTGGATTGATCCTGCCGGCAATATCACTGGCACCGAAAGTGGTGGCCAGCCCGGACCGTATTGGCGGCAGTTGGATAATGTCCGCTAGGATACTGCCTCCTATTTCATTGCGCTGTATTGGACGCGCATACTCTTCTGCCATGACATGATCCGTCCCTGATCGGTGATAAAATGAATCGCGCGCTAATGGGGCGCCTGCGGTGGAGATGCAAATATGCTTAAGGACTTTGTTTCTTTCCTTACCAAAGCTAATGCACTTGCGCTGGCAATCGGTGTGATTATTGGTGGTGCAACGGGAAAACTTGTGTCTGCCGTTGTGGACGACACGCTCATGCCGTGCGTGGGGTTGATTATGCCCGCCGGTGATTGGCGTGAGGCACAAATTGTCCTCTCTCAGTCCACCGATGCGACAGGCAAGATAACGGTTAATGCTCTTAAGTACGGTCATCTGCTGGGCGCCATGCTCGATTTCGTGATCATCGCTTTTGTTGTGTACGTAATAACGAAGGCGCTACTTCCTAAAGAGCCTCCGCCTCCCGCAACTAAATCTTGTTCGGAGTGTTTGGAGGTGATCCCGCTTGCGGCGCGTAAATGCCGAGCCTGCACTACGGTATGTTAGGTAGGCGTTCTCCACAGCACAGAACTTGGACTTTTGGTAGACTACTCAGCTAATCAGCTTACGCTAAAGTAGACAACGAATTGGGAGAATGACAGATGAATGCAGTGCAGAAACGTTCCTGGTGCCGGTTCTTGGGGCGCTTTGTTGCTGCCGGGGTTGCGTGCCTGTCGCTTTCTTTAATCGCGATGCCGATGGTGGGAGCTGCAGAGACAGTAGCAGTTAAGTTCACCGCTGCAGATCTTGCCACCGCTAATGGTTCTGCTCGTATTGGTACTCAGTCTGGTATCTTGTGCTGCGTGCTTACTTCTACCGAGTTCCGTGTTCAGCTCGATCCCGACAGATGGGACAGCGATGCGGAGAACACCAACTGGACTACATGGCTCACAGCGTTCGATGACAATTTGTATGCAAATTGGATCAAGAATGCACCGTTGAATGCTCAGGAGACGGTCGGTATTCGCATCAATCCGGATAGCAGTGTTAGCATCACTAACAACACGTTCCTTCCCGGATCCGACGTTAGTGATCCCACTGCTCAAGGAACCTTTGAAGCCGCCATCTCCGCTTCATTGAATGAGGCGTTAAAGGTGGCAAAGCCCATGCCTGTGACGAAGAACAAACTCAAGGAAGTTCACATGTCGCTCACGTTTATGCGAGAGCCGAGAGCGTTGCCGCGATATGGAAAGAACGACTATGGTTTTGTCGCCGTGTTGGGTGACAAGGGGGCCGTCACCGTCTATGAGCGCACCAGCTCGGATGGACGTTTCCCTGGAATTCAAATCCGGAGCAACAACGACGATGATAAGGTCGTGCCGCTGGAACAAGCTCAATTCAATCAAAAAGCGGCTGAAGCCGAACAGCCCGCTCCACCGGCAACCGCTCCTGTTACTTCCGCTCCGAATTCGCCAACGCCTCCTGTAGCTCCCGAAGTTAACGATTGAGTTTCTGGCCCGACTTTCTTGTTTTGAAATATGAGCAATAGCACTTTCAATGAAGTCGAAGACAAGGCCGATGCTCAAGTTCAAAAGGACGTGAGATGCAAGAACTGCGGATTCACTATTACCAGTCCCTCGTTCGAAATTCAGCCGCACGAACACACCTTCCGTAATCCGGCAGGATACTCATTTCATGTGCTTTGTTATAGCTCTGCCCCCGGTGCTGCCGAGGCCGGTGCGCCGACAATGGAGGCGAGTTGGTTTGAGGGGCACGCATGGAGTTTCGCTATCTGTATGCAGTGTCGCAACCACCTTGGCTGGTGGTACGTCGGGCCAACCTCTTTCGCCGGGCTTATTGCCACTCGCTTGATTCGCACCTGAGCCCCCGGGATTAATTGTCGCTGACGTGCCTTATTTACCCGGTCAAGCTCTCGAAGGTTGCGAAAGCCTGTTGACTTGGGCGATTTTAATCAAGATGTTTCCTGAGTTCGGGCCAGATGAAGTCCTGTAGCGAAGGTGGGTGCCACTATTGTGGTGGATTATCTTTCGCCGGCCTGTGACAGGTAGGTGGGCCTTGGCGCAATTCGTCGGTAGTCACCCCTGGAGGAGCTCATATGGTGCACGGCAACGTCAGTGTTTACAAGATTGTCGTTGATTCTTATTTTTCCCGAGACTGCAAGTAAGGCGACATTCGATTTCTGATGGATTCATACAGCGCTGGCACCCATTGCGGCGACTTCTTCAGGTCGATCGGCGGCTTGTATTTTGTCAGATCGCAGGGGGCAATTATTAGCTCGGTGTTTTTGCTCCCGACGTCATGCGTGGCGACAAACAGTTGTTCCATATCATCGTCCGAAACAACAAGGCAACCTGTGGATTGCGACCCCCCATGGATCAGAATCGCGCTCCCGAGATTGGTGCGATGATCTGATGCTGCGTTTTTTTGATCAAGGTCGTTCGGGTAGTTTACGCATAGCGCTAACATGTTGTACGCCTGAAAACCTGTAATTCGATAGCTCCCCTCGGGAATCTGCAAATCACCTTCTTTAAGTTTCGGGCCAAGTACTCCGCTATAGCTGACCAGTGGGTAAGAACAGAGTAACTTTGCTTGCCTTGGCTGGTTTGATCTATCCGAGCCCGCAAAAAGCAGCAGTTTTCTTTCTTTCTTTAGACCGACCAGTGTCAGGTATTTGGGCGGGTAGGAGATTCCTGCGGCTGTGCATTTTTCTTTGAGAATTTTGCGCGCGGGCGGACCGTAATGTTTAAGCGCCTGAGGAACTGTCAATTGAAGTGCCGGTGTTGTTTCGAATTGAGCATTCAATTGCATAACATCCGGGCTCCCTTCCGGTAACGGTTCGAAAGGCGCGCTTTTAGTCACCGCCTCAATTGCGCGTTTTTCGCCAGTTAGCGTTTTGCCTGCGTTCTTAACTGTGATATCAGATACGGTGCCATCTCTGTGAATCTTCCAGTTAACCACAATCGGAATAACTTTAGTGCCGCGAGTGGGCGTCCAATTTCTGCCAACTTTAGCAAGTGCATTGCGTCTGAATTGCTTCTCGCCTGTATTGGTGGTTTGTGGACCGGCAGCCGACGTGACTAAGACGCAGCAAAACCACACGAAACCCGCTATCAAAGCGCGAGGCGTCGATGATTTATCACTTGTCCTTACTTGTCTCGAAGGCGTCGCGTTCATTCCAGTATGCTAGTCTTCTTCTCGCCACCGGCGCCGCCACTTGAAGTTCGGTATGCAGATGCGTTGAGACGTGGAGCCATCCCACTCAACTTTGAAGCCGTGGCGCGATAATGTGTTTGCGATCATTTTTGGTACTTGCAGCTGGTTCGATTCGGAAGTAGCGCCATAGGCGAGCATGATGCCTCCGCCTTCTACTGCTGTGTCGGTGTCTTGCTGATGGTAGAACGTGTAACCGATCATCGGGCGGTCTACACTGGCATCTTCAATTTCCGCTCCAATTTCGGCGTGTCCGCAGGTTTGGCAGCAGGTCCAGTTCTCGCGTGCTACGATGCCTTGTCCTTCGAGGTCTGCAAAAGCTTGCTCGAGTCTGGAGTTGTCCGTCGGAAACCGCCACGATTCCTGCTCTTTCATGAGTGACTCAACGGCGCGGCACGCTATCATCATGCATTCATCTGCAATTTCTTCGGTGTATCCTTCCTCGTCCTCGAAGAATAAATCAGGAATGCTCTCAACAATCTCATCGATGGACGAAAATGCGGCGGCAACGCGCAAGTGAATATGGTCCTCGATGTCTCTCTTTAACTCATCATCCACGAAATTGAACCTCGTCGTCGCATTTGATTAGTAAACGCGCCTGCGGTCGGTTAGGAGATCGTATCAAACTGGAGGACGAAAGTCCGGGCAATCGCCCACTGCGAATTTCCCAAATCGGGGCTTCGGGAAGTTGGAGGAACGGGTGGTGCTATGGGCGTCTGTTCACCTATGCGCATATAGAATTATCAGCGAACCGTAAGCAAAATTTCTAGTTACTTAATCAGCTGTTCCAGCTTCTTAGTGGTGCCACTCTTCATGAGCTGGTTCATGCCCTCGTTCATTCCCTTTTGCATTAGTCCTTTGAGGGCTGCATTACCGGGTTTGGCTGCTGCGCTGGTGGCCGGCACGGCGGCTCCTGCTGCTGTTTGTTGTGCCGACTGTGTCGCTGCTGGAGCGGTAGTTGCGGTGGTTGTTGCCGGGGCGGAAGTCTCCGTGAGTGCTTTGGACCCTCCCGGCGCCATAATCATGGTTCCTTTTCTGGTCACCATGAGGCTGTAGCTCTTAGCGGTGTTTTTTTCAACCAACGTATATTGTCCGGGCGGCATGGTCGTGGTTCCCACTTCCGTGGGTTCGGTAATCTCCGCGGCAAATGCAGAACAGACTGGAGTACATAGTGCCACGGCTACGCAAAGGGCGAGATTCTTTTTCATGGACAGTCTCCTTCAGGTTGCTGATCTGAGAGTTGTGTCGGCGGAAGGTCAATTTGCAATGGAGTTCTTAACTTGACTATCGCAGAAGCGTTCCCTGCAGAAACTGCCACCGCCGGTAGTTGCTGTGGGCTTGCTGGGATTCCAGTGAGCAAACCGATGTATTTCCTAATGATGTTCCACGGGCCACGCAGATCAAACCTCTGTCGTAAAAGGGGGGAGCCCGAGCGATTTGCAACGGACTTCAACCCTCCCTGGACTTGCTGCGCAGGAGAAGTATTCTTTGCGCGAGCAGATTGGCAGCCGACTAGCCAAATTTCGCAAAAGCTCGTCTGGTTTTTGCTGAGTGCCCGCTCTGGCAGCGACGGTATCGTATAATCGTGCTCTCTTCCGGCCAGATGGAGTAACAAATGATAACTAACACGGAGTCGGGCACAAATATCGAGGAGATAGCTGAGGGTATCTACCGTATTAACACGCCTGTGCCACTGCCGATGATGCCCGGTGGATTCTCGTTCAATCAATATCTGATCCTCGATGAAGAGCCGCTTTTGTTTCATACTGGACCGCTTCGACTGTTCGCGCTTGTAAGTGAAGCGATGCGCGCTGTGATGAAGCTCTCGGACCTCAGGTATATCGGACTTTCGCATGTAGAAGCCGATGAGTGCGGGTCTATTAATAACTTTCTCGGGGTGGCACCGAAAGCAGTGCCGGTTTGCGGGCGAATCGCAGCGATGACTTCTATCCGGGACATGTGCGAGATTGATCCAAGGGTCCTTGCGGATGATGAGAAGTTGTCCCTCGGGCGGCATACGATTCGTTGGTTCGACACACCGCACTTGCCGCACGGTTGGGAGTGCGGTTTGATGCTTGAGGAATCCACCGGGACTTTCCTGTGCGGGGACCTTTTTACGCAGTCTGGCGCCGGTGCGCAGGCGCTGGTAGAAACCGATATATGGGGGCCGAGCGAAGCATTGCGACAGAAGCTGGACTATTACTCCCATGCACCTTCGAGCGGGAAGATTCTAGAGCGACTGGCCGAGCACAAGCCAACCACGCTGGCATGCATGCATGGCAGCGCTTGGCGTGGAAATGGTGAAGCCTTGCTGTTGCAGTTGGCAAAAACGATCTGCTGATTAATTACCGCGAAGCGGTTTGCATCCAAGGTAATAGATGAGAAGCGGAATAAAGCCTCAAGTCGATGGCTTAAAGAAAACGCTTGGCGACCCTTCGTAGAGCCGAGACAATTCGGGGACAGTTCAAGGACAAGCCAGACACCTCCCGTCGGTACAGTGATGTGCATAAAGAGCAATCACCCGAGGCGGACAAATGAACATTCCTGCGAAATCGCTACTCAAAAGAATCGTGCTTCTGGCTTGCTTGTTAAGCGTCGCTCCGGCTGCTGAAGCCCAAGCCTGGTCAGACGGTCCCGCAGCGAATCCGGTGTATTCGAGAATAGCTTCACTTCCTGCTGCCAGGTACGGGTTGATGGCTCCGGCTTCAGTAAACAATCTTCCTTCTGGAAATTCCTCAACTACAAACTTCGGTGGTTATGCGCTGCCTTCGGGCGGTCTGCCTTATTCTGCGACAAGCGCTATGTCAATAAATGTTTGCGACGACGAGCCAGTGATACAGCCGGAAGCAATCGAACCTCTCGATGAAAATGATGCCGAGTTTTACCCGGCTCCTCGCACTCAAGGCGGCGCCAAGTAGACGAGGCTTTCGGTTCTCAAGAATGCTTTTGACGAGTATCCCGAATGTGGTATCTTTAATCTTTATTTTGGCGCTGACTTGGTCCATCTGGTGGGATGAGATGCGATTACTGGTAATCGGCGGGACAGTTTTTCTTGGGCGCCATCTCGTTTCTCAGGCGGTGGCAGCCGGGCATCAGGTTACTACGATCAATCGCGGCACGCATGATCTTGCTGAGCAAGCGAATGTCGAAAGACTGATTGCCGATCGCGAAGTTGATCTAAGTATTCTTGCCGGTCGAACATTCGATGCAGTGATAGACACATGCGGATATCACCCGGAAACAGTTCGTTATTCGGTGAGTGGCCTTGCTGCGGCTGTTGGCGTTTACGTTTTTATTTCAACAATTTCGGTTTACGGTGACTTCTCCAAAATCGGAATCTGCGAAGAAGATCCGATCAGATACACTCGTCCGGGAGAAGAAGGTGACTACGGAAGTCTCAAAGCCGACTGCGAAAAAGTTGTCACGCAATTGATGCCGGAGAATTCTCTTATCATTCGTCCGGGATTATTGGCGGGTCCTTACGATCCGACCGATCGGTTCACCTATTGGCCTGCGCGTTTTGCCCGTGGCGGAAAGATTGTTGTGCCTGCTCGGCTTGATCGTTTGATTCAGTTCATTGATGTTCGTGATTTAGCATCTTGGGTGCTGAGTCTCATAGACGCTCAAGTTCGCGGGGTCTACATTGCGACTGGTCCAAACGAAAGACTGACGATGGGCGGATTTCTTGATGCGTGCGAGACAAAGGTCGGAAACGAGCCACAGTTAGTGCGTGTGGAGGATGCCACGTTGTATAAGGCTGGAGTGGAGCCTTGGACTGAGCTGCCCTTCTGGATACCTGTCTCAAAGGCCAGTTTCGCTGGCGTGATGAGGCTGAGTCGCGCTAAGGCGGTGGAAGCCGGTTTGACGTGCCGGCCGATTTCCTCGACGATCGTCGACACGCTGGCCTGGGACAATACGCGAGACCCGTCCTTGCCCCGAGTTGCAGGACTATCGGAAGCGAAAGAAGCGAAGTTGCTGAGTAAACCGAAACATGACCGTGAACCGGGCAGGGCTCCGCTCCCCGGCGAGGGGCTGAAATAGGACTTTTAGTGTTGGTAGGGGCACGCTATGCGTGACCGGTCGGCAAATTCGGCAATGATCCCGTTGCTATCGCGGTCGCGCATGGCGCGACCCTAACGTATTGCGAGGCAATGGGGAATGCCAGCGCTCCCGGGCTATTTGCGAGTAGTGGCACCGTTAGTAGTGCTGCTGCTTTTGTCCGCTTCGTCCTTTTTGACCTCGGTCTTAGCTGGCTCGCTATTAGCCGGAGCGCTCTTGGTAAACCAACCCTTAAATGTCTCACCACCGGTCTGTTCGGCTTTCGCCGGCTCCTCTTTTGCTGGTTCGCTCGCGAAACTTCGGACCAGAGATACCAGCGCATTTACCAGCCCAACGCGTTCTAACTTTTCGAAAGGAATCGATTTCACAATGTCATAACTGGCGCCGCGATTTACGAGGTCGTCATCGATCTCTTTGACGAACAGTTTGCCTTCCTGGCTCTCCTGGCCGATTTGAAGAAAAGCGATAGTCAGTTGTTTGTCATCGTTCACCCGCTTGCTTGCTGCAATGAGGCTGTCGATGACGAGGTCCGGCTCTGGCTGCGGGTGCGGCACTCCGTCCGTAATCACTACGATGAGGAGTGGCTTGGAGTTCGACTTCCTCGTTTCAAAGAACGATTTTATGCGATTGTTTAGCGGCATGGACAGTCGTGTGCTATCGGAAGACGGGCGCTTGTCGAAGCGCTCAACTACGTCTTCGGGCGTAGCATTCTTGAAGATTTCGTAGTCTGACGAAAACGTGGTTAGTGTGAGACCATGTTGAACATATGGCGAAAGTTGACGAGACAACTCTGAAAGTTCTTCGCCGCACCACTCCCATCTTGAAGTTTCCCCGGGGCAGTCACGACGCAGCATCGACTTCGATTCGTCGACAAGCAGTTCCAGGTCGAACTCAGCAAGCGGTTGCGCTGCTGCGGAACCTTTGAGTGTTCCTGTCTCCACCACGGATGCTTCTTGTTTCTTGTTTTCGCGAGTATGCCCGGAGATCGGATACATCAGGGAGCGGCCGAATTCTTTGAACGCTCTTCCTTTTGAACTCTTTCGGTCTTTGGTCGTGGCATGCAGACTGAATGGGGCTGGAGCCTTATTGGAAGTCTCCTTCGCTGCGTCTCCCGTTTGTGGTTCTTCAGATTTCTCATCCGAAGCGTTCGCGGCGCTGAAGGTGCAGGCGGCAACCATGAGCGCTATAGAGACGATGAAAAAGAGCGGACTTATTGGTCTCATGTCCCGGTAGCCTGTCAGGAACCCACCACTTACAGCCTTATACCCGGGGTGTGCGTCGTGCCCTCACCAGTGACATTCCATGAAGTCAGACTTATGGTTGCTGTTGCTAATGCGCGATCCACACCGTCATCCGGGGTAAAATTGAAATGAATAAAGCCGATGCTGCCCGGCTCGGGAAACGATAGAAAACCTGGATTTGTACGATCCGCCCCGAAAGTAAGCCTCCGGATACTTTACCGAAATCTCAGAGTGAGTCCCTATATCGACTGCGATTCGCACATCTCAGCCTCCCGACTTATGGCGCCAGTGTCTCAGTCATCATGTGAATGTCGCTAGGCCACGCGGGTTCGTCTTCTTCGTGACCAGTATGGCCAGTTCAGCCTGCCGGGGCGTGGTAAATTCTTGCGGTGTTCGCTTCGGCTCGCCCGAAAAATTGCTCGAAGCTTATGTGAGAACCATTGAAACGATCAAAATGGTGCTGGCCGGAGTCAAGCGAGCGTAGTGCTTGCATTTGGGAACGGAGTTCCTCGCATTATAGACTTTGCCATCAACTCAGTGCTCACGGCGGGCGCTTCCTCTTCGGTATGGACGAGCCATGCTTGTTCGTTCAAGAAGGAACGCCCATGAGACAATGTTCCGAACCCATCTACCAAGGAGCCAGAGAATGGTGAAAGATTCGTTGCAACTACTTCGAGACTTCACGCAAAAGTTTTCCGCGCCTGATGGTGAAGACGCGAGCGAGTTAGTTACTCACGTAGTGACCGATCCTTCTGCGCTGCTGGAAATCTATGGGAAGTTGCCCGGAAAGTTTCCGAAATTTTTTGAAGAGCTGCTGCTCAATTACAGGTGGAGTCGGGCGAACATCGGAAGCCTGAGATTGTTAGCCAATCCTCCAGGGAATGGATATAGTGGTCTTCTAGAAGAAGTAACCAAAGATAAGATAATGTACAAAGTTTGCACCGCAAATGGTTACTTGCAATTTGCGCTGGGCGCGGACGGTTCCTACGATCCAATCTGCTTCGATTTGAAGAAGAGATCCTCTGCGCAAGTTGCCGTGGTACGACTCGACCACGAAGACATCCTTTGCCGAGAGCGTATTAGACAGGTAGAGGTCGTGGCACCATCCTTTGAAGAGTTCGTCCAGTCCATAGTGTCCGGCGCCAGCAATTCTCTGAATCCGCACAACTCGAAATGATCATTGTTTGATACTTCACTAGGGAGGATTTTTTCAGTGCCAACAGTTTTACGCCAAAAGGTATCCACGTGTCTCATGTTCGACGGTCAGGCTGAAGAAGCTATGAACCTGTATGTTTCGTTGTTCAAGGACTCGAAGATTGTGGCAATCCAGCACTACGGAACAGCCGGTCCGGGAAAGGCAGGCAAGGTGCAGAAGGCCTTGTTCTCTTTAAATGGTCAGGAATTTCTAACTTTTGATACGCCTGTAAAACACGAATTTGGATTCACGCCGGCGGTTTCGATTTTTGTCCACTGCGATTCCGACCAGGAGATTGACGGGCTTTACAAGACTCTCTCGGAGAATGGGAAGGTCATCATGCCTCTCGACAATCATTCCTCTGTCGGCAAATTCTGCTGGATCGCTGACAGATATGGCGTTTCCTGGCAAATGATCCTGGCGCCCGGAGTAACTTAGACGAGTGCGGATAAAGTGCGATCGAAATATTGAAACTTATTTCAGTTGTGCTTTCAACTTAGTCTCTTTGCTCGATGCTGCCGGTCGATATGAAATCCAGAAAGACAGGAATAGAACGGTCATCGAAAAGAATCCAAAGAACAATGTCCAAATAGTTCTTGGTACGTGCGTAATCATTGCCATAGTGCGGGCGTCAGTGGCCGCGTCTGGAATTACAGCTACTCGCAGCAAAATTTGAAAATCGATCACTGCTTCTATGGTGCAGATAACCGCAAGCATCATTAGGAAGAGGTGCGTCAGTTGAATGCTTGCCTTTTTTGCAACCAGGAGAATGCCTAGCGATATTAGGGCCATAGAAATTACCGAGAAAGCCTCACCTCTGCCAAAGAGAATTGTCAGAGCTAACAGAGTCCCTCCGAGCATGAACAGCACTGCTCGCGCAGCTTCTGGTTTTCGGCCAAGCCAGATCATCAATCCGCCGAACAGAGATGTGCCCGTGTAACCGGCGCTGGCAACCAGCGGTCGAAATCCGCCAGAGCTGTACGTGAGACCGGACTCGTCCGGCGCAATGGAAATGGAGGATACGCTTCCTCCAGTCACTAAGGCAGCAAGAGCGTGCGCAGATTCATGGACCATGGTAACGAAGAGCTTGAACGGGTAGAGTGCGAAGCTCACCGCCGGAAGTTTCCAGAACAGCACGCAAAAAACCAGCAGTGCGATCATGATCTGTGCGCTTCTCTTTGTCCTTATGGCATGAACGAGATCGGCAAGTATTACCTTTCCATGCTTTAGAGCCAATGCTAGCGCGACGCCCTTTAACCGCGTTGTGTGGCTGGCTGCATAGGTAGCTAGTTTGCGTTTGAACAAGGTTTACCATCGCAACGAGTAACTGCTCATCATTGCAATATAACACTAGTTGGTCTGGTCGGGGTATGGGGCTTTGTCCATCACATCTCGCGGAGTCGACACACGTCATAATTGCCGGACTATGGCAACGAAATCGACACAGACTCGCAGCGCGTCGTGCTAGCGACAGCATTCCTTCTCTTTATCTTCCAGTCGTCCACAGCCTGTGCACAGATAACCCTGGCATTCGCAAACGTGACCCTTCCACAGCTTGCCTGTTTCGTCGTAACCGTGCAAGAGTTGTTTTGTGGTTTCGCGACACTGGAAGCAATCCTTCAAGCGGTACCAGCGGAAGTATTTAGCCCCGTCATCTTCTTTCCTTTCTCCGCGAAAGTCACTATTCATAAGGTCTCTCCAAGAAAGGAGCAGAATAACTATAAAATAGCAGCAGGCTGCTTTCAATATGATCCGTCCCTAAATCGGTCCATTTCGGACAAAATCGAGTACGCTACAATACTTGAACAACGCTTCTTGAATGGTTGGACGATTAAACCATGGATTTATTTTTGACGGGCATGCTGCTGGTTTTCTCCTGTATTGTGCTGTTGATAGGCGCGTTTTTGTTCTTCGTACACAAGGACGAGCTTTATACAAATCACCAGGGTGTGCGCTTAGCCCGTTCCGAGAAGTACGATCAATTGCGCAATTTCTGTATGCTTCGTAGCGGCTCTGAATACCTCTACAGCAACCGCCATTTCTCCTATCCTACTAAAATCGCGGTGACTGCCTTCATACTCAAACGAATTGGTCTCATTCTCTACAAACAAAACCTGTTGAGGCAAGCAGAGAAAGTATTGCAGCTGAGCCTTTCTACATTGCGTGACTGCCTTCCGCTGAGGACCGAGAGGTCGGTGTTCCGCGAGGAGTACCAGGAAGAGGCACAAGAGATGCTTCGGCAAGGTTACCAGTTTGAGGTGGCCCGAGTGATGCATGATTTGGGTGTGGTGCACCTGGCAATGGACAAAGTGGATGAAGCCAATTTCTACTTCATTGGGGCGTTCCAAGCAGTTGAAGCCGTTCAATGTCCAGCTACACCCATGGAGCTGCGCAGTGGATTGCAGCTCCTGAACTCGTTGCGGAATTTCTCGCCGACGGAACCCCGGGCAGTTAGAATCTCTGCCCGACTACTGCAGATGACCGCAGATTTGGAATCCTTGCAGAATAGAACGGCTGGCTATGGTTGCGTTCTTTGGGGGTTTAGTTGGCCGGTGAGCCCAATCATCGAATCGGCAACTCCTAACCAGGAAGATTTGCCTAGGCTGAGCGCATGAACGAGAAGAACGAGCTCGATTCTGACAGCGGGATTTCCTCAGAACCCGAACAAGGAAGAACGGTTTCGAAATTGGTTCAGGACGCCTCCGTGTCCAAGCCGTCAACTCCTGCATCGGTTAGACGAATGCAATTGGGGCTTCAAGTTGCAGCGTTGATTCTCTTGGGAGCTGCGATTGCTGGTCTTTATGCAATGAATTCCGGTCCCGAGCCCGCGAGCGAAGTTTTATACAAGTACGGTTACATCGATAGGCAAGGAAAGGTACGCATCAAGGCCTCTTTTGATGGCGCGTGTATATTCAGCGAGGGCTTCGCGCAAGTAAGACACGGAGACCATTACGGATTCATCGACACCTCCGGCAATGATGTTATAGCCGCTAAGTTTCAAGATGCACAGCAGTTCTCAGAGGGGTTGGCTGCAGTGCAGATGCATAATGAATGGGGATTCGTCGACAAAACCGGAGCCTTGGCTATTCGGCCGAAGTTCTCCAAGGTCGGGGCGTTTACGTCTGGCTTGGCAGCGGCTCAGGCAACGGGTACTTGGCGCCGAATCGACAAATCTGGAAACGTGTTGTCGACACTTCCGTGCAACTTGACCGGACACTTTGTCGATGGATTAGCACCGGCAAGCTTGCAAGGTCTTCATGGATTTATCGACACATCCGGCAAGTTCGTGGTTCGGCCGGAGTACGACTCTACATCTGCTTTTTCGCAAGGTCTGGCAAGAGTGGAACGATCAGGGAAAATTGGTTTCATTGATACTACTGGAAAAATTGTTTGCCCTCTCAAGTTCAACAAGGCTCATGGCTTTCGCGAAGGATTGGCTGCAGCCGAAGTGGATGGTAAATTGGGATTCATAGATCAGTCCGGTAACTTCGAAATAGCACCGGTCTTTCAGGACGCGGGCGATTTCTTCGAAGGATTGGCGGCAGTGCGTCGCGATGACTCGTGGGAATTCATCAATTCAAAAGGCACCACAACTATTCGCTGTGGTGCCGATCGTCCGGGCGACTATCACAATGGTCTTGCACTGATCAATCGGGGAGACAAGTACGGGTTCATCGACAAAGGGCAATTGGCAATCAATCCCGAGTACGACAGAGCCGGTGACTTTTCCGATGGGTTGGCATTGGTCTGTAAGTCCGGTAGGTACGGCTTTATTGATGCCGACGGCAATTTGATCATCGAACCAAAGTACGATGATTGCCTTTCCTTCTCGAGTGGTCTGGCAGCTGTGCAGCTTAAGGGCAAGTGGGGATATGTCGATAAGGAAGGGAAGTTAGCTATTCCAGCCCGGTTCGAGCAGGCGTCCCCCCATGCTGCCAGCGGGTTTGCCTGCGTAGTCGTGAAAGGCGAGCCCTGCATTATAAATGCAAAAGGGCAGGTAATATGCAAAAACGGGACCCGTCTGGAAGAGATAGCCAACGGGGAACTGTTAGTTCGCGCACCGGATTCGACGGGTTATATTGATCAAAAGGGACAGTGGGTGATCAAGCCACGATACGATGAATGCGGAGTGTTTTCCGACAACGTTGCACCAGTTCGAGTCCGTAGCAAGTGGGGAATCATCGACAAAACAGGCAAGGTTATTGCTGCACCCTCCTACGATAAGATCGAATCGTTTCATGAGGGACTGGCCGTTGCTAGTGCACAGGGCAAAGATGGTTTTGTCGATACCTCCGGTAAATTTGCGATTGCGCCAAAGTTTGAGATGGCAAGCTCTTTTTACTCCTCGCGGGCGGCGGTCCGAGTTGACGGTTGCTGGGGTTATATAGCCCGCAACGGGGGCCAAGTTATCGCACCGCAGTTCAAGTTTGCCAGCCGGTTTTTCGACAACCGTGCATTTGTAAAAACGGAAAGCAACGCGGGTATAGTTGGCGACGCCGCACTTGGGCGGAATTCAAGCATGTTGGGTATCATCGACCAGCACGGCACTATGGTTGTTCCGCCAAAGTTTCTGGAATGTGCGGACTACTCGGAAGGACTTGCTGCAGCAACTATTGACGGAAAGAAATGGGGGCTCATTGATCAATCGGGTAACTTTGTAATCGCCCCCAACATAACAATTACAGCGGACTACCTTTTGGCTGCCTATGAAATGAAGTTTCATGATGGCTTGGCTCCAGTGCCACTGCCGGTAGAGAATCACTGACAGTCGAACGCTCGGCGAAGCTGCGCAAGCTCTGGGGGCGCGGGCTTGCATCTCGCTCCGAGAGCGCGATCAATGTAATTGCAAAAACAATGCGCCACGGGATTGGCCTGCAGCTGATCCCGGGATCGCCGCTTCCAGCGGGCACCAAGATGCGATCATTGTAGCTGCAACCCTTTGTGAACCAGGGTGCCGTGGCCAGCTATTGTGCAGCACGCACAATGAAGATCATCTCTGGCGATGATCTTTCATCAAACTGTGTGCCATCCCAGCCTCCCATGACTTTCTCGACACACAGACCGGATGCAGTTAAGTGCTCCTCAATATCTTTTCGGGACAAAAACCGAAGCTCGCTTGTTGAAACCAATGTCTCATCGGGAAACTGATAACGAAGTTCGAAGGTCATCCGGTCACCTTCCATCGTGAGGAAACGCCTTGATTCGTAAACAGTGCTTGCCGGTAACTCAAGCACCATATCGTAGTCCCATTCTCGTTTCCAATCGACTACGGGGTTGCGTGACTCAAACGCGGCGGAGCCATTTCGGTTCAAATGCTTCCGCATTGTTGAGAACGTTTTGAGAACGTCATCATCTTCAAGCAGCACCTGGAATGCGTGTCCGGTCATTATGATGAGGTCGAAAAGCTTATCCGACTGGTAGGTCTGCGCGGATGACTGAACCCATTCGATTTGATTTCCGTGAGGTTTTCGGCGTGCAACTTCCAGCATGGCAGGCGACGGGTCAACACCAGTGACGTCATGATTCTTAGCCGCATATGCGTTGCAGAGCAGTCCTGTACCACATCCAAGATCCAGAATTGTTTGACGTTGTGGTCCAGCAAGCGACAGATAGAAATCTCGATCAATGCACCATCCGCTATCCAGATCGTAGATTTCCGCAAGCTTAGAATTGACGTAGTGGTGATCAGGCATTCATGCAATTCCTCGGAGTATAAACTTGAGTGAGTTACCTCGCGCTCTTGTCAGCTTTCCTGAAAACAGGCAGAACTTCCTTCGAAATCAGCTCTAAGGAGGCGAGCACTTGCTTGTGTGGCAGACCGCCGAAGTTGGCGATGATTAGAAAATCGGTGAGCCCAGCGAGCTCGTAGCGGCGTGCTACGCGAATGATTTCATCAGGATCACCGAATGCTACAAGATCCTTTTCGATAAGTAGTTCTATTTGTCGCTGTTTCGCGTAGAGTCTGGTGCGCACATAGCGGTCCATGGCTTCTCGCGCTTCTGCGCGTGCGGCAGCTGTTGTCGGGGCGCAATGCGCGTGCAGTCCGAAAAAAACAGAAGCGTCCTCCTGCAATCCCCCGGACCGGCAAAAGCTTTCCTTGTAAAACCGAACAGCATCTGACAGTTCCGCAAAACTTTCCATGCCGGCATAAGGGATCATCATCAGAGATAGCTTCCTTGCGCCGACGAATGGCGCAGCCTCATTGCGTAGAATTCCGACTGCAATCGGAGGCTGGGGGCGCTGAAGAGGAGTTACATTGAGACTCACCTCTGGAACGTTGTGGTAGGTCCCCTGGAAAGAGAATTTCTCACCAGTCCATGCGCGCAGCATGATTTCCAAGCACTCGTCAAAACGTTGCCGTTTTTCATTAGCGTCGATGCAAAATCCATTGAACTCGTGCTCCAGATATCCAGAACCTACAGCGAGGAGAAGCCGTCCGCCGGAAATGATGTCCACCATCGCATAGTCTTCTGCAGCCCTCACCGGGTTGTCGAACGGCAGCACGGCCACTGC
The DNA here is from genome assembly GCA_019752635.1 of Candidatus Obscuribacterales bacterium. Taxonomy (GTDB): domain Bacteria; phylum Cyanobacteriota; class Vampirovibrionia; order Obscuribacterales; family Obscuribacteraceae; genus JAKFUT01. Next base: position 24,098 of record JAIELX010000085.1, on the reverse strand, counting down.
TGCACCAAGACGAATTGTGCGCGTCCGCTGGGCAGCAGCCGCCAACCACACCGCTGGTCGTGGAACGACTCCGTATTCGTGGAAGTGGTGCTCAGCTACCCAGAAAGAATCAAATCCCAGTGTTTCGGCTGCCACCACTTGATCGAGCAATTCGTTATAAAACTGCTCGGTAGTGCGCGGCAACTCCGCCGGATAGTGATCCACTACTGAGATAACTCCAAAGCGCATTATGCTACCCGTTTGAGACACGTCGGATAGTATAGCTGGCTCTATTAGGCTTCGCAGCTCTGCTGACTCCGGCAACGAATCTCGGTCTTGCCTGTCTTAAAGTCAAGATGATGACGGCATCTATGTTCTGGCTAAAGAACTCTGTTGCCAGATGTACCCCACGCCGAACAAGGGCGACACCGTTCTGCTGAACAAAGACCAGGTGCACCGTTTCAAAGGAGTGATTCCCGATCTCGACATCATTTCTTTCGCTAGCCTCGGGCTTTCCTTCAAGCTTATCGGCACGCTTATGTGCGCTAGCCTCGCGTAAGCCTCGTAACCCATCGCCAGGAACTCTGCGCCAGTTGGTGCCAGGTAACTTTCATTTCTTTTGGCGCCTTGGGTCCAAGCCACGCTTCCGTCTCGGGGAAGCGTGCTCCACAAGCAGTGCAGTTAAAACTGCGAGGGTAGCTGCTTACGGGAATACGCTCCGCTAAATCATCGGGATTCATATAGAGCGTATCAACCTCATACTCCATCAGGTAAATACGCGGGCAAGAAGGGCACTTCAGCAAAGCAAAATCCTCGTCACCGAGGTTTGCACCTCCGCGACGGAGAATCTCATCATAATCTAGCTCGGTTTCCGGGACTTCGTCGTCTGTTTTCATGGTTCAGTTATCTCATTGCGCGCAGCAATCTGCGTTTGTTACTCAATCTCTTTCAGGATTCGGGCTTTCTCAGCTGGTCGCGGTTCGCGTTTATGTTTTTTGCGAAAGTCTTCGAGTGCCTCTATGATCTTTTCCCTTTTGGATCGCGCGTCAACAAGACCTTTGATGAACGATTGGTCCGCAGCTGGAGCGCTGCGGATTTCTTGAGCTCTCGCTAGCAATGCCGTGGACTGAGCGGGGGCTGATGCTTTGATCATGGCGCTCAGCGACTCCGTTCGTTGGAATCGAAATAGCAACACAGGCCGTTTGCTTTTTCTTGAGAAACTCATTCCTTGAGATATCGAAGGTATCTCGGTGGAATCGACCGATCGATTCCGAAGGGAATCAAGTCTGTCGCCCGACGATACACGAAAGGGTCCATCTATTCGTCGTCTGGCTGTAGCCACATCCTGAGTTGCTTGGCGAGCTCATCGACACCATCGCCAGTCTCCGAAGAAAAAACTTGTGCAGTGACAAATTTATCAAGACCGGAGTCTGCAAGCTCTTTACGATACTTGAGTAGAGTGTTTTGGGCTGCGCCACGCGAGATCTTGTCGCTCTTAGTTAGCAGCGTGTGCAGAGGCATTTCAGATTCCACTGCCCAGTTGATCATCATAGTGTCGAGGTCCTGCAGCGGATGGCGAATATCCATCGCAAGAACAAGCCCTTTCAGACACTGTCTTTCGTGGAGGTATTGCGATAAATGATGCTGCCATTTCTGTTTCACCGCATCTGGAACCTTGGCGTAACCATATCCCGGTAAATCTACAAGCCGTAAGTCGGGCGAATTTTGCAGCTGAAAGAAGTTGATCTGAATTGTGCAACCAGGAGTTTTGCTGGTTCGCACAAGTTTCTTGTTTCGTGTAAGGGTGTTAATTGCGCTGGATTTTCCCGCATTAGAGCGCCCGGCAAACGCGACTTCAGCGCCTTTTTCGGGCGGACATTGCTTTAGGCTGGGTGCACTGGTAAGAAACTGTGCTGTGTTGAAGTTGATTTTTGTCATACGCCTATCCGCGCCGCAATTCTCGATATTCTATCAGCCGGTTCAGATTATCGCCGCTCCGGACCCCGAAGAATATTGAATCACCGCCTGCGATCGTGCTTCGCGGAAAACTCAAGATACCGTCACCATTTTCAGCGGAACTCTCCGCCTGTCTTTCCTCACGAATCGCTCACGTCGGAGACCATAAGATTGTTAGGTGGCGACGTGCTCAACACCCTTAGCGGGGTGATTCCCCTGGCAAGCAACCGGCTACCGCTGAGTTAGCAAAAAGAACCAGAAGTTAAGATAACGGCTGGCAGACGGGGAATAAAGAAATACTAGTTAACAGCTTCAGGGTATCAGAATGGACGAGAAGAAAAAAACTCCGCAAGAGGCATCAATAGACCAAGCGCTTTTTGGTGACCTTGACTTATTGACGGAAGTCTCGGCTGCGGACCTGGCCGCAAAAACCGGTGGAGTCCAAAACTCGCAAACCAGCGCGGCGATGAAGGCGTACCTGAAGGGGCAGAAATGGGAGGCGATGGCGGGACAGGCCGGCAACGCTCAGCAGTTCTCCTATGATAGTGAGAAGGCTGCAAATGACTTCTCTGCGGCAGGCACGGACTACTATGGTGAAGGCAACATGGCATCAGCCGCATCCTGCGACAAGCAGGCGGGAGTCGAGTACGAAGCCGCCAGCAGCCCCGGAGCGGGGTATGCCTTCGAGGACGCTGCGCATGCTTATCTCGCTCTCGGCGAGAAGGGGCGTGCAGCGGAGTGTCTCGAGGATGCGGGAGGCGCGTTCGGTGGCACGTACACTACCGGAATGGTCGTGTCGTCCACTCAAGAGACCGTCGACAACCCCCACTCCTTCGTCCCTTCGACAGAGACTGTAACTGTCTTCTCACAGATGACTGCAGCCGAGGTCAACGCCCTGAACTACAAGCCGGAAGAAGCAGCCTATGACTTGAAGGAAGCAGCACAGCTCTACCTCCAGGATGGCGATCGTCGAAGTGCTGCTAACAGTTACGCCGAAGAAGCCGGAGTCTTTGCTGAGATGGCTCAACAAGCCGAAAACTCCCCTGGTACCCAGTCCCAACTTCTGACGCTGGAAGGCAAGGCTTTTCAAGAGGCCGGGAAGGTGGGGCAAGCTGGTGATGCGGATGGACTCTACTACGAAGACGCCGGGATTGCCTTTGCGGCAGCCGGAGATAGCCACCGAGCCGCTCAAGACTTCAGCCAGTCTGCCGCTGAGTTCACTCTGTCAGGGCACATGACCCGCGCCGCTGAAGCTTCCGAATACGCTGGAGATAACTACCAATCCTCCGGACAATACGAGCAAGCAGCGCAGGCATTCAATGAATCGGGCACCGATTTTTCAAAGATTTCAGGCGACATCTCCCAGGCAGCCGCAGCTTTCGACTCAGCCGGACAAAACTTTGCTAACGCAGGGCACCAAAACCAGGCAGCAGCAGCATTCAATACCGCAGGAGTCGATTACGTCACGGTCGCTAATAATGACGAGAGCCCGGCGGCCGCTAGCAGTGCTGAGAGCCTCGCTGCCGCGGCATTCGATGGAGCCGGACAGAGCTGGAACGCCGCCGGACACTACAACAAATCGGCGCTAGCGTACGAAAACGCCATCACACAGTTAACCGACAATTCCGCCAATCTTGCATCTTTGGCCGGAAGTTATGAAGGCGAAGCACAGAGCCTCGCCTCGGCAGGGCATCAAAACCAAGCCGCAGCAGCGTTCAATGACGCCGCAGCCATTTTCGGAGAATCCAATGAGATCAGCCAATCGGCAGCCGCCTTCGATTTAGCAGCGAAGAGCCTGTCCGATGCAGGACATGCAGACCAGGCTGCCCATGATTCCATGCTCGCAGCTTACAATTACGGAAGAATAGACGATAACGCCGATGCCGCAGCGGCCTACGAGCAGGCTGGACTGAGTTTTGCTGATGCCGGGCATCCGAACCAGTCATTCAGTGCCTTCGGCGACGCTGCGCAAAACTATGATGCTGTAGGTCAGGCTGATGCCGCCGCCGGGCACTACAATCAGGCAGCAGCAGCATATGTCGATGCAGGAAAAGCAGCTCTGAGCGCTGGTAACGACTCACAGGCGGCAAGCGCCTGGAACAGCGCAGGAACTAATTACTTAGCTGCCGGCCATAACAATCAAGCTGCGGAAAGCTTCAATGCCGCCGGCAATTTCTTCAGTGAAAGCGCAGATGCAAACGATGCTGCGAATTCATACGATTCGGCTGCACAAGCCTTTGAGGTAGCCGGTCACCACAACCAATCGGCGCAAGCTTATACTGAGGCCTCGAACGAATTCTTTTCAGAGAATGCCGCACATGCTGGTGCAAGAGCGGAGTTCGATGCTGCTAGAGAGTATGCGCTCTCCGGTAACAACGAGCTTGCAGCGGTAGGCGCCGCCGACGCAGCCGCCGAGTTCGCTCAGCTAGGGCACACACGAGCTGCAGCCGCAGCCTACGATGCAGCCGGACAGGATTACGCCGCAAGCGGACACAACAATCTTGCGGCTGCCAACTTCCTGGACGCTGCAGCCGACGACGGTATACCAAATATGCAAAGTGCTGCTGCTGCATATGAGGCGGCCGGTCAGAGTCTTGCGAAGGCAGGACATTACAACCAGTCTGCTGCAGCCTACGAACAAGCGGCTTCTGATGACAATCAGCTATTCAATCAGCAGGGCGCTGCCACCGCATACGATGGCGCAGCGCAGAGTCTGGCAGCAGCTGGACACCACAACCGGGCTGCTACCGCCTACAGTGAAGCGGCCGCGGATTTCGCCAATTCCAACGATAATGCGGACGCAGCCGCAGCCTTCCAATCAGCAGCAGCACAGTTTGCCGGACAGGGGCATCTCAATACTGCCGCCGCAGACGAACTGAGCGCAGGTAGCGCGTTTGCAGCCGCAGGACAGGACGCAGCAGCAGCAGCAGCATTCGAGCAGGCTGGACAGACTTTTAACGATAAAGGCAATACAGTAGGATCTCAGTATGCCTTCTCGCACGCAGCTCAAGAGTTTGACCAGTTAGGACAGAATGCGGCCAACACGGGGCACCACAACCAGGCCGCAAAGTTCTTGACCGACGCATCCACTGCCGCTCAGCTGTCCGGCAATGCTACGGAAGCTACAACTTATGCCAATTTGGCGGCTGCGCAAACGGCGTTGGACGACAAGGAGCAAGCCTGAGCGCTCTCCAATGCTGGTCCGCGTCGCAGCGGAAAAGCTCGACACTGCTTTCTGCTCCGCGATCAACCCACCATCGAAAATGGTGGAGGCGGCGCAGCTAGAGACGTGTCACCCTTCGTGGCGTTTATCCCTCACATGATCGACCTATCAGATGATAGACAAATATAGCCTTATATGTGCCTGACTGTGTGTGCCAACGTTTCAAATACAATCCCAGGGATGATGCGCAGGAATGCATAGGGCGAGAACATATTAGCGTCGTTAAGACCGCATAAATTGCCAACCTTATGAGAACCATGCACATGAGCAACCCTGAAGCACAACGCCTGGAGGCGGAGAAGGACGAAAAGATCGCGTGGAAGAAGTGGGGACCATATTTGAGTGAACGACAATGGGGGACCGTTCGCGAGGACTACAGCGAATCAGGCAATGCGTGGGAATCTTTCCCACACGATCAGGCGCGGTCTCGGGCTTATCGATGGGGTGAAGACGGTCTGGCTGGTTTCTCTGATGATAAGCAGACCTTGTGCTTTGCGCTAGCCTTGTGGAATGGCAAAGATCCAATCATCAAAGAGCGGTTGTTTGGCTTAACGAATGGCGAGGGCAACCATGGCGAGGACGTGAAGGAATACTACTTCTACCTTGACAGCACGCCGACGCACTCCTATATGAAGTACCTCTATAAATATCCGCAGCAGGAATTTCCGTACGACAAGCTCGTTGCGGCAAATCGGTACAGAAACCGCACGGAGTTCGAGTACGAGCTCATCGATACAGGAGTGTTCAATGACGATCGCTATTTCGATGTCTTTGTAGAGTATGCAAAAGCGGCTCCGGAAGACATTCTGATCAAGATCAGCGTCTACAATCGAGGCAATGAAGATGCGGCGCTGCATGTGCTTCCCACTTTATGGTTTCGAAACACATGGTCTCATAAGAAAGATGCAGAAAAGCCAGTGCTAAAAGCCGTGGCAGAGAGCATCGGTGCCACCGCTGTAGAGGCATTCCACGGGAAACTTGGAGAGCGCTACCTGTACGCAGAAGGCAATGTACCGCTGTTATTCACGGACAACGAAACCAATCGACGACGGATTATCGGGCAACCGAATACGACTCCATACACGAAAGATGGCATCAACAACTATCTAACTCAAGACAGAAAGGACGCGGTTAATCCAGAGAGAACCGGCACGAAAGTGTCTCCTCACTATCACCTAAATGTGCCGGCTGGAGGTAGCTGTGTCTTGCGCTTGCGCTTGACCGACCTTCAACCTCAGAATCTGCCAGCCGATGGCGCCGTTGGCAAGCAGTTTGAAGAAGAATTCGCATTGCGAGCTCAAGAAGCCGACCAGTTTTATGAATCCATTACGCCCAAAGCGCTCTCAGAAGACGAAGCGACGGTCATGAGACAGGCATTGGCTGGCATGCTTTGGAGCAAGCAGTATTACAGCTTTAACGGTTTCGAGTGGCTGAAAGAGCATGGCTACGACCCAATCAAAGGCAAGGGACCAGGCGTCCGCAATAGAGACTGGTTCCATATGATCAACGACGATGTCGTCTCTATGCCAGACAAGTGGGAGTATCCGTGGTATGCAGCCTGGGACCTGGCATTTCATACCCTTGCGCTGGGCATGGTTGATCTTGAGTTTGCCAAGCAACAATTAAATCTTATGCTAAATACAGCTTACTTGCATCCTAACGGCCAGATACCGGCCTACGAATGGAACTTTGGTGACGTCAACCCTCCGGTACACGCATGGGCTGCCTTGTTTCTCTATTACACCGAGAAGCAGCAGCGGGGAGATGGTGATCTACAGTTCTTGAGAAAAGTATTTGGAAAGCTGAATTCGAATTTTGCCTGGTGGGTCAATCGCAAAGATCGTTTCGGCAAGAATGTTTTTGACGGGGGCTTCTTAGGTCTAGACAACATAAGCGTTTTCGATCGAAGCGCGCCTCTTCCAACCGGCGGCAATCTGGAACAGGCAGATGGCACGGCATGGATGGCGTTGTTTTGCCAAAATATGTTGGAGATAGCGATTGAGCTTTCGAGTTACGATCCAGTGTATGAAGAGTTTGCCACTAAATATGGTGAACACTTCATCTGGATTGCTGCCGCAGTCAACAGGCAAGACGACGGTGGAATGTGGGACGAGGAAGACGGGTTCTATTATGACCTTTTGCGTCTGCCCGGCGGTAAATCTACCCTCCTGAAGGTCCGTTCCATGGTTGGGCTACTGCCAATGTGTGCGGTCACCGTCATCGAGCCCTTTCAGCGCGAGCAGATTCCCAACACGACTATGCACATACGTGAACGCTTACTCCAGGTGCCGGAAATACTGGAAACAGTTCACAAAACCGGTCCAGACCACTTGGGGGTTGGCGGCCGCGGCATCGTCGCTCTCGTCAATGAGGAGCGGTTGCGCCGAATCCTGACTAAACTTCTGGATGAAAATGAATTCTTGAGCCCCTTCGGCATACGATCGCTTTCGCGCTATCATGCGCAGCACCCCTTCGTGGCACATGTGTCAGGGCAAGAGTTTCGTGTCGACTATTTGCCGGCTGAGTCGAATAGCGGCTTGTTTGGTGGAAATTCGAATTGGCGTGGCCCCATTTGGTTCCCCGTGAACGCAATAATCATTCGAGCATTGCTACAGTATTTTGCCTATTATGGTGACAGCTTCAAGGTCGAGTTTCCGACCGGCTCCGGCAACTGGTTGAATCTGTTTGAAGTGGCTCGAGAATTATCTAACCGCCTGTCCGGGATATTTCTTCGTTCGTCCCAAGGACGGCGCGCCGTATTTGGTGGTTCGGAAAAGTTCCAGAATGATCCTCACTGGCGCGATTACGTTCTCTTTTATGAATATTTCCATGGAGATAATGGCGCTGGTCTCGGGGCCAGTCATCAGACAGGCTGGACGGGGATCGTGGCCAGGCTTATGCAGTTATTTGCCGGGATGGATGCGGAAACGCTCTTGAAGGGCGGCAAGCGTGAGGTCTTCAAACATCGAGACAAGGTAAACGTTTTTAATTAATTAGCCCCATGCCTCATTCCAAAGGATGATGTCACTGCGTTGGCGGTTGTTCGATGATAGGCAAATCACTCTTGCGGCGGAGACAGCCCATTTGAATTATCGATATCCCCATGCCGTGCTGAACGTTATGGTCGAGCTTGCCAGCCAAAGAGGTGACTGCGCGTCTGCCATTGTTTCTGCTGCCAAGGGCTTGGGGTTTGAGACAGGGGAGCGGTTACTCAAGGCTGATGATCTCATCTGCAGTTCTGAGAATGCGCTGGCAAACATCGTAGATAAGAGCACCTTTGACACTGTCAAAGCCGAGATTGCAAAAAGGGAGCAAGAAGGAAGCCTCCTCCCTTGCCAGGTCTCTCCCGATCAGACGGTTTCGTCATGTTTTCAAAAATGTCCACTGCTCTTTGACTTATTCCTTCAGGCGCATGACGCAAAGACAGGTCTTTAGGCTTGGCCACGAAATGGGCCACGGATTTTGAATCAAGCCTCGGCAAAGATCTTCTCATACCAATACTTATCTGGATCTTTGAACCAGTGCTCATTTCTCGGCGTAAGTTGCGAACGTAGAACAGACATCTGAACATCGTAACGATAAAGAAGTCCGATCAAATCACGCAACGCTGCATCAGTGAGAACAGGGACGGACAAATAGATAGTCAAGTCGGTAAGGTGCCCGCGCACTTCCTTCACGCCTTCGATCTCTTGCAGCCAGTTGAAGAAGTGGTCTTCATCAAGCTGGCAATAGAAAGGTGCTGGCGCCGGAATTGTCAGTGTCGATAAGTGTTCTGGTTCTGTCCACATAGATGCCATTTTACGTCACCGAAATTCCACGCGAAAGCCAGGTGGTTTCGGTTCCCAAATATTGACGGGGCAAAAAAGGGCCACGCTTGCCCATATTCTCCTTGTTGAGAACTCTAGAAAGCGTGCACCGATGATGCTTTGGACTCTGTTTGAAAAAAATGGTGGAGGCGGCGAGAATCGCACTCGCGTCCAAAGAAGCGGAGAAGCCAGTGTACTACAAGCTTGTTCCGACTTATCTCCAGAACCGCTGGAGATGGCTCGGACAGCCACCCGGGGTCGCGATTATGTCTTAACTCGAACTAGCAATCGCTAACTTTGTTCGAGGGCAATCACCATTTTTTACTCCGGAGACCTACGGGTAATCAGGTAGACTCGGGAGTCCGCGTGCTTAAGCTAGTTAAGCAACGGCCAGCTGCTGAGCAGCTGGGCGGAATGCCACAATGTTGTTTTTGGCATTTGAATTTTTGTCCGGTGTTTTACGAGCGCCGTTCAAGCTCGGCTTGCAACTCACGACCCTGCAACCCTGTCGAATCTAAAACGCCCCCATGTGGGTGTTCGGTTGAAGGAATGATCAAAGCATCAATTTTCAGGGTTCAGACGGGACGAGCCCGCGAATGCCGAAGAAATGCATTCAATTCACATTATAACAGAGTGCCTGAAGATTGCCCTGCCTACGTATGCGCACGTACGAACGAGGACGTACAGACTGGCCTTCTTTGGAGCATCCGGGCGTTGCATTGAATGCCAGTGGACTCTAACCGCGGGGTGCCAACATTGTGAGCTGGAGTATTTAGCGCATCACAAACATTTGGTGACGTTCGTAAACACCACCGGGTTGGCGTTGTGTTCTTCCGTGAGATGGTTGCTGTTGTTGCGGGTGTTGCACTGCATTTGGTGGCGCCGCCGGAGAAATTGCCGGGTGATCGACTAAGCCAGACTCCGGCGAAACTGCGCCATTTCCGTAGATAGCAGCATAGTAGCTTTCCATTGGCACATCTTGTCCGGACAACAATCGTGCCATGGCTTCGGCCGGTGCTTGAATCGACGAAGGCAATCGCTTTCCTTCAGACTCGAACGGAGCAGAAAAAGGTTTGGGTGCTGCTCCGTATCGTGGCGCTTGCGAGACACCTGCCGCCACCGGCGCTGCGTCGACCGCGTATGCCCCCGGGTGTCGTGCCGCGTGTGCATCATCTTCGCCCTCGGACTGCGGCGAGACTGAATCAATACTTCTTCCCATCGGCACGAAGTGCTGAACGGGCGACGGGCGTTGCCCTGCTTCGGCACTGGCATGCTGAGGCATGGCGAACGGGCGCATCGGCATCGGTATTGCCTGATATGAGTGTTGCGTTGGCAGTGCCGGCGCTGCCATAGGTGATTGGGGCGGGGACATGCTATTCGGGTATGCCTGCGCTGCACGAGGAATGCCGAATCTGCTGTCGACTCCGACCGCGGAACTTGCAAACTGAGAGGGTACTGGTGTCGAAGTATTCGATGCCGTCTGCGCGGATTCTGTTTTCTTCTGGCCCTTCTCGTCTTGAACAGTGTCTAAGATCCAGGGAAGGCTGATCAGTATGGTGAAGATCGCTCCGGCTATCAGAAGGACCATGACTTGATTGCTCGGGCGCTTGAGTTTCGGACGTGTTTGTCCCTGTGACAGGGTGTTCCGAGGCGCGGAAGGTTCCGGTTTGTCCATCACTGCACTCGCGCCAGGGCCGTGGCCGCGGTGAGTATTTCCGCTAGTACTCATAAGAAACTTCCCGAATGAGGAAAAAGTAGATGTCAGAGTATATATGAGGTGACTTCATTCGTCCTGAACAAAGTAGGGTTTTCCGCAAGGAGAATTTGAAACGCTCGATGCCTGAAAGTCTTCGCTGCCGCCGGGTCTACGGGCGCCCGCCCGGGTAGTGCGCCTGCGCCAGGGGCATGAAATGTATCACAGCTTCAGTCTGAAGATGCTTGGAGGACAGAGAAAGTAGGGTGTGCAGATGAGCGCGCGCTCACGATTCGAGTAGTCGATTGCGCACTTCGGCTGCCTTTTCCGTCTCATCGTGCTCTTCTAAGAAGGCCACGTACGCTGAACGCACGAACTCTGAAATGTCCGAATCTTTGAAGGCGAGCGCTTCGGTAAGGGCGTCTTCAAATCGATCGATGCCTTTGTTTACCGATAGGGCGTCAACGTTGTGGACCTTTCGCAGAACATCAAGGAATCCCGCGCTGTCGGCAAATGTTCTAAATGCGAAATCTAATTCAAGACCGTCGTCGGCAAACTGGGGACCAATAAGTGCTACGAAATCATCTTGCAACTCATCGATATCTGTCAGGACGCGCAAGAAATCTAGCTGTTCAAAGTAGTCCTGCAGCTCGCGAACTAAGCGAGCATGAATGTGCGCACTTATCTCGTCCTCGCTCTCCGTAATGAATCCAATATCGTCAGTCTTTCGTTTTCCCGGGGTGCACAGCCTGTAGACTACGTCGGCCGAGATTATCACCGGTATTGTGCGAGCCATGATCTCGCAGCCCTGGCTGCTGAACTCAATGTTCTTGTACACCATGCGACGTGCGAGCCATTCGCATTCCATCGCTTTCTCTTCCTGCTGATTGCTGCGAAGTTGCTCTATATAGCTTTCGAACACGAAGGCGACCTTCTCGTTGTCTTCAAGGCTGCAATCCGCAAACAATTCGATTGATCGTTCAAAGACAACTTCTGCTTCGGCCATCCTCTGTCGAGCAAGCAGGCAGGAGGCGAGCAGACCCATGATTATGCCCGACTGTGACGTATCAGCCAGCCCCATGTTCTTTCGGAGCTCCAGGACCCTTCTGGCGTATGCTTCTGCGCTGGGGAAGCGCTTCAGTCGCAGATCAATTTCGAGCAACGCTTCGAGGTATTCTTCGCGGTCTTCTTCTTTCCCTTCTAATTTTGCTTCGTGAATGGCTAATATGCGCCGGAATAACTCGCCTGCCACATCCAGCTCTTCGCGCCGCGAATAGAAGTAAGCCATGGAGTCCAGGGCAGGAATGAGGTCCTGATGGTCGGTTCCCTTACAGCGTTCAACTATATCGACCGAGTGCTTGTGCAGAGCTTCCGCCTCGTCGCTTTTGTTTTGTAGTTCGCGAACGTGAGCCAAGATCGAGTATGGATAGGATAAGTCCGGATGCCATTTCCCCAGCCGAACCTCACCTGCCGCGATCCAGCGAGTGGCCAGAGGCTCCGCTTCCTCCAGCCTTCCCGTGCCCGCGCATGCCGCCACCAGTGCCCTCATGATTGCGAAGCTCCAGAGGCTATCCGGCGTAATTTTGTCGCTCTCGTCCAGTGCTTCAGTAAGCAGCTGGTGGGCCTGCTCGAACTCATGTTCTTCCAGGGCATGCATGCCGTCGCGCGTCTTTTCCAGCCAGGCCGGCGCGGTCGAATCGTCCGTATCGTCGGGGTCTTTACCCAGAATCGCACGTACGATCCATTCAAAGCATTCCGGCTTGCCCATTACGTCCAGAAAGAGGTCAATCTTATCGCCATCGTTCAGGGGCGAACCATACTTCTCTTCCTTGAGCATGAGCGGCGCCACGGAACCAAGAAAAGGGCGAAGCATTTCTCGATCGCCGGGCAATTGACGCAGTACAAAGCTGAGTTCGGCCGGCAATTTGTCGAACCAGTTATCCAGCAAATCAGGTTCCGATTCCAGGCGCTCAAGTAGACGATCGACGTACGTCATCGTCTCTTGATCAATATTGTCGCCGCGGTCGCGTTCCAAATGCTGTTCCTCTATGCGTCTAAACGGTTGTATTTGCTACAACCAGGCCGGTCCAGCCTCGGTCTGATTCATCCCTCACAATGCTCAGTGGGTGCTGCTGCACGGCAGCTCTTAATCTCGGGGCTTTTTCCTCTAAGATACCAGACATGATTATGTGCCCGCCCGGCTCCAACATGGTCATGTATTCGGGCAGCAGGGCAACATTGTCCTCACACGTCAGATTCGACAAAATCACTTCGAATCTTTGCTCTCTTACTTTGTCGGGTTCACCTTCTATAAGGAAAATTCGGTCTGCTACTTTGTTGAGGCGAAGATTCTCTCGCGCGACTTTGCAGGCTTCCGGATCAATCTCGATTGCCGTGATGGTCGTATCGGGAAGCAGCATCGCTGCACCAATGGCGAGTATGCCGCTGCCCGTCCCCACATCGACGATTCGTTTTTGGTCCGTTAACTGTTCCAGTGCTTGAAGGCAGAACTGGGTTGTAGCATGAAAGCCCGTGCCGAATGCTAGCCCCGGCTCAATTAGAATGACATGTCTCTCCCTTTGCTCCGGGGTTAAGTCGGCCTCTAACCAGGGGGGACAAATCAAAAACTTGTCTCCTATCGGAAGCGGGGTGAAACCGCGCTTCCATTCGGCGAGCCAGTCTTCTTCCTCTACGGTTTTTACTTTGAGCGTGCCGACGCTTTCGCCAAGTCCGTATTCGTCTAAGACCGCGTTAACGGCGCTGAGATCGTTCTCAGAGAAAACATTTGACTCAAAGCTTGCCTGGATGAGGCTTCTGCCGTCCGAAGCCGATGAGAGTTCACAGCCGTTTGCGCCGAGCTTGTGAATCATTAGCCAGCTGGCCATTTCCTCGTGTTCGTTTGCTACTTCAATTTGGATGAGGAGCCAGGTGCGTCCGCTATTTGTTAGGGTCAATTTGCCTCCGACCAGTTTCCCGTGCGTAGCCGGGTTTCCGTGTCACGGGTTCCTTGTTCGCGCGGCAGGATCATTTTACACGATGCCCGCCCCTGCTTGATTTTGGGACTTGGTTGCCAAAGAGTGATGACGTACATTCCTTGAGAAAGTGTATTTTTCCGGTTCCGCGTAACGAAAGTGAGAGCGTTATAACGTAATGCTGATAGCAAGGAAGTGCTTGCATAACTGCTCAAGTCTTACGGTCAAAGTACTGCCACTGCTCGCTGATTGTGTTCCGGGAGTTATACGACTAATCGAAGCCAGCGGATCCCTCAGAACTACTTCGCCCGTTTCTTTATTTAGGCGTATCAGGGCGAGCACGTTGGATGGAACCAATCGGGCTCCGTCGATCCAGCTTTCTAAGGGACCGGTGCTGACGAGAACTGGAAGTCGCCGTTGCAAATTTTGCTCTATGAGAGATTCCACTTCCTGTAGGTGTGTGTGTGTGAACGGGCGCCAACCACATTTCTTTCCCGTTAGCAGTTCAAACGGCAGGTTCGTGGTGTGAAGGATGCTGTCCGATGCTTCCGGCACGGGACTACGTGACAGATCGTTCAGAGCCAGATATACTTCGTAAGCTTTTTGCACAAATGCGCACCAGATACCATAGGTGGTGCTGTTTTGAAACAGTGAGATCTCGAGGCTTGTTAGCCATGACATTGTGATTGGATGTTGAGGAGCTCCCGGAAATGTGACTGTGCAAGACTTCCCCGGCTCCTGACGCAGCGCGCGCAATACCGCCGGAGGGTTGGCATTTACAAATCCAATCAGCGTCGCAAGAAGAACCGGGTCTCCCAACGTACCCTGTACTACGGCTTCTACTCTAACGCTCTCTGCCGGGTTGTCCGCATCGGTGAAGATGTTGCGCGGTATTGTTGCTATCGATTTCTGTTCGTCATAGCACCAGCCGCCTCTAATGACGCGCTGTTTCGTGTGCTCCGCACAGGCCATTTCGCAGAGCTGCATGAAAGTCTTTTTGTAGATCCAGTCTGAACCATCGTGAATTCCGATCTTGTTCAACGCTTCCGGATTCGTCTTCCGGAGGAAGCGCCCGACTATTGCTGAAACCTCAAAGGTCAAAGGAAGCGACTTTTGTGCGTGGTCGCCTTCTATGGACTTTATCGTTTCCGTTGTTGATTCGTTTGTCCGTGGTGTTGTCTCCAGACCGAATTCAGCCATCTGAGCGTGGAAGCATTCGTTGCTCATTGCGGGCGCTTGCGCCGCAATTAACTGATCAACGGGCGGGGACAGCGCTGTACCGCATACTTGACCAATCTCATCCAGATTGGTCATTCCATCGTGGTCCTTGTCGATGGTGGCAAACAGGCTGTCGAAAAACTCATGTAAGAACGCGGGTACCTCGCCCAGCTTTAGTTGCTCCATTGCTTTCACTTGCTGGAACCGTTCTAGATCGGCTATGGTCAAGCCGCCTGCTTCTATGAGCATTGGATCGTCTCGCGTTCTGATGATTTCGTCGAAGTAATGCCGCAGCATCGCAAACAATGTCAGTTGTGATCTGTTGGCGCCATGGGTTGCTAATGCTGCGTCAAGTTCCATCCTGGTCAATGTGGTGTCCCGATTGCGGTCCACGTTTTGAAAGCTTGATCGCAGTAAATGCACCGCGTCGAAACCTGGCGGAAAGGATATTGCGATAAATCGTTTGTTGCCGGTTGTGACAGTTTCAATCACTCCCGACGGGTCCTGCCTCTGGTAAGTGCCATCTGGCAAAACTGAGAACTTCAGTATGCAGAGCTGCCCGTCTGATGAGCGCCACTGACTGAAACCATTGGCAGACGCAGGCGACGTGCGAGTCCAGTACGTACCGTTTCGCTCCGTCAGTTCTGTCAGTGTATTGTCTTCTGCGTACTTGAATTGCGCCGTGGCGCCATCTGAGTACCTCACTTGCAATGGCTTCAACTCATTCTTGGCGTACAAGATTCTTGCGCGATTTGAATCCATGAACTCTTTTGTGCATGGAGTATCTTCCAAGGGCGTCAAGCCCGGGTCCTTCCTGTCCCGCATTGTCTCTCCCGGGTCACTGCGACGGGTTTCGTGCATTCGACAATGTGCCCGGACCACGCCGTTGCTAAACTGCAAGTCCGGGCTGCGGCGTAACGGGAGCCGCACTCTGGACAAAGGAAAAGAGCGGAGCCGAGCCCCGCTCTTCTCGATAAATTCTTGCGTTCTTATTTCGCGTTGAACAACTGTTGGAAGCGTGAATCGCCGCCTGACCCCTCATACGGTTTGGACGGGTTGGAGACCGGGCTCCGAAACGTCTCGTCGAACCGTTTCTGAACCGGGCGGGCCTGGTATGAAGGGTATGATGGTCGTGAGGCGCCGGGAGCCGGTGTCGCTGGAGCGGCGGGTCTTGTGACCGGTGCCGCCGGGGCGGTCGTATTTTTGCGCGGTCCTCCGCCGTATGTGAGTCTTGAACTTGGGGTTCCGTAATGTGGTCCCACTTCTTTGACAGGAGGCGGTGGTGAGTCAAGCGAAACTGCCGGTGGATTCGGCGCGTTTGCCGGTGCGTTCTTCGCCTTTTTCGGAGCAAGAGCATCGCCGAGATCTGCTTCAGTCTGCCCGACCATGTTGACCAGGGTCGCCATGTCTCCGTAGCTCAATTGTTCCGGTCCGGTAGGCGCGCCGTCGTACTTGAATTTCGGTCTGTCGTTCATTTCTTTAATGGTGTCTTCTATGGCACCGACTCTATCTGTGAAGTCGGCCGCCTGCACTGCTGTCAACCGTCCGCCGCTGCGAGCGTTGCTACCAATCAGACCATAGAGCTTGCTTATGTGGCGGCGGATTGCGTTCATCATCCGTGCTTCGGTGGTCGTTATCTCGCTCGGACCCAGGTCACCCGGTGCCAGCTGAGGATACTTCTTGAGCATGTCGTCAAGATCGCTGCTCAGGGCGGGCAGTACGGCTGAAAAGCAAAGCCCCGCTCCGATTAAGGTTAAAGTGAGGCTTTTTCGGAAATTGGTCATGTTGCTCCCCTTGATGTCAACAGTGCTCAGGTGCTCTAGTTCACTATTCCACTTCAATCATATATTTCAACCCGCATTTGCACAAATTTGACATCTGGAAAATTGCGAAAATTCGGTATATTTTGTGTGAGCATCCTTGGTCAAGAGCTCTAAGTCTAGTTGGATAGGGCGGGCTGTAGTGGCGTATATGGTGGCGTACGCGACGATGCTTGTTTCCGGCTTTACCGGCTTCATCCTTCTCCCGCAAGTTTGAATAGAACACTTGGGGGGTACATCAACTATGCTCATCGGGCGGCGGAAATCGGCGCTCTGCGGAGCCGTCACAAGCCGCATTCGGGGACTGTCGTCATGTATCGGACGGGAATTGCCTGCGCTACCCTTATCGGCTTGTTGCTGACAAGCTCTGGCGCAGCCCTGGCGCAGTCGTGGGGGCAGTACAAGCAAGAAGCCATTCAAGCTGAATCCGCCGGTAACTTTGCTCTGGCGCTGGAGTATTGGCAGAAAGCGCTTAGCGAATGCGATTCGGGTGGACCACGAAGTGCGCAGTGCATCGCCGGACTCGCTCGAGGTCAGTCGGCGCTGAGCAAGAACAGTGAAGCAGAATCCAATTACAAGAAGCTCGTAGAGTTGATTCCTTCCGGAGTTAGTCTGGATGAAGATTCACGCAAGGCGATCACTGAGTATCTTGCTTTTCTGCGAAAAATCGGGAAGGAGTCGGAAGCAGTTGAACAGGAAAAGAAGTATTGCATCGGTGCTGCGTCTGAGGTTGTCCCTGCTCCCGCTGCTTCAACGTCGAAGAGGTCTGCTGCTGACTCGGCAGATAGTGATGCCGCTATGCGGACGGCACAATTGAACACTTTGTTTAATTCGGGGTTGGATCAGCTCAGCAAGAAGCAGTATACGCCGGCTGAGAAGACGTTAAAAGAAGCGCTTGTAGTTGCTGAAAATCTAAAGAATGTATCGTCAGTGAATCTCATCCTGGCAAAACTTGTTTTGCTCGGATCTGAGCAAAAGCGATTTGATATCTGTGAAGCCTACGCTGCGAAAATTGCCTCGCTGGTGCGGCAACAGCGGGGACCGGGGAGTGTTGAGTACGCAAGAGCGCTGTCGGCACACGCGGGGTGGTTGCGAAAGTTGAACAGGAAGCAAGAGGCCATGGCTGAGGAAGCCAGAGCCGAAGTCATTTCGGCCAGTGCCAACAGTTCGACTGGAAGTGGTGGCGCACCACTGCAAACCGTGCCGACGGGCGTTGATGTTTCCGGCACTAAAGGTGGTTCCATGCATTCTCGGGCGCGGGCGGCACAGTCTGGATTTAATGATGTAACGAACAAAATGTTGGAGCAAAATTGAGTGGACAAAATTTTGCTGGTAGAAGATCCGCAAAAAACTAGCGCGTCCATCTCGAGCTGATTTTGCTCCGACATGAGCCTCAGATTTCAGCGAGCCTCTATGGGTTTCTGATCAAGGATGCCGCCTTGTCAGGACTCTGGTGCCACCAGACGGTAGCCCACCCCGCGGACTGTGCGTATCAGCGCATCTTTGTCGCTGGCGTCAATCTTCTTGCGAATGCGATTTAAGCAAGTGTAAACGGCGTCGAGGGATGCTTCGGTTTCTGAACTCCACACGCGCGCTAGTAACATCTCCGGGCTAACTACCTCATTAGGGTGTCGCATCAGATATTCAAGAACCGCCAACTCATTTGGTTGCAGTTTTATGTCTATGCCGTGTTTTGTGGCGATCCTGGCTTTGGTATCGAGGCAAATTTCGCCCGCCCTCAGTAGCTCACCTGCAAATTGTGTTGGTCGTCTCAAGAGAGCGCGAACTCTCGCCATTAGTTCGCGCATCTGAAAAGGTTTTGTCAAGTAATCGTCCGCGCCAGCGTCGAGCCCTTTCTCCTTTTGATCTATCGTGCTCATTCCGGTCAACATAAGAATGGCTGTTTTGCCGCCGGTCTTGCGATACTGTTGGCAAACTTCCACCCCGGGCAGACCAGGGAGTTGCCAATCGAGTATGGCCAGGTCGTACTGCAGTGCCAGGAGGTATTCCAATGCATCATTGCCATTACTTGCCCAGTCGGATGTGTATTGCGCTTGACTGAGAAACTCGCGCACCGAAGCTGCAAGGGCTTGATCGTCTTCGACTAAAAGAATTTTCGGCATGCCGACCACGCGTTAACTCTCTCAGTGAACACTCTCCTTGCGTTTTCGTCAAGGCTGTGAAGCTACATCTGCCGGGTGCCGTGTTTTATCGAATTCGTCAGCTCCGTGCCCAGAGCGCGAAGAGCCGGGAATGCGCTGCCTTGCAATGCTGCGCAAAGTTTGAGCGCCACGTCTTTGTCTTGTCGGCTGAGAGAAGACATTAAGTTCTGCATGTCCATGCGAAGCCGATCGGGAATCGGCCCCTGTTGACACTCGGAATGTTGTTCGAATATCTTCGATAATGCGTTGTTATCGATGCCCGATAGATTCAACCGCTCCGAAATGTGGCGCAAATCTTCTCGAGTAGCAGTGCGGTCGTTCTCCATTCCGGGAGGTGGTGCGGCACACGCTTTCTCGGCTGCTTCGCTTGTGTGGCTCTTTTGAAAGTTGGATAACTCTTCTTGCATGAAATTAGCAAACCCGTCTTCATCATCGTCATTCGTTGAGTCTGATCCGTTGTGCGGGTGTTCCAGTAGGAATTCATTTTGAGACATGAACGTTTCTCCGGTGCGACTGACTAATGAGACTCTAACTGAGCCACCTAAGCAATACTTGTCCACTGCCGCCGTGCGCGAAGGAGCTAGGACGTTGGTATTGTGAGCCAGAATGTCGCTCCGGCGTGGTCGGCGTTGTTCTTCGCGCCCATCGTGCCGCCAAAGGATTCTATTATGTCCTTGCAGATCGAAAGTCCTAGGCCGGTACCGCCCTTCGCGACGGCGTCTGTTGCTTTGGTTTGTTTGTAGGCCTGGAAGATTTGGTCTTCCAGACCTGCGGGAATGCCTCTGCCCTGGTCTATGAATTGAATCTCCACCACATCTTCTTTATTGAGTAGGCGCACGACGATTTTTGAATCGGGCGGAGAAAACTTTATTGCGTTCGAAAGGATGTTGACGAATACCTGCATTAACTGATCGCCGTTTGCCTTGACGGTTAACTCGCCTGCCTCAGACTCGAATTCCGTCGCGAAGGCCAATTTGATACCGTTTTTCGCCGCTTGCGAACTCATCGAATCTAAGGCCGTGTTTAGCAATTCGAGCAGCGAGATATCCTCGATTTCATGCTTTAGATTCGGCGAATCTTGGGCTTCAATGCGGCGCAGGTCTTGGAAAAGTCGACGCAGTCTTTCGGATTCTCTTCCGGCACTGCGAATTTGTTTTGTGCCGACTGGGTGAGATTCCAGCGCGGCCATTGACTCCACTACTTTGGCCAGAGGCAAGTCGACGCTTCCAACTACTTCTTCCATCAGTGCTGTGCGCAGCTTTGCAAGTTCCTGCCGCTCCGTCACGTCTATAAGCACTAGCAAAAAGGAGATTGAATAATCGGCATTCGTCAGCTGTTCAACGAAAAACTCGACTTGAGCGTCTTGTCCATTGCGATGGATAGTGCCGGCTAGGATTGCTTGTCCTGCACTAGATTTCAGTTGTTCTGCCGATGCTGGACTTGAGGAGCCTATCGTCAGTAAATCTTCAATGGCATGTTTTTCACTGACATTGTTGTCGATTTCAAACAGTTGTGCGCTTTTCGCGTTCAAGAGTGTTATATCGCCCTGTTCGGTTGTTACCACCAATGCGACGGGCATTTTCTTAATAATGAGTTGCAGGCGTTCTTCATTTGCGCGAAGCAACTCCTCTTGCACCTTTCTTACTGTAATATCGCGCACTACGCAAATAATTTGTGTTTGTGCCGCAGACCACCGGGCTGTCCATAGCAAAAAACTTGCACGTCCATCGGTGGGGCAAAGACGGTTCTCAAATTCAACCTCTACCTGTTCTCTAGCGCAAAGGCTCAGCTTGTCGCGCGTCAATTTGTGATCGTCCGGGTCAATGGTGAGCATCACGTCCGTGCCGACTATTGTTGGTTCATGACGATTGAGAAGGACCCTCGTTGCCGGCGAGGCTGATAGTAATTGCAAGTTGGTAGATAGCGCAAATATTGCATCAACGGCATTGGCGACAATTGCTCGTTCTTTTCTTTTGGCTTCGTTCAGGGTGTCGGCCATGCTTCTGAAAGCCATATCTAGATCTGCGATTTCGTCCGCTCCGCTGACTATTGGTCCTAGTTCCGTTTCTGAGCCGATTCTTGACACTGTTTCACCTAGTTGGTCGATTCTTTGGCTGATCTCTTTGCCTAAGACAACGGCCAGGATCAGGCAGACTAAGATTGAGCCGGCAAGACCGATTAGCAGAATCGTTCGCAGTATCGGTCTTTGTTTCGCCAGGTGAGTAGCCTCTACTTTGAGTTCGTTCAAAAGCAATTGACGCAAGGCCCAACCATCCTTGCGTGTGTGTGCGGCTAATTCGCTGACTTCGGAGCGCCATTGCATAATTTCCAAAGGCGTCAGTGGTGCGCCGCTGTCAATCTGCGCAAGAAGTTGATCGCCGCGCGTTAGATACTTTTGCCATGATTCATTGATTGTTCGGTAGAGGTTTCTTTGATCGGCCGACCCCTGACAGTATCTCTCGAGTTCGGCAAGTTGGTGTTGCGCAGCGGCTTTTCTTTCAAGAATTAGTTTCTTGATTGCCGGATCTTTGTGGCGGGCGTACAGCACCCCTAAGGACGCACCTTGTAGTGTTGATCTGGTAATAGCCGAGTTTAGTTCTATTCTTTGTCTTATCGTAGATTCGCGATCTGCCAGTTTGTCTACTTCGGCTACGTAAAATCCGACAAGGGTAGCAAAAGTGATTCCGCAGATCAGTGGAATCGATACTATTGCCAGAATCTTTTCCTTCATTCGCATTGTTCGATTCTAGCACTCTTGGTTCGGGCAACGGCAATCACTCGTGATAAAGGGGACTGTGGCGCCGATTTCGGCAGCCTCAGCCCCCCCTTCCGCCAAGTGTTCAAGTGGTTATTTTGTTCTTCGCTGACTATTGATGATTGTGCTCATGTGTCTGGTTGTGACGTAATCGCTTTCGCCGAATAACCGTGTGAGTTTAGCTACTTCGACTTTGGTCAAGCCGCGCGCAAATTCCTGTATTGCGTCTTTCACTAGTCTAATGTGCTCAGCGCTGCCACCATTGAGACAGGCTTCAAGTTTTTGCCCTAGCTGTTTCAATTCGTTCGTTGCTTCCGGTGATAGTCCTACCAACGCTGCTGCTTGGCTCAGATCTCTTGCAACCGCAAAACTATTGTTTCTCGGTTGCTCCGCGTTTGCCGGCCATATACCTTCGCGAGGAATAACAATCAGGTCCTCGAGTTTTGGATTCACACGGTCTTCCATTTGCGCAACTAGATCGTCGTCGGGTGGTGCTTCATTGTTATGCCGCAATAGCTCAGCCAGGGCGAGGTTCTTTTCCCCCAGCGGTGGATTCACAAGATCTTGCAATTGCGATAGCCGCTCCTCGCCTGGTTCGGTTTGATTGACAAACCGAACCAACTCGGCTAGCGCCAGGTTCTTTCGGTCACTATTCGGTCCGCTGACCGATGCCGGACGCAGGAACATCTCAGGAGCCTGTGGCTGGCTTCCTGGCTGCGGGGGGGCCTCTGCGGGACGTACGCGCAGCGCAGAACCCTGTGCGTTCTCGCCCGCGGGATTGGCACCATTAGCGACGTTTGCGCCCTCTGTAGACGTTAACGTGATTTCTGGAAGTCCGGGCATGTTTGCATCGTTCGCTCTTGTTGCATTCAATATTGTGCTCATGTAAGCGGGGCTGCCGAAAGTCTCTTCGAACAGCGTATTTGTTTGCGCTTCCACCGCTGTTGCCTGCGGTTTGAATTCTTCAAAGTTTGCCATGATTTATTCCTCCCTGGATATGGAGGCAATATATGCTTTCCAATCTAACCGGTTCCTGTCTAACTTCAAGAGCTGTTGTTGCTCGCAACCGGCAGGTGAGGTCAGCGGAAGCGCTTGCAACCAACAACGCTTCTTTACTCTCGTTGCATCAGCTCGAAAAACTGGACTTTGACATTGCCAAAGTCCAGTGCTAATGCCATTTGCCAAACCACAATTGCGCGACTTGGTATGAGTAGACGGCCAGATCAATGGCTCCGTCGGGTTCCGTATACGCGCGAGCGGATCGCAGCGATGCGCTCCTGAGCAACTGAAGGATCTATAAACCGCTCCTCTGCCTCATTATTACGGTTGATCCTGACGACTCTCCCATCCGGGTGGATCGTAGTTCTGTATACCGGATCTTGGTGTTCAGGCAGGAAGCCATATTCTGATACGGACCCGGATCTATCGATGGTAATACCCTGGAAAGCATGACCTCGCGATGTGACTAGGAGATTCGCTTCGATTGCTCCATTTTCATCACGGACAAGAGACCTTCGAATAGTCGTCCCGCCTGCTGTCCAGGTTTCCCTCAACTCGTCGGGGGCATGGAGCATCGTGTATGTGGCGTCATTCGGCACGCAGAGCGGCGTATCTTGGGGCCTGTCGATTCGAGGGCGAGCGGTATCAGGCACTGTATTTAGTGCCTCGTACTCGATGTTGTCTAGCGCCGGACAATTGGTTAGTTCCAGGAAGCCGATGTCTTCACTGCGGTTCGAGTTCTTAGAGGCGCTCACTTGTTGATAGTCGGATAACTGAGCCTGCACAATGCCAACAAAGACGAGCTGATGTCTTGAGTCGCTCACGCCGCTATCTGGCATTAATTCCGAGTTGGATTCTGTCATGACACGCCCTCTTGCTGACAAAATCTACTGTAAAGGTCCAATCTAAGCAGTTCCTGTCTAACCTCGAGAACAGTTACTTCTCGTTTAATCCCGTCCGTGCTGCACCATTCTGGCGGCGGTTTGCCAACAGTGTGCGTATTTGCGATCGGCCAACTTTGTGCATCGGACCAATTTCCGTATTCGCGACAATTTGACGGGCTTCGCTTGCTTGATTATCCAGCAGAAGGTCTTTGATCAGCCTTTCGAACTCAGTGCAAAAGCAGATTGATTGCCCCGCATCACAGACGAAACTAGTATCGGTCTGCCTTAGAAAATTCGCCGCCGCCGCAAGCTCCTTTCGTTTATTTGCTCCATCGGACTTGCCGTGCAATGACTCGGCGATTGTAAGACAACACCAGGCCTTGAGCGCTCCATCTCTTGAATTGTACGCCTGAAGCAATTCCAGGAGATCTTTGGCTAGCGTAATGCGCTCACTCTCGGGCGTTAGCTTCGTGAGCATTGAGGTTTCTTGCCTGACGATCGCGCGTTCGAAATTGTCTAAGTGTTCCGCTTTAAGCATCTCCCACACATATTTTTTTCTTTGCGCCAATGGAAATTGGTGGTAGTAAAGCATTGAGTTCATTAGCCTGACCCCGCGATTTTGGGCGGACTT
>JAIELX010000113.1 GCA_019752635.1 Candidatus Obscuribacterales bacterium | reverse complement strand
CGCAAATAAAGGCTCGTAAATTTGACCCGGAGCGATCACCTTGGTACCATTCTAGTTTGCCTTCCTCAAAGGTTCCTTGTCTAACCAAGGTTCCGCTTTTCCTTGAGCGAAGCAGGTTGGCTTAACGAGAACTTCTCTATATATCGGAGAAAACAATGTACGCCGTTGTAGAAGCAGGTGGAAGACAGTTCGAGCTCAGTGCCGGACGATTCATAGACATTGATATGGTCGCGGCCGAACCCGAACAAGAATTTGTCTTCGATAAAGTGCTGGCGATCATAAGCGGCTCGGACAGCGTTATGGGGCAACCTTATGTTAAAGGTGCCAAAGTAACCGGACGAGTTATCAATCACGTCAGAGACAAGAAATTGGTCGTTTTCAAATATCGCGCCAAAAAAGGCACGAGAAAACGAACGGGACACAGGCAGCATCACACCCGTGTGTTCATCAGCAAGATTGAGCTGAACGACAAAGTGCTCAGCGAATCGCAAGACAAATACAAGAAAGAAGACCAAGCCAGCGAATAGTAATTCGCGCGCAGGAGTTATAAGTCATGGCACATAAAAAAGGCGCAGGATCTACACGCAACGGGCGCGATAGCAACGCTAAGCGCCTCGGCGTCAAAAAATTTGGCGGCGAGTTTGTGATTCCTGGAAACATTCTGGTTCGCCAACGCGGCACTAGAATTCATCCAGGTGAAAATGTTCGTCGTGGCGGAGACGATTCGCTCTATGCAGTAGCAGAGGGCGTTGTAGTTTTCTCCAGCTGCCGCGGCAACAAACTGATCAACGTTTTGCCGGTACCGGTTCCAAGCTAAGTTCAGGCAAAATTTACGAGATTATTCAGGGCGGCCGATGGTCGCCCGATTTTCCATGGAGAGATATCGATGACTAGCGAACGCGCGCAACGCGTGGTGAGGTCCCTGCTTACCGCTGGCGCAGTGGCGCAACCGGAGCACTCAGCAGAATCACTACACTTTGATTCGCTAGTTTACGATTCTCGTCGCGTTGCCGAAGGCAGCGCTTTTTTTTGCGTGCCCGGAGAACGAACCGACGGTAACGAGTTCATTCGCGATGCCATCACCAATGGTGCCACCTGCATTATATCGGAACGCACTCACGCCGACATCAAAGTCCCCCAGCTGGTGGTTCCCGACGTTCGCCTCGCATTGGCGTTGGCTGCTGATGCGTTCTACGAGAATCCGAGCAGCAAGTTGAGATTAATTGGTGTCACCGGCACCAATGGCAAGACCACGACAACACACCTGATTGAGTACATCCTCAATCGCGGCGGCAAAAGCTGCGGATTGATCGGGACGCTCGGGGCAAGATGGGCTTCAGAAGCGGAGTATGGAGAGGCGAAGCATACAACGCCACAAGCACCGGAATTGCAGCAACTACTGGCGAGAATGCTCAACGACGGATGCAAGTACGTTTCAATGGAAGTGTCCAGTCATTCGCTATCACTTAAAAGAGTTGCCGGATGTCACTTTGCTGCTGCAGTCCTCACCAACATTACACAAGATCATCTCGATTTTCACAAAACGATGGACAACTATTGGCGTTCCAAGCGAATGCTGTTCGATTCGGTAGCGAACGAAGCCAACGAATCGAGTCTGCTATGCGTGAATCTCGATGACCCCCTTGCATCAGAGTTCCTGGCGGCAGGCAAAAGTTCCTCCGTTCGTCGATTGACTTATGGTTACTCCTCTAAAGCCGACGTTCACGTCCTGAACGATCACTTTGCACGCGGAGTAAATCACGTTGAACTTCACACCCCGAACGGCGACCTTGAACTGAAGCTAAAGTTGGCGGGACGGTTCAACGTTTACAACGTCATGGCAGCAGTTGCGGTGACACTACACGAAGGCATCGAGCCGGAAATCATGATCGAGCAATTGGAGAAATTCGCAGGGGTGCCGGGCCGATTTGAAACGGTTTCCACAGGTGCTGCCGACGAACCGCTCTGTATCGTCGATTATGCTCATACGCCGGACGGGCTCGAAAACGTTCTGAAAACAGCGGCGGGTTTGAAAAGACCAGACTCAAAACTGATTGCGGTATTCGGCTGCGGCGGGGATCGCGATCCCTCTAAACGTCCGAAGATGGGAGAGATAGCCGAACGACTCGCCGACAAGGTCATAGTAACGTCAGACAATCCCCGAACGGAAGATCCCCAAGAAATCATAGCTAACATTCTCACTGGAATTAAGCGCATGCGCCACATCGAGGTCGAGCCGGATCGCGCGGCGGCGATCGCCATAGCAATTAGCTGCGCCACGGAAAATGACATTGTGGTTGTTGCGGGCAAAGGGCACGAGAATTATCAACTTGTGATGAACGAAGTCTTTCCGTTCGATGATAAGGTCGAAGTACTGAAGGCACTACGTCATCAGGGCTAGACATAGCTGCCGACCGCCACCCGGTGCCCCGGACGGCGTTCGACGTCCACGCTCCGATTATCAGACGATGCCGGCAGTCAAGACATACTCGCGTTAGAGTTCTAAAATGCACCAAAAATCAGCCTCTTTTTTGCAGCGCAATCGATTGGCCCCCGATGAATGGGTATAATTCTATCTGTGCGACGCACGTCAACAAGTGCTTCAGAGGGTAGCCGGTGGGCATCAGCTTCCACGTAACATCAGTACGCGAAGGAACGATCTTCAATGTGATGCAATTCCTGAGCCTCGAGAAGGTTACAGGAACTTTGAGCATTTCATTTGGTCGTCATATTCCTGATGCGCTGATATTTTTCGTTTCTGGAAAGGCAGCAGCTTCTGAATTTGGTGACTTGAAAGGCGAGCAAGTCTTGGACATGCTGCTCTGCCAGGAGTACGCGGTCAAAGAGATCAACTTTGCCCCGGGCCGTGAGTCGCAGTACAAAGAGGGTACGCTGATCAAAGCCCCGAGTTTATCGGGGGCAATGCTCAATGCCTCCAAGGATGTCGACCAGTGCGCAGCGCGCCCGTATATCTTCGGATTGCTTCCTGTAAACACACCGGAACAAGGCGCCATTGAGTCGCTGCTGCAAGTGTTTTACGATTTTCGCAAGCACAATGACTTCCTTCAGTCCATCAAACCGGTGGAAAGCGACCGAGATGCGCCACTGCCACAGTGCGTCCTCCTGCACCGAGCCTTGTCGCGCAACGTGCTGACCTATAAGACGCCACTAGTCGCCCTCAAGTCTTTCCGCCCGCTGCTTGAGATAGTGCAGCCGTTGGAGGAAAAAGAAGCGGAGAACTTGCGCGGCTACATGCGCAGCCTGCTTCCGCACCCGCGAGCAACGCACATGCCGCTGGAGCGCTTCTACGCGTTTGCAAGCGCGGTAGAGTCTATCGCCTACAGGCGAGGCTCCGAAACAGGCGACGAAGCCCGAAGAATAATCTATCGCTTGATCCAGTCGACCACAAAGCTGAACGAAGCCATAAACGTCTAGCCCCGACGCAAACTTCAGTCAATGATAGCTCGATCGCCGATGCTGCACCGGCGTAAGCGTCTACTCACCGGAGTGCTACCAAAATTGATGTCGGGTTGTAAGACATTGCCTGAACTGTCAGGGCGCTTACGGCGAACATACGCAAAAGCGGCTATAACTAAGTAAAGGCCGGGCGGGGATCACAATGAGTCTCTTCAGACTTATCGCAAATGAATTTGACCATTATGCCGACAAGCTCGCCGTCGCACGCATCGACCTTGTTTCGAGTGTCTTGCGCAAGGTTCAGCCTCCTGGTTTCTGGGGCGAACACAGCAGCGAGCGAATTTTTCTAACTTTCGATGACGGTCCGTCTCCGCACACCACACCGGCCTTGCTGGAGATGCTTGAGGAAACCGGTACGAAAGCCACATTTTTTTTGATTGGACAGGAAGCAGAGCGATACCCGCAGCTGGTGGAGTCCATCGCTCAGGCAGGGCATTCCATAGGCAATCACTCCTACTCGCACAAGTACCTGCCGGCGCTGGGCATTCGAGAGATCGAAAAGCAGATCATCCGCACAAATACCATTGTCCAAGAAATTACAGGTTCAGCACCGGAAGTTTTCCGCCCGCCGTATGGAATGATGGATGCGCGTGTAGCTAGTTGCCTGGGCGAACAAAGGCTTTCCGCCATTTATTGGACTTCGGCGCCGGAAGACTGGGCCGTACCGGGAGCGCATCGCGTTACCAGGCGGGTCAATTTCAAGCTCAAAGGCGGCGGCATCGTGGTACTGCACGAGGGCAAAGAGTTAGGTAAGCAAACGATTCTGGCTGCCAAGCAAATAATATATGCTTGTCGCGACAAAAACTTTGAACTCCATAAGGTGGAATCGTGCTTGACTTCAGAGAGCCGCAGGATAACCGACTCGTAATTGGCCTGGCCAGGCTGTTAAAAGCTGAAATCCTTAAGTACCGAATGTGCGACGCTGAGTTAGTGGTGATGGACGATGGCGTCGAAAAGCTAAAGAAACTGGCGGGCAAACGAGCAATGATCTGCCCGAACCACTCGCACCGGCACGATCCGGAAGTGATGTTCAGTTTCTCTTGCATGCTTGGAGAAGAGTTCAACTTTATCGCGGCGCGCGAAGTTTTTGATTGGAACAACGGTTGGAATGGCTGGTTTCTCCAACGCATGGGCGTTTACTCGGTTGTTCGCGGTGCCATTGATCGTGAGTCTTTCAAAACAACTAAGCGCATATTAGTCGAGGGCAAGAAGAAATTGGTGCTCTTTCCCGAAGGCGAGATATCACGTCAAAACGATGTGCTACTGCCGCTGGAAAGCGGCGCAGCACAGCTGTCATTCATGGCGTTGGACGAACTGCATAAAACTAAACCGGAAGAGCCGATTTACATCGTTCCGGTTGCCATCAAATACACGTACAAAACGGACCTGAAGGCGCATCTGGCAGACCTCTTAGACAAGCTCGAATTCAAACTTGGACTAAACAACCACACGGAGCCATCGCTATACAAACGTGTTAGAGCAGCAGCCGAAGTGGTCCTCTCCACGCTCGAAGCTGAATACAACCTGAAAGCCGTACCCGGAGCGGATCTAAATACCCGGATCACGGCTCTGAAAACGAAGATACTAGATACCATTGCTGAATTTCTCGATATCAAATTATCAGCATCAGGATCACACCTTGATTGGGTGCGCGTCTTGCGTAACGCAATGGACGACATCATCTATGCTGACGATGTGGAAACTCTTCCGCCGTACCAGAAAAAGATTCACGACGAAAAGTCGGAAAAGATACGCGGCTTCTACAAAGATCTCGACAGAGTCGTTACTTTCATCGCGATATACGATGGCTATCTCACGCCGCCGGCAACACAAGAGCGGATGGTGAACGTATTGGAGCTGATTGAGGCTGAAGTCTTCGGGCAACCGAGAATAAAGGGTCCGAGGCTGGTTTACCTGAAAGTGGGAGACCCGATCAATCTGCTTGAACTCTACCCGGAATACAAGAAAACCAAGAAGCCGATTATCGAGCGGGTATCCAACAACATCAACAATCAGCTATCGACAATGCTTCAGTCGCTCGACAAAGAGCGCCAACCGGTATTTGTTTCTTAACCAAAAGTCTCTCGCGTTAGGCTGTCCGCAGGCGCGACAAGCCTCGTACCTTCCGAAACGGCGTTTGGCTCTCACGGCGGTAACAGCCGCTCGAGCTTCAATACGGCTCTTCAAATTGTGACGGTTTGACCTAAATCATTGGTAAACCTCTCTTAGCAACCGCGAAACAGTGGTATCATTCCGGCTGGGAAACCTTGCCTATATGGAATCTGCAAGGAATTAGAGGTATAGCATGCTCAAGTTGGCGCTAGTGGGTTTGGGGGCTTCCGGATTATTCTGCCTGGAAGAACTGGCCGGAGCCGACGTTGAGGTCCACGTTTTCGACGTGGGTCCCCGGTACGACAAGCGTTATGCTTGTCCGATCGACCAGGGCAAGTTGACCGTTTGCCCGCCCAAGGCTTGCAGCTACTGCGCTCCCGGTCAGTCGGCCGGCAGCTGGAACGACTTCAAAGTAATTTTGTCAGCATCGCCTGTTATCGGTGGGCGACTCTACGAACTGGTTGGCGAACAGGAACTGCAGAAACGACTGGACAAACTGCGCAAGTTGATTCTGCACCACGCGCCAGTGGAAATTCCGGTAGTGAAGCCGGACCAGGACGATCTGGACTGGATCAAGAAGCGCGCAACTCTTGCCGGCATGACGTACCACTTTCAAGAGCTTTTGCATTGCGGCTCCGACAATGCGCCGGCAATCAACACCAGCATTTTGACCGAAATAATTGAGAAAGGTCCCAACATAGTCTTTCACTGGGATACGAAAGTTCTGTCTGTCTCCCGCAAGGGTGAGCAATTCTCGGTGGTCTACGACCACTACAAAAAACCCGGTCACGAAGCGGAAGACTCTTTCGATTTCGCAATCATGTCGGTCGGTCGCGGCGGCGCGAACTGGCTCACTCAACAAGAGTTCTACAAAGCACTCGAAACTTCGCCGGGGCAGGTGGATATTGGTGTGCGCGTCGAAACGAGCTGCTACTTCACTGAAGAAGTGGACAAACGATTTTATGAACCGAAGTTGTACTACATAACCAAGCGCTCCGGCGACGTGGTGAGAAATTTCTGCTCGAACCCGAAGGGCTTCGTCACGCCTGAGAATCATCGGGATTATGTCCTGGTAAACGGTCACTCGAAGATGTATGAAAAGTCGGAGAATAATAACTTCGCAGTGCTCGTCTCCAAGACATTTACGCGCCCTTTCAAACACCCGCAGCAGTATTCGCAACACATCGCCAAAGTGACGAACATGCTGGCCGGAGGCGGACCGCTCGTGCAAAAGCTGGGCGATTTGCGCAGTGGCAGGAGAACAAAATCGCTAACCAACAACTTGATCAAGCCGACTTTGGAAGCCGAGCCGGGTGACATTTCTCTGGCATATCCGCACCGAATACTTGAAGGTATTCTGGAATACCTGGATGCCCTGGACAAGATTTGTCCAGGCGTTGCAGGCGAGTCTACATTGCTTTTCGCCCCTGAAGTTAAGAGCTATCCCGATTCCATCGTCGTCTCCAAGAACATGGAAACCAACATTCCCAACCTGTTCGTCATAGGCGACTCCAGCAGCTGGACTCGTGGCGTCGGTCAAGCCGCAACATCCGGAATGCTTGCGGCAGAAGGTGTTCGCCGAAAACTAAAAGAGGCGGGCAAACAGGATAAGTGGACATTACCGGTGGTGGCACAACCGGCTCCACTAGTACCAACGATGGCTTCCGATAATGATGGGCTCGTAACCGACGTACCGCTTATCCGCCGCTAACGCAAGACTCCAGGAGTCGTTGGCGCTGTTCGAGAATGTATTTTACTCGTACTGCTAAGTGCTGCCGTGCCCTGCTACAATCAGCTAATCAAGTTGGGTAGTTCGCAATCGACGTGGTAACTAACAGAGCCGGTGGCTTTTTAAACGGGATCACCGTTACAGTGATCGCAGCGGTTGTAATCGTTGCCTGCGAAGCGTTAGCCTGGCCCTTCGGCGATTTTCCGCTAAATGACGATTGGACTTATGCCATCGGTGTCAAGAACCTGGTGGACACGGGCAAGTTCACCATTACAGCATGGACACTGGCGGGCGCGGTGTTCAGTGTTTTTTCCGCTGCGCTGCTCTGCAAAATTTTTGGTTTTTCGTTTCACGTCCTGCGGATTTACAATTTTTTGCTGGGGCTGAACTGCGTGTTCATAACCGGCTTTCTATCGCGTGGCGCAGGGGCGGGGTGGTTACCGATCCTGTTTTCGGCATTGGTGCTGTTCACCAATCCCCTCTACTTCTGCTTAGTCAATTCATTCATGATGGACATTCCGACAGCGTCACTGCTTGTGACTTCGGCGGCGCTCCTCTACCTTTCCTGGCAGAATCAGGGCGCTCGCAGGGGCTGGTTTGTCGCAAGCGGATCGTTGTTCGCCACCCTGGCAGTATCCAATCGCGAAGTTACAGTGCTGTTCCCCGTGGCTTATCTGCTCTTGGGAATTCTGCTCTTTCTCTTGCAGAAGGCAAGAAAACTGGCCGACTACAAGGGCGTGTCGCTGGCAGAATCCGCTGCGCCACTTTTGCTTTCTTCAGTGGCCATCGCGTTGCATGGGTGGTGGATAGTGAACGTGTCAGGCGTTCCGTTTTGCATGCTCGTCGAACAAACCTATCTAACTCAAAGCATGGTCGCCGGGCCTGGACGGTATCTACTTTCATGTTTGTTCGCGCTGATGAGGTTGTTTGTCTATCTCGGCCTGCTAATGCTTCCGGTTAGTGCATTGGCCGCTCCGCGACTATTGCGGATTCCACAAGGAAAGGCGGCGAAGATTCTCGCAGCAATGACAGTTGAACTGCTCATTCTTCTGCCGCTCGCTCTCAAATTGAGCAACAACACAATGCCGTTGGGCGACAACATCATTTATGATTTCGGATTGGGCCCCATGATTTTAAATATGGGCGAACTCGGACCAAAGGGACTGCCCGAATATCGCTCGTCGCCGATTCTGTGGGAAATAGTCACCGCCTTCAGTGGCATCGGCTTAGCCCTGCTGCTCGGTTGCTTCGGAGCCATTTTCCTGGTGCTGAAGGAGCGATTCCTCCGCGGCGGATGGCAGCACAAGCATTCACTGATCACGCTGCTGCTCCTTTTCTCCGGAATCTATATCGTTATGATTTGCGCCCGAGGATTCTTCGATCGTTATCTGATCTTGCTGCTGCTGCCAGGGATCATCATGTTGAACTTTCACGACACCCCCGCCACGACAAGCGGAGTCGAAACGCAAAAGTCGATGGACTCAACTTTGAAAACCGCAGCGACCGGGGCATCATTTCCTGTCAAATGCCTATCGTTGCTCACGGCAGCGGGCAGTGCCGCAGTGTTTGCATTTTATTCAGTCGCTGGAACCCGAGACTATTTTCAATGGAATGCTGCGCGTTGGTCAGTTCTTTACCCGGCAGTGGAGCATCAAAAACTAGATCCCGCAGATATTGACGGGGGTTATGAATTCAACGGATGGTACATCTATGAACCTGGCAACAAAGTGATTGACGTCACAAAGAACGACCAGAGACAAGGCAACGACAAATACGTGCTCACAGTCAGAAAACTACCCGGATACAAAGTACTGAAGAAGGTTGAATTCGATTCATTGCTCTGGGGACCGGGGCATGCCGTGTACTTTCAAGAGAAAGTGCCCGTTCAAAACAATCAGGAAGCGGAACGCTAGGGTCTCTCTTCTGCTTCCGCAACCGCAGTTAGAGTATTGCCTAGTTGTTGCTTGGCATTCAACGCCAGCATGTTCTTCGAAATGTTGAACGCCTTCCAGTTGAAATTGACAGGATCGCTACGATCGGATGGTTGCACGTATGAGTGAGAAACGACATGATCGTCCTCAATACCGAAGCGCTGCTGCAAATAGAGACATAGGCGCGAAACGTTCTGCAGCTGCTTGGGAGTGTATTTTTGCTTGCCGGAGCGCACAATTTCTATGCCGATGCTGTTTCGATTCGAAACACCGTACCGGGTCTTAAAGGCATTGACGTGCATGGTGGCAATCTCCGGAGAAACTGTTTGATAAATGGTTCCGTCTCTGTCCACTACATACTGCGCTCCCGGGTGACTTTTGCCGCGATTGTTCCAACTGCGAATAACCCGCTTCGCATCCGCCGTAGTCGCGGTCTCAGTAGAGTGGAGCACCACATACTTTACCGGCTCCTTTCGCTCATAGGTGCCGCCAATGAGCGGACACTCGGTAAAAACCTTCGCCGCTAGCAATTCCATCGGGCTCAGATTTGCGGCGTTACCAGCGGCAAAAGCTCGACAAGTTTTCTCCCGCGGTGAGAGTTTCTTGCCGGCGTTGCCTGCTCGATTCTGCTTCGGGGTCGACTTCGTCGTTGGAGTAGTCACTTTAGCGGCTATAGAGGAGGACGAAATCGGCAAACACGATATCGCCGTAAAGAGAGAAACGGCCAAGGCGGTAGAAAGTATTTTGTTCATGGTGACTCCTGCCGAAGTTGTCGCGGCAAAACTAACGCTCTTCAGAGAAGTGCGTTACGTAATGCGTCAGCGATTCCGCACCAGCGATAGAAATCGCTCACACAGTGCATCTGCGCTAACTTCAATTGAAACATCGTTTTTCGGGAACCGCCCGCAATTGCAGTGTATAAGCTGCAAAAACTATCGCAGTGTAAAGCACAGGTTAAGCGGCGCGGCAATCCAGGAATACTCCATCTCCTGTACACATACACTACATCTCGATTCAATAGGATGGCAAGCGAGGGGTATTACACAAAGGCTTAGCGAGGTAGGACACATTGGTCAAAAACGAACAGGGCTGGCAACACTTGGTCGTTCTCTTTTCTCTTCCAATTTTTGCGATTCTTTCCGTACAGAAAGCCGAAGCAAGCAATGGCATGGTCGTTGAAGACAGAGGGGTTTGTATTCAACTTCCGCATTCCAGCTTGCAACTCTCACCTGCACACTTCGGCAATAGTGCCGGTGGCGGGCCGCTCCGCGTTCTGGGATTCATTGCCAGGGCGGCCAAGTCCAGACGAAGAGACGATGCGGGAGAGGGACTCACCCGCTCCACCGAACCAGTGATGATCAGACAAATGATTACCACATCTTACTAGTTAGAAGCGCACCAACTCACTTGCGAGTTGGTGCGCTTCCATATTAGACAAGTCGGAGTTACCGCCGGAGCGGCTAGAACGTGCGGCCGTTGGCAGCAACCTGTTGATAGGTGCCGTGACGGCCGGTCACTTCATGCAGAACGGCTGCCATCTTTATGACGTCATCCACAATCCGTCTGTCTAGCTTGTCGCCGCTGAAGTACATTTGCTTTAGAAGCTCATTGGTTTGCACAAGTGTAGACAGAGAGAATTCACAGGTAGTCACGGACATTCCATCCTTCTTGAAGTCGGCTGAGTGCAGTCGGCGGCGACCAAGCATGTCGTGGTGCATTTCGGAAACGACTGCCGAGTCCGTCGAACCGACCAGGGTTTCTTGTCCGGCCGCCAGCGTCACGCTGCGCCCCGCCACTTTGAACTCAACACTGTCGAAGGTGTTCTCGTGCAAGTTGCGAACTTTCACGATGTTGTTCTTTACTGAGATCAACACAGTAACACTCTTCTTCAGTTCGATTGTGCAATCGCCTGCGACCACCTTCATCGGCGCAATGGTGCGAATGACGGCATCGCCGCTCTTCACTGATAGAACGCCGGTGGGATCGGTCTTGACGCGAGTACCAAGTAAATACTTCACTACGCACTTTTCAGATCCAATAGATAGCACTTGATCCAGTTGAGCTGTAACCGAATTGTTCTTATAGGAGACGGGAACGAAGTATTTTCCGACTTGGCGATAAGCAACCGGTGTTTGCCCATTTGGCAAGGAAGCTTGCGGAGTGCCATTCGGCGAAGATGCTTGACGCATTGAATTCATCACGTCCCCGTAGAGGCTCCTCATTTGAGGCGTCATCATATCGAGGTCTGCACCTTGCAACGATTCCCCTGCTGGTGACTGGAATGCATCATGAGGATGAGAACTCATGCTCAACCCGTTAACCGGACCGTCCTTAGCATTGGGACTCGGCGCATAGTCGGAAGCTCCGGAAGACGCGATCGAAGTATCGCTGAGTTGGGTCGACTGACCGAACGGAGTTACGACCTGCGCAATCTCGCCCTTGTGCTCCACAGCCATGCCTGCGGGAGTACCGGATATCGAGGACACGGTTACCGTGCCGAAACGACTTTGTGAAACGGAGGCAGCGCTGTTAGGCGGTACTGTAACGGCGCCAAGTGAGGTCACCACGACTACCGCTGTATCACCGGTGATCACAGTCACGGTACCGTGCTTGAGCGTGAGAGTATGGTCACCCGTTCGATCCAGGGCAGTACCGTTTGAGGCTAACACGGCCGTTTGCGCGTCACCGGTCAGTCCGAATACTTCACCTGAATGGTGTGAAACAACCCAGTGTTCGCACTGCTCGTCCTCAACGCGCAGAGCCAACCAGCGTGGACCATTTTCCTTGTTTTTCGGCAGATCGGCACTACGCTTGGTCAAATCCGAGTTAGGTAATTGCGAGAATACATTCGGTATATCAAAGTTGGGGTTGAAGGCAGTCTTGCTCTTGTCGCTGTTATCCAGGACATTGACGCCAAGCATGTCAACCATGGACGTAGGCAAGCAATTGATTGCGTTGCACTTAAACACTCCACGCACAATCAACAACGCGAATGGATAT
The DNA here is from genome assembly GCA_019752635.1 of Candidatus Obscuribacterales bacterium. GTDB lineage: Bacteria > Cyanobacteriota > Vampirovibrionia > Obscuribacterales > Obscuribacteraceae > JAKFUT01. The sequence continues at coordinate 37,252 of JAIELX010000113.1, read as the reverse complement.
GGATTGAGATACCCCGCGTTCTGCGGCGCCAGGTCCAAGGTTTGGGGGTTTAGATTGCCGACTGAAACGAACTCACCGGCACTTAAGCTACCAACTCCCGTTATGAACAAGTCTTGATTCGGTCCTGAATGGAAGCCGATACGGCCGGAATCGTTTCTATTGTTGGTTGCTTCGACGAAGCCGTCGATTACCGAAGTGAGGGGCTTTTCGCCCGGCTGATCGGTGGTGAAGACAATCATGCCACCGTCTCCGTCAGTACCATTTGCTTGCACAACACCATTCTCGGTGACATGCTGGCCTCCGCCGTTGCGAAAAGCGATGCGACCGCCATTGAAGCCATTTGCCGCAATCGATCCAAAGGTGCCGTTAACAGGCTCCGAAGGAGGCAATTTGCTCTCGCCCTCGTTGTAGGGACCCTCGCCGCCGTAAAGCGGCTTCTCGCCCTTGGTTGCCGTTAGGCCGACAACGAACGGATTGTCCGACATGGTAGTCAGAGAGATGGAACCGGCGTTGCCGAGACCGACAACACTTTCGCCTTCACCACGTCCGCCGCGACCCGGTCCGTAAAGACCACTGTAACTGGATACATCAATAACGAAATTGGTGCCACCCGGCCTCTCGTTTTCGTAGTCATCGCCACCGCAGTTTGTGCAGCCAACGAGCAGATTCTGGCTCACGGTCACGATGTTGCCGCCGTTGGCATTGAAGTATCCTGCAGCATTCAGATTGCCGGTTCGAATGTTGCCGTCTCTGGCGGTCAGGGTTATGTTGCCGGCACTGTTGCCGAGTCCATAGCCGGTAGTTTCAATAGTGGTGCAATTGAGCTGAATCGAGCCATTGCGCGAGACAATGCTGACATTGCCACCGTTTCCGCCCTGGCCAAGCACGTTAACCCACTGCCCTTCGCCTTCACCTTCGCCCTGGTAGCCTTCGTAATGCCAACCGCGTCCAGGACGTCCGCCAGTGGCGAACACTCTGGCGGAGTTGTACTCGGTGGAAACATTTCCATTGGCGCGAATAGTGACGTTGCCGGCATTGCCACCGTTTCCAGGGTTGTTGTCGGAATCACCGCCATCGCCGCCGGCAGATCCGACTTCGTAACCGAAGTCTATTTCGCCGTTGCGCGACACAATCTTGATGCTGCCACCATGGCCGCCGTCGCCACCGGTTCCGTGCTCGGAGTAGCCGCCGTCACCGGCGAGACTTCGAACAGAATCAACAGATATGTCGCAATCGGCTTTAAGTACAATGCGTCCGGCATTGCCGCCATCACCGGCGATACCGCAGGACGAGTCGCCTCCGTAGCCACCGCGACTGGTTATGTCATCGGTATTGATGCGTCCGTCGGCCAACAGCTTGATCCTTCCGGCATCGCCGCCGTCACCACCGCGACGATCGCCGTCACCACCGTCACCGGCCGTGCTGGAAATGTTGCCGGTGCGAATATTGCCGGAGGCGGACATATAGATGGAACCGGTATTTCCACCGTCTCCGCCGATGCCTCTGCGTCCGTCTGCATCACCGCCGTCACCACCGCAAACAGCAATGGTGCAGACAAGAATATCGGAATCGCATCCATCAGCTACCAGGCGAACGCGACCAGTGTTGCCCCCGTCGCCGCCTCTTCGAGAACCTTCACCACCATCGCCGCCGTGCGAACGAATGCGGCCACCGCGAATATCACCGTCGGCGTACAAGCCAATCGCTCCGGTGCTTCCACCGTCGCCGCCGTACTTTCCATTACCGCCATCACCACCGCTGGTGGAGACTGAATCAAAACAAATGGAGCCGTCTGCAGTGATGCTGATACGGCCAGTCCCGCCGCCATTGCCGCCGGCGCCGTTGTCCGAACAAGCATTGCCGCCATCACCGCCACCGGTGCGAATTGAATCAAATGAGACACGCGAATCGTAGCTCACAAGCGTGACACAACCGGCACCGCCGCCGTCACCGCCTGAAAGCCGACCGTTACCGCCATCGCCACCATAAGACGTAATCGAGTCGGACGAGATGCGTCCTTCGGCGTACAATCCGATGGAACCTGTAGTGCCGCCATTGCCGCCGCGTCGTCCGCCATTGCCGCCGTCGCCGCCATAACTGGAGATGCGGTCGGAGTTGATCCTTCCACCGGCAGACATATAAATTGAACCGGCATCACCACCGTAGCCACCGATACCACGACGACCACTCGAATCACCACCGTCACCGCCGCATACGGCGATGCTGCAAGAGAGAATGCTAGCGTCGCAATCATTGGCAACCAGGCTGACGTTGCCGGCATTGCCGCCATTACCGCCACTACGACGACCATCACCGCCATCGCCACCATGCGAGCCGATGTAGCCGGAGCGGATATCGCCGCCGTCTGTTTTCAGCTTGATTGAGCCGGTACTACCACCGTCACCGCCGTGTCTGCGTCCATCGCCACCATCACCGCCACTTGCCGAGATGTAATCAGAGCTGATCGAACCGTCGGCGCTCAGTTTGACTCTTCCGGTATTGCCTCCATCGCCGCCAACGCCGAAAAAGAAGCAAGCATTGCCACCATCACCGCCCTCAGTGCGAATGGAATCGGATGAAACCCGAGCGTCATAGCTCACCAACGTGATGCGTCCGGTATTGCCACCGTCGCCGCCAAGCAGCGCGGAACTGCCGCCGTCACCACCGAGCGAGACTATTGACCCGGACCGTATGCGTCCGTCTGCAGACAACTTGATCGAGCCGGTATTGCCGCCATCGCCGCCGCTTACGCTTCCCTCGCCGCCGTCACCGCCGGCACTGCGTATAGAGTCGGACGTAATCTTGTTGCCTGCAGACATGGAAATCGAACCGGTTTTGCCGCCGTTTCCGCCCAAACCGAGCAAGCCTTGTCCGTCGCCACCATCGCCGCCACAGACACTAATGGTGCAAGAGAGTATGCTCGATTCGCAATCATCAGCAACCAGAGCGATGCGTCCGGTATTGCCACCGTTGCCGCCGGAAAGGCGTCCATTGCCACCATCGCCACCGTGCGAGCCAATGTATCCAGAGCGAATGTTTCCGCCAGCCGATATACGAACAGAACCGGTGCTCCCACCGTCACCGCCAAGAATTGCGCAGCCACCGCCGTCGCCGCCTGAGCTGCTGATTTCACCGGAGCGGATGCTACCGTCGGCAGACAAACGTATCGAGCCGGTGCTACCGCCGTCACCAGCGCGCCCGCCGCCGTGCCCGCCATCACCACCACGACTGGTGAGCGAGCCGGAACGGATATTGTCACCGGCGGAAAGCGAAACCAAGCCTGTGCTTCCGCCATCACCGGCGGAACTGAGAAGGATTCCGTCGGAATCACCACCATCACCACCGACAGTGACGATTGAGCAAGACAGCACGTCGCCCCTGCCACTGGTTAGAGAAATAGCACCGGTATCGCCACCGTCACCGGACCAGAGTCCGTCGCCGCCAACGCCGCCGTAGCTGCTAATGGATTCAGAGCGTACATTGCCTCGGGCAGACAACGAAATCGATCCAGTGTCGCCACCGCTTCCACCGGCAACAGTGCCGTTTCCGCCATCACCACCGGTAGAGTATATGGAACCGGAGTTTACAGATCGGCGAGCAGAAAGTGATACGGTGCCCGTATCTCCGCCAGCGCCGCCAACACCAAGAAGTCCGCAAGCATCTCCGCCGTCGCCGCCTCTGGTGCTAACAGAGTCTGAATAAACGCGCGAACTGTAGCTAACGAGCGAGACGCTGCATGTGTCGCCACCGCTACCGCCGAGCAAGCGCGAATTGCCGCCATCACCGCCAGCAACACAGATAGAGCCTGATTCGATTTCACCATCGCTCATCAACGCAATGTGAGCCGTGCGCCCGCCATCACCGCCGGCGGCAGTGCCGTAGCCACCGTTGCCACCAGTGCTGCGAATGGAGTTCGAGTCCAGTGAGCAATCAGCTTCAAGAGTTACAGAGCCAGCATTGCCGCCCTGTCCACCAATTCCAAGGAGCGCGCTCGCCGAACCACCGTCGCCACCGACAGTGGTGATTTCGCAGGAAGAGACGCTCGAGTCGTAGCTCACAAGGCGAATGCAGCCAGTGCTTCCACCGTCGCCACCAAACAGGCGACCACTTCCGCCATCGCCGCCGAAGGACTTGATGGTTCCAGAGTTGATGCCGCCATAGGCAAACAATCCGACAGAACCTGTATCACCACCGTCACCCGCAGCGATTCCGTTTCCACCATCCCCGCCGAACAATCCTATATAGTTCGAACTAAGTGAGTCGCCAGCAGACAAATAGACGTTTCCGGAAGCTCCGCCGAGGCCACCGAGAGCAAGTGCGTCGCCACCATCGCCGCCGCGAGTTCTAATTGTTCCACCATTCACATCATTGCACTCGGAGCTCAACGATACATCACCGGCATCGCCGCCGCGCCCTGCACGCAGTCCGGTGCCCTGCACGTCTTCGGATGTAGCGTCGCCACCATTGCCACCACTTGTGGAAATACATCCCTTTGCGTTGGAAACGTCGCCATGAACGCTGGCCAGCTTAACGCGACCGGAGTCGCCACCGTCACCACCGATCAGCACGCCGTTACCGCCAGCACCACCGCTGGTGCTGATATGTCCGGAATTTCCGACGTTGCCGTCGTGGCTCTTCAGCGTCGTGTTGCCACTACTGCCTCCGTCACCGCCGACAACACCGGTACCACCATCGCCGCCCTTGCTGGACAGGCTTCCGGAGTTCCAAACATAGCCTTCACTCGACCGTAGTCTAGTGTTTCCAGAATCGCCGCCGCTGCCACCGGCAAGACTGCCGTCACCACCGGAACCTCCGCCGAGATAAACGTTGCCGCGATTGGATACATCGCCGCAAACCGAAAGCATGCGTACGTTGCCACTGTTGCCTGCGTTGCCGCCTACAAGCCCTTCACCGCCATCACCACCCAGCGTCACGACGCACTCATTGTTCGTAACGTCTCCATATCGCGAGCGCAATACGATGTTTCCAGCATTGCCGCCGGATCCGCCGGCTCCGCCACTGCCGCCGTCACCACCTAAAGTAGAGATCGAACCGTTGTTGGTGACGTCGCCGGAGCGCGACGCCAGTTTTATACGCCCGGCGGATCCGCCGTCGCCTGAAGTAGCACCGCTGCCACCGTCGCCTCCCATGGAGCTTACATCTCCACAATTATCCACGTCGCCGTAGCGCGAACGTAAGGTAATTGAGCCGGAGTCACCACCGTGACCCGCGGCAAGTCCGCTGCCACCATTGCCGCCGAGTGTCGCTAACGAACCTTCATTCGATACATCGCCGCTATAGGAGGAAAGTGAGATCGTTCCAGAAGAAGCGCCGTTTCCGGACACGGCGCCACTACCGCCGTTACCGCCGGCAGACGTCAGTTGCCCGCTATTGCTAACGTCGCCACCACCGGAGCTGAACGCTATGTCGCCCGAAGAAGCGCCTTGTCCGCCGGTGACTCCGGCTCCACCGTTGCCGCCATATGTTCCGAGATCACCATGATTGCGTACATTACCCGTCAGAGATGTCAAACCGATCGAGCCGGATGAGCCACCGTTGGCAGCACCGTTGGTTAAGCTGAGACTGTCACCGCCATTACCACCGCGTGCGGTGATGTCTCCGCAGTTGAGAATATCACCGAAGACAGAAGCCAGAGCAATAGAACCCGTGCTTCCCGCTTGTCCTGCGTTTGCAGCACCACTTGCGCCATTGCCGCCAGTGCTGGTGATGTCTCCACGATTTTCGATATCGCCGTAGAACGTGCTGATGGTGACACCACCAGTGCTACCGCCATTGCCGCCGTTGCCCAGCGCCGATGCGCCACTGCCACCAGTCAGGCTAATGCTGCCGCAATTTTCAAGATCGCCGGCTGCGCCCAGAGCAATCTCACCAGTGTTGCCACCATCGCCCCCCTGGAGCAATCCGCCGCCGCCGTTGCCGCCGATCAAGGCGATGCTTGCGCTGTTGCTGAGCTCACGACCGGAAAGCATGATGACGGAGCCGGCATCGCCTCCACGATTCCCCGAGCCGCCATTACCGCCCTGAATGAGAATCTGCTCGCCGTAACTGCGAATACTGCCATCTGCGATTGCGTTGAACGAACCGGCATCGCCGCCACGCCCACCGGAACTGTTGCCGCCAATAATCCAGACACCATCATCAATACGGATGCTGCCTCCGGACACTAGCTTCACTTCACCGGCGTCACCGCCGCGAGAATTCTTGCCTGCGTTGCCGCCCTGCACACGAATGCTGCCGACAACCATATCGTCATCACATGAAGACAATGTGACCTTACCGGCATCACCGCCTTGAGTTCCGGAAAGGAAACTTGTGCCGCCGTTCCCGGCCTGACTGGAGACAGAGCCGATAGACAACTCGTCGTCCGCACGAACGCTTATGGTACCGGTATTGCCTGCTGTACCCGCAGCAACATTTCCGGAGCCTGCATTACCTGCAGTAACAGTGATACTGCAAACTTCAACGTCGTCACCGAAGATCTGAATGTTGCCAACGTTTCCACCTGACTGACCGGACCCGAATAGATTGACTGCGGAGCCACCATTTCCGCCGGTCAAAGTGAGATGCCCCACTTCTACATCGTCGTCGGCGTCAAGCAACAACGAACCGCCATAGCCGCCGCGTCCGCCCAGGTTCAAGCCCTGTCCGCCATTTCCACCGGTCAAGGTGAGGTTGTCGAACTTAATACTGCCGTCGTCGGCAATCAGGTTGACAGAACCGGCATCGCCGCCGTTGCCGGCAGTCTTGCCGTTGCCACCATTTCCTGCGATTCCGAAGATGTTTCCGTCAACCCGAATTGACTCGGCGCTGACACTGAAAGAGCCGGCATTGCCACCATTCCCGGCAGTAGTACTGCCATCGGCGCCGTTGCCACCATTGAAAGATACGGAACCATCTATAGATACACGATCATTAGTGGTTATTGAAATCGAACCGCCGATACCACCACCGCCACCGATGGTTCCTGCAGAACCGCTGTTGCCGCTCTTACCGGCCTTGCCGTCGAGACTTCCCGGAAGACCTTGAGCTCCCTTGGTGCCGCCGAATCCTGCTTTGCCAGCGGGCTCGTTGAAGACCTTGTTTTGGAATCCTGCTCCGCCAGCGCCACCCGCACCTCCGGCGCCACCAAGTCCACCCGCCCCTTTCAGCCCGCCTTCGCCGCCTTTGCCGCCAGTCCCCGCGGCACCGGCCAGACCGCCGCTACCACCGCTGGTGTTGATTCTTCCATCGATTGAAACGACATTGGTCGCGGTAATTGTTACGACACCGCCGTTGCCGCCGACTCCGCCGCTGCCGCCGTTACCACCGTTGCCACCGTTGCCGCCGTTGCCGCCATTGCCACCGCGTCCACCGGTTCCGCCCGCACCACCGTTACCACCATTGCCAGCAGGTTTCTGCGCAGCAGCATCACGACCAGCGCCGCCTGCGCCGCCAACACCACCGACGCCCCCGATACCGCCGGTTCCGCCGGCTCCACCGGTCCCGCCGTTGCCGCCATCACCGCCGTTACCGGCGTTGCCACCGACTGCAGTAAGATCTCCGTCTACTTTAACTTCACCGCGAACGGTGCTGAGTGTAATCGAACCGGCATCGCCGCCACGACCTCCAACACCACCGTTGGCGCCGCTACTGCCACTGAGACCATTGCCTCCGTTCCCACCCTGACCACCGGTCCCTCCGGCTCCGCCGGCACGGCCGTTTGCCTCGTGTGGCTGGCCATTGAAGCCGTTTGCGCCCACAGTGCCTGCAGCTCCCGGCGTGCCCGCCGTGCCGGCTGCGCCGGGGGCTCCGTTCGTGCCATGAACCGTGAGGCCGACACCGCCGTTGCCACCGGAAGTGTCGATCGTTCCCGTGCGAATGTCACCGCGATTGGTGATTGATACCGTTACATTGCCACCAGTTCCGCCGTTCCCAACAAGTGGAGATCCCCCCCTGGCGATGATAGAACCAGTCGAGATATCTTTAGCTGAAGTCAAATTGATTGCACCGCCATTGGCACCAAACAAAGCACCGCCGGACGCTGTCAGGTTGCCGACCGAGATGCGGCCTCCGGGCGCGGTTATTGTTATGGAACCGCCAGCGCGGTCCGTCAGACCGGATGTATTGACATAACCAAGACTGATATTGCCGTCCTCACTGCTGCCCTTATGAGCCTGTGCGGAAAAGCTGCGTCCGTCAGTGCGGAAGTTCATAGTGCTGAGACTGATGTTGCCACCGGTGGAACTCGGTCCATCTATAGTGTAGAGCCCGGCACAATTTGTACAGCTGGAGGGACTGGCCGTAAAATTAACACCGGCTGCCAGGACGACACTGCCGAAACTTCCCGGTCCGGAGGTATTGATCAATCCGCCGTTGACGGTCTTGATGTTCCTGGTTGCCAATCCGACGAAGTCACCGCCATTGGTATTGACTGCGGCGATGGTCAGATTCCCGTTCGCAGTAAAAATCGGATCGCCGGTCAGGTTGACACTTGCCAAATAGAGATCGCCGCCCGTTGCATGAACAGCGGCTTCGCAGGCGGCAATATTGACACCGCCATTGAGCTGCTCGGCGCTGACATTGACTTTTCCGTCGGGGCTAATGAAATTGATATTTTCAGCGGTCACAGCTCCGCCAGATAGATCGATGCCACCAGGCAGCAGATTCGAGCCGACTATAGTGCCCAAAGTTTCGAACAGTACTGAATCACGCGCAGTGATTGCCCCCATGGCATTGTTGACGTTCAACGAAGTGCCGACCAGATTCTGAACGGAAATGCTGCCGTTCAGTGCCGACATCAAATTCGAGTTTGTCAAATTCGCCGTAGCTGCCGTAATAGATCCAATCTGGGCCATTATCGACCCGCTGTTCATAATATTCAGCGCCGACAGGTTTATGTTCTGAACAGCGGACATGACAGCGGTATTGGTTATGCTTGCGCCAGCAGTCATCGCCAGGCTACCGGCACTAGAAATGGTGCCGGCGTTCACTATATTATTGATGGCATTTATGACCAGACTGAGGTTGCCCACCATCATGCTGGTATCGATTCCCGCAATCCCGCCTGTAGGTATAACACTGGTAAAGAGACCACTGTTATAAAGTCCTCCGACATTGAACGTCGCACTGGTTATGGCAGCGTTGGAACTGAGGGCAACAATTGTGCCACCGTTGTTCGTGATGCTATTGGCACCGAAATTGAGAATGCCATTGAGTCCACCAACATCAAAGACAACCGTTTGTCCCTCATTGACAGTCAGGTTTCCTCCCAGCTCGCCGAAGTTTCCGGCGTGAATCAGGGTCGTACTGTTCTGAAGTTCGGCGGCAACGCTCGCCGCTGCCGCATCGGCGCCGCCGGTAACCGGTTCCACGGGCTCCGTCGCCAAGACCGCCGGCACGGAAGCTGAAATTGCCAACCATACTGCGCTAACAAAAAAGGATGCCTTGCGAACGTAAATGGCGGTTGAGTTATTTGGCATTTGTGGAAGTCCGATAAACAATGACGGTGTACTACATATAGGAGTTAGAGCCAGGCGCGATGCTAACATGCGGCAAGTGTTCGACACATTGCATGCAGTTAGTTTTTCCGCGCCACAAGACTTCAACAAGCAAGCGCTCGTCGAGAAAGTCTAGTCAACATCCGATTCAGCGATTGTAAGTCCCGCTCGAAAATGTACCAGTGGGAATAACCGCAACGAATTTCGGGACATCGCTGCAACGTTGAGTCCAATATGGTTTCGGCGAAAAAGAAGTATTTCGAAAATTGCAAAAAAGTTCATCACAGTTAACGCATATTTACACTTTTTCGCATTGCAATTGCAATTTTGACGGCGACGGAACCAGACAACCGCACAGCCTGAAGAGCATTGTTCTCCAGAGTTTTTCGGACACGCACCTATCCGAGGGCGATCAAGCTTCTACCATCGCCACCCGACACGTCCCCGACAGGGCAACGCCGGCGCGAACGTCTGCCGAGAGGGCCTTCGAGCGATCAACCGGACAAGGACACCTTACACCTCAACACTCCAGGGGGAAGGTCTTGCTTCGGGCGGAATCAAGACCGGATCAAAATGCCTTCGACTTCGAGCGACACGTTACCGTGCCGCTCACATTTTCTCCGCCCGGTCATATATACAAAAGCCATGCGCAATTTTGATCGTCAGGGATATGGCAGTGTGTCGATGCAGTGAACAATGTGTAAAAACACATTGCCAGAGATTAAATGTCTGTCTAAGAGCCGGTCCGCTCGTGTATTATCTTGTGGGCTGGTGCTTGACATACTTATCGGGACGTTTCTTTCCGGAGACGTCGGACACATGCCGCCACGCCAAAATCCTCAACTAGATTCCGCTGATGAGGCGGAAACAGACTTTGACTTCGCAGAAGGCTCCCCCGCAGACCTCGATGCAGTCGAAGAGACCCACCCGGAGCATACCTCCGGTGAGCTTTGGCAGTCGGTATCGAAGAGTGCCTGGGGAATAATTGAAACCGCAAGCAAGATTACCTCCGCGCCAACGGCTGATTCACATGATGATGAGGCCTCGCAGGCGCAACGAACTCCAGAAAGTCCCGCCTCTGAAGCCAAAACCAACCACGCAAAAGTTTACGAAATAGCAACGCACGCAGCGACTGCGTTCCAGTCCACAGGTACGATGCTGTACGCAGCAGTCGCGGGCAACATGGCAGCCATGCCGCAGGCACCAAGTGCGGTGGAAACCACCAAGCCCCTGGCAATGGAGACAGCTGCGACAGCGCAAAACGTCTATGAATCCCTCTGGTCGGCAGCAACTGAATTAGCGCACCAGGCGAAGATCAACGAAGAAGACGCCGATCGAAAGTCGCAGGAATCAGCCCCGAGGGGCGATTCCAAAGGCGGGGCGTACGACTTTGAGAACTCTTCATCGGCAAAACCGGGGCCGGCGCCTGAAGCACAGCACGGGACAGCAAAGGGCGGGTCCTACTATTCGGAAACCTCGGACAAAACGGATTCAGCTCAAGAATCAAACAGTGCAAGAGCCAAAACAGAACCATCGCACGCAGGCCAGGAGAAGGCAGGGTATCACGATCAGGCAGAGGGAAGCGCAGCTAAAGCTGGAATCCCGGAAATAGATGCCACCGCAAGAGTTGTTGCGGAACAAGCGGTTCAACCCGGAAGCATGAAAGACTGGGACGAGACAAAGCCGCCTTCGTCCAAAACGGCGGCGGCGGTGAACACTCCACCTGATGATGCAGGAACGGCGCCTGCACCACGAGCAGCTGGAGACATGAACTATCCGGCAATGGATAGTCGTCGTCCTCCGGACCGAAACGAAACGGTCGCGACCACGGTAGCAGAGGCAAAGCCTGCAGCTCTTGAAGGTCTCAAAGCTGCAGCAGGCACAGCCGCGGGAATTGGCGATCTACCCGCAGCACCGAGGATTTCTTCCGAGCAACAAACAACCCCGGCAATCAGTAATGGATCGACTGAAACGAGCAAGCCGCGCACCGAATTCGGTAGCAGCAGAACGGCCCTTGAAACAGCCCATCCGATCACAGAATCAGTTCGCCCTCAACCAACAGCATTAGCCTCGGCACTTGAGACAAGAGCTATCAATCCCGCTCCGGTCGCCCGGGAAACGACCGCAGTTGCTTCCATCAGACCGAACGACTCGATCGCCGCAGACCAGACGGCGAACGCGACTCGTCCATCCTCTCCCTCGCATGCGCTCCTGGACAAAACCGAACATTCCGTTACGGCAAGCAGTACCGCAAAACCTGCGGACACAGTCCATGTACTAAATGATTCATCCACGGCAGCCTCGCCCCCGGCGCCCGCACAATTTCAACCGCAAGCACAACTGAAAGGAGAGGCGTCACCGCTCGCTGCGGTCCCCGCGACACGGGGGGAGATCGGTAGAGAGGACTCGAATTGTCCGATGGACACTACTACTTATACTACTTACCCGCCTCAACATTTTCTGCAGACAGATGGACGTCGTGTTGCGCCCCACTCAAGAATGGAGGGCAGCCCACCACTATTGTTGAACTTTAGTCCTTCGCCCTACCTTCGCACCACAGTGGACTTCGGCCTATTGCAGCGAGTTACCTCAACATCCCCGGTCCCCGGAGAACTCGCCTTGTTCACGGGTCGTCCGACAGCGTCGACAGCTTCTTTACCGAATCTGCAGACGATCCAGTCAGGACGCACAGCAGAGCCCTTCGCAGGGACGCGCACAGAAGTAACTCCATTTCAGCCCCAAGGTCAACGAGCCGACGCACTCCTTCCTAACTCAACGTTACGCCACGACGTTGGATTGGACCACACGAAGGCGCATGCGACAGGACGCATACTCGACGGAGGGAAACCGGGGCCCGCGGCAGTAGGTAGAAGCGAGGCCGCACGCGAAACGGCGTTCGATGTCTCAGGCAAAGTGATCGACGCAAAGCCAGTTCGCTTGAGCGATTTTATTCGCTCTGCCGAAGGAAGATCGCCTGATCAAGTAAGACAAGTCGACCAAGTGTCATTGACCAAGACTTTTGATTTGAGCGGCCGCCAAGTTCGCAATCCGGGCTACCAGGGTCCAATTGATGCCCGTCTCGGGGAAGCTCCGGTCCCGATAACCAGGGATCTTCGCTACACAAACAACGGCAAGCGCTATCTCATTACAGAAATCGGTCTTGCGTTCGTATTAGCTGCAGGCGGCATCAGACGAGTGCTTCCTTCAGACAAAACGCCCTCCGCCGGAGGCAACTCCAACGATAAACGCGGCACGCCAAGACCGGTCCGAGAGGAAACAAAGAAACCGGTTGCAGCTGCAGAACTCAGCTCAAAATTCAACACTCAGCCCAAACTGCTGTTCAAATCCGCTCTTACCGTTCAGCAAGAGCGCGCAACCCCCGAAAGTAAGGAGCTCCACCCCTCAGAGACTAACCGAACGCGTCTGGAAAGAGCCAATTCGGTTTCGTTCCTGAAAAACGTAGCAGCAGGCGCGCGCAAGGCACTACAGATAGTGCCCGTATCTGCACAACCCTATCGCCTGGCCGCGGACGGAATGAACGGCAACTTCGTTGACCTCGACGATCCCTTCCTTCATGAGAGCAATGCCGTTGGGATCGAGCACTCTCCCAACTCAGCAAGTCGGCGCAAGCTGTATGAACGCCCCGCCAGGGAGTATGGGGCTGAGGACGCAAATCAAACCGGCGATGGACACGCGCCCTTGCCTGCAGTGTTGACGCGGCCGACGTGGCTGATAGCCCCGGGAGAGACGCTAGTTTCAATAGCCGAGAACCAATACAGCGATCCCAACATCGCCTGGCTCATCGCAGAGCTAAATCGCGAGCAAAGCGACGTTCACTGGATCGATGGCAAATGCATAGTTGAATTCAACAGCCGCCAACAACTGACACTGCCTGTATGGCAGGACGTGGAAGTATTTTATAGTTCCAGACCTGGTCCGGGAGATCCGGAAAACCTGATCACCATTGTCAAAACAACAAAACTCGACCGAGACGTAGTAGAGAACGCACTTTCCAAGGTTATGGGAACATCACTACCCGCGCCTGCGTCAGTTTCATTGTCAGACGCCAACGATACCAACGGTTCTATTGAAGAGTTAACGCTCAGAACCAACATAAGTATCTAGCTGCGCCGGAATCAGAACAGCACTGTCAAAGCTGACTGATACCACCTGTAATGCACGGCCCGCTACTTAACATGCGCTAAGAAACGCGGACTGTGACAATAACAATGTGCAACATCGCAGAATCCCCAGTGGGGGAACCGAGGGATCGGCTCCGTTGGCGCAACACCAACCCTGCGAACATTCAACAAAACACTAACCGGGCGGAGCGGACTTGCTGCGCCCGGTTATGTATTGTGTTTAGAGTTTCATGCGATGATATTGTTTCCCGTCCACAATGCCAGAGGTCAAGATGTCAAAGCTCACAGCCCCGGTCTTGCTGCTACTGCTTGCATTCAGTTGCGGGTCGGGCTCCGTCGCACAGACAGAGAGCTGGCAAGAGCTAACCAAAGAAGGGGAACAGGCGCTTCAATCCGAGCGCATGTCGGAAGCCTTCAAGTGTTTTAAAACCGCGTTAGAACAAGCGGAGAAACAAAAGGTCGCGCCCAGCGATGCCGCTTTCCGCACACTCATGCTCGAGAACATTCCGAACCTGGTGGAAAAGCTTTCACTGGAAAGAAATACCGAGAAAGCGACGCTGGAAAAAAATAAGGAGCGCGCAGAAGAGCTTGCCAAAGCGAAGCTAGCAACGGCAGAGCGCATGTTCGGCTCGAAATCACCAATGACACTGGACGCATTGCAAGATTTGCAGTCGTTGTACACCGCCCAAAATCGCAACGATGAAATGCGCAGCGTCGTCATGCGTTACGCGGGAACAGTGACGGCATTGAGAGACGAGGGAAAAGAAAGCGAAGTCAACGACGTCGTAGACTACCGCACGGCTCGACTCAAACGAAAGTTAAGAGAGAGTTTCGAACGGATTCAAAAGCGTTTCGTCCCTGTCAACGACACGGCGATGACTGCACCGCAGAACAGCGAAAAGGGCACGGCAGCTGTAAAAAGCGCCGGTAAGCCCGAGGCCGATTCAAAAGCAAAATAGCCCCATACATTAACCGAGTTTAGTAAAGCCAAGGAAGCGCCATGGAAACGGAGAGAGTGCTACCGCCAAAACGCGGCATTGCGGTCTTTACGGGGTAGCGACGAGGCTAGCGGTTTACCGCCGGCGGAGTTGCAGGCAATTTCGGCTTTCGCTGCGTTTCTTCGCAAGAATTCGCATCATATTACTAGCGCTTCAGGTGAAACGCCAACGCTTGCGGGACAATCATCCGCATAGTTCAGCTCAGTGGGAGCGCAGGAGGGTACCGAAACCGGTGCCGAACCGTGTCCGGTTTGCCTTTAGCGACTAGGACCAGGAGGAATGAAATGGTTACTGCGGTGAAAGAGATAACGGTTGCTCACAGTCCCGACTCTGACGACGCCTTCATGTTTTACGGGCTGGCCAGCGAGAACGTAAACACATACGGCGTCAAGGTAAATCAAGTTCTGAAGGACATCCAATCTCTCAACGTAGATGCCCTGACCGGCGTTTACGAAGTTTCCGCTATCTCCTTTGCTGCGTACCCCGAAGTCGAGAATCGCTATGCCCTCATGCCTTGCGGCGCAAGCATGGGTGACAACTACGGTCCGATGGTAGTAACGCGAAAGCCCATGTCGGTGAAAGATCTCTCGAGCGTGCAAATCGCGATTCCTGGAAAGAGAACCACTGCATACTTGGGGCTGCGATTGGTCGAGAAAAACCTAAACGTCATTGAGATGCCGTTCGACGAAATTCTCGAAGCCGTTCGCGACGGGAAAGTTGATGCCGGGCTGATTATCCACGAAGGGCAATTGACATACGCGCAAGAAGGTTTGCACAAAGTTGTCGACCTAGGCGAATGGTGGCATCAAGAAACCGGTGGACTGCCGCTTCCGCTGGGTGGAAACATCGTACGCAAGGACTTGGGCGAAGAACTGATGAAGCAGTCGACCAAAATGCTTCAAGACTCAATCAAGTATGCGCTCAGTCATCGCCAGGAAGCCCTGGCTTACGCCCTCAAGTTCGCTAGAGGTTTGCGCAACGAACAGGCAGACAAGTTCGTCGGCATGTATGTCAATGAACTAACCGTCGATTACGGCGAACGGGGACGCAGGGCCGTGCGCCTTCTGTTCGAAACAGCTCACGCCAAGGGCATCATCGATCGAAAGATTACACCTGAGTTCATCGAACTCAACTAAGCGGAATATTGCACCGGCGGATTAGTGATGCATCTTGCCGAACAAGAGGGACCTCAGTCCGGATCGGTTTGGCTGTTCGACTGGCGAAGGGACCAGCCGTAGGGGTGTGGTGTTTGATATCCGGCTGGTAGCGACGGGGACTGGTAAACGCGCTTCAGCGTGTTCAAATCGCGCGGCGTGATCCCGGCAGATTTAGGACTATTTGCCAGCTCTTTCGTTGCTGCCGCCTCAGTCGGAGCCATCACGTCAGCCGCATTAGCGCTATGCCCGAACAATCCCAACGCATGACCGAGCTCGTGCAGCGCGACCTGACTGAGCGTTTTCTCCGGAGTGGTCGGTAGATAATACGTCGGACGAAGCAAGTAAACAGTCACGCGCATTCTGCCGTTGAAGACTTCCAAATTAGTGAGGCCCAACTGTCTTGGCGGCAGGTGATTGATCCAGGCCAGTTCGATATCCGCCGGCTCACTGGGCGACGCTACCCGCACAGGTAGATATTGATTCCATTTGGCGACAGCACCATCGAGAATTTTACGCCAATTCTCCGGAGTGCTCCCGGGAAAGTGAATCATGACCGGAAAGGATGTCCATCGTGCACAGGCACCATCGAACCGAGTGATCTGCGAGAAATAATCTCCGGCGCCGCTCTTTTCCGGAATCGAGCTGACAACTTGGTCCACCGCGGTAGAGTTGCCGGATGCCGCCGATGGTACAGACGGTCGCGCAGCGGGCTGCACGAAAGAGTCATTTCCGCCAGGTCGCGGTGTAACATAACCACCGACTTGTTGCTGCTGTGGCGGCAGGTATCCCCCTTGCTGCGGCGGCGAATTGTAACCGGACTGCATCTGCGGTGGTGGCATGTAGCCGCCTTGCTGCTGCGGTGGCATATAGCCGCCTTGCTGCTGTGGTGCCAGATAACCGCCTTGCTGCTGTGGTGGCATGTAGCCGCCTTGCTGCTGTGGTGGCATGTAGCCGCCTTGCTGCTGCGGTGGCATGTAACCGCCTTGCTGCTGCGGTGGCATGTAGCCGCCTTGCTGCTGCGGTGGCATGTAGCCGCCTTGCTGCTGCGGTGGCATGTAGCCGCCTTGCTGCTGTGGTGGCACATAGCCGCCTTGCTGCTGTGGTGGCATATAGCCGCCTTGCTGCTGTGGTGGCATATAGCCGCCTTGCTGCTGTGGTGCCAGATAACCGCCTTGCTGCTGTGGTGCCAGATAACCGCCTTGCTGCCGGGGTGGCATATAGCCGCCTTGCTGCTGTGGTGCAGGCGGAACATATCCTCCGCCTGCCTGCGCCGGAGGCACGAATGCAGTGCCGCCAGAACCTTGTTGTTGCGGCGGAGGCACGAATCCGCCACCGGGAGGACGCTGAGGCGGCAGGTTCGCCGGAGGGGGCGGCGCATAGGCGGTCTGATTCGGGGGCAAAAATCCGGTGCCCGGCGAAGGGGGGCGGATGTTCGATACGGGAGCAGGAGGTTGACTGGTGCCTTGCGCACCGAAGGCGGATTTCGTTCCTAGTTTGGCTTCCAGCGATCCCAGCCGTTTCTCGACCGGTTGCGTCGAACTCTTAGTGCCGAATACCTCAGACTCCAAGTGGTCTAAGCGATCTTCCACATCATGTTCGGGATAAGTATTGCCAAAGGCCAACTGCTCGAGGCGCCCCAGTCTTGACTCTTCGACAGACCGATCCGGATTGACGCCAGGACCTTGTCCCCCGGCGAACCCCGGTCCATCATATGGCGCTGCCCCGGGTTGCACCGTGGGCAGTGGCTTCCCGAATTCCGGTATCATGTCGTCACGAGGGAACTCCGGATTAGGATTGGCCAATGTGCGCTTGGGTGCGCCGCTCAGAGGCTGCCCCGACACAGGCGTAGCAGGCATCGGTGGTGGTGGGGACGGAGGAGGCGCCGCCGCTGGTAACTCACCGTACTTTGCTTCCGCTGGATCAATAGCCTTCAAGGCACGCTTCTGTTGCTCAGAAGCAGCAAAAGCTGCGCCTTGCAAAAGACTCAACAGGGCGAGGCTGACGCAGAGTGCAGGCAAGCGCTCTCTTTTCAGTGTCATGGCCTCCGAAACCAAAGGAACTACATTTCAAGAATATTGTCCGGCATTTCGCCGCCCAGACGCAAACTGGCCTGCAAACTAAGCATAGCCTCTTGCAAGTTAACCCTCAACACCTGTTCCGGTCGAAGAATCACATCGCACATGATCTGATAAACCTCGGGATCTCTTTTCCGAAGCTCCGCCCGTCCAACCGGTACGGCGAAAGCACCGACAGCTTCGGCCCAATACTCATGCCACGACGTGCGGCTGTAGCCCGAAATGAATATTCGTTCCTCAAGATGCTGAGGCAGTAACAGCTCGGCGCCATCCTCAAAATCAGACGCGGGCGGAGGGTGCAGCCGATCGGCCGTTCGCAGCCGCCGTTGATGCAACTCGGTAATTTTTTCTTGCACAGCTTGCGACAAACAGAATTCGAGCTGATGACCATACTCGTGAGCAACGACCAAGTTGAGCCGAGACTCAATGTAAGGTCTCAGTGCTGTAATCGGTATGTGCATAAAGGCGCCGAACTTCTTATACCAGCCGACCTCATTTTCAAATTCAACACGGTCCAACGTCACGTTCCCGCTTCGAACCCCTGTAACGCCGGCAGCGCCGTGCTTCACGTTACCCAAGCCGGCAACGCCTTCTTGCTTGCGAACTACTTGCAGCAGACCCGCCATCGCATAAAGGCGGAGCGTATCGAAAACATACAAACGCTGAGCCTGATTCACTCGCTCGATGTCTTCGAAATAGCGCATCACCTCGTTTTCCCAGTAGGTCTTATCCGTCCGGTGAATGGACCGAGTAAACTCATGTTGCCAGGGAGTGCCGTTGCTCTTAATGCCCTGAAACGTGGTCGAAAGCTGACTGTTCTCGTCGAGCCGACGCAAAACCCCGGGAAAACGCTGGTCGTAAACCGAGATCGTGCCATCATCGGCCATCTCGCCAACACGTCGATGATCCTGCGTTGCTATCCGACCGAAGATTACGTTCAGCGAGACCTTCTTATTGTAGAGAAGTCCACCGGTCGGCCCTGAAGCCGGTCCGGGCAGGTGCAACTGCAAGCCCAGGCTGTCGATGCCCTTGAATTGAGCGCCCGGCAACTCTTCAATGGTCTTCAGGCCCGGCCAGGGTCCAAGCGGATCGGCGGCGCCCTGAATCAACCCGTCGTCGTGAAGCAAGCCCACAAGACTCATATCCGGGCGAAAGATTCGTCCGTGATCTACTGTTAGATAATGGGGTCCGAATTGAATGAAGCCAGTAGGACCACGAGCTTTGAGGGTTTCAACCATCCGTTGGCAGGTTCCACCGCATTGGAAAACGCTTCTTACATTAGCGATATTACCGTATCAACGGGATTTTAATCCAATGTCCACCAATTTAATATGTGGTTCCAGTTGCAGAGCATTTCATCAATCTTTCACTTTACTTGAGTCAGGCACAGCTCTAAAGCGCGGAGCATCTCGGCAGCACTTTGAAAACGGTCTTTCGCATTCAGATTCGTGGCGGTTGCAACGACCTTGTTCAATGCCGGAGTAACGGAATCATTGTATTGGCAGGGAACAGACTGACAAATCGGTTCCGGCTCAAGTGCTGTCAACAAGTAAAACATTGTGCTTCCCAACGCGTAAATATCGCTGCGCGTGTCCGGTTTTCCTCGAATCTGCTCGATCGGGACATATCGCTGCTTTCCCGCAAGCGACGTGACCGTCGAGGGATTCATTTGCCAGGCGACATTGAAGTCCAACAGCTTCAACTCCCGGTCCGATGACATCATGAGATTATCCGGCGTCAGATCGCGGTGCACTATAGGCGGTACCAACCCATGAAGGTACTGCAATACATCACAAACCTGCATTGCAAGCCCCACCACCTCCAATGAGTTTAGAGGACCTTTACTTGCTATCAGATCTTTCAACGTGATGCCTTCAACGTATTCCAGGACAAGATAGCCTCTGCCATCCTCGACAAAGGAGTCAAAAAGTTTCACTATGCCGTGATGCTGAAGAGACTGCAGCAACGAAGCTTCGCGTCGCAGAATTCCCGCAGGCGATGCCATGGTGCGCGCACCTCTATGCATGGGCAAGATATACTCTTTGAGCACGACATCGGTCGGCATCTCCGGAGCAGATTTCTCTGTGCGTTCAAGATCATCGCTCTTCAACGCGGAAGCCAAATACGCGCTTGCCTGACCACCGGTACCCAGCAATCCGACAATCTCGTAAGCTCCTCCGCATAGTTTGTCTCCCTGTCGCAGGTGCTCACGGCGAACACGCTGCGATGAATTCGAGAAATAACGCAGCCAAAGGTCTGTATAACTCTCTGCGTCATTCTTGCGCTTCTGCCCCAAACTACTCTCCTTGAGCGCGTCCGGCGCCTTAGCCTGCACCATGTGGAGCAGAACTGACGGCTCATAACAGTAGAGCAAATCTTGCCACGCAATTCGGAAAACAGAGCCAGTAACAGTTTCGATCTGGAGTTGTTTTCTTCCACTGTCCATCACAGCGTCAATACGCTCGATCCAATCCCAGCGAATAAAGTTGCAAGTTGATCTATCAAGACTGCGCAACGGATTGCAAAAGGGTCCCAGAGTAATTCCATCGAGGGACAACTCGATGAATTTGCTGCGCGCCGTCAGTTTCGCAAATCCCGCCGCACAGAGCCCGACAATAATCGCCCCGAGGGTCGCCGGTCCGACGGTGCAAAGCGCAACCAACCAACGATCCGCAAGCGGCATCTCGTGGGTAAACAACTTGAAGCAATCCACGACGGTCCAAACGATGATCAACTGCAAGTACGCCAGCAATGCAGTAAAGGGAATGCACAGCAAGAATGCAATCAACCAATAGCCAACCTTGCTCGCAGATAAGCGTTCTCCTGGCCGCGGCACGGAAATGGAGCGCTCGATTACCAGCGCCGAAACAAACACCGACAAAATCGCCGAGAACCAAATCAGCCAATCCGGCGCGTACTCTCGCCCCTCAAGAAGACGGAACCCGCACATCGTCAGGCTCGACACCACTAGTGCAAGCAAAAATGAACAAGCAAGGGCAATGCTTACACCCGTGAAGATGTTACGCGACGGACTGACATCGTCTTCCAGAGTCTTGCTCTCAGGACCGACTGCATACGGCTGTGACTTCACGCCCCCCGGAACTTGAGGCGGAGCAGACGGCGCCAAATCGGCAAGGTGTTGTTTTAACCTATTGCGAGGACCTTTCATTGCAGCGGATTCGACTCATCTTGCGCTATAGACCCATTATAGTCGCCTGCGATTACGGCTTGCTCCGCAAACTAAGCAGATGAAGGTCGGCCTTCATTTCGGCGGCTCGAGCGTAGCGCTTACCGCAGTCCAACGCGGTTGCCCTGGCGATAATGGCGTCCAGATCCGAACTAACATCCTCATTGATTTGGCGAGGACGAGAGGGCGACAGCGGTTCAGGCTCAAGACCGGTAAGGAGAAAATGCAAAGTCCCCCCCAACGCATAGAGATCACTTTGAGCCGTCGGTCTTCCTCTGAACTGCTCAGGTGGTATGTACGCATGTTTACCAACAACGGTGGCAGTAGCGCCGGACTCAAGTTGCTGAGCAACGTTGAAATCAACCAGCTTCAAGTAGCCATTTTCCTGAAGAATCAGATTGTCCGGTGTCAAATCCCTATGCACCACTGCAGGTTCCATGCCGTGCAAATACTCCAGGATTTCGCAAACTTGAATCGCCAGTTCCACGACCTGATCTTCGGTCCGGCGCCCTTCCGCCTGCACCAATTGTTTGAGTGGTGTTCCCTCAACATAATCCAAGACCAGGTAACCACGGTGGTCTTCGACAAAATGATCGAGTAGTTTAACGATGTGAGGATGTTCGATCTTTTGCAAGATGCGGCTTTCTTGTTCCAGCTTTTTCATACTCTGTTGAAACAAGGCCTCACCGCGATGCAGAGGCATAATGTACTCCTTGAGCACCACATGCTCATGCCCCGGAGCGGCACCCGAAGCTGGCAACGCCAGGTAAGCCGTGCCTTGTCCACCGGCCCCGATTTCACCGACAATGCTGTATTTACCACCACACAATGCGGACTTGTCTTCAAGCTTACCTGTGCGTTCCCTCTTAGCGCCGGTCGTGAAGTATTTTAGCCAAAGTTCGGTATAGGAGTGATCCGATGGCGAAGACCGGCGCTCGTGAAACATCAGATCTTCGGTCACCGCATGCGGTGCTCCTGTTTTTAATGCGGCAAACAACTCGGAAGGATCGCAAGAATTGACGACTTCCTTCCATCTGAAGTCCAAGACCTCGCCCGTGTTCAGGTGAATAAGCAGTGTCGAATCTTTGATCCCGGAGCCATTTTCAGGAGAGACAAGCTCGACACGCGCAATGTCGCTCCATCGCACAGGCCGTTCGCCAATCAGGTTACGGAACCTTCGCAAACCAACGGCAAGTCCGTCGTCGTACAGCGTCATTGTCCGCTCCGCTCGCCAAAGGGCTCGGGATACCAGACCGATGCTGCCCAGCCAACACAGAGATGCTGCAGGCAAACCACTTTTTTCAAACAATAGCCAGGTATTAGCTCGGTTGTCCTGGTAAAGCCTGAAGATAAAATCGACGGATGAAAATAGCGATTGAATGTTGCAATAGACGACCTGGACAACGGGAATCACCAGAAGCGCAAAAAACGGCAACAAAGCTATAGTGACTGCTTTCCCTCGCCCGTACACGGCAGTTGTTCTACCGCATCTGGCAAACAAGGCGATGAAGAACGCGACACACAATGCGTAAAGAATCTGGTACCCCGCGTTCAGGAGCCCCACATCATGGAGCAACTTTATGCGTTGCCACCATTCCGCATAGAGGTAATCATTGGTAGGCGCAAAAGCCCAAACATTGACAAGACTCAAAATCGCCAGAACTAGAGTGTAAACCGCGCAAGCAGAAGGCACCGTCAGTAGAGAAGGATGAAGACAGACTGCACGTCCGTTGATATACAATGAATTTGCCGCAGGGCCATCTTCGGTAGAACCATTAGCGTCGTCGCTGGCGACCTCGGCATCTGTCACGGGTTTCGCCATGACAAGATCAGAAACAGCATCGGCTTCATCAGTGTCGGTCTTCAACTCCGACACCGGTTCGACGATACTCAGGATTGGTTTTGGATCTTCCATCAACTCTTCTGCGCCACGTCGTCCACTAACCTTACAGAGGCACCATTCTTACGCCCCGACAACAGCTTCTTGCACTCCTGAAGGGCATCAGCCGCAGTGGCAAATCGCTCAGAAAGGTCCATTTCCGTCAACTTCGCCACGAAAGAATCACACTCTTGGCTAACAGACGGCTGGAGTTCGCGAGGATGAGACTGCGAAAGCGGTTCTGGATCATGCCCGGTTAAGAGAAAGTGAAGCGTGGCCCCTAGAGAGTACAAATCGCTCTGGGGAACAGCCTTTCCTCGAAACTGTTCCGGAGGAATGTAGGATTGTTTCCCGACTAAAGTACCTGTTGCCGTACCGAGAAATTCGTTAGCAGCTCCGAAATCAATCAACGTCACGCTTCCGTCTTTCTCCAACACCAGATTGTCGGGCGTTAGATCGCGGTGCACAATCGGCGGTTGCAGCTCATGCAAATGCAACACCACTTCCAACGCCTCACGGGCCCAACGCAAGACCATTTCCTCTTTCTGCGCTCCATGCTCTTTGACGAAGCGCCGCAAATCTCTGCCCTCAATGTGTTCAAGAAGCAAGTAGTGGCGTGTGTTTTCAACAAAATTATCGAGCACGCGTGCGATGCGGGGATGCTTGAGCGTCATCAGCAATTGCGCCTCTCGGGCAAACATCTCCATGGCCTTCTCTCGCGATGCCTCATCCGCACTGGACGGAATTACGGCTTCTTTGATCACGCAAAGGTCACCACTTTTGCGCTTTACCAGATATATCGCAGACAAACCACCGAAGGCAATTTGTCCCACAACTTGCAGTGTACCGTTCTGCAACTTGTCGCCGGGTTCAAGCGGCACAAAGACCGTTGAACCGAACCGATTTGCCAAGTCGTCTTCCCAGATTTTGGTAAAGGAAGTCCCCGGTCCGGATCCCGGCAGAGCACTAGCGGCGGAGATGCCCAGATTCAGTTTTGGCAAGGGCGGCTCAATAGACAAGTTCGGACGATAAGCCTCGACAGCCATTAACAGTTTTTGCAGATCATCCTTCGTAAATGCAGCCAGCTCAAGCGGAAGCACGTCGTTGACAAATTTGAAAATCATAGCAGTCGGATTGTTTGAGTGCTTCTTATCCGGTCCGACGAATTCAATAGAAGACAGATCGCTCCAGGGACGATGAAGTCTCCAGGATAGTTCAAGCAAACAGCGCAAGGGAAAATCGATGCCCGCGCCGCTTACAAGAAACCGGTTCTGGCGACAAACAAAAACAGTTGCCAGCGAAGTAAGCAGCAGTCCAAGGAAAAACACAAGCAGCACAATCAAAGCCGGCTCGACGTGACCGTTGAGCAAATCCCTGTAAATCGCAGTGAAGACCCACGAACTGACCCAAGGAATCCAAAGCAGCCAAAAGGGTGCGAGCGCTAACATAATGGTGAAGCCAAGTTGCGCGGAACTCGACTTGTAGCGAACTAATATTTGCGGTTCGAGTTCATTTTCCAATGCAGGGCTCCGGCGGCGGGTCAATTCGCATCTTACGCCCTATATGCCCGGCGTAGATGTGTTTCAGGTAAAATCTGCCGAAAACTAGGGTTAAACCCGGGGCAACAGCGGGGCAAGGCGTCAATTAGTCGTCGACTGCGCCACGCCCGTTTGATTGCGCTTTGCGCAACTTGCCTTCAAAACCACGAGGAGTCGGCTCATAATAGATGACCCCCTCGAGTGCTTCAGGCAGACAACGCATATCGGCAACACCTTCATTAAAATCGTGCGCGTATTTGTAGCCTTTGCCGTAACCAATGTCTTTCATCAAGGACGTCGGAGCATTACGCAAATGAAGCGGCACCGGATGCTGCAACGAGTTGTGTGCATCAATGGCAGCGGCTTCATAAGCTCGATAAACAGAGTTGGATTTCGGACAATACGACATGAACACGACTGCTTGGGCAAGAGCCAGTTTGCATTCCGGCACACCGATGAGTTGAACGGCGTGCATTGCTGCAACAGTTTGCTCAAGGGCTTGAGGATGCGCCAGACCGATATCTTCCGAGGCAAAGCGCACCAGGCGGCGAGCAATGAAAATCGGGTCCTCGCCGGCTTCCAACATTCGTGCCAACCAGTAAAGCGCAGCGTTGGCGTCGGAATTGCGAATGGATTTATGCAACGCACTAATCAAGTTGTAGTGATGCTCGCCGGTTTTATCGTACTTAAGAACGGCCTGCTGAACAGCATCTTTAATATGTTCTTCGGTCGCTATTTTCAATCCGCGTCGCTTCAAAACGCCCGCCAATAGTTCTAAACTGTTCAGAGCATTACGAGCATCTCCCGATGAATAGACAGCGATGCCGCGCAGCACGCCATCATCTATTTCAAGTCCAGTGTGACCGAGCCCGCGCTCTTGATCATCGACGGCGCGACGCAAAATGGTTACAACGTTGTCGATGCTGAGTTCTTCTAAAATGAAGACTTTCAATCTAGAGAGAAGCGCCGAGTTCAACTCAAACGAAGGATTTTCAGTGGTGGCACCAATAAGTACGATGGTGCCGCTCTCGACATAAGGCAGGAATGCATCTTGCTGTGCTCGGTTGAATCGATGAATCTCATCAACAAACAAAATCGTGCGTTTACCGCCAAAATTGAAGTTGGCTTCCGCTTCCGCCATCACACCTTTGATTTCTTTGATTCCCGAAGTCACCGCGGAGAAAGATACTTGCGCGCTATCCGTAGTGGAGGCAAGCAAGCGCGCAAGTGTTGTTTTGCCTGTGCCCGGCGGTCCCCACAGAATGAATGAAGAGACTTCGTCCGACTCAATCATTTGCCGTAGCAAACTACCGGGCGCAAGCAAGCGCTCCTGTCCCACGAAGTCGTCCAAAGCGACGGGTCGCATTCGTTCGGCCAGTGGTATCTGCTTACCTGTCTTTGACATGACGCTCTCTTTGACTGCGCACGAGTCTACACCAAGAGTATTTTAGGGCTGCGTTAAAGAAATTGCATGGTCACCGGCAGGCCGTGTCTTGCGTGTACACTGACAAACAAGTTGTGCGGCTCAGCTGTCCGTCGCACTAAAAGACATACACTGGATATCTTCGCGAGGCCGCCGGCACGTTTCGTGGATTCTCTTTTTACTCGTCAACAAGAAAATTCCACCCCCCCAACGGTTGCCACCTCGCCAAGGGTGGCCGAAGCGGCTGCGCAACAAACCGAAAATGTATCCGGCGCAGTTGAGCGCGTAACCTTTCACAGCGAAGACAGCGGTTTTTGTGTTCTCAAAGTAAAGATGCGCGGTCACCGCGAACTCATTACGGTGGTCGGCGAAGCCGCTACCGTATCGCCCGGCGAATTCATTGAGTGCGAAGGTGAGTGGATAAACGACACAAAACACGGAATGCAGTTCAAATGCCGCAGACTGACGATCGTGCCACCAAGTACGGTTGACGGAATCGAGAAATATCTCGGCTCGGGAATGATTAAGGGAATCGGTCCCCACTTTGCGAAACAACTCGTAAAAGCCTTCGGTACGGAAGTTTTCGAGGTAATTGAGAATTCACCTACCCGCATGTTGCAGCTACCGGGAATCGGTCAAAAGCGAATGGAAGGCGTCATCGCCGGTTGGACTGAGCAAAAAGCCGTACGCGAAATCATGGTATTTTTGCAGTCCTACGGGGTGGGCACATCCCGCGCGGTGCGCATCTACAAGACATACGGAAGCGAGGCTGTTGCAAAAGTAACAGAGAATCCCTATCGCCTTGCGTTGGAAATAAACGGTATCGGGTTCAAGACAGCAGACGCTCTGGCGCAAAGACTGGGAATCTCCAGGCAGTCGCCTAAGCGCGCCGCGGCCGGGCTGCGGCATATGCTGCAAGAGTTATCAAAGCGCGGACATTGCGCTTGTACCGAGCAGGCACTAATAGATACGACTGTCGAAGCCCTGGAGATAACATCCCTGATTGTCGAGGAAGCATTGCAAGATGAGAAGTCCAATGCAAACGTAATCTGCGAAGTACGCAGAGGAGAGAATTGGATCTTCTTGCCGGCGCTGCACCGCTCCGAGCAAGGCGTGGCCAGGCAGTTGGTGCGGTTGGCACGTGGCGCTGCCGCAGCAGGAGAACTAGATCCCGATGTCTTGATTCCACAAGTCGAGAAGGAAACAGCACTGAAGCTATCCGACTCGCAAAGAGAAGCAGTAGCGACTGCGCTCAGCAGCAAACTTCTTGTGATTACCGGCGGACCGGGTGTGGGCAAGACCACCATCGTTAATACCATTTTGAAGATCATTTCTTCAAAAGAAGCAGCAGTGCTGCTTTGCGCACCCACTGGTCGGGCGGCGAAAAGGCTGTCCGAATCTACTTCACTGGAAGCAAAAACAATTCACCGCCTCCTGGAATTTGATCCGCGCCAGGGCGGATTCAAACGTAATGCTGAGAATCCACTGGAAGCCGATCTGGTGGTCATTGATGAATCGTCGATGATTGACGTCACACTGATGTATCAATTGCTCCGAGCGATTCCATCAGAGGCTTCCGTTCTCTTTGTCGGCGACGTCGATCAACTGCCCTCGGTCGGACCGGGAAGCGTTTTGTCCGATCTAATTCTTTCAGAGAAGCTGCCGGTAGTGAGACTCACTGAGATCTTTCGTCAGGCGGCCAGTTCCAAAATCATTGTCAATGCTCACCGCATCAACCACGGGGAGATGCCGCTATCGGCGGAAAAGAAAGATGAGCTCAGCGACTTCTATTTCATCGCTTGTGAAACTCCGGAAGATATCGTCAGCAAAATGATGCAGGTAATATGCAAGCGAATACCGGAGCGATTTGGACTTGATCCGCTTCATGACGTTCAAGTACTGGCGCCGCTAAACCGTGGCGGGTTGGGCAGCAGAGCGCTCAATGTCGAGCTGCAGAAACGACTGAATAAAACAGCGGGAAATGGAATTACACGTTTTGGCTGGAATTACAAAGTTGGAGACAAAGTTATTCAAACTCAGAATAACTACGACAAAGACGTCTTTAACGGCGATATTGGAACGATTCTAGCGGTCGACATCGATGAAAACAAGCTGGTGATAGTGTTTGAGGGGCGCGAAGTCGACTATGACGTGAGCGATCTCGATGAGTTGTTACCTGCCTATGCTGTTTCCATTCACAAATCGCAAGGGTCTGAGTATCCGGCAGTCGTAATCCCTCTGGCCATGCAACACTTTATGATGCTGGAGCGAAACTTACTCTATACGGGCGTAACGCGCGGAAAGAAGCTAGTAGTGGTGATCGGTCAGCCAAAAGCACTGGCCATGGCAGTCAAAAACGTACGTTCATCGACCAGATTGACAGCCTTGAAAGAACGCATTCAAGAGATGTTCGACGAAGCCTTCTAAGTATGCACCGGCAGAGAGAGAGCTGTTGCCACACAGACTTTTCGAGTCATACCTCACCTGAGGTATAACTCGCGCGCTCACGCGTGATGGTCCCCGGGTCACGTGTACGGTGGATGTGCAGAGCGAGTCCGCCGGATTACTATGATGGGTATGACGATTTTGAGTCACAAGGCTCCTGCAGCTCCAAAAAGACTTTGCTGGCGCGAGTCCGCGTGAGGCTCGGTTCCGGAACGAAAGTTTCGAAATCGGGTCTCACCATTTTTCTGAACATCAGCAACCATCGATGACAACATACCGACGACAACAGACAGACGGGGCGAAAATGGGGGGCAACTTCACCACAGTGCTAATTGCGGCTGGCAGCGCAGATGCACGTTATCGCCTACAACTGGCTCTGGCGCAAATGCCAGGCGTTGTCTCCATCGGTGAGGCAAGCGACGGCGAATCCGCAGTGCAAAAAGCGCGCGATCTCACCCCGGACATTTTAGTAATGGACATCGCTATTCCCGGTCTGGCGGGACTGGAAGTGATACGCCGAATTAAACACAACGCACCGGCGGTCAAGGTGCTCATTCATACAGCCATTGAACCGGCCGGATTCGCATTGGCTGCGTTAAGAGCCGGCGCAAGCGGTTACTGTCTTGACGGAGTTTCACGACCGGCGTTCATCACGGCAATAGCGGCAGTTAAGGCAGGCGCTATCTGGCTGGATGCTAGAGTAGCGGGTCGAGTTTTGAACTTAATGCCCTCGCCTACTGCGCAGAATGCTAAATATCCCCCCGAATCAACCAGGAAGACTACTTCATAGCTTCAGGCTTCGGGCCCGTCCGGCTGCGGCGACAAAAGGCTTCCTGAACACGTTTCAGTGAAAAATCAACGTTGAGCCAAGCGATGCACCGATTACCAGGTGCCAGAAACCGAATCCGCCAGCCAAATCCATAACCTTTCGCAACGTCGCTGTCTACGCACAGGCGCCTTCAACAAGGATTCAGCTATTTATGAGCCCCTGTTTCATTGCTTTCACCGCGGCCTCAGTGCGATCTGAGACCATCAGCTTTTCCATGATATGGCGCATATGAGTTTTAACAGTCTCAAGCCCGATACAAA
Organism: Candidatus Obscuribacterales bacterium; assembly: GCA_019752635.1. Taxonomy (GTDB): domain Bacteria; phylum Cyanobacteriota; class Vampirovibrionia; order Obscuribacterales; family Obscuribacteraceae; genus JAKFUT01. Next base: position 7,822 of record JAIELX010000113.1, on the reverse strand, counting down.
GGCGTTCGGCAATCTGCTGATTGCTTAATCCAGCCGCTACAAGCCGAAGAATTTCAGTTTCGCGAGGCGATAACGAAGTGTTGCCGGTTCGCGACCTGGTGCGAACAGTACTGGCTTGTGGACCGCCAGTAGCATAAGCGCAAAGAACACGATTGGCGATGCCGGGATCAAGCCAAACGGCGCCGCCGGCAACCGTTCGAATAACATTGAGGAGATCTTTGCTGGAAGTTTTTTTCAAGCAATAACCATTAGCCCCGGCGCCCAGTGCGGCAAAAATCTCTTCGTCACTAGTATGAGAGGTCAGCATGATGATTCTGCAATTGGGCAGGTTCTGACGAATTAGACGCGTGGCCTCGATGCCGTTCATCTCTTCCATCTCGATATCCATAATTACGATATCTGGTTGTAGAGTCTGCGCCAGCGCTACGGCCTCTCTGCCGTCGGAGGCTTCGCCCACAACTTTGAGATTCGATGCCTGCTCCAGGCTGAGCTTGAGACCCACACGAGTAAACTCGTGATCCTCAACGATCATTACTTCTATGAGGTCTTCGTCTGGCATCTAATCTCCTCCTCTTGATCGGCAACCATCATAACCGGACCGTCCGGCGGATCGGCCAAAGAAATTACTGCGGGCAAGAATGCCACCGACGGATGGGTGGTTGCAGGTAGCGAGCGTGTAACCCCGCAGGGAAACTCTACCGTAAAACGGCTTCCTTTGCCCGGCTGACTCACACACCAGATACGACCGTTATGAGCATCTACTATCTGTTTGCACAAGTAGAGCCCGAGCCCGCAACTCTGCTTGTTATTGGCGCGTTCACTGATGCGTTTATCGCCGCGATGCCAATATCGATTAAACAATCTTGGCAATGCATCATTACTGATTCCAATTCCGGTATCGGCAATCTCCAGACGAACCTTGCCGTCAAGATTCTCTGCGAAGACCTCAATTTCCCCGCCTCCGGGCGTGTACTTGATGGCATTGTCCATAAGGTTCATTATCACGCGACGAACGGCCACACGATCCGCCATAATCTTTTGTACATCTCCCGGAATCTCGACTCTCAACTGAATACCATGCTGCTGAGCCAACGGGCTTATTTCGCGAGCACAAGTTTCTGCGACTAACTGCAAGTCCACTTCATCGAAATACAACGGTTGAGCGCCAGCCTCATACCGATAAATTTCAAGCAAACTCTGAATCATATTCAAGAGAGTCGTATTGTTATCGCGAAGCATCGAAACTAGTTTCCGGTGTTCCTGCGAGAACAGGTGCTGCAGCGTTTCCTGCAACAACTCCAGCGCACGATCAGACGCGATCACAGGCGTTTGCAAATCATGTGCCAGCGTTGCCACAAAATCATCGCGCTGCTGACTCAACCGCGTGCGCTCAGATACATCGAGCACCATAAAGACAGCCCCGGAGAGACTCTCTCGTCCCTTGATCGGCCAAACTGCCAAATCAAAGAAACGTCCATGCTTTTCGTCGCTCGCGTGAGTCGTGCCGTTCATCTTTAGTCCCTCTTTGAACAAGGGCTGGTTTTCGGCTACGGCCTGCTTGATGCTTTCTTCTTCTAAGCACGGCACAGCATCAAAGAGATTCCTGCGCACAAGATCGGAGCGCTCTAATTTAAACAAGCGAGCGAACTCTTCATTTATTTCGATTATGGTGTTAGTGCGATCAAGTCGTGCAATTCCTATTGGGGCGTGTTCCAATATGGAGCGAGAGATCCGATGTTCTTCTCGCATCAAAATTGACTGTGCCTCCATTCGCTGCCGCTGTTCGAGCAATCGAGCTTCGTACTCGCGTTGCTCCATTTCTCGCATAATTATGGATTGGCGTCGAATTTCTTCCGTCTTGTTATAGAGATCAACAAACACGGCGACTTTCGATCGAAGGATCTCAGGGACATACGGTTTATAGAGGTAATCGACGGCACCCAGCGAGTAGCCGCGAGCCGCGGACATATCATCGGTATACATCGCCGTCAGAAAAATTATTGGCAGATGTTTCGACTTATCGCGCGCACGAATGAGGCTAGCAGTCTCAAAACCATCCATTCCCGGCATATTTACGTCGAGAAGAACCACCGCGAATTCGCGCTTGAGAATAAGTTTCAGAGCTTCATCACCTGAGCGAGCAGTAACCAGCTCAAGCTGCGGATCTCTCAAGATCTCTTCTAGAGACATCAGGTTGGCGGGCTGATCGTCCACCAAAAGTATTGCTGGATTTCCCGAAGCCATTAGCAATAAACTCCCCGCAAATTCCGCGTCTTAGAACCGACCCCCGAAACACCGCATATTGAAAGCGACAACCTCGCGTCAATCATTGCCAAACTCGGGTTGGTGAACAGATTCCGATACTCAATAATAGCCCCATTAGAGACAAAATAGTGAGTAGTGTTCGCACTGCCGTCAATTCAGTTGATTGCAAGTTGGAACACTCCAATTATCACACCCATTTACCATGGGTTTCCCTGATCAATAAGCGGTAAACCCTTATGATCGGTCGGCTGAATTGCCACTCCTGATCGTGCAGACAACTTGCGGCGGTCCCGAGTGCCCTAATAATAGATTCGGCAATAGTTTCGTGGAGCGGTCGCACGCGCCGTCTTCGAAAAGACAAGAGCACGGACCAGCTTCAGGTCGAAAATTTTTGGCAAGACCGATTCAAGAAAAGTAACTAAATCTTGAACCGAATCATTTCGGGGATTTCTTCATTTTTTAGTAAAAAGCGCCGTACTAACAGCGCTGTTGATACCCAACCGGTAAGAAGCTGCTCTAATTGATCTATAAGCCATCGGAAACATTCGGTGTCGGATTTGGTATCAGAGCCGGAGACCGTACCTCAAGATCTTCAACATTTCACGACGATCTTCTCTCTGCCGCCCCCGGGCGCAGTATTGCGCAGACTTCGCCCTTGAATCGCCCCCGACACCCTTACAGACGACATCACTCTCGGTACCGCAATTGAGGGATACCCTGTTAGCGGTAGATCACGGTTGTTAGGCTCCCTTACAAATTTGATGACTGCAATGCTGGATTGTCGAGTAACCGCTTCAGCAAATACGATGTGATCAGCAATGGAGGTCCAGGAAAATGCCCGGCTACATATACGACAATTCACTGAGTTCACTGAGTCCCGATTGCAAACGAGTGCTCGAGATTCAGTTGATCACTTTCATCGACCATCTAGATGAAGCAGCAGTGCGTTCACGCACTTCGTCCAGAAAGGCAATGACTACAATTCCTGCTGCCACCGCCTCTATACACAGGCTTCGGAAACCCGGTACCAATCTTCCTGCAGCCTAAGACACAGAAGTTCAGGAACCCCGTTCATCATGTCTTAGAGTCCGCACCAAGGCATTAGGGATCGGAGGCCCTTTCCATGAATATTATCTCGTACCGTGGTCCAGGAATGGCCGGAGGAGTATCTTCAGCACTCGCTCATTTGTGGCGCGAACACGCTTACAACGGAACATGGTGGCATTTATCCGGTACGTCATTACATGCGACAGAGCATCCTGACGAACCTTATCGCGAATTGACAGGAATTCCGCAAGCAGTAATCGACGGTCACTACCGTTACTGCAACGAATTTCTGTGGCCTGTCATGCATGATCTTCCTCAGTATGCGCGCTTCAGAGCCGAGGACCACAAACTCTACGTAGCGGCCAATCGAATTCTGACCCGCACCGTATTAGCTGACAACGAAGCCAACTCCGATAGAAAAATATTCGTGCAAGACTATCAATTGGCGCTGATGCCTGATCTCTTATACAAATCTTCAGTACAGTCACTGGTTTTCTGGCACATTCCGTGGCCAAAGACAGTCGATCCTCAGCACGTTCCTCCGCTGATGCAAATTGCCAGAAGTATGGTAGCAGCAGAAATAATCGGCTTCCATACGGCTGAGTATGCGGAGAATTTCTTGACTTTCGTGCACCGCCATCTTCACGGTCTGCATGTGGACTTCGAATCGAGTTCAGTTATTCGCGGACGCGCAGTGGAAGCGATGTCCATGCCCTGGTCCGCACCCGATACCGATTTCGCCGGACGCAAAACTAATGTTGTGGTGGCACCGCTAGGCATTGAGAATTCGTTTTGGAAAAACGCCGCCGCGATTCCCCAAATCCGCCTGCGCGGTTCGGAGTTCTCGTGGCTGCACAGCGGCGTTCCTTATGTCCTGTCAGTGGATCGGGCCGACTACACAAAGGGCGTGCTTGAACGCTTCCGCGCAATAGACCGATTTCTCGAGCGCAATCCGGCCTGGCGCGCCAGGGTGAACTTCGTCCAGCTCTGCGGACGAACCAGAGGCGGCATTGACGTTTTCGACTCGTACTGGAATCAGTGCAAAGTCGAAGCAGCTAAACTAGAGTCGAAGTGGAGAACGGACCACTGGTCTCCGCTCACATGGTTGGAGCACCCCTGTACGGGCGCCGAGCTGTCTGTGCTCTACCGCGACGCGGCAGCAATGCTGGTCAATCCCGTAAGAGACGGCCTGAACCTGACAGCCAAGGAGTTCGTGGCCTCGCAGATTCGCAAGCCCGGCGTCCTGATACTCTCGCAAGGAGCAGGCGCCTGGCATGAGTTGAACGAAGAAGCGCTCACCATCGACCCTCACGACGCCGACAACGTAGCCTCGGCGCTGGAAACTGCGCTAACCATGAACCAGACCGAACGCGCGCGTCGAATCACCAGGATGAACATGAGATTGTCCGACAATACCTTAAGCGATTGGTGGCATCAAATTGCTGCACAAGTTGCGGTCAGCAACACAACGAGCAATTCCGTCGTCAACAACTTGAGAAGCGTACCAGTTTAACCCGCGGAGACTATCTCCTGGATCAAAGCAAAACATTCCAGGACCAGGACCGAGCACTCACAAGTTGGTGACACGGACCGGGTCCTGAATGTTTTTGCCTTTTCTATTTTGTTTTGCAGGGCAGAAACAAATGCCACCACCGCCGCTGCTTCAATTGCTCGACTTCGGCTTTGGAATCACGTAGTAAGTTTGCCAGCCTCGCGTTTTCCGTCTCGCAGGTTTCAACAAGCTCTTCCAAAAAATCACGCTCAGCTTTGAGGCGAGCCAAAGCGGTGATAAGTTGTTTGCATTCGATCTCTAAGCGATCGCGCTCAACTTCGACAATCTCATAGCGACCGACTTCTGCCTGAAGCCGATCGATAAGTCCGTGCAACTGGGCATGCTGCTGCTCTACAACTTTTCGATCAACTCGTTCGGTCTCCAGCACACGAATCTTTTCTTCGAGTTCGGGCACCCGCTGCAAAGACAGATGCTGTGCAAGCATAACTTGCCGGATTACCACAGAGTCTTCCAACTTTTCTGTTACTACATTTTGCAAAGCGATAACTCGTCTGTGCAGATATTCAACTTCGTCTGCATATTTTGATTTCGCTTGCATCGCCGCATTCTGATGAATAACGGTTAATACTTTTGATTTGATGCGCTGCTCACGTGCACGTCTTGTGCGCCCATCCAATCCATCAGCCACCATCTCTGATGCCCATTGAAACAGGTCGTCCAATCCTTGGAGGGCGATTGCCTCCTCATGATCGACTGCAGATCCTTGTGTGTTTGTTTCGGCTAATGCTCTTTGCGTTTCCACCGGCGCGCTCCCCTTTCTGCCCGATATCATAGCCGCAAGTGATCAATTGCACAAACAAATTTTTTTCAAATGAAGTGGCGCTGGTTGCCGAAATGCCGAAGATCCGCGCCACCAGATCGGTCACCGCTAGTGGTGCCTGCCAAGAGCGTCAAAATTCTTTTCCTCTTGCAGTTCCTTCTCTCTGCGTTTCGCTTGGTGAATTTCGCCTGCCAAGCAAAACACAAAGCTCGGTAACAGCCAAGAATCGGGGTGCGGACCGTCTGTTGGTCAGACCTGCTCAACAAATCCATCGGGGCGCCCGCACTGGTGAACACGACGCCAGGGAGGAGAAGCCGTGGCGTTGGAAAACCCCGGGTTCACCCTGGAAAACACATAATTCCGCAAAGGTGACCAGGAGCGGTCGAAAGGCTGTATCTCTCCGAAAGCAAGTCACTACCGCGCCTTACAGACACGAACCTGTTCCGTTTGTTTTTTTCCGAACAAGAAGGTGTGCAGGGTTGTTGGAAAACCCTGTGCTATCCATAGAATTACGGTCAACGGAGTCTTCCGGGTACCGGCGCCCCTGTATCGATAAGGACAGCAGCTCATGTTTTTCGTTGAAGGATCTTTCTTAATAGCACTCGACAAATACCGCGAAGGAAAGATCCAAGATGCGAACACACGCTTCCGCAACATAGTCGATATCTGCCCGGAGCATTGGGAAGCACGATTGTACCTGGCAATGACTCACATTCAGCTGGGCGATAAGAAACAGGGTCTGAGACAAATGACCCATCTAAAGGAATTCTGCCCCGATCCAGTAATGAAGGAAAAAGCAGAACAATCTCTAAAGACAATAAAGCTAAATGATGACGACGAGCTCGAAGTAGTCTGGAAGCGCGGTCCGATGACGAAGCCACGCCCCAACCCCTGTAAGCCAAGGAGTCGATTTCTGTTTTGGCAGCGCGGATAGAATGCACCGTATTTGGTGCGACCACGTCAGCCTAACTACTAGTTTTTCGAAGCCCGCAGTCTCGGCGAACAGACAGCGGCAAATATTTAGCCCGGTAAAGAGTCGGCAATGTGTTCATGCCGACTCTTTGCTTTGCAAGTAATTACGTCCAGTCCATTTCAATATAAGGAATGCTTCAACGGTGGCTCGGCAGTGCCGGTCCGGAGCACGGCTAGCGGAGGGTATTACATTTTTCTCACTTGCTCCGAGCATCGGGGCTAATTTTCGGGCGATTCAGCACGAAGAAAAAATGCTCGGAACCCGGATGTCATGAGACATTTTCAACAAAGAGAGTGGGGAAATTCCCATGGGGTTGCGTACAAACCACAACGACATCAATGAGGCGGAGTCTTAAAGTTATCCTACTTGCCTTATCTTCAGCGGCGCAAAGCTTGGTTGAGAGAACGGCAAGACGCAGGAGCCACACCTCGAATGATCAAGTCCGCCCCGATTCTAGCCATTGCCGCGCTGCTAACCTGCAGTGCACCGGCAGTGCTGGCACAGGGCTGCGATCTTTCAGGCTCACCGATCAACACACTCCGTACGCCATTGATTCAAGGTGCCACCAACACGCCACCAAACGTGCAAGCACCGGTCGGGCAACCACCAGCCATTGGTGACGGATCGATGCCGGCTCCTGTCAACCCCGGTCACCTCGGACCTGCCACTTTGGTGCCTTCCCAGTCATACATGCCTGGTGGCATCGGCAGTCAGGAATATTACCTGCCCTACAATCCGGCATCTGTTCACGCACCCGGATCGTTCGGACCGAGCCAATGGGTACCGCCGCCAGCATCCACCCCGGGTGGAGACTATGGCAACTTCTCCGGACCACGCGACTTCCGCCCGCCACCGGTGGGTATAGGAACGGTCGGTCCGGCGGGTGGCATCATCGGTGGTGCACCGACACAAAAATGGGGTGGGCAAACTTCTCGCGACTTCGGACGTTACAAGCACGAAGGAACGCGCAGATATGACTTCGGACAAGGCATGCCCGGACAAACATCGCAAGATGGTCCCTGGCAAGGCAGACCGGGAGCAGTTCCGACTCAGGACCTGTACGGCAGGCGGTCGTCCCCGTCAAACGGCTCCGGCATTATGACTTTTGCACCCTATTAGTCTCGCGAACAAGTTCCCGGGAGGGACGGAAAAAATGCTTCTCACAAAATCCACTCTGCTTGCATTATCGATCGGCGTAATTGCC
>JAIELX010000086.1 GCA_019752635.1 Candidatus Obscuribacterales bacterium | reverse complement strand
TGTCATTTCCGTTCCGGTTCAAAGAAGTAAAACCCAAACCTGGCTCACCTAATTGACACAGTTCATTTGACAGTTCCCGATAAGAGGCACTGTGTTGCGGCAGTTTTTCTACTTCGCTGTCGTATTTGCTCTATTGTCTGTATTGCCAGCAATGGGCCAGTACGGTGAAAGTGGTCTAGCGGACCACCGCTTCGACACTGGGCGTAATTGGATGCCCATCGTGGTCTTCGTGTCGTTCGCTGTTTCTTTGGTTATCGCTGGTCTGGTTGCTATGTATAGTAAATTGCCAGGCTTACCCAGGGTGGGTTTAGCATTCAGCATTCTCTTTGGTCTTCCGATGGCGTGCGGCGAAATGTATTTATTATTGTGTCTGCTTTTGAACAAACGCGATGGTTTCTGGTGATGAAATCATTAAGCAACATGTTGTTCGATAAGGCGCTTAGACGATCTTCCGAAACAGACATTGACGCTCTTGCGCACACAATTCTATTGATGACCGACGAAGAAAAATTCGACAATGACGAATACTTCCAAACACGAGCGGGGACGTTCCCCTTGTCCTATGTAAACTGGCGGCTTGCATTAGGAGCTGCGCTCAAGACCGTGATGATTCTAGAATTGCAGAAGAACAGAAAGTGCGCTAGTTTGTCGGGTGTGGTTAGCTCATTGTTCAACGACGAAGCCCTATTAGAGACACTTCCGCTTTGGCAGCAAGTGCCCGACAGCGAGAGAGACGCTCTTAGAGAAGAACTCCGCGAACGCCTCTCCAAGCTTGGCTTTGATTAGCCGTATTGAACCATACAAAGGATGAATTAAATGCGGCGTTTGCCGAATTAGATGCGGCTGGTCGCAGCGCGCTACTCCAGAGGTCCAAGAACGCGTTCGACTTCGGCAAGCAACGCGCCGGATGAAATCAGCATCTCTGCGCGCGCGATGTCCGCTGACAATTCACGATCAAAACTTAGTCGTGCAATGTTATCGCGCACTAGCTTGTACGCGGCATAGACACCGGCTCCCGGCATTAGAAGTTCTTCGGCCGGTTGTCCCGAACCGGAAAGTAGATCCGGACAGATGCGGTACTCAATTCCCTGAGTGGCGACCAACAATTCTATTGCAAGAACTTTCCTTGTGTTGTTCAGGATCATTCGTGCCTTTCGACCAGCGGTAGCGCCCATGGAGACGTGGTCTTCTTGATTGGCTGATGTGGGAATCGAGTCGACGCTTGCCGGATGCGCGAATACTTTGTTCTCCGACACTAATGCTGCCGCCGTATACTGGGCGATCATAAAGCCGGATTCCAATCCGCCGTTTGTTGTGAGAAACGCCGGCAGTCCGTTCGACAGAGCGGGGTTGACCAGGCGCTCGGTGCGGCGTTCAGAGATGCTCGCCAGCTCTGCAATTGCGATTCCTGCATAATCCAGCACCAGTGCTAGTGGCTGTCCGTGAAAATTTCCGCCGGAAAGAATTTCGTCTTCAAAAACCAACGGGTTGTCGGTGGCTGAATTCATTTCAATCTCAAAAACTTCGCGCGCGTGGCGAAACGCTTGTCGCGAGGCGCCATGTACTTGCGGCATACAGCGCAATGAGTAAGCGTCTTGTACCATCGGGCAGTCAATGTGGCTCGTCATGATCGAGCTTTCCGCCAGAAGTTTTGTCAGATTTGCGGCGGACTGTATTTGACCTGCATGCGGACGAATGCGGTGAATTTTTTCAGAGAATGCGCGGTTGGTCCCTAGCAGCGCTTCGGCGGACAATGCGCCGATTATGTCGGCAACTTTGGCCAGGCGCTCTGCTTCAAGCAAAAGCAAGCATCCCATCGATTGCATGATTTGCGTTCCGTTCGTCAACGCCAGGCCTTCTTTGGCCTCAAGCACCAGTGGGTCTAATCCTGCCTGGCGAAGAGCTTCCCCTCCCTGCAGGATTTCGCCGTGAAATTCGGCTTGCCCTTCTCCGATGAGCACAAGCGCCAAGTGTGCCAGCGGGGCTAAATCGCCGCTGGCGCCAAGAGAACCCTGTTCGGGAATCACAGGATGCACCCCGCGATTGAGACACTCGAGCAGCAATTCGACGAGCTGCAGTCTTACGCCTGAGAATCCCTTCGCTAGAGCATTGGCGCGTAAGAGCAGCGCCGCCCGCGAGACTGGTCGTTCAAAAGCCGGTCCGACGCCAGCGGCGTGAGAGAGGATCAAATTGCGTTGTAGAATTTTGCTGTCTTCCGGCGGAATGAAAACGTCCTTGAACTTTCCGAATCCCGTCGTAATGCCGTATATCGCTTCTCCGCTCTTCAGCGCCTTGTCGACTACCGCGCGGCTGTTGTTTATCTGACTCACTGCAGCGGCGGACAGCGCGACGGACGCTCCGCCGACAGCAACGTCTTCTAGTTCGGAGAGTTGCAAGTTGTGCCCGTCTATTTCTACTGTTTTGACGGTAGATTTGCTTGTAATCACTCGAAAAGTCTCCGGTCCGACAGACTGCACAGAATTCAGATCTGCTTCTGCCCGTGATTATAGTAAAGACCGATTGGCAAATGGAAAGATTGACGATAATTAGCCCCGATCCGGACACAAAGCGGTCGGAGATTCTGAAGGAAGACTCTTGCCAAGCGAAGAAAATTCGGCCTCGGTGGAATGAAAGAATTGAGTTCAATAATTCCAGCAACGACGGGAAACATTAGGACATTGGACGCGTCTAACAGGTTCATAATTTTGGTGGGCGGCCCGGGGTTTTTTGCATACTCCTCACGGGGGAAAAGCCTGGACCAAGCAGGGAAAAGCCGCCTGTCAGGGCTTCACCGGCGTGGTAAGATGGCTATGCATGGCACCTGAAGCCGCCAAAAGACGGTATTTCAAAGCGAGAGACTATGAGCTTCAAGGTATTCCGAAAAGTTGGCAAATTAGCCGGGCGCAAGTCCGTTCTGGCTGCGGGAGCGCTTCTCGCTCTGACACTCTCGCTCGGCAGCTATCTGCCGGTGTTCGCCGACAACATGGTTCCAACGCTGTCAAAGCTTGAGTACAAATACTTTCAGCACGATTACGAGAAAGACGATGTGCAAACGCGTCTCGATCGGCTTGAGAAAATGGTGTTTGGTGAAGCAAGGACCGGCAACGAAGAGGAACGTCTGAAAAATCTCGTTGCGCTAGTGCCCAACCTGGATGAAGTTAAGGTTGGCGGCAACGCTCCCGTGGCCGAATCCCCCGGGCAACCAACTGAACGAGTCACGAAGCAACCGGCGCGTACGCCGCGTTACGATCCTCCGTCCGAAACGGAGCGAGATCCCGTTCCCGGCGATAGCAGTTACCCCGCGATTACAGCAGTTGAAAAAAAACTGCTAGGGCGCGACTTCATTGGCGAAAGCGTTGGAAAGCGCTTAGATCGTCTTGAAATGAAAGCGTTCGGAAAAACTTCCGCCTCGGCCGATTTGCAGGACCGCCTCGACAGATTGAAAGCAACCTCCGGCGTCGACGTGGCGCGACAAGCGCCGGCCAACAGTGACTGGTCCGATGAGGAAGACGGCCCCGATCTGACTTATCTCCCCGACAAGGGTATTCAGCCTTACAGCGGAATTGGTGAGGATGGACGCTCGTTTAGCGGTCGCGATTTGCGTAAAGACTTCCAAGCGGCCATGGGCAACAGACGCCCTGCGCCGACGTACAGAGACGATTACGCAGGTACCGGCACGTTCGGTGCCGGCGCTGGCCGCGCTCCTGCGGCTGCTCCAAGTCGCGGAAACGACCGGTTCGACGATGACATGCCTCCTATGGCTCCGAGCCTTGCTCGCAATGGATCTGTGCCTTCCGCCGCACCGCCTGTCACTGGAATGGGGTTGTCCCAGCAAGTTGCATTGCTGGAGCGCGAAGTCTTTCAAAAAACCTATGCCAGCGAAACGATACCGGCTCGGCTTAATCGGCTCGAGGCAACCGTGTTTCCGAAGGAACGACCTTCCATGGATAAGGCTTTGCCGGATCGTATGAGTCGGCTGCTGGCCGCGGTTCCGATATCACAGGCGGCCGTGCCTCCGCAGCAAGCCAAAAGACCGAAGCCACAACGCGATCCTGACTTCGGCGATCTTGGTGATGACGACGGGATGATGCCGCCCATGGCGCCTCCGCGCCAAGCCGGCAATGGCGGTTTGTCCAAAATTATCAACGGGCTCGGTAGCATGTTGAGCGGTGGCATGGTCGGCGGTGCCTATTCCGGCGCCGCTCCCGGCACGCTTGTGACCGACCCGCAAACAGGTTTTTTGTATGATCAGTACACGGGCACCTTGATCGATCCAATGACCGGAGCGGTGGTCGGTCGACGTTCGGTGCAATATGGCGGCGCCCCGGCCGGTGGCACCGGATTTGGTGGCTTCAACTCCGGCTTCTCGCCGATGAGTCCGTACGGCATGCAAAATTCCGGAATGCGATTCGGATTTGGCAGCGGTGGCGTTGGCCTGGGTTGGCCGTAACAATTCGGTTTTTGGCCGTTGTCAATGTGCGAGTTTTTTAGACATCTTTGCTTGGCAAGATTCTGAGAGGATATGATAACCACGGGCATCGGCGGTTTCACTGCTGAACGTCCCCGGACCAACTGGTTGGTGGTTTCGCTGAGGCAGTAATGATCCTGATAGTTGGCGGTACGGGTCTGGTCGGTAGCCGCGTGACCGAATTGCTGATTGCACAAAAGCAGCATCAACTGCGTGTTTTGTGTCGCGGCAATAGTGCGTGGGACAAAAGCCGGTTGCCTGACTTTCGGCGTTCCGGCGTTGACGTGATTGTCGGCGATGTTAACAATCTCAAGTATCTTGAAAAAGCATTGGATGGATGTAAAGCAATCATCAATTGCAGCGGCGTAATGCGCACTAACGATGCTGATGAAATCCACGCGGTTAATGTACGTGGTGTGGAAAACTTGCTCAAACTAGGTAAGGAGAAGGGGGTTCAGCGATTCATTCAGGTGAGCTGTGTTGGCGCAACTGAGCTTGCAACCAATGAATACTTTCAGTCAAAGTGGCAAGCCGAAGACTTAGTTCGGAACTCATCTTTGTACTGGACAATCTTTCGCACTTCATTGATATTCGGTCCCGGGAGTCATCTTAGTAACGTACTCGACTACTGGGTGGGCCGCGCACCGTTCGTGGTGGTAGTCGGAAGCGGGCTTAACAAACTTCAGCCGGTTTCAGCCGATGATGTTGCGCAGTGCGTCACCCAGAGTATATATGCCAAGGATACTGTTGGCCAGTCATATGAGCTCGTCGGTCCTGAGTCGCTTGATCTCAAGGAGATGTTGACCAGAACCGCTCAAGTTAACGGCAGGTCAACGGCAACTATTCGCATACCAAGCTTTCTTGGCATCAAGCTTGCCGCCATGTTCGGCAAAATCAATGCCGCAAGTCCACTCGACGGCGAAGTCATGAGTGTACTGACTTCCGAAATGGTTGGCGAAGCTGCCGATATGACTGAAAATTTCGAAGTGGAAGCGCTTCCCTTTAGTAGCACTTTTAAGTCGATTTCTTCAGACAAACGTAGACCGCGTCCAAAAGTGGAAACGACTGCCGTACCTGAGGAATCCGACGATGACGAGGGGGCGGAAGATGACGAGAAGTAGTTCTTGCCATTAACTATTGTTATCGGCGACGACGCACGTTAAACAGCTTACGGGTAACGGTGAGCGGCATGTGTTATCTTCAGAAAACGGAGTTTTAGGGTTCATCAAACTCTCGTTTTCAAGCAGCAGCAACGGGGAGACTCGCATGATCAGGTTCAACAAACCAGTTAAATTGCTGGAATGGGGTGAAGGAACCAACACCACTAATCAAATCTGGTCCGTCATGGGCGAAGGTCGTTTCTCCAAACGTAAGGAACGCGACGGTCATGCGTTGCTGACGGTTGAAACTGATGCGCCGATAACTCGCAAGAATCAAAAGGACAACACGGTGAAGTTGTGCCAACTCAGCGAAGGGATGGCGGCTAACTCCAATCACTGGGGCGAAGTGGCTCTGGGACACATCGAATCAATTAACGGAAACACCGTTGTAATCTATATTCCGTATGCCACCAAAATTAGTGGTGCTTCAGGCTGGTTGCGCAGTATCTTTTGGGCCGCAGGCAACGACTAGTTGAATCTGCAAGAGGCCTGTTGTTCGACATGTACACTCCCTCGATAATGTTGGTATCACTGACGGTTACTCAGGCGAAGGAAGCTGAGTTTAGTCGGTTCTATCAACACGAGTTTTTGCCGGCAGTTTTAGATGCGGTGCCCGAGTTTTCCTCGGTCAGGCGCTATGAAGCGATTGGTGATCTGGCAAAGGCATTTAATCGACGTCGTACGCTTTCCCTCTACGAGATCGCTTCAAGAGATGGCTCGGAGTCTGCCTTCACAGGTTTTGCGCGACCGCGTCTTGCTGAGATGGTGTCGCGGTTCGGCCAATGGAAAGAAACTGATTTTTCTGATTTCACTCGCGTTCTGTTTCACCCCGTTTATGAGCACCGCCGTCGTCCGGCCGATGGTCACTTGGGCAATCGCCCGCTAATCGTGATTTCGCATGAGATCAAGGCGGATTTGCTTGGCGGTTTTCAAAAATGGATGCACGAGAAATATCTGCCGCGCTTAATGGCGGATGTGCCTACCCTAGTAGCTTGTCGTCAGTACGAGAGTTCCGGTGTTACGCCGGCCCGGCACGTTGTTATTCTCGAGTGCCAGGACCAACAATCGTTGCCCGGCACACTGAACGATATGAGCGCACACTTTCGCTGCGATGAGAACGAAGCCTTGAACAAGTGGGAAGACGTCGCCGTCGACTTTCGCGATGCCGTTGCCTTCAAGCAAACCTTTAGATGGCCGGACTAAGCTGGTGACCCTGGCCCGGCGCAGCTCCGCCTAACGGTTAGTTGATCTTGTTTCTTCGGGATCGGCTAGACGGGATCCGTGCCTGCGTGCGCCTGCAGAGGATGTTCATGCTTTAGATGCTGGGGGCTTGCTGCCGGCGAGCCGAGTCCAGTAGCGGTGTCTCGATTTTTGAAATCTTGGACGCGGGTTTTCACCCCTGTTATAACTTCCTTCTGGACCATTTTCAGCGCGAATGACACCAGATGTGGTGGAATGAACGGACCGGGTTCAACTGCCACGGTGTAGCGAACGCGACAAGTGTGCGGAGTCAGCGGCTCAATCTCCCAGCGTCCCGAGGCGGACGGAAAATTGCCGTCAACCAATACCCACTCAATGGTGTTGGGCTTTGAATAGACGTCGGTAATAGTGTGGTTCAGCGGCTGATTGACTAGAAATTGCGGCTTTAAATAGCTCTGCGTAAAGGTCATGTTTCCTTCCCGCCGAACAACTTCTACCGTTTTTATTCGCTTCATGAATTCCGGAAACTTCGAAAAATCAGACAGCACCTCGCGCACTGCTTTGGCCGGTACTGCCACATCAAAGACAGAGATCGCTCGTACCAGACGCTTGCTTTCCGTATCAAGCAAAAATCGCTTTCGGAAGATCGAAGACATTGCTTCGGATCCTTCCGTAATGCTCTTTACTTCTGTAGCCGGTGGTTCTGGATTTGCTACGGCGACACCAGCCGTATTACAGAACGACAAACAGAAGAGAGAAATAACTATCCCCGTAAAATCGCGCCCTGCCTTTCGTTTAGTTGACGTCAAGGAGAGCACGGGGGCGAATGAATTCACAAGATTCTTGAGCATGACAACCAACCCGCAGCAAACAGATATTAACATGCATTCCAAGCGATAAGGTTAGTCCGAGCTGAATTAATGCAAAGGCTGTGGCGCGGTGAGCGAAAGCACTTGCCAATAGCCTTTCGCACAAGAGCATGCACGGGCGGGCGGTTGTCACGAGGCGATGCAACACTTTGCAATTTATGACGAGTGCGTCAGTACAAAAGTGCCGAAAAGGAAAAACTTTTCAGTTAAACCATTGTACAAACGGAGTGCGCGTTTTGCGCAGTCCTACACTACCGGTAAGAACCTGTGCTCGTTGTGAATCGGTTCGAGAGTTTATTCTGCCGAACGGATCGATGATCATGGATGGACCTGTGTTTGCTGCATAGACAAGATAGCGGTCGGACTCTATGGCTCTAAATACGGCAAGCGCCGCCGCTTGATCCCCGATGATCGAGTCGTGGAACCAAGCCAAATCGCTTATGTTTACTAGGAGCTCTCCGCCGTTTCGTACGCTGGATGCAACAAGACCCGGCGCAATAGTCTCAAAACAGATGAGTGGAGCTACGGTTTTTCCGTCGAAATTCAAAACGGTTGGTTTGTAGCCTGCACTGAATCCGGTGCCGGCCGGCGTGTCTGTTAGCCGTTGAAGCCACTCCGGTAGATAGTTCAGGAATGCAGGTTTGTATTCGCCCACCGGAACCAGGAGGCGTTTGTGATAAACCTCATTCAGGAGTTGGCCTTTGTCGGTGATACCGAAGGCGGAATTGTAGGAGGACGTGTCTTGTCGGTCAATTGCGCCGACAATCATATTGAATTTTTTCTCTTTGCTGCGCTGCGTGAAGTAGGCGCGCAAGCGAGGCGAGGTTTTCAAGTAAGCAGGAATAGCGCTTTCGGTCATAACACAGAATCCCGGAGGCAGCGTCGCCATCAAGCCGTGAAAATGTTGAACAAGTTCGTCGAGCGTATAGCGATGATTGGTCTTTTGCATTTCAATGTTGATGTTGCCTTGCAAAATTGAAATGCGCTGATCCGGTTCCGGCAAACCGGACGCTATTCGCGAATAACCGAACGCAACGCTGGCGGCGATCAGTACCACGGGCACGCAAGCTAGAGTTATTGCCGTGGACTTTTGCGCCGCTGCTAAAGGCTTGCACGACAACTTCTTGTTGAATGTGGCGATTAGGCAAGCAACAGCAACGTTCGACAGCAGAATGAGCGCTCCGATTCCTATGCCACCAAATATGCTACCGCTTTGAATAAGCGCTGTTTGCTTGTACTGCGTATATTCGATCATGGACCACGGCACTCCCAGTAAATCTGGAGCATTGCCGACCTTTTCCTGTATCAGGCACCACAGGAACGGAATGGCGATGAACGCAGGGATGCACCATTTGCTTTCGACTTTTCGCGGCACAAAGTCGCCGCATAGCGGCAACAAACGCACTGCTGCGCCAAAGGCTGCGTAAATTAGTGCTTGCTGGCACGTAACGAACAGCCAGCAAAAAATGACCACGGGGATGCTCTGCCAGTCGGCAAATCCCATCCAGTTCAGCGGATGTAATGCCAGATACCAGCACAGATAAATCATATTGAAGGCAAGTCCGAAGATGCCGGAGCGTAGCGCTGCACTGGCGATGTTAGGACTGGAGACAATTAGCAACAAGAGCGGCGCCAGACCGAACCAGGCTATGTACCACTGCTCGATTCCCGGAGCTGACAGTCCGGCGATTGCTCCGCAGATGGCAGCAAGAAACAAGGGCTTGCGGTCGAACCCGCCGGTGGAGACTGCTTCCTCTTTAGGGACGGCTGCGCCTCGCTTCGATTTAGACTTTCTCTTGCGCTTAGTTCCGCTTGCGGTTCCGGGCATATCAGAGCGATGCTCCCTGAAGACGTCTAGGGCGACGCCGGCTCAATACCCGTTCATTGTAGCGTCATCAAGCAGTAACTCACGGTCCGCTAAGTGAAAGAGTGCTAACGAGCGTTTCGTCGTGGGTGAATGAGCCGCTTGTGTAACCGCAACCGGTCCGGCCGAATTTGGAATGTGGAGTATGGCACGCCGTGCCTTCCCTCAAAAAGTAAGGAGTCGGCTTGAGCCGACCCCCTACTTTTGACGATATCACATGGGCTTACTCGGCTGGTGCGTCGATTCCGAGATTCGGCAACGGTCCTCTTGCTGCCGGAACGGGACGCGATGCCTTTACTTGGTCGCGAACGCGCAGTTCGATTTCGCCAAGCATCTTCGGGTTTGCTTCGAGGAACAATCTTGCTCCGTCGCGGCCCTGGCCGATGCGCTCTTCTTTATAGCTGAACCAGGAACCGGCTTTCTTGACGATTTCCATTTCAACGGCCATGTCTAGAATGCAGCCGGACGAGCTGATGCCTCTTCCGTAGATAATGTCAAACTCAGCAATGCGGAAAGGCGGTGCCATTTTGTTTTTGACAACTTTTACCTTTACGCGGTTACCGTACTCGACGCCGTCTTTTTTCAGTGTCTCGATCTTTCGAATATCGAGGCGAACTGAAGCGTAGAACTTGAGGGCGTTACCTCCGGTGGTTGTTTCCGGATTGCCGAACATAACGCCGATCTTTTGCCGCAGTTGGTTGATGAAGATGACTGTTGTGTTCGTTTTGCTGACGATACCGGTCAACTTGCGTAGAGCTTGGCTCATCAATCGGGCTTGGAGACCGGGAAGTGAGTCGCCCATTTCGCCTTCGATTTCCGCTTTGGGAACCAGGGCTGCTACTGAATCGACGATAACCAGGTCGACTGCACCGGAGCGAACCAGTTGCTCTGTGATTTCCAGGGCTTGTTCACCGGTATCAGGTTGCGAGATCAGCAGCTCTTCAACGTTGACTCCTAGTACACGAGCATATTCAGGATCCAGCGCATGTTCGGCATCAACGATAGCGGCAATGCCGCCTTTCCTCTGTACTTCAGCTGCAATGTGTTGTGCCAAAGTTGTTTTACCGGATGATTCCGGTCCGTAGATTTCGATTACTCGTCCGCGTGGCACGCCGCCGATACCCAGCGCAGCATCGAGTGAAAGCGCTCCGGTCGGAATAGTGTCGATGTTTGAATGCTTAGACTCACCAAGTTTCATGATTGAGCCTTCGCCATATTGCTTCTTAATGGCGTCCATAGCCAATCCTAGAGCCTTCAATCTCTCCGTTGAAACGGCATGAGACTTGTCTTTGTCGCCTTTGCCTTCAGATTTGTCGTGCTTGTTGTCGGACATAATCTTCTTCTCCGCAGGCTTGTCGCTGGTCTTATCGCTGCCCGATTTGTCTTTTGAAACTACTGCCATTACGGTTCTCCTTACTGTGCTTGGGATGCGATGCGCCGTTACGCTCTTATAGCTCGGCAGAAACTCACGAACACCTGTATATGCTGAAGATAGCTAGTGCGTGTATCGCGGGAAATATGCGCAAATTATAGCTGTATTGAGCATCTCGCGAATTAAAAACGAGCGACCGCAGCGCTACTTGCGGCGCCGAGAGTTTGGTTTCGGCAACTCAGTTTTCAAAAATAACTACCGGGGTATAAATGCTGTTGTTAGCGGAAGATACCTTTCGATGTACCGTCTGATATCCATTACGGAATTTTCCTGTCAAGGGTTCATCGATTTCGAACTTCTCTTTTGATCAAAGTTAATTTCGATACCAAGGTTCTTCCTAGAAGAGGTTGGCAATGAGCTCACCGCGAAAGTTTTCCGCTTTGCAGCAAAGTGAGCTATTCGACTCTCTCACTCCGACCGAGATGGCGCGTCTTATGAGCCAGGTCGAGCCGCTGGATTTGCCGAAGCATCATTCATTGTTCGTCCCTGGCAGTCCTTGCACTGCAATCTACTTTATTGAAGCCGGTAGTCTGCGCTTGACCAAGCCGTCGCCGGACGGGCGCTCTTTTGTCATTCTCGCTCTGCTAGGACCCGGCGAGTTGCTGGGTGATGCCGCATGGCAGTGTGGTACGCACGATTGCAGTGCCGATACGCTGGAGGAATCGCGTGTCTATCAGATATCGTGCGATGTGCTTGAAGGGTTTGTCAAAGAGAATCCCAACTTCGCGTTGCGCTTAGTTCAAGTCGTCGGCATGCGACTAAAGCAAGCGCAGGACCGTATCGAAGACCTTGTGTTTCGACAGGTGCCCAGCCGTGTTGCGAAGCTGCTCATGAACCTGGCTGAAAATCACGGCAAAATGACACCGTCTGGAATCGTACTGGACGTGCCTTTGACACACCAGGAAATCGCAGACTTTGTCGGATCGTCCCGCGTAACTGTGACGCAGGTGCTCAATCGCTTCCGCTCGCGAAACTGGGTGGGTATCAAGTCGAAGAAAGTCACGATCCGAAATCCTGCTGCGCTGGAAGAGTTAGCCGTTAGTGATGAGTACCCGCGCACGCGTCGAAAAGAGAACGGTCACGCCGACACCGAAGAGGCTTACGACGATTTCGGCGATGAGCACAATACCGATGAAGGCAATCCTGCTGAACTGGCAGTTTAGGGACGTCAGTAAACAATCCGCTGGACGTTGAGCAACCACAGCGCGTTTGTGGTCTATAATTAGGGGCTCATGTGCCCGTAGCTCAGCTGGATAGAGCGTCGGTCTCCGAAGCCGAAGGTCTCGAGTTCGAATCTCGACGGGCACGTAGCGAATTTTTGCAGTCGAATGCTCACCGGGAGGAAGCTGAACTTCCCTTGTCACGATGACTATGCTGCCTTTGGCTTTTCGTCGCCATGTTCCGGCAGGTTACGGTCTGTCACTGTTACCAGGATTTTGTCGATGCGATGGCGATCCATATCGACTATTTCGAATCGGTAGGCGTCCCAGGCAAAGTGTTCCGCTACTGCCGGTATGTGTTGAAAGTGGTGCAAGACGAATCCGCCAAGAGTTTGATAATAGCCGCTCTTTTCTTCGGGCATCTCAACTGCGATTCCCAACAACCTTTTGAATTCCGCAATGGGAGTGACTGCATCAAACAGCCAGCTGCCGTCTTCTCGTTGCACGAAATGCCAGCGTGCAATCTCTCCGACTTCCGGAAGTTCGCCCAGTACGGACTCAACTATGTCGGTGATTGTCACCAGTCCAACCAGTCCCCCATATTCATTCATAACCAGAGCTGCGTGAATTTTGCTTTCCTTGAAATTTTCCAGAGCCTCTAACGCGGTCAGATTCTCCGGCATAATCAGCGGCTTGTACAAGCATGTAGGCAGGTCGATTGTTCCGCGCGTAGTCCACTGCACGAAAAGGTCGCGTGCATTGACCAGCCCGGCAACATTGTCGACCGATCCTTCGGCCACGGGAAATCTGTTGTGATGCGAGGCTTGAACCCGTTTCAACAACGCCCCTGGAGGGTCGTTCTTGTCCAGCCAAACTAACTCGCGCCTTGGTGTCATCAGCGCCGATACTTTTACTTGATCCAGATCCAAAATTCGGCGCACCAGTTCCGGTTCCGATGCGTGGAAAACTCCGGCGGCCTTACCTTCTTCTACCAGCACCTGGATCTCCGCTTCGGTGATTGGCGCCTCTTCGCTCTGGTGGTGTTTGCCGATAAGAGACATCACTGATTCTGTCGAAAGGCTTAGGATGCGCACCAGCGGAAAGAGAAGTCCGGTCAAGCCGGTCATGGGCGTTGCCATTAACCGGGCGATACGCTCGGGATTGTTTAGCGCCATTCGTTTGGGAACAAGCTCACCGAAAAGCAGAGAGAGATAACTGATGACAAAAACTACAATGATGATTGCCGCGGTGTCGGCCCATGGTGCCAACCACGAGACTCTTGCAAAATGCGTGGACAGCTCATCGGCCAGGGTTGCGCCCCCGAGAGCGCCGGCGCAGACACCAATTAGTGTAATTCCCGACTGAATTGTCGACAGGAAATTGTCCGGTGAATTAGCCAGATTCAGCGCAATGCGAGCCTTCTTGTCACCCTCTTCAGACCACTTTTGCAGGCGCGCTTTGCGCGAGGAAACTACTGCCATTTCCGCCATTGCCAACAATCCGTTAGCAATGATAAGTGCGAGAATCGCGACTATTTCCAACCCGATAAGACCAGGGGACAACTGGACAAATCCTCCAACTACTGCGCCTCAAGTAACCCCGGAACGTCGACGATCTCAACTCTCTTCGCTTTGAGATCTACTGCGGGAACAAGCGATTTGACGAACGGAATCAGAATGCTTTTTTCAGGAGGGTGATCCGCTCCTTTAATCTCCAATATGTCGTTGCCACCATATATGATGTCAACGACTCTTCCCACCAATTTGCCTTCGGTTGTGAAAACTTCCAGACCGACCAAATCCTTCACCCAAAATTCTTCTTCTTCCAATGGTTCCAGCTCTGCTTCCGCTGCGAAAAGATCGGCACCTTCCAGATGTTCAACAGAAGTTCTATCTTCAAAACCTTTAAAGCAGACGTAGAGCATGCGTTTGTCGAAGACAAGAGAGTCAACCTCAAGATCGACAGACGGGAAATGAGGAGTGTTCCCTGTCCTCATGGATGTAACGCTGAGGAGAAGCTCGGGATTGTTCGTTGCCGGTCTTACCTTGACCTCCCCGCTCAATCCGTGAAAGCCCACTATGCGCCCGACAAGGAAGTTCTTTCCCGCAGCCGGCGGTGTCGATGCATCGGCAGGTCCTGTATGTTCACCCATGTTGCTGATCCTTATTGTTCTTCACCTATTTTCTCATCCTTCGCCCCGTACCGGTGCTCTTGAGGTCTTCTTCACACGTATCTGCAGCACATATGCTTCAGCCGTATAATATGGGAACCTCAGGAGACATTTGAGTGAGCAATTCTCTTCCTTTCGTTCTGGCAATTACCGGCGCAAGCGGTTCTATATATGGTTTGCGTCTCTTGCAGTATCTGGTTGAGTCGAATCAGCCGGTCGAGCTGTTGGTTTCACGCGGCGCCCAAACGGTGATGAAAGAAGAGCTTGGCCTCGTTTTTTCGCCCGACAATTTGCGCAATGAGTTGCTGCAATACCTGGAATTGCCGCTGGATGCCCCGGTGGTTTTGCAGCGTATGGATGATTATGGCGCTTCGGTTGCTAGCGGCTCGTACCGAACGAGGGGCATGGCTATTGTGCCTTGCAGCCTTGGTACCCTTGGCGCAGTGGCTTCGGGGTTGACGGAAAAATTGATCTATCGTGCCGCCGCGGTTACGCTAAAGGAGAAACGCCCTTTGCTTGTACTGCTGCGAGAAATGCCCTTCGGCCACATTCAGTTGAAGCAGATGATGACGTTGTCGGATGCCGGAGCCATCGTTGCCTCTGCCTCGCCCGGGTTCTATCACAAGCCGCGCAGCATCTCGGATATGGTGGACTTTGTTGTGGGGCGGGTGCTCGACCAGTTTGGGTTCGACAACCATTTGTTCAAACGCTGGAAGGAGGAATCCGCGCCGATCAAGCTGTTGCAAGGGCGCTAATTGGCTCAAGTGAAGCTTCTTCGAGGGTTTACCGCCGCAAAAGAGGTTGCTGCACGAGCTGGAGCCTCCTAGAAGTCCGTTGATAGCGGTGGTTGTCCCGCAGTCGGTGGTGGCTGCGGGGTGGCCGATGAGACCGGAGCGGATCTTTCCGGCGGCGCGGACTGACGGCGAAGGGATGGCGACGGCAATTCGTCCGTGGGCGCATCTTCCACCGAGCCGAGCGAGACACCTTCTCCCGGTTTTGTAACTGCCAGTTTTAGCGGCGCGCCAAGTCTAACCGTAAGCGGTGAACCGGCATCAATCCAATAATCGTGTTTGCGCAAAACCAGAGAACGAATCGTGGCATCGTCTTCGCGCATGGCGTTCTGGTCCATGCCGTAGATTTCGTGTCTCATTGCCTCTCGTTTGCTGGTGATTTCGGGGCCGCGCCTGTTGTTGTTGCGACCAAGTTTATTCATGCCGGGCGCAACGGCTTCGAAAGACGATGCTGAACCCACATAAGCGATTCCGGCACCAATGGAGTTGCGATTGCTTCGACCGCCTTCCTCTCCGGCGAGTGACGCGACCAGTGGATACTGGATGCCGTCCGGTGTGCGCAAGCCGTTAATTTGTACACGCAATTTGCCGCGCGGCGGGGGCTGTCGTTTCTTCTTCGGAAAGCTTGAAGAAGGCACGGCCTCCACTACTTCGCCGATGATACTGGAACCTGCCGGAATGATGACTTCCGAGCCATTGGCCAGTACCGGACTCGACATGCGAATCTCAAATGCTTGACCGGGGTTGCTGCGAGCAGAACTGACCGTATCGCTGATGCGACCTTCAAAAGTGGTGCCGATCGGAATGACGATCGTTTTGCCGCCTGAGCTGCCCGGGGCGCGATAGTAAGTGTTCTGGTCAACACGCTTGTTCTTTTGGGCATTGACCGGAAACTGTGCCAGAGACACAAAACTCAGTGCCAGCGCTAGCGGAAGGGCTACTCGTTTCATGAATTACTCCTCGGTTCGCTCTGGGCGTTATCGCTTGAAGTGGCAACAGACTTTTTCCGGGCGGCGATAAAATGCCAGCCGAAAGCTAAGAGAGCAGAGACGATAACGACAGTAAGCGTTATGCTTACCACCGTCGCCAGCTTAACTGCAAAGATTTTTACATCGGGAAGGACAATCAAAAAAGCAGTAAGTACAATCGCTCCAGCAGCAACGTACTTCAATTTATCCAGAGTGAACAGGTCTTTCACTGGCGTCACTCTTTTTTCATTATGCTGTCCATGCGTTCAATGACTACGCCGGCAACAACGCGCGTGCCCACCCACCAGGAGACGGCGATCGCTACGGGAAAGCCGAGTACGCGCGCTTCGCGAGGGAGCACACCGGAGAAGGCAAGCAGCATCAAAACGCAGACACCCATGGTGATGACCATCGAGAACTTTTCGATCAGCGCTTCTTGCTCCTGGCGATCCATTTTGACGAAGCTGTCGTGCAGCAGTTTCTTGTAGTTGAAGAGAAATCGACCAACACCCTTCTTGGATGATTGCCATACCTTCGTTTCCGTGATGTTGGATGGCCTGTCGTTTGGACCGCCCGGAGAAGCGTCGATCAATCCCGACTCCTGCGGCAATTGCTTGCCGGATTTTTTGTTAGGCGGGGTCGCGTTGAAGGGGGCCATGTAACTTACTCCTTGTGCGGTCTCGAGGCTGCTTTCTCCCGAGGCTAAATGCAACCAGTCCCAATATTCCCGATGCACACAATCTATTATATGTCGGCTATTTCTTCTTTTCCTTGCCCGTGCGTTGCTTTAACTTGGCGAGAGTAATTTCTACGTCTTTGCGCTGGGCGCTGTTATCCTCAACTAATTCAAGATAAGCGTTTCCATAGTTCAACGCAAGATCGACGTCCGGCTTTTTGGATTTGCCGTACAAACAAAACAGACCGTAATAGGCGTCCGGGTGTTGCGGATCGGCTATTAGTGCTTGTTTGTAGTGGTCGACCGCGACCTCGGGAATTGTGCGCGTTGCATCGCCCAACTTGGTCTGCCTCGACGCTTCGTTTCGCTGTGAGACTATCTTACTGATGCCTTGTTCGGCGCGGGGGGCAGCATCCGGCATTTCCTTGGCGAAGGAGAACGCTTGTTCGGCGCTGTGCAAATCGCCGTCGTAAAATGCTTGTTCGCCGAGCGTTAACAGGTCATAGGCATTTTCGCGCTTACTGTTTATCACCGTGGCGAAGTGCTGGCGCGCTTCTTTGAAGCGATTTTGCGCCAGTGCTTTTTCGCCTTCGGACAGCTCGATACTATCGGTGAGATTCTTTGTGCCGCTTTTAATTAGCTTGCCTTTGACGCCCTGTTCGGTGATTACTGTTTGAAGCTGGTCCATCAACTGCTGCCAGCCGGGGGGATATTGTCCATCTTTTCGTGCCTTGCGAAAGTAGACACGTGATAGACCCAGAAGTGATGCCGGATCGTCTGGTTGGGCTGCTAGCACTGTGCGATACTCGGCTTCGGCGACATCGAGCTTGTCCTGGCGCAGTGCCAGCTCCGCCAATTGCTGACGCAGGAGCATGTCGTTGGGCAGAATCTCCAGTGCGTCGTGCAGTGAAGCAATACCAAGCTCGCCGTCGCCACGCATTGCATAGAATTCGGCCATGTGTTTGTAGGCCTCAGGCGAGTGCGGGTCCATTCGAATCGATTCACGCCACGATGCCAGCGCTGCCGGTCCATCGCCTTGCTTGCGGTAGATGTCTCCTTCCACCAGATACCAATCGAATGTTCGCGACGCTTGTGGAATGTTGTGCAATTCCATGAATGCATCTTCGTACTTGCCGGATTGGCAGAGAATCAGACCTTTCTGCAAATGCGCCGGGTGATAGCTTTTGTCCATCTTGAGCGCTTTGTCGATGAAACCTTCTGCTTCCTTGTCCTTGGGGTCAAGTCGCAGCAGCGCCTGCGCCAGAAGCGTCAGATTAACAGGGTTCTCTGCAAGCTGAGAGCATTTTCTCAGAGGCTCAATTGCTTCTTCATAGTCGTCTTGGGCAATCTTTACCAGTCCGAGTGTTTGTTGCGCAATCAGAATGTTGTTATTGGAAGCGATGGCTCGTTTACACAAAGCCTCGGATGCTTCCAGGTACTGGTCTCGCTTGGCTGGTGAAGCGACGGACTTCGAGTGGACGAAGGAGACATATCCGCCGGCGGCCATAACGTTGGGATTGTCGGAGAAATTGCCTTTGGCTTTGCGCAAAATGCGTTCTGCTTCCAAAATCTTTGCCGGTGTGCCCTGCTTTGCCAGCGAGACCGCCAGTCCGGCATAAGCATCACCGGTCTGATCTTCTGAAAGCAATGCGCGATAAGAGTCTTCCGCCTGTTTGTATTTGTTCTGCGTCAAATATTCATCGGCTTGTCCCATGCTTGCCGTTTTTTCGACCGGTTCTTCCGCTGCGGCGGCCGCCGAAACCGGTGTTTGCAGGAATGCCGGAGCCGACAAAACAAAGCTGAATGCAATCAGCAGGGAACTGATAGTGCGGGTTTTGCGGTTTCTGTTGCTCATAATTACTGTCGACACTTGTCCGGTTTGCTTAAATTAGAGGGGTTTTCCACCTTCGGATGCTTCTTTCTTCGCCGGAGAGCGGTCGAGCCGCTCTGCTTCTTCTCGCTCCTTGCGAGCTCCTTCCTTGTCGCCCATTTTGTCCAGTACTTCACCTAGTTTGCGGTGCACATCCGAACGTCGAGGAGCCATGATGAGGGCGTCACGGTAAGCGCTCGCCGCGGATACCAAGTCACCTTTTGCCAATAGCTCATCGGCTTCCTTAATTTTGGGTTGGGCACGACTGCTGTCAAGTTGGGCGAGGAATTGTTCGGCCTGGGCCGATGCCCCGGTTTTGTCCTGCAGCCCGGCACCTAGTCTGTACCAGGCTTTGGCTTCGTTGATTTCCTTGTCCTTCTCTTCGCCATCGGGAAGGGAAGCTGCCTTACGCTCGTGCGCCACACCAATCTTCAACACAATGGTGGCATCTTTTGGATTGGATTTGTATTGTTCCGTTCCTTTGGCAATGACTTCGTCAAATTTGCCGGCTTCGACCAGGTTATCCAGCTCGGAGTAGCCTTTTTGCTTCTCCAGCTCGGCCATGGCCTTTTTCTTGTCCTCCATCTCTTTTGCAAGTTCTTCTTGCGTTCTCGGCTTAGTGGCCAGCGTTTCCTTCGGTGCTCCCAGACGCCCGAAGGCTTGAGCGAGATCCGGGTCTATGTGGGGATTGATGCTCCAGGCTTTGTCATAGCACTTTTTTGCTTTCTCCGGATCGGCCTGGCGCTCGCGCAGGCGTCCCAGGATGTAGTAAAGGCGGGCGTTTTCGGTTGGGCTCTGGTCGATGGCCGCTCGAATCTTATCGACGCTGGCTGCAACCAGTGCGTCATCGGCCAGCGGAGAGCGAGCAACGTACTGGTGATAGGCGATGCGGGCCTGGTCTACTTCCGGCCGGGTCGGGGCGATTTTGAAACAAGTTTCGAACTCTTGCCGGGCGTGTTGAAAGTCGCCGGAAAGTAAGTAGGCTGCGCCCAGGCACAAATGATTGTCGAAGCTGTTCGGTTTGATTGCCACACCTTCGCGCGCGCATTCGAGCATGCCGCGAACAGCCGTGGCGTCTGCAGGGTTCAACAAAACGGCACGGCGATATTCAATGAAAGCATTGTAAAGCCTCTTCATGCCGGTTGTGCCGCGCGGTTTGTTCGGATCTTCCTTCGCTTTGTAGGCGTATTCTTTGAGGAGATCGCCCAGCTGGCGGTGACAGGCGGCCAGTTCAAGCTTTTCGTCGGTTGCCCACTCCATTGAGACGGCTTTGCGCAGCTCTCGATAGCCGTCAACGTCTTTGCCTGCTTTCAGTAATACCTTGCCTAGCTCGAAGTGCATCAAGCCGGTGTCGCGCATTTTGACGCATTTGCGCCACTCAACGATAGCTGTGTCGTATTGCTGCGATACGTCTGCGTCTTCCGCCAGTCGCTTGCGAGTGGCAAAGTCGAAGGGATCTTTACCCACCTTCTTCATGCAGTTGTCTAATTCCTGGTCCGCCTTGGCGTTGGCAGGATCGACGATCATGGCTTGACGGAACTGAACCATGGCATCGTAGGTTCGACCGCGGGCGCGCAGATAATTGCCGTACTCCAGATGTGCCGCCGACAGGTTGGTCCGGAAGTCGACGCGGTAAGGGTCTCCCTGTACCGCTAGCTCGTGCTCGCGAATGGCATCGGGCCACAGACCTTTGCTGCCTAGTTCGACACCGCGGTTGTTGTGTTCCAGCGGGTTGGTCGGTGTCGGGGTGGTCAAGAATACACCGCCACCGCCGCCGCCACCGCGTCGTCCTTTGGCATCGGCCTGTGTGACTGCAGCCGCCAGTACCAATGTGACACTGACGGCTAATGCGAGCTTGTTTCTACTAAACAGCATTCCCTGGTAATTCCTGCCTGACTAGTCCCATTCTATCTACTCGGAAAGCAACTTACACGGCTGATCTTCCCTGTGATTATCAGTAGCTCCGTCCGGCTCCGTCGCTGCCACGCCCGGGCGCCGATTCTTCTATTCCCGAACACCACTGCTATACAACGCTTCCTCAAAAGTTAGTGCCGACCGCAGCCGTTTTTTGATGATTGGGATGGCAGATTTTGTTTGCAGTCACGATAATCGGACTGACCCGCGAATACTGCGTCAAGAATTAACTCCCGACAACCTGATGGTACAAGGGTTTTGACAACTTCGCCGTACTTAAGTGCGCTTTTGCGCTCGATGTCCTACGCTGGTAAAGCAGCATTCCATCAGAAGTTTGTTGATTTTTCGTGGATTATCAACGCCTTGATTACCAAATGTGATCCCGGCATAACCCTAGTGTTTTTGAAGGTTTTGAATCTCGCCGCCGCGGGTAGATTAAATTTGATGTTGGCGTAAGGAAAAAGGGGTCAAACAACCTTGGGAGCGTATTGACAAGAGGCTGAGAAACAATTAAAAATGAGTCACCCTTTATTAGTATCGGGGGACGTGTAATTGTTCAACCCGAAAGGGGAGTGCAAAACGCACGCCATCGCGACTAGAAAAGTGGCTAAATTTGTTCTATACAGTTTCAGCAGTTTTTCACCAGTTTCTTACTAATTCACTCTCAAATTCGGTATAGCTCGTGACCCGGTTATGGCGAAAAGTCCCCTGAAAGGGGAGGGGTTTTGATGAAAACCAAGTACAGACTTATGTTGATGCCCGTCGTTGCACTTGCGGCCATTATCCCTTCGGCTCCTGCGCAAGCGCAGCTTCCGCCCACGAATATGGGCAAGTTCGTGCATCAACCCGGGGACAACCAATACACCCAAGCGACCCAGGAACAACGGCATGGCAACAACAGCTATGTAGACACAATGGGCACTCACAGCGTCATCAGGAACCCTGCGCAAGCCGGAGGTGGAGGAGGCGGCGGCGGTTATTCCGGTCCGCCTGCGTATATCTGCGCTCCCCCGCCTCCAAAAGGTCCTGATATTTCTGTTGAGCCGATCACAGCCGACGAACCGATTCCTCTACCCGGATTTCCCCCGATGCCTATGGCTCTCGATCTGCCCGTTACGCCCGGTTACTCCGGCGCAGGCTCACCTGCCGGCAATTGGTTCAAGAACGGCAACGGTGGTGGCGGCGGCGGTGGCGGCGGCAATAGTGGCACCGGCGGTGGCTATCAGGGTTCGCACCAGCATTATGGTCACTTCTCTCCCGGCGCATTTCTGCCAAACAAAGGCGGAGGTGGCGGCGGCGAAGGTCCTCCGCCCGACATGGGCGGCTCAGGCAACGGCGGAGGGGGTGGCTTCCAAGGCGGCGGAGGCGGTGGCTACCAGGGCAGCGCTCCCGTGCAGAGAAGCGGCTATCGGGTAGGCACTCCTCCTCCGATCGGTCGCAATGCGGATACCTTTGCAGTTAGCAACGGCGGAACGGGCAAAGGCGCGACAGCTGCGCCGACTCCCAGTTATGCCGGCGGATCGGGACGCGACATCAAAGCACTAGGCAAAGCACCTGAGTTGGAAGGTGAGGCGTCGGCAAGCGCACCGGAAGCACCTAGCCCCGTGCTGGTCAATCAGAGCCGATCGCAAGATCTTTCTTTACCGGATGACGACTTCGTCTCGAATAATTTCAGGGACGACAAAGGCAAGCGATTTATAAAAAACGTTGGCAAACGAGGCAAGACATTTGGAAGGCAAATGCTACGCTCAACTGGCGTGCCAATCGGATTCTAAGGCGAGGCGTAGGAGTAAAGGTATATGCTTAAACACAAAATTCTGGTCGCATCACTTTTCGGTATAAGCGCGCTTATTGCAGCCGCGCCGGCTCATGCCCAGCAAGCTTCCGTTAAAGAGAAGGCGATACACAAAGCCACTTTCTATAACGCGCCCAGACAAATTCAGATTGTAGACGAACGCCCGATTATTCACGATTTCCGTGAAGCGCCTCAGGCTCCCGGTATGATCCAACTGCCGCCGCCACCACAAGGGTTTGGTGGCGCAGGAGGCGGTCAAGGTGGTGGCGCGCTGCCCGGCGGAGACGGTGGCGGCGCTGCCGATCCTGTCATGCAATTGCCGGCCGGACCCGGAATCGCACCTTATCGCACACCGAGCAATCCGATGGGCGCGCTGCCTAAGTCGGGTTTTGGCGGTACCAACATTCCCGCTCGCGGCATGGGCCCGCGCAATGCGCTTCAAAATGGCACCACTACCGGGGTCCATGGAGCGGTAAATCCCTTTGCCAAAGCAGCAGGTCCGTCTGCCGCATCGGCAGGTCCGCGTGCGCAGGCTGCCGGCCGTCCGGCACCGGTGGCGGCTAGTTACGGTGGTGGTCCGTACACTCAGGCGGGTGGCGGAGCCACGGGGGGCGTGGGTGGCGCAGGAGCCAGCACGGCTGTCAGCGGTCGGTTAATGAGCAGACTTAAGGGTCACTAATCAATATATTGAAGAGGAGAACGTGAAGGAACGTCCAATACTAATTCTGTTAGCAGCACTTTCGCTGTCCGCCTGCAATGAGCAAAAAGACAACGCGAGCAATACCTCTTCAGTGGACTCTTCCGGACGTTCTTACTCTGTCTTCGGGCAGATTCGACCAAAGGTCGATCCGGCCGTTGTCAGAGAAATTGAGCAGGAAGACCTGGAAAAGCAAAAACAGCGGCAAGCGGAACTAGAGAAGCAGCTTGCCGCTCAAAACGCACAAAGTCAGTCCGGTTTTCTCAACCCGGCCGATCGCAATCTTCCCGATGTGAATACGTCGCCCATTTCAGGCGCTGCGCAGCCGGTTAACGGAAGTGCTCAGCAAATGGAAGGGGCGCCTCCTGCTAGTCAGCCAATGGATACGACTGCGTGGCAGCCGCCTGGTGGAACTCCCGCCGCGCCGCCGCAAGCTTCTTCTTACGGCATGAATTACACCAGTCCGACGCCTTCGGTAGGGTTTGTGCCGCCACCGCCAGCAGTGACGGTCACGGGCAGCGTCAGCCCGTATGGCGCGCCGCCGCCCCCGCAGATGTATGCGCAGGCTCCGTATCCTTACTACAATCCTTACCAGCAACAGCCGCCCCAATACCAGCCGCCGGAAGAGAAGCCGGCTCGGGGGCCGGGCAGTTTGTTCGGCTCCGGGGGATCGGCTTCGTCTTCCACGGAAGAGGAAGATGAATCAAGACGAAGCCGCCGCGACCGCAATGTCGTTGTAATCACTCCGGTGGGAATGCAGCCGTATTCGCCCTTTAAGCAGAGAGACGACTTGAAGGCGCTCTGGCAAGGCTCGCTTGGAACCAGTGCGTTAAGTTCGCTTACCAGAGACGAAAAAATCAACCAACAACTGCGGAAAGTCGAAGTGTCCACGCCGACGGAGGCGACTCGCGGGCAGTTGAGTGTCCCTCAACGAACCATCGATTCGCTGTTCAAAAATGCCTCCGTAGATAAAAAGTTCGTGGCACAGGTAAAAAAATGTCAATCGGACCTAATTCAGGCGTATTATCGTTATCTGTTCTCTTACAATAAGTTTTCGCTTACCCAGCAGAACGTGGCCGCGCGCAAACAAGAAGTTGAACTTGCAGACTCCTCTGCAGAGAAACAAAGGGCGGCAGCAGATCTAGCGCAAGCGCAACAGGAGGCGGAGAGCAGCAAAGACGACATGCGCACGGCGCAAGGCGACCTAGCATCGGTCGCAGGAGCGCAATCCGCACGTCTGATTATCGGCCGCGTATCGGGCGTGGCACCTAGCCTGGAATCTCTGGCACAGGCTGAACCGGATAGGCAAGACCAGCAACAAGCAAATTCAATCGGGGGTTTCTTCAATTCAGTAGGTTCGGCATTCGGCATAGGCAAGAAGCAGGAACCGCGCGAAGAGGAGAAGGTGGCAAGGGCTGAGACTACCAACAACAAAGGCAAGGACAAGGAGAAAAAAGGTAAGGACAACAAAAAGGGTAAAGCGGATAAAACTCAAATAGCCGCTGCTCCTCCTTCGGAACCACCAGTTCCATCTCGCTCGACGTCCGTCGAATCGGCGGCCGTTTCTCCAGCACCACCCCAGGGTGCCGTTTCTTTCGAACTCAAAGACGTTAAGACTACTCCTCGTAAATCAATCCTACGGGTAAGTATTCGCAATAACGGAGATGAAAATTTCAGTTTCGATACCGACTCGGTCTCGGTAGCGGAAGGAAATAAGAAGCTTGCAGACGCAGCCGTGCGTGCAGAATTCGATGCCACCATCGTACAGCCTAACCAGGAAGTAACCGGGACGGTCACCATTTTCGGCCTTCCCTGGAACGACAGACTAAGCGTTTCGCTTTCTGATGGCGGTAAAACAATTCTTCTTCATCGGTAACGTCGTTCATGCAGGCAGTCACTTTTACCAAGTGCCGGCCTGCGCGCAGGAGCCGCCGGAGCGCAAAGACAACAACCCTCATAATCCGCGGGATTATAAAGCATGACTAGATCCAAGTTTGATTGGCATTATTTTGTTGCACTGCTAGTGGTGGCGGTGCTGCAGCTATGCAGCCAGCAAAGCGCCTACGCCCAGGATAACCCGAAGCCGGCGACTCGCAGCGGCGACGATAAGCCGGTTATCTATGGTCCCAATGACGTCATTCAGGACTACCACAAGCGTTTTCCTCATGCGAAGGAACACGACAATCAATGCTGGAAAGGGTTGGAAGACAACACTATTATTCCGCAACAGGGCAGCGAGCTAAAGCTGAAGTCGGTTGACGAGACAGCTGCGAAAATTCCGCCCGGCAAATTACAGAGTCAGAAAGCTAAAAAATGCCAGTCCGGCGATAAGTTTTGCGGATTGCAGCCTGCAACCGCTCCGCAAGATTCTCGCCCTCAATACTGGGGATTGCTGAAACCTTGCGGCAAAGACGGTTTCATGTTTCCGCCGGTAATGCCGGGCGGACCTGAGAACGTGCCGTGCCCGACCGGTCCCGGTCCAATCATTAAACAGCATGCTAAGAACTGCAGCGGTTCTGAAGGTTGCGTCGTTCCTTGCCGTCCTCCGAATCTTACCGACATTCCCTGTTATTACCAGCCCGCGCTCTTCAACAAGAACAAAGACAATCTTTCAAAAGAAGGCGACCAGTGCATCTGGGAGTACGAGCTCACCACGTTGGGCGTCGGTCCTATAAGTGATACGCAGTATCAAATGATTGAGCGCGAGAATAATCAGCGCTTTCTTGAACTTATGTTCGACCCTGAACGCTGGTCCTGGACCGGTAGAGCTGCCATGCAAACGCAGCAGCAGCAAGCTTCCTCCTGTATGGCGCAAGGCGCCGATCACAACTTTACTACTGCTGTCGACGAAATTCAGTCCTACCTGATTAACGTTGCCAATGAGAACGCAGCTGAACCGGTAAGCGGCAACCCGCCCCAGAAGACTAAGGGGCAGGTTATTTACATGGTTCAGCAGATGTACAAGCAAGTGTACATTCCGATGGCTATATTGCTGTTGCTGCCAGGCGCCGTGATGACTCAAATGAAGTCGATGGTGCAGTTCGGTGTCTTGAAAGTTCAAGACGAAACCACCGACACCAACTCGCCTTTCATGGGGATTATTCGGTCGATAATCGCCATATTCTTGATTCCGGCTACGCAGCTCATCGTCAGTTACATGATTGACGTGGGCAACAGTTTGACCTACGAAGTCAAAAAATACATCAAGACCGAGACCATCATGAAATATGCTCGCGAGCAGATGTATGACCCGAAAATTAAAGCAACGACCAACGTCATGCAGCCGAGCAACATTCCTCCTCTGGGAACGCAGCCGCAGCAAGGCGGAGGCGAAGGTCAAGACAACGGGCAAGATGAGTTTCTTGGCAAAGCTGCTCACGGCGATGAAAAGAAAACAGTAGAAGAAATGCAGAGCAAGCTGTCGCAGCAGACCAACGGCATCTTCAACTTCATGAACGGCTGTCTGTCATCCGGATTGACGGTCCTGACCGCTTTCCAACTGGTGATGATGTGCTACCTGTTCTTGCTTGGTCCCATTGCAGCCGCGCTGTATGCCTGGCCGAACATTAACAAAGGCAGCGATGGTCCGGGACTGTTCAACAAAGTATTCGCCAACTGGTTGGACGCTGTTGTCGTCCTCTCATTGTGGCGCTTCTGGTGGTGCGTTGTTTTGGTAACAATGACCACGTATATAGAATGGTCGCAAGAACTAGGATTCTTCGATCCGACCAACCAGTGGGAACAAATGGTGTTCACGGCATTCCAGGTCCTGCTTGGTTATGTGCCCTTCCAACCATTCAATTTTAGTCCCAAACCAATGGTCGAACAGATTGAGAAACAAGCCAAAGAGTCCGGCAAGCAAGGCGGTCAACAGCCTGGCGGTCAGAGCCCCGGCGGTCAATCCCCCGGTGGTCAGAGTCCCGGTGGCACCACTCCCGGTGGCACCACCCCCGGCGGCACCACGCCTGGTGGCGGCAATCCCCCGAGCGGTCCCGGCATCGCTGCCACCGCCGCGCCCACAGGACAAGGTGGGACTGCCACCCCGACCGGTGGTGGTCAAGGCGGAGGCCCTACCCCAACCAGTTCCAATTCTCCACGGCCTCTCACCATCACTCCGACCAGTGGTGGCGGCAGACCGTCATCCAGTCCGGTTCCGGCGGTACCACCGCCAGTCACCGGTAACAAGTCCAGCACTACCAGTACTTCCAGTTCAAGTTCCAGTAGCAGTAGTCCTCCATCATCAGGGTCCCCTTCCTCCTCGTTGCCACCTCCCTCGGGTAAGCCCGACGACAAAGACAAGGATAACGAGAAGAAGAAGTGATCAAGTTTTTTCAGCAGTTAACAGTTTTGAATACGAGGCAAGTAGAGATGTCGCCTGAAAAGATAAAGAGATGGAGCGAGGCAATTACCGAAGCAGGTAAGGGCTGTGCCGGTGGCTGGAAAGCCCGATTGCTTGGATTATTGCTTCTGGTATTCATCAGCGGCGGAGTCGAGGCGTTTGCGCAAGGCAACCCTTCATCATCGCAACCTAACCAGAACAACAACGATAGTTACCCGATTCGCGGCGCCGGCGACGTGCGTTTCTACGACTACTTTCCCCGTTATCCCGCGGCGGCATGCTTCGGTCCTCAATGTGATAAAAACCCGAAGGGTAAGGACATCATTGAAAATCGCGAAAGTAAGAAAGACGGCACTGTAAAGCACGGCAAGTCCGGGCCCGTGTATGAGTGGCCGATTAAAGTCAAAGAATGCATTTCGAAAGTGCCGACAAAACGGGACGAAGCCATCAACGAGCACATGCTCAAGACGTTCGGCTACCCGATTTCCGACACGCAGTTCCAGATGATCCACCGTTTTGATAACCAGATCATGTTGGAGCAAATGTTCGATCCGGAAAGGTTGAACTGGACCGGCGCTGTCGTGGGCGCAACTCAGATGCAAGACGTAGCGAACGGTGCGGCGAACACTTGCCGTAACCAGTGCGCCAGCGCCATCGATTTCGTTGGTTGCTCCATCTATAACTTCACCATCGACGAATCCAACAAATGGAACAAAGTGCGAAACGAGCTCTTCTTGCCGATGGCAGTTCTGTTGCTTTTACCAGGTGCGGTTCTTGCACAATTGCGGGTAATCGTTGCAGCCGGTATGCCTATTCAAGGCGGCGACGTGAATCCGTTTGAAGGAATTACCAGATCGATCGTTGCCATATTCTTGATTCCAGCTACCTACCTGGTAGTGAACTACGGCATCGACTTGAACAACTCAATTACTTACACAATCTATAGCGAGTATCAACGAATCTTTGGCACCGACATGTACAAAGACGCTCTGTGCGCCGTTGTAAGAGCCCACCCTGTTCGTCAGGCTCACGAAGATCGCAACGCTATGGACAAACCTTCGGTGAAAGATGCACCGAAAGACGGGAAAGAAGGAACGCCGGCTCAAAAGAACGAGCTGACCGCTTATGACGTCAAGAAAGAAGATCCGAACTGTAATGGACCGGGGGATGCTCCGAAAGAAAAAGCAACAGAAATGAACTCGTTCCTTTCAACGGGGCAGAGAGCATTGACCAACACCGGTAACGCGGGCTTGGCTGCTGCGTGGAACATTCTTTGCGCTTTCCAGGTAGTGTTCCTGATGTACCTTTGGTTCGTCGGACCTGTGGTCGCGGCACTCTGGGTGTACCCATCGGCACAACTGCGCGGCGCGCTGCCCAGTTGGACTGAAGGTGTAATCACTTTGTGCTTCTGGTCTTTGTTTTGGAATACAACTGTATTGTTGATGGCTTGCTTCAAGGGCATCGACGAAACCGGAACCATTATTCAATCAGCACTCATATTCCTTGCTACTGCATCAGTTAAGTTTGCCTTCGACTTTGCCGGTTTGGTAAAGGCGGCAGGCGCAGAAGCTGGTGGCATGGCAGCGAAGGCTGCCCAGAATGCCGGTCAGGGTGCTGGTGCCAGCCCCGGAGCCCCGGGCGGCAGACGCGGCGGTGGTTCTCAGCCTGGTCAGCCGACGATGGGGGCCACAGCTGGCGGTGCAGGAATTGGTCAAGATCAAGGTGGCGCAGCTGTTACGATGGCTGATATGTCCTCTGGTGCGATGCCGACTTCAGTTGCCCCGACTGGCAGCGGCGGTGCGGCTGACTCCAACACGGGCGGAGCCTCAGGTAGTGGTGGCACCGGTGGTACCGGCGCTGATGGAACTACTGCTGCAGGCGCCGCAGGCGCTGGTGGCATCCCTCTGACTGCACCATCCGATGCCAATGCTGTTAATCCAGACGGAAAACCTCTCGATTCCGCCGCAGGTCCTGTTGCTCCTCCTATGACAGCACCGCTAGATGCAAACAAGGCTCTCGATCCTACCAACTCGAACAACCTGAACAGCACTATCAATGCGATGACAGGTCAGCAATTCACGCCTCAACAGCTTGCCGCCATGGCTGCCAATGTTGGTGCGGGTGAAAAGCTTCCATTCAACTCCGAGCAGCTGAAAGCACTGGGTGTTTCTGAATCTGGCGGTAAGCTATTTTTCGATGCCAACGGTCAGCCCTTAATGGGCGCCAATGGTCAGCTTGGTGTCGGTAATGTAGGCGCTGGCGGAGTTCCGGGCGTTGCTGGAGGCGCTGGTTCTCCGTCCAACGCTTACAACATGATGAGCGGCACCGGCGGTCCTGCCGGTATGATACCGCCACCGGGTACATCTGTTTCTCGTACCGAAGCACTGGGGGCTGCGAGCGCTGCGTTGACTAACGCTAGGACACTCGATGCCGCCGCCGGTTTCGCGCAGGGAACCGGACCTCGCGAAGCAGCTGCGAACCAGCTGATGGGCGAAGTCAAGGATGCAATCAAAGCCATGGACGAGAAACCTGGTGCTCCCGCGAACAATCCGAACATGAACATGACTCCTGGTTTGTATCAGGCTATGCAAGCGCAGCAAGGCGACGCGGCCATGTCCAGCATGGTGTCCGCTCAAGGCGCATTCTCCGCCAATTTTGCACAAACCGGGGCCAGACTGGACAGTATGCTGTCCTCGCCAAATGGACAAGTGTCTCAGCAAGCTCAGTCACTAGCCTCGCAAGCCAGTGGACTCTACTCGAACTACCAGGCAGCCGCAGCTCAAGGTCCGATGAGCACCAGTCAGTTGCTCAACTACAACCAACAGCTGGCCAACATCAACAACAGTGCTGTCGCATTGGGTCAAAACCCGATGGGAGCTCCCGGCGCCGGAGTTGGACCGATGGTCGACGCCTCGCAAGCAAGGGCTGCTTTGAGCGAAGCGACGAATCAAGCACGAACCGATTCGCAAGCATATATGTCCATCGCTTCTGCATCCGCCGGCGCCTTGAATCCATATTCGGGAGCTCCAGCCATGGGCGCTGCCGGTACAACGGCCAGCGGCTACAGCCAGAGCCCGTATGCTTCAGGCGGAACTTACTCCGCACCAGTGGGTGGAACGACAGCTTATACGCAGGGGCAGCCTACCTATGGGCAGCCCGCCGCACCGACCGGCGCAACCGGTTACGCTCAGGCGCCCGCAGACGCAGGCGCACCGCGCCAAGTTGCAGGCGATGTACACTCTGCCCCGACCGGTGGTGGTTACGTCAACAACGTGCCAGGATATGGTGCTCCGGCTCCAGCTCCGGGTGGTTTCGTTCAAGCCTCAGGGGGCGGTTATGCTGCTCCGGCGCCGGGACCTGCACCATCGACGCCATTGCCTTCTTCCGGATCAGAAATCGCCTACAGTCCGAACCAGAACAACGCTCCGTCAAGCCCGGCACCAATTCAGTCTGCGCCTACGGAGTACAGTGGCGGTCAACAATACGCTCCTCAGGGCGGATACGGACCGGCACCGGCCGGCGGATACAATGCGCCATCCGGCGGCGATTACACTTCCGCACCACTGCCACTTCCGGCACCACAGCAGCCAAACTACAGCAGTTCTGCGCCTCCGCCTCCGGCACCGACGCAATACAATCCGGCGCCACAGTACCAGCCGAATTACAATGCACCGCCGGCGCCACAAGGCGGCGTGCAGCAGAACCAGTATCCACAGCAGCAGCAGTACGCTCAGGGTCCAAGTGCGCCGCAACAGCAGTACACTCAGGGACCGTCTCCGGAGTTCCAACAACGGCAGGACTACTACAACCAGAATCAATCGCAACCTGCAGCCGGTGGAACTAACACTGTCTATGTCGGTTCGCAACCGACTCAACAATCCGGACCGGTCAACCACGACAACTCTGACACAAACGTGAAGTACCAAACTTCTGCTAACCACAGTCCCACACATAGTGGCGGCGGTATGGGACCGGTTGTGCCTGTTATCTTCTCGAACTCGTCTTCTTCTAATCCTATTAGATCGGGGCAGGGCTACTACGCACAGCGTCCGTCCAGCAGCAGTGGCGGTTCGCGTCCATCCGGTACACCGCCGCAACAGGCTCCTCGGCCGATGGCCGGACCGACTGGACAAGCCCGAGCCGGTGGACCCGTCAATCCTGGTGGAGTTCGACGGAACAACGAGAATCTTACCGATGTTGTGCGCAACCAAACGCTGCGCAACAAGGGCAAGAAGCAGAAGAAGAATGAAGAGGGACTGGAGGAACCGCCGTCCTGGCTCAACACCTAAGACAGATTGGAAAGCCCTCGGCGCAAGCCGGGGGCTTTCTCTATGTGAGCTTTTGATCCACCAAGATGCGATTTGAGCAAGTCAAAAAACCATGACTAAAGTCATCGAATGGTCACGACTTTGTCACGCATGACAAGCTACAATGAATTCGCGTGTTGTTGATAAAGTAGGCAAAATTGCATATTCGATTGAATCCGGCGACGGTATTAGCGACCGTCGCGTTTGGAACGATCGACCCGAACGGCAAAGCTTTTGATGCTTTCCGGGCGCGTAGCATTGCCTGCTTTGACAATTACTACAACCCTTGTTGCCAACAAGGTGTGTGTGCATAGTCTTCTTAGCAGACTCGCCTAAAGCGTGTCGCTGCCGGACTTACTGTAAGTGCCCGATGTTGGGCTCACAACGAGAAAAGGAGGATAATTCGCTGTAGAATGTTTATAGCCTTCTTCGGCGGTTCCGCAGTTTATCAGAGCAGGATGCAGACTCTATGTCAATTATTCACAGAGTAATTATCCTAAACCAGCCTACCAAGTTCAGCCTTATGGGCTCGCCTCGGTTTACGCCTTTGCAATGGATTGCACTGGTGCTCTCTCTGGCACTCGGTTTCTTCGTATTCACGAAAATACCGGGAGACTGGAAAATCGGAAATTTGCCCGTCGGTTTCATCGTTGGATTGCTGATCTTTTGCGGTGCAATGGTCTACGTTAACGCATCGGAGTTGAAGCCGAAAGCCTGGTGGAAAAACTTGTTTCTCTATCGCCTGAATCTGGTGCCCAAGGTTTTTTATCCTCACATAGAGGAGCAGACACAGCTTTATCCGGACCCTGAGATTGCCGATATCGAGGAAAAGGAAGAGGAAGGATACGTTCAGATTGAAATTGAGTAGTGCACGTGTACAACGCAAGGGGTCAAGAGTAACTACATGACGGGAACGAGAGCCAAGAAGGGCGGTGCCGGTGGTTCGTCCGCGGGTAAAAAGTCTTCGCGGTCCAGAGAGTTGGACACCGACGAAAGATCCACGCGCGGCAGCAGCAGCGGTAACGGCAGCGGCAATCCGCTCGAGTCGCTGTTAGGCGGTCTTCCTCCGATGCTGCGGGAGCTGTTGCCCTTTAGTACTGGTTCCGGGCAATCTGATCAGCAGGAACAAAAGGGACCACCGAAAGACAAGCGTAACGCCGCAAGTTGGCAGGACATTTGTTTTATCCACTCTATCCCGGGAGAAGATGATGACGAAGGGCTGCTCGTTCTTGCCGACGGCAGCATGCGCAAATTTATTTCGTGCAAAGGCATCAATGCACTATTGTTCGACGAGGCCGACCGCGATCGCCTTGCACGTGATTTTGCCAACATGGCAAATACAATCGATTCCGACATTCAAGTGCTGGTAACGTCGCGAAATTTGTCTATCGACGAGTATCTGTCGCGCTATCAAAACCAAATCAAAACCGACAATGAGTATCTTCGCTGGTACGCCGATTACACCGATAAGTGGTTCCGCCGTATTCAGGATGTGCACTTCGTTCCTCAGCGCGATTTCTACATCGTGGTCAGCTACCAGCCTCCAGATGCCAAGACTGGTGCCTGGAACGGTAAACGCTCCGTGCAAAAGCACGAAGAATTTCTTGAGGATTTGAATCGGTATGTCAAAACGGTAAGCGAGCAGCTTCGAACATCTCAGCTCCGACCGAATTTGTTAACGCGTCGCGAGATGCGTAACCTCATTTACGCCCACCTCAATCCCACTCTTTCCGAGACCGAGCAAGAAGCACCGCCAAGTAGACCGGGCATCAGTGAAGCCTCTTGTCTGGCACGTTCCGGTTTGAAAGTTACCGACAAGTATCTCTGGCTAGACGGCAAGTACGTCGGTACGATGTACATGCAGCAGATCCCACATGAAACGTGGATGGGCTGGCTAGTCGATTTGCTTACTTTGAGCGTTGAATATACGGCGTCGTTTTTTATTCACTGCTGCGATCAAGATGACGTGCGCAAACGTTTGAAACGTCAGTACACAATCGGCTTGGTGGCGAACAATCAGCTTGCCACGCCGGACTTGGAAGGCCAGGAAGCTACGCGTTCCGCCCAGGCCGCTATTCAAGAATTTTTGCGTAGCTCCAACAAAGCGTTCGATATCTCGTTCTACATCAAGACTCATGCTGATACGGAGGAGCGCCTGACGGGCAATCTCGACGAAATTCGGCGCGTGTTTAAAAACCGCGGTGCCCTGCTCGATCGCGCCCAACTTTTGCAGCTGGATGCCTGGCAATCAACGCTGCCTGTAGGTGTGGACAAGCTGGCGGTGGTGCAACAGGTCATGTCTCCTATTGTCGGAAGCTTCTGGCCATTCTTTACCGCTAGTTGCGGAACGCCTGACGGAGTGCCGTTTGGATTCGCAATTGCATCGCGAGAACCAGTGCTGCTCAATCCGTTTTTCCGAGGAGCGGGCAAAGACGCGAACAACATGTTCGTTGTGGGAACGACCGGTGCCGGTAAATCATTCGCCGTGTCCATGATGATTTTGCGCTTGTTGCCGTTGGGCGTTCGTTTTGTACTAATTGATAAAACGGTGGACAAATTTGGTGCCTATCGCTTTATTACCGAACTGCTGGGCCCGGAATTCTGCGCGTACATCGACTTAGGCCCGTCGTCGGGATACATTCTCAACCCGTTCGACATTGGGCAAGATGACGGCAAGCCTGGCGAGCCCAACGCTGAAAAAATCAGCACCCTACTTTCTTTGCTCGACTTGATGCTCACGCCGGAAGGGCGCGAAGAACTGCACGTAGAAGAGAAATCACTTCTGGACGGGCTGATTCGCGTGGCATACATGGACGCTGCGTTTCGAGGCACAATCCCGACTATGTCCGATCTGGCTCGAGTAACGGCTCAAGCTGCCGCCGATGAGATCGATCCGCTGCAACGCGATCGCTTGCAGCAGTTTGCACGAGGTCTCTCACTGTTTACTCGTTCCGGCGCTTTCGGCGGATTGGTGGACGGACTGACCAATATCGACTCCGA
Source organism: Candidatus Obscuribacterales bacterium (assembly GCA_019752635.1). Taxonomy (GTDB): domain Bacteria; phylum Cyanobacteriota; class Vampirovibrionia; order Obscuribacterales; family Obscuribacteraceae; genus JAKFUT01. The sequence goes on along the minus strand of JAIELX010000086.1, from coordinate 15,660 downwards.
GAAGCTCTTCATCGTCTTTGATACTAGAGAAGTAAACGACCCTCGACTTGAGCGAATTGCATCGTTCATTCTTGCCGACTTCATTCGCCGAAAAGCAGCTGAGTCGAAAAAACGCAATATTCGTTTTGCTGCGGTCATCGACGAAGCTGCGACACTGATGAGATTTAAAGCCGGAGCCCGTCTGCTGGATGACCTCTCACGAAGAGCTCGTCACTACGGTATGATGCTCGTCACAATTACTCAGCAGTTGAAAGACTTTTTCCGGCAATCGGAATTAGCGGACTCCGTGGTCAAAAACGCGCACATGAAGATCTTGTTGCGCCAGGATCCTAGCGATTTGAGGATGTTGCAAGAGACCCTACGTCTGACTGATGCTGAAAAGAGCGCCATAGACAGTTTTGCGCAAGATACCGAAAAACGCCGCGATAGCCAATGTCTTTTGATTGTCGGCAGCATTCACGGCACGATTCGACTGGTGCCCAATCCGATGGATTATTGGGTTTGCACATCTGAACCGATCAACGACATTCCTAAACGGCGGGCGATGATCGAAGAAGTGAAAGCAAAAAATCCCAAGATCAATCACACGGATGCCTGCCGCCAGGCGGTTTATTATCTCGGCTTACAATTTGAAAGTTAAGTGAATATGGGTAAGATTGCGTGGTGGTTTGTTGCATTCTGCGGGCTCTTCATCATTGTTTTCGCCGTTTTGAAAACGGTATCGAACATGAGGGTTGAAGCCGAAGCGGAGGTTCTTGCGCAAGACTTGTTTAACTGGAAATGGTCCGGCGAAAACTGGGAATCGGCAGCGAAGATTACCAGTGTCGAGGTAATCAGTCGTAGCGATAACGACGCAGTGGTCAAGGTTTTGGCCAAACAAGAAGTGGCCGCATATAAACTCGGAGAAACCTCCCTTGACATATCGAGCCGTCGATCGGAAACTGTTGAAAGCACCGCAACCATGACCTTGTACAAGCAAAACAACAAGTGGATCATTGGAAAGGTTGATTTGTAGGAGATACGCAAAATGTACTGGCGCATACGAAAAATCACTCCCGACCAAATCATGAAAAGCTACGGCGTTTACGTTGTGTGTGTGGTCAGCGTTCTGTTCAATATCATCATGATGACGCGTCTGGCGCCATCGAAAGCCTTGAATGCACAACAAAAGAACGACTTCACCGTCTTTGCCAAGCAAGTCACCCAGCATTTGACCGATTCGAATTTCTTGACCTACGAGCAATCCATGAATGCGTTGGTGTTTGCTGGAAACAAGAGTGAGCTGCAGCAAAATGCTAAAGCAATTCTGCAGAAGGAAGAAGTGGTGCCAAGGGATCAAACTTCAATGCGGGCGCTTGCGAGGCAGTACAAGGATAAAAAGGCTGTAGCTTGCATCTCAATTGATGAAGTTCAAGTGCAAGAGCCTGAATCCGGCAAGGCCAATTTTGTTCCGGTCGAAGTATCGGGCAAACTGGTTCAGCACTCTGCCGAGGGTGTCATTGGACCCAGCTTTTTCCGTTTCAAATATTACATAGGTACTGCCGCACAGGCCAGCGATCCAACGCAAACGTGGCCTGTAGTGGTGGAGTTCCAGGACAAGAGTGCTCAAGGCCCTGCTCCGGTAGTTCAGGGTGGCCCGCTCTAGCCCGTGAAAACTCATTGGTCAAGCGCCGCTCGAGCGTTCAGGAGCCGCAAGAGCGAAGCGTCTTTGTCCAGGCGCGCAACGGTAGCCGGAGCGCCTAAAAGCAGTTTTGTAGGGGTACAATGTGTGAGTTGGCCCCGCGTCACAGGCATCCATGCTTTTTGAGAAGACCCTGGTCGGATCCGTCATAGACGATCGTTTTGAGATCCTGGCGGCTGCCGGCGAAGGCGGCATGGGAAGTATCTACAAAGCCCGACACATGGAATGGGACGATCGCATAGTAGCGATCAAGATGTTGCACCCGACGTTATTGGGAGACAAGGAAAGTCGTGCCCGCTTCGAGCGCGAGGGCAAAATTCTGTCGTCGTTTGTTCATCCGCATGTCACATCGTTTCACCACTTCGGCATTTGGAAGAAGCAGTTTCCTTATATAGTGATGGAGTACATCGAAGGACAATCGCTGCGCGATGTATTGACTGCTGACCTGCGATTGCCATTGGATCGCACGCTGAAGCTTTGCGTGCAAATGTGCGATGCCCTGTCGTTTGCGCACGCACAGGGCGTCGTTCATCGCGATCTCAAACCTAATAACGTTATGGTCTTGAACAAACCGACCAAGGACTTTTTAAAACTAGTCGACTTTGGACTGGCGCGCCTGGAGCCACAACCGGGGAAATCGCGGACAAAGTTGACCCGCACCGGGGCGCTAATAGGCAGCATGTATTACATGAGTCCTGAGCAGTGTCAGGGATACGATGCTGATAACAGATCCGATATTTATGCCTTGGGCTGTGTTTTTTACGAGATGATGAGCGGTGAACCGCCCATGGTGGCAGACAATCCAATCGCGCTCATGCAGAAACATGTCAACGAGTCTCCTGTCGCCCTGACTGACAAGCTGAGGCAACGGTTTCCCCGCGGCTTGGACGATGTTCTTTTCAAGGCGATGGCTAAAGATCCGGTCTTGCGCTATCAGACAATGGATGAGTTGAAGTACGATCTGCAAATGTTGCAGTGGGGAAAAACGCGCGATATCAAAGCTTCGCAGGGACGACGCAATAGTATGACCTTCTTTGGCTTGCGTCTGCCGCGTCGGTAAGATTGCTCTAATGTGAATACAAAGCTTCACGGGTAACAGCAAGGGCTCTTTACAAGCTGTAGAATTGGCTCGTACTCTGTTGCGGCCTTCGTGCGACGTGGAAACACGTTTGCAGTTTCGGGCAAAGTTGTCTCCCTTTCCCACTGTATTAAAAGGAACGGCATGTTCTCCGGCATAGTTGAAGAAGTAGGCAAAATTACCGCAGTGCAGGATTCCAGCGACGGCAAGCGGCTTAAAATTTCCGCGCGCGTTGTGCTGGAAGGATGCAAGATCGGTGATTCCATCGCGGTATCAGGAATCTGCCTTACAGTGACCCTGTTCGGGGCGGACTGGTTTACCGTAGACGCCAGTTTCGAGACCCTGCGAAAGACACGGTTGGGGCAAATGAAACCAGGCTATCGTGTCAACTTGGAACGTGCTCTGAAGGTTTCGGACCGCCTGGGCGGACACTTGGTCAGCGGTCATATTGATGGATTGGCCACTGTCGCCGCCGTTCGCGAAGAAGGATTTTCCCGCGTTATTGAATTCTCCGCCGCCCCGGCTTTTGCTCCCTATTTCATCGAGAAAGGCTCGGTTGGACTGGACGGGATTAGTTTGACCATTGCATCCCTGACGGACAACGGCAGCGACGTGCGCTTCACGGTCGCGGCAATTCCACACACTTTGGAAGTAACAACTTTGGGCGAGTTGAAGCCTGGTGACACTGTTAATCTTGAAACCGATTTAATCGGTAAGTATGTAGCGAGATGGCTTGGCGTGCGGGGAGCGCCAAACATTAACAAAGAAGGTTTGAGCCTGACCACCTTGGCGGAATATGGCTACACTTAGAATCTAGACGCCCTTGTGGATTAGCGGACGCCTGCTAAATTTCCAGGCTTGTACTAACTAGTTCTAATGCCCGTAGTTGCATCATTGCTGTGATTTATCGAGCATGCGAGAACAGAACCCTGGCCCGGGCAATTGCAAAAGGAGACACCGATGTTGAATGCGACCAATAGCAGCGTTAGTCTGAACGCCGGTTCGTTTCAGAGTGAACCTGTTTCGCAAGAACACATCTTCGACAGTATTGAAGATGCTATCGAGGATCTGCGCGCGGGGAAATTCATTATCGTGTCGGATGACGAAGGGCGAGAGAACGAAGGCGACTTGATCTGCGTCGCCGAGCTGGTCACGCCGGAAATGATCAATTTCATGATCTCGGAAGCGCGAGGCTGGGTCTGTTTGGCTTTAACGCAGGAACGCGCAGCCAAGTTGAATCTGCCTTACATGGTTGAGCACAACACTGAGTCTCAAGGAACAGCGTTTACCGTAACAATAGACGCGGACACCAAATTTGGTGTCACTACCGGCATCAGTGCTTATGACAGAGCCACGACAATTCGTGTGGCTGTAGACAATAACTCTCGTCCGGAAGACTTGCGCCGACCGGGGCATATATCGCCTCTGGTCGCGAAACCCGGCGGTGTTCTGCAACGAGCTGGACACACCGAAGCGGCCGTGGATTTGGCAAGACTCTCCGGGTTTACGCCTGCCGGGGTCATCTGCGAAATTATCAATCCGGACGGCACCATGTCTCGTGTTCCACAGCTCAGAGAATTCGCCAAGAAACACGGACTGAAGTTCATCAACATTGCCCAGCTGATTGCCTGGCGTTTGAAGGGTGAGCGCTTTGTCGTACGCGAAGCCGAAACCCGACTGCCCTCTGCCTATGGCGATTTCAAAGTTTATGCGTATCGCAACACTTTAAACGGTCAAGACCACATAGCTCTGGTAAAGGGCGATGTAGAGGGTAAGAAAGACGTTCTCATTCGTGTTCATAGCGAATGCTTAACCGGGGATGTGTTCGCCAGCTTGCGCTGCGATTGCGGACCGCAGCTTGAAGCCGCCATGGCTCTGATTGCCAGCGAAGACTTGGGGGTCCTGGTTTACTTGCGACAGGAAGGTCGCGGCATTGGCCTGATCAATAAATTGAAAGCCTACATGCTTCAGGATGAAGGCAAGGACACCGTTCAAGCAAACGAAGCCCTCGGCTTCAAGCCGGACCTGCGCGACTACGGAGTCGGCGCCCAGATTCTTGCAGACTTGAGCTTGAGTTCAGTTCGCATCATTACGAACAACCCTCGCAAGATTGTCGGTCTGGAGGGCTATGGACTGACGGTAACCGGCCGGGTCGAGATGCCTCCCGCATGCAACAGCCACAACTTGAAGTATTTATTGACCAAGAAGGAAAAGCTGGGACATTGGATGCAGGGTCTCAAACAACAAGACCTGTGCGATGAAGATTGTGTTGAAATGGAGAGCAAGTAATGCCGCGTATTATCGAGGGAGATCTGATCGCTACCGGGCTTCGCGTCGGTGTGGTCGTCAGTCGCTTTAACGAGTTCATCACGTCCAAACTGTTGGGCGCCTGTCTCGATACGCTACGCAGGCACGGTGTTGATGATGATGCGATTGATGTGTACTGGTGTCCGGGAGCTTATGAAATCCCGTTTGTCGCTCGAAAAGCGGCTCAAGCGCAAAAGTACGATGCCGTGATTTGCCTGGGGGCGGTGATTCGTGGTGCAACGTCTCACTACGATCTGGTTTGCAATGAGGCGGCAAAAGGCATCTCTGCTGTTGCCAACGAAACTGGAATACCTGTTATCTTCGGCGTTGTCACCACCGACACAATCGAGCAGGCCGTAGAGCGCGCTGGAACTAAGGCTGGCAACAAGGGCGCAGATGCAGCCATGGCAGCCATTGAGATGGCAAACTTGACTAAGGTGATTAGCAAGTCTCGCGACAAAGATCGCGTTGCTGTCCCGCGCTAGGCGCCCGACCTCTTCAATCCGAAATCAAGCAACTGAATCGCTCCGGTCCACGCGCGTGGCGTTACTAGTCAACGCCTTCGGGCGCAGAGTGACTCGGATCCAGGGGGCGCCGGCTCCAGGGTCCGGGGAAACCTTTGCAGTGACGCTTCGTCCTAGACTATATCTTTAGTAAGGCGATGCATCATGAATCATGCGCAGAAAACTATACTTCTCACGGGAGCTTTAGTCATTGCGCTCATGGGCGTCTGTCCGCCGTGGATGCGCGTTGAACCGGGTGAGCCTGCCCGGGCTATGGGCTACGGATTGTTGTGGCAGCCACCGCAGGAGAACTTTTCGAAGCGGGCAAATCTGTTCGGTCTTGAGCTGCAACTCGAGATGGGACCAATGAAAGCTAATAGCATTGATTGGTCGCGGTTGCTCACTCAGTGGGTGGTTATAGGAGCTGTCACCGCCACCGGATTCGCGATCGCACGGTCTCAGCGTGTCCGAGTCGCAAAAGACCCGGACCTTACACCGCGTCAACCCACCAGGGTCTAGCCGCCAAAACATGCAGCGAGCCATGAAAATAGTGTCGAGTCTGGATGAAGTCGGAAGAACTTGCGAAAATCCGACCCGGGGATCTTCCGGTAAAAAGCGCTGACAAGAAATCACCTTTAAGACCAGGGCGTAGTGCCACCACTTGTAGTGGCAAGAGGACTACGGTTAGACTCGCTTCATGACAACCGGGCTCCAGGGAGTAAAAATCCCAAGATCCCTATGAACAGTGCGTTTCTTGTGTCTGAGACAACTTTTAATTTCTTACTAATTAAGCTATTTGCAACTTGATCACTACACGACTTTGCATTACTGTAGAGACATTTCAAACGTACCCGTTGAACCAGGGAAAGAAGGGCATGAACGAATGCCCTTGGCGAACTGCACTTGATGCGAGCAATCGTTGGCGAGTTATTACTTACGCCAAGAGAGCACGAACTTCGGAAACCAGGCTTGGCAATTAGTTAGAGGTCGTTCTTCATGTTTACAGCCACCAAGCAGCCTCACCTGCTCTCACCGTTAACCCCCGAAGATCTCGGGCAGCTGCAGGTTCAACTTCCCGCTCTCAACATCTTCTCCTATCGCGGACCGGGTCAGTCCGGCGGAGTGGCTAGCAGTTTGGCTCCTCTAACTCGGCAACTCGGCACTAAGGTTCAATGGATAGCACTTTCCGGCGTGCCGGAACCCGATGATCGTCCCATAGCAGGGTTTAGCTTCTACAAGCCTGATGTCCCGGAAGAGATAATCAACCGCCAGGGTCAGGCCGTTCATAACTATCTCTGGCCTTTGTTCCATGGCATTGAGGACAAAATTCGCTACGACGCCGAAGAGTGGAAGAACTTTCGACAATTGAGCGTCATGCTTGCACATCAATCGCAGCGCATCGCTATGCGTAGCTTTCCTACATTGGTCTGGTTGCATGATTTTGAAATGGCTTTACTGGCTCCGCTGCTCTCCATGGATGCCGGCGTTATACTTGCGCATTTCTGGCATGTACCGTGGCCGTCGCCCGAACTGATGAAGAAGACACCGGCCGGATTGGAGATTACCGAAGCTCTGCTCAGCAACCGTTTGCTCGGATTCCACACTGAAGAGTATGCCGACAATTTCTTGCGCACTGTTGAGGAATTGATTCCTGATGCGACAGTTGATTTCGTCAACCTCACCGTCAAGTACCACGGGCGCACCACTACCGTATTGCCGATGCCGCTTGGGCTAGACTATCCATACTGGCAAAGACTCGCACGCGGTTCCAAGCTACAGGCTGAAGCCTTGCCGGTAACTCACCGACTTGCCCACCAGATTATTCTGGGCGTTGATCGCATCGATTACACCAAGGGCATTCTTGAAAAACTGGACGGAGTCGAGAAGTTCCTGGCTGAAAATCCCGACTATTATCGTCGCTGCCACTATGTTCAATTGGCGCAGCCGTTCACACCGAACACTGATTTCACCGATTATCTGCATAAGGTGCGCGAGCGCGTCAAAGCAATCAACACCAGATTCCGCAAAGATTCGTGGGAACCGATTGTGTGGATGGAAGGCTACTTTGATCACCAGCAGTTATCAGCCTGGTATCAAGCGGCTGATGTGTTGGCTGTCACGCCTGTTCGCGACGGTTTGAACCTGATCGCAAAAGAGTACATTGCTTGCAGACTTGATGAACAAGGCGCAATTGTTCTTGGCGAAAAAGCCGGCTGTGCTAGTGAGCTAATCAGTGGCGCCATACTCATCGATTCGGAAAACTCCGATACTATCGCGGCGGGTATCCAGCAGGCGCTGTCGATGGGCGTGGAAGAGAAACGTCGACGCATGGTTTCCATGCGACATGTCGTTGCTTGGAACCGCTTACATGACTGGGCTTGCGGATTCCTTCGCCAGGCATTGGCTTCGCCGCGCTAAGACCACCCGCGTGGCGCTTGGTAATTTTTAGGACGCGGGCGATGCAGGGGGCTGCTCTGTTGACTCGCGATCACCCCGGTTCATGGCTTAATCGCTATAGCGTTCTGGTCGTGCGCCGTTTCGCAAGACAAAATAAGCTAGGACGGTGATCGCCGTTGTGTTTGGTTTGGTGAACGCTGCTCGGTATTAATTCAGGCGGGAGCGAAGATTGTCTTGTACCTTGTTCCACTCGTCGAGTGTGTCGGCCTCGTCCCACAGATCTTTCAGCTCTGAGTTCTCTTGAATTCTGCCAACGGCTCGACGCGCCATTTCCAAAAGCTCCACGCGCTCGGCGATTTCTCTGCCCCGCTCCTTGAGCCAGTCAAGCGTTTCCTCCGGCATTTCGTCCGCAGGCTTGCCATTTGCGGCAGCGACGATTTCGGCTGCGGCCAAGGCCGAAGCACATTCCGGTGCTTCCAGATATTCACCCGGTGCTTCTTCCAGCACATCGACAAGCGCTCCCTGCAGCAATTCCAAAGAATCACTGTCTATTAGCTCGGCGAGCCAGTCAGCGGCATCGTCGTTTGAAAAGTTATCCGAATCCCACGCGCCCATTTCACTACCACTTCAGCAGATTGAATTTTTCCATGTTGACTGATGCACTGGTTCTGTAGATAGCCAGAACTATAGCCAGACCAACTGCGGCTTCAGCCGCCGCCACCGTCAGAATGAAGACCGCAAAAACTTGTCCTCGCAACTCTGACGGATCAATGTAGCGCGAGAAAGCCACCATGTTGATGTTGACGGCGTTTAGCATAAGCTCGATGCACATTAGCACTCGAACTGCGTTTCGCGATGTTGTCATGCCATAGAGGCCGATTGAAAACATCATTGCAGCCAGAGTCAAATAGCGGGTCAAAAAATCTTCTCTCAACGTCAGAGTGAAGAAGACCGCCAGAGAGCCCATCACGAGCAGCGGTGCTGCATCGGCGCCTGCCACGTAAACAACGAGACCGACGACGACTATTGCAAACGCGGTCCACAAGTCGAAGTCATTGCCGAAGCTGAGTCCAAGCGCTTCAAACATACGTTGAAATCCGCCAGGCATACCAGTTGCTGCATTGGTGCACATCTCACCGATTTGCTTGAGAGGCGCGTCAACTGCGTGCACGGCGAAGGCTCCGACCAAAAGTGCGGCAACCGTCACGAACGCGATTACCAGACTGTTAGACTTTGACCACATCTTCTTTCCTCTCCGAGTCCATCATGTTCGCTGAATCTTCATCAGCATCTACAAGAACTTTTTTGTCTGCCTTGGCTAACATTACCGAACCAATCATTGCGACGAGCAACAGAATTGATGCGAACTCGAAGGGCAGTGAGTAGTCCTTCAAAAGCTTTTCGCCAATGACAATCACGTCGTTTTGGTTTATCGGTACCACTGCGCTTTGGCCCCAGCTCTCGGAACGCAGCGCCATGTACATGGTGACGAACAAGATGATTGCTGTAAGCGCGGCAGGACTTTGTTGCGCCGAAATAGCCACCGGTTGGTACTCGTCCTTGTGAGGATTAGTCAACATCAGTGCTATCACTACAACCAGCGTGATACCTACCGCGTAGATCATCATCTGCGCCATAGCGAGGAACTGGGCCTGAAGCAGCAAAAAGATTGAGCAAACGCCGCCGAAAACCCCGATAAGTAAGAAACCGGCTCTGATCACGTTCTTATCGAAAAGCACCGCGTATGCAAAGGGAATCATGATCAAGGCTGTTATGTAGAAGAACCACACTTCAATGTGAGGCGCGATCTGCTGAGCCATGGTCGTTAATTGTGCATCCATGAGTTACTGCTCCCCTTCTTTCTTTTCGGGTTCAGCAGACGCGGAATCGCTGCTGCTCGGCTTCAGTTCATCAGGAACTTCCGTTGTCTTTAGCTCGGAGGGTATCGCGGGCTCCTCTGCTGGCGCCTTTTGTTCAGTCTCGGCTTTAGGCTCCTCCGCCTTGCCTTCAGCGGCTGAGAAAGACATGAGATGCTGGAGACCCGCTGCGAGTTTTTCTTTCTCCGCATCGGATGCCGCGCTTGCTGCGGCTTTGTCTGCGGAAACCGATGGCTTTTCCACATCAATCAACGTTTTGGCGCTGGCTGATTCTTTCTTTTGCTCGTCGGTCTTCTCAGCCCCGACTTCAGCCTCCGCTGATTTAGTAGCTTCCGCTGTTTCGGTCTTAGCCTCAGTTGCCGGTTTTGCTTCCGCCGTCTCGGATTTAGCTGCCGCTACCGTAGGTTTGGCTTCCGTTGCCTCAGGTTTGGTTTCAGCTTCCGGTTTTGCAATTGGCTTGTCGGCCGGTTTTGCTTCCGCGCCTTCCGGCTTTGCCGCAGGCTTTACTTCCGGCTTGACGCCCGGCTTCTCTTCGCCTGGCTTTGCCGCGGCCGCCGCCGGCTTTGCCGCCGGTTTTGGCGGCTTGGGCTTCGGCGGTGGTAACTCCTTCTTGGAATAGTAGTGCGCCGATTCATCTTGAGTAAGCGTCAATTTTCGAATGTCGTAAACCAGCGACTCGCGCGTGTAGTCCGACATTTCAAAATCGTTTGTATTGATGATGCAATTGGTGGGGCACACTTCAGTGCATAGTCCGCAGAACATGCAAAGCCCGTGGTCGATCTTAAACTCGATCAACTCAGGCTTGTTTGTTTCAGGGCTCTTGTGCGAAGTGATCTGGATGCACTTATCCGGACAAACGCGTTCGCACTGCAAGCAGGAAATGCAGAGGTGTTCACCATTTTGAGGATTGACTGCCAATGCCAGTCGACCGCGGAACGTTGCCGGCAGTTCCGGCATCTCCTCCGGGAAGCCAAGCGTAATGGGTTCCCGGAACGTATGCTTGAAAACGGTGCTGAGACCGCGAATCACTTCGACGATGCTGCTAATTGAGCGTCCAACCAAACCAAACATGTTTACACAAGCTCCTTGAGGTAGGTTACTGCTAGCAGAAGGATCAAAGCCAACGGAATTAGTCGTTTCCAGCCAAAATCCAACAGTTGGTCAATACGGAATCGCGGCAGCGTACCGCGGATCAATATTGCAAAGAAAATCAAAGCGTATGTTTTGAACAACGCCCAGAAGACCCCGCACATAACCACGGGACTCGCTATTGCGAAATTCTGTGCTCCCTCGCTGCTCGCGCCCAGGGCTCCTGCAATTCCGGTAATAATGCTGTTGAGCACGTTGCTTACGAATTCGAATATTGCAATTTCAGGCGTAGTCGGAATCGGTGAGTTGCCGCCGCCTAACCAGATTATGGTTGCGATTGAAGAAACGATGAAAAGGTTCGTAAATTCAGCAAGGAAGAAGATCGCGAACCGTATGCCACTGTACTCGGTGTTGTATCCGCTGACCAGTTCTGATTCTGCTTCGGGCAAATCGAATGGAATACGGTTGATTTCGGCGCAGGCACCGGTTGCGTAGAGCCAGAAAAGCATGAAGGTCGAGAATGCCAGGAGCATTGAAAAGATGAAGCGGATCAGGCTGGCATCTTGAAGAGACGCTGGCAGTGCACCGCTGCCGAAAATATTCCAGTAGAAGAAACCACCGTTCTTGTGTGCGACGTCAAGTGCGCTGGCGCTGTTGGATAGCGCGTCTCCGTGCAGCGCCAGCATATGACCGAGTGCGTCCTGCGCCACCGGTCCGGCCTGGTCGTGAACGATTTGCACGACATCTAAGGTATTCACCAACAAGCAGATCGTAATGATGGAAAGAACCAGGGGAATCTCGTAGCTAATGGCCTGAGCGGCAGATCTCAGTCCGCCTACCAGTGAATATTTGTTGTTGCTTGCCCAACCACCCATGACGATTCCGACAACAGGAATCGAAGACATTGCCAGTACGTAGAAGATTCCCGTGTGGAAACTCAAAACACTGAAAAGCGGATGGTTGCAGGTCACGGCGGCTAGTAAAGGAACGGCGGCAAACACTGATGGAGCAAAGAAAATGATCGGCGCCAGTGTAAACATCAAGATGTCGGCACCGGTCGGATTGATATTTTCTTTAAACAGCAGTTTGACTGCGTCGGCACCGGTTTGCAGGAAGCCGTCCGGACCTACGCGGTTCGGACCCTTTCTCACGGTGAACAGCGCCAACCCGCGACGTTCCATCAACACCATGTAGGTTGCGTTGGTTGGAATGAAGATGAGGACACCGACCAGCGGAGTAATGAACTGCAAAATTCTTGCTATCCATACCACCGCATCGTTGCCTGGAGCCAGTTGCAAAAGCATGTTGGGAAGAAGTACTCCCACTGCCCAACAACCAAGCCATACCAGTCCGAATATGATGCCCATCCAGACTATTGAAATGAGAAGGAACTTTCCTATCTCTTGCAAGTTGCCCGGATCGGACTTGGGAATGAATTGTGTCGGGACCGTTGATGTCGTCATCTACCTCAACCTTCAACCTTTCGAAAACGGATGTCGCAAGCGAATAATCTATCTATCGACGTCTGGAAGAATCACGTCAATTGAACCGAAGATAGCCATAACGTCGGCAATTGGTGAGCCTACAAGAAGTTCGTGCAACACGGAAAGGTTGCAGAATGAAGGATTTCTCCAGCGAAAACGGTACGGCTTTTCCGAACCATTTGAAACCACGTAACAGCCGATGGTGCCGCGGGGCGATTCAACTGCTGCAAATACTTCTCCGGCCTTAACGCGCAATCCGGCATTCTGCTTCTTGGCTATGATTTTGAAATTGGGATCAAGCGATTTATCGTCGTCCTTTTCAGGACCAGTGACCCCGAGTGATTTGCGCAGTTCTTCGGTGGTGCCGCCCGGGATTTTCTCAAGGCACTGTTTGATTATTCTGTTGCTTTCGCGCATTTCTTTGATTCGGCAGGCATAACGATCGCGCGTATCACCGTCGCCATGCATAACCGGTACGTCAAATTCAAGTTCCGGATACACGGAGTAGGGTTTGGTGCGACGCAGATCGAGATTGACGCCCGAGGCACGCAGGCATGGTCCACTGACACCATAGGCCATGGCAATCTCTTTCTTGAGAATGCCAACACCAACTGTTCGTTTCAGGAAGATCGGGTTCTCGGTAACAATGGCCTCGTATTCGTCGATGCGCGCGTCGAACTCCTCGGTAAAATGCTTCGCCTTGTCAAACCAGCCAAATGGAGGGTTACGCATAACGCCGCCGATGCGAATGTAGTTAAACATCATGCGCTGGCCCGCAATTGCTTCCAATAAAGAGAGCAGCTTCTCGCGTTCGCGAAAAGGATAAAAAGGAAAGCCGAACATGGCTCCAAGGTCGATCAGGTACGTACCGAGCCAGAGAAGGTGCGATGTTATGCGGTTCATCTCTGCCGCGATCACTCGCAAATATTCGGCACGCTTGGGAACGTTGATGTTGTCGATTTGCTCCGCAACACGAGACAAAGCCCATGAAGTGTACATTCCGGACAAGTAGTCTACCCTGTCGATCAAAGCCTGGTACTGAAACCAGGTTCTATTTTGACCTTGCCATTCTTGTGCTCTGTGCAGGTGACCGAGCACAGGCTCAACGTGTTTAACTATTTCGCCGTCCAGCGTCACGATCAGACGCAACACGCCGTGCGTTGCCGGGTGCTGTGGACCCATGTTGAGGATCATTTCGTCCGTTTTCAGTTCGGGCGAGGTAAAAAATTGATCCTGTGATGTCAGTTCAGTTGCCATCTTTCAGTCCCTTCCCCGTTAGCGCATACTGTGAGGATTCTTGTCGTTCAACGCATCGATCGGCTGCTTATAGTCGCGGCGCAGCGGATGCCCGTCCCAATCCCACGGGTTGAGAATTCGACGCAGATACGGGTGTGAGCTATAACGAATGCCCACCAGATCGTAGGTCTCGCGCTCATGCCAGTTCGCCGCCGGCCACATGTTCGCGATGCTAGGCACCACGGGCAATTGTCCTTCGGGAATGTCGGCTTTCATGATCCGTACTTTCACAACGAGTTCTTTTGTGTTGCTATACGACCACAAGTGGTAAACCGACTCGAAACTGTCCGGGTGTTCGACGCCGGAAATGGTTAGCAGGTAGTTCATTTCCGTTTCCGGACTATTGCGCAAGCGCCTTAATGCCGCTTCGAGATCTTTGCCTTCTACAAGAATAGCTTCAGCCGCAGCTTGGTCCGGCAATCGTGTAGAGGCAATTCCATGTTCTTTCAGGAAGAGTCCGTGATAGCCCGGTTCAAGCTCTTTGGGCGGCTCCGCCGGAGCTGGAGCGGGAGTTCCATGTCCTGTCATTTTGCCCTCTACTTTTCTTCGCCGGCTGCCAGGTTAGCAGCCTCATCCGCCTGGGCTCGAAGAGCCTCAAGTGGCAAGCCTGTATCGTAATCAACATAACGCAGAGCGCGGCTCTGGCCAAATTTGCGTGCACGCTCTGACAACGATTGCGTGCGAATTCGCGATTGCAACTTCAGCAACGCATCGAGCAAGCCCTCCGGACGCGGCGGGCAGCCCGGCAGGTACACATCCACCGGTATGATTCGGTCTACACCCTGCACTACAGAGTAAGAGTCGTTAAACATTCCTCCAGTGATGGTGCACGCGCCCATGGCAATAACAAACTTCGGCTCAGGCAATTGCTCATAAAGCGTGATCAGCGCCGGAGCCATTTTGCGTGTGATCGTGCCAGCCGTGATAATTAAATCGGCTTGTCTGGGAGTTCCGCGAAACACTTCCGAGCCGAAACGCGAAATGTCGAAGCGAGACATGCCCACCGACATCATTTCGATAGCGCAACAACTGGTGCCGAACGTTAACGGCCACACGGATTGCGAACGTGCCCAGTTAGCCACTGGCGACAATACATTGCTGACTGCATCCACCAACGAGTCCAGGGCATGCAGACTAACAGTTTCTCTCAATTCTTCGGGAACAGCGGGCCCGGCACCGGTATATTCTTCACTCATTGCACTACTCCCACTCAAGGGCTCCCTTCTTCCATGCGTATGCTAGACCCACGGCAAGTATCGCCAAGAAGATCGTAATCTCCATCGGACCAAGCATCGGATTGATGTTGCGAATGCTTTCCGAATGTGAAGCCATCGCCCACGGAATCAAGAACACGATTTCAATATCAAAAACAATGAACAAGAGCGCGTACAAGTAATAACGAATATCGAACTGTACTTGCGCTTCTTGAATTGGCTTCATGCCGCACTCGTAAGGCTGGTTCTTGAGCGGATTTGGCCGCCCGTAATTGAAGAACCACTGAAACAAGAACGACAAGCCGATCATCCCTACAGTTGGCAAGCCAAAACCTGCCAGGACAAACAGCCCCATCTGCGCTACTTGGATGTAATAAAGGTTTGGGTCCATCTGACGTCGTCTCCCCCTGCCGCGCAATAGTCTGCGCCCGCGCCATAAGCATAGCAAGGTGAGAGCTCTCAAAAACCGCCATGAGTAGCTTTATATAGATTATAGAGGCATAATACAGAAGGATTTATGCGGCTCCGCCGTCGGCCGGGAGCCAAGGTTACGAATCTGTAACCTCAGTGAGAGAGAGGGTTTTAGATAAAACGTGCCCAGTTGCAGCTGACATCTTCGACTCTACAAGTGGTGTCAGATACTTTTAGTTGTAACTGACGTAACCTGAGCGTTAGCTTGTAAAACCAGACTTTTGGGTATTGAAGAAAATTAGAGAGAGTCGTTGGAGAAACGT
>JAIELX010000052.1 GCA_019752635.1 Candidatus Obscuribacterales bacterium | reverse complement strand
ACTAGAAGCCTGCACTCATTAATTTGGGGTAGTGCGACCGGGCGACGCCAAGCGGACATTCATATTGTCGCTCAACAAACGTTGCACTAACTACAGTAACAGAATGGATTCGACATCTTGCGCGCCTGCCTCAGCCCTCAAAGGAATGGTCCACCAGCTTAGAGCAACTAGTGTTTTATGAATTCCGACCTTCTAAGCTACTCAAGCAGCCAGAGAAACTGCTCGAAAGATTCGCAGATACGGTTCAAACGACTCAAAGACCTTCTCTGACCCGAGCTGAACTCAGAGCAAAGATCGAAGGTATATTACAGAACGGGTAGATTTCAGTCTGTCCTTAATCACAGGCAATCACCTTGTTTCCTCGCATTCGAAGTGATTTCTTCTTGATACATCTCTGCGTTACACGTTCCAGCGATTCACGGATTGTGTCTCCAACACGTTCAAATCCGAAAACCTTAGCAACCTGTTTGACCAGCGTTTCACTATCAACGCTCAGACAATCTCGCACATAATTGACCAGAGCCGCCTCAATCTCTGAATCATCGATTTCATCAATGGTTCGGCGGGTATCAGGATCTTGCGGGTTGACTGTTCGGACCATAATCTCGTCTTCGTCGGACTTCAGATGGACAAAGCTTCCTCTCTGCACCATCAAGCCTTGTTCGCAACACACTCTAATAGCGTTTTCAATTGCTTCTGTTCGTTTTGGTGTGAGCCTTGTACTTGCAGAACTCCAAACACTGACCACTCTTTTAGCTATTACGCTCACGTGTATGGGAGCTTCCTGCTCACAAATTTCTCTTACCAGAAGAACCAAACGTTTCCGGGACTCAAAGTCAACCAACTCATCACGAGTGGCCTTATGGCTAACTTTGGCGATGCTGTAGTAATACACCCAATCGGGAATGATCAGGACCTCGATGTCATCAAACCGATCCTCGATTTTAGGATCAGCAACCTTCATTGAGGTTCTCATTGTTGTGTTCGATGAGGATTTCGCAATTACGGATTCAATGAGGTCGGCTTGTTTTTCTTTATCACTCAGCCAATCGAGAGCCCATACTTTGTGAATCCTCCACCCTTTTTGTTCTAGGACCTGCAGTCTGAGACGGTCTCGATCTCGGCAAGTTACGGCACTTTTATAACTCTTGCCATCGCACTGGATACCAAGAACGAAGTGATCAGGCTTATCGCTGTGGGCAATTGCGAGATCAACCACCATCTCAGAAGAGCCCACAGACCGATGCACCTCGTAACCTCGCTTTGCCATTGTCAACTGTAAATCCCAAATCATTGGACAATACGTTTGCTCCAACAATCCGATCGCAGTGTCCTGGCAGTATCCCCCAGCCTCAGCGTAGCTAAGATAATTGCAAAACGCAGCAAGCCCCTTGCTCTTCGAGTCCTTCAATGTTAACTCTTCAGCCCGAATAGAACTAACCAATATCACTTGTTCTCTGGCCCGCGTGATGGCTACGTTCAGTCGCCGTTCTCCACCCTGTTTATTAAGGGGTCCAAAATTCATTGACAGTTTTCCGTCCGCTGCGCGGCCATACCCAACGCTGAAGATGATCACATCTCGTTCGTCTCCTTGAGAATTCTCTAGGTTCTTCACGAAAAATCCATTCAGCCCATGGTCCTCAGTGAACTTACTAAGCTCCGGTCGTTCCTCAATCTTCCTTTCAATCTGATCTTCGATCTCATTTTGCTGAGCAGTACTAAAAGCAATCACCCCGAGAGATCGTTTGGGATGAGTCAGCCAGTGATGAACGACTAGATCAGCAACGCGTCGAGCTTCCTTCTCGTTATTCTTTCTACCAGCTCGATCGTACACTCCGTCCTCGACGTATTCATGACGAACACCAAGCAGTGGATTTGTCCGTGTTGGAGAGGGGAAGACAACGAGTTTGTCGTCGTAAAATTCTTGATTAGAGAACGAAATCAAAGACTCATGCTTACTCCTGTAGTGCCATTTGAGCCAGCTTTGGGCTATGCCTGTTTTTCTGAACTTTTCAAGAATACTGTCGGATAAGTCTTCGTCAGTCAGTTCTTCATCCGATGAATCCATCTTTTCAAAAAATGAAGTTGGAGGTAATTGTTTTTCGTCGCCACAAACCACCACCTGCTTTGCTCTGAAGATGGCACCCACCGCATCCTCAGGGCAAATCTGCGAGGCTTCGTCAAAGATGACGAGATCAAATGGCATGAGTGTCGGATCAATAAACTGTGCTGCAGATAATGGACTCATCATGAGGCAAGGCTTTAAGGTTCTGAGCAAACCGGGGATCTCCTGCAGTAATTTGCGAACAGGTAGATACCGAGCCTTTTTCTCCGCTTCTCGTAGCAATATTGCGGCTTCACCACCAACCAGTGGTTCTGGCACCTTCATTTGGTTCCGTTTCGCGGAAATGCGCGAAGCTCCGGCGAGGATCAACGACTGATCCGATGCACAAAATTGATTGGCTGCTGCAGCCAAGTCCGCAGAATCAAAATTCGAAAGAACAGGGTCTTCTGCAAGCATTTTTGTCAGAGCATCCTGAAAGAACGTCTTAAGAACCACATCCTGCAATACCTCCGGCTCAATCTGAGGATTGCCGCAGACATAGTTAGAAAGATTACCGACACCAGCATCGCGCCAGTCCTGTTTGATGCGGAGATAGAGGAGCCAATCCGGTATCAGATCAACCTGTTTTTCCAGCATCATTAATAGTTCAGCGACCTCCGCAAGTGGCAATCCTTTCCAGTCGAAGTCCGCATTTCGCACGGTGGAAAAGTAACTTTTCACCATAAGAATGCTGCCTTGCAATTCCGTTAAGACACGGGCCAAATTGTCGAAATTTTCTTCTTCACGAGGAACGCTAGAATTCAAATAACTAACGATCCATCCCGGTAGGTCCTCGAATTTGAACTGCCGACGCAATCGCTCCAGCCAAGCTAAATTTGCCAAACAGGTATCCCAAAAATCTTCCCCTTTCGAATCAAACTCTGACGGAAACTCTTTCGAGATTGAAGATGCACGATTCGACAGTTCTATTCCTATCGCCCTAATCGCCACCAACTCGGATAAATCTCGCTCCATGTCTTTCATCAACCGATCACCGTTGCCCGATTTGACGTGGTATTGAATGGAACTAGCGTAGTTTCGAAGGTTCGACAAGTCACGACGAAGGTCGTCTAACTCTGCAACCCAGCGAGACAATGAAATCTTCGACGAATCAGATTTCACAAAAGTAAGTTGACCGACGTCACCGACTTTCTCAAACGGCGCACGAACAGTTTCAAGATCGAGTTGGGGGTTGCAAAGGCACGCAATTAATTTCTCCGGAACTTCACTAGACGGGAAGTATGATTGCAGCCGAACAATGTGTTGAGCACAATCCTGAAGCTCCAGAACGTCGTCCCTACTTGCTGGAGCATGCTTCTCGAAGAGACTTCCCATACTGCTGCGCATTCTTTCCAAAGCTGTGTCTCGCTCAAGAATCGAATGAAAAGCCCCAAGGTCTGATAGATACTCTATTGGGCTGCGCAAGGAGGAGCATTGTGCGCGCATTAAAGTGCAGACTTCCTCAAATGTCGCTTGAGCGGTTTGCAATGCTTCCAAATTCGACTGGACAGTTGTCATCGACATAGATGACTCCGCGATCTCATGAAATAAGCTCGACGAAGAGCTCCAGTCGTACAGTATCCTCGCAATCTCAGTCACGCTACTATTCAGTCGTTCACCATCGACTAAACCATCGCACAAAACTGGCACAAGAGCGTCGAAGGACCGGTGCTGGTCAATCGAGTGCGCAATCGTGGCCGCAATACCTAACACCTCCTTTGACTTGTCACAATCAGTGTAAAAACCCTTATACAACGGACCGACTAACGCCATCACCTCAGTGAGGCTTCTCGCGGACATGACCTGCATCTCCACCAGTGAATTCGCGTTTCTAATATCTTCCACAACTAACGGGAGTTCCCGTTCATGAGAAAGAATGCGATGAAATGAATCAAGCGAGGACTGCAAATCCTTTCCGGAGGAAATCACGTTCTCCAGGTTGTCCAGCAATTCACTTCGATTCAAAGACAGAAGGAAGCTAGTCATCTCAAATCGCGACGACCAATCGACTTGCATGGAGAAGCGGTCGTTGCACTCCAGGAGCAGGTCGAAAAGTCCGCCAGTCGTTTCCCCAATAATCAAGCGCAGTACGGCGGGCGGAGTTTGAGGGCCAAACGCTGCAGAGAGGGCGTCAATTTGCGCAACAAGCTCAGCCGCTCCTTTCGCATTGCTGGCATACTTATCGAAGAATGGACAAAGTTCATCTTCGAAACGTTTCCAACTATTGAGATCATTCGCTTCCAAAATTCTCAATTTTTGGAGTGCGCGCAGGTGAGTCAGCCGTTGTTCACCACTTTTTTCTGATGAAGGCAGCATGACTGGTTCTACCTTTCGCAGTTCTTCGTGAATGTGCTTAAGAAAACCGCCTACTTGTTCGATTGTCCTTTCTACCTCGGAAACAGCGGCGGACATGTTTACGTCGATGAAGTTGATCGCTCGATTGTTTTCCACGTGCTGAGCAATGTCGCGAACGCGACCAGCTGATGCCAACAGTTCTTCTGCGTCATAATTGGCGACGGAAAGTATCTCTATGGTCTGAGCCGGCAACGTTCCGCCGAGAGACCGTTCCAGATCTTCAATTACTGAGACTAGTCGCAGAGGTAATTGCAAATCGGATTGATAATCGCGGACGAACGGTTGAAGAGCGATGAAGATACCCTTGATCATTCGAAAATGCTCTTCTCTCCGCAAATTGTATTCATGCAAGTACGCCAGGTCACTCAATAACTCACTGACGTTGCATGGCTTCTCAATTCTCAAGCTCGATAGTTTTTCGAAAACTTCTCTTACTTGATGCAAATCGGTACGCAATCCATGAATATTCGCCAGCGCAGCGTCAAACGGCAAGTTCGAATATTCCAAAGCAAAGCAAGTCTCCGTTGACTCCGAAATCCTTCTCAGTGCGCGCGCAATTACCGTCTGAGACTGGCGCAGAGCGTCGTAATCGAACTCCTGGCTGGACCAGTTCTCTATGATTCGTTCAGTCAATTGAACAGTTAAACCAAGATCCTTTACTCCAGAGATCACAGTTCGGACCTTACTGACATCGGTATCAAGTCCTTGAAACCAAGAGCCCAAAACAGCCTGATACTCAGGTGCCAGTTTCGAGAATCGACCTTTGAGTTCGTTAAGTCCTCTTACTGATTCCAACAATGTGAACAAAGTTCCATTTCTGTTCAGTCGCTGGCGCTCTAAAAATGTGTGCTCCTCCACTATGGCTTTCAGAGCCGCAGAAACACACTTCAACTTCTCTGCATTGACGGAGAAGTCTTGAGTCGCAAACTTCTCCTCATGACGCATATCCATGTTGTGGCTATAAATCGCTCCATTCAGCCTTCCGCATTCCACAATCCACTCATCAATGTCGTTTGCGCATCCTTTCATTTTTGCCAAAAGGGACGCGAGGTCCGGATGACTTAGGTACCTCTCAAATGATTCCTCAGATTGAAACAACTTCAGCGAATCAATCTCGTCAAGCCGCAAAAATTGCCTCCGAAGTCCTTCGAAGTCGGTCTGGTGTATATTCGTCAGTTCCGCGACGCTTCGAAGCTCTTTCCATGCGCTTTCAAGTTCTCTCTTCTTCTCGATCAAATTCTGAACGGGCAATAGTGAAGCGGCCGGGTCCTCAACTCTTTGTCGATCTCGTCGGAACGATTGAACTGTAGCATTGAGCTTGTGAAAACTCGGAAAGAAAACTTTGGTAAAGGAAGAGAAGCGATTCCTGTATAGCTCAATGATTTCAGAAACATTCGCTGCTAATACTTCGGTGGTAAATTCAGTTAGCACCCTTTCGGTCTCGTACTCGACTTCCACCGTGAGGCGTTCGATCTCGGTCATCAATTGCAAGACAGTTGCGCGCACCAGGTTATAAGACCAAACTACGGAGAATCGCTCGCTGTGAAACTCAAGCAACAGCCTTATGAAACGAGTAATCGTTTTTACTTCACCAATTCTCTGAGGAGGAGGGAACCAAAATGCCGAAGATAAGCGCAGAGCTGAATCGCGCACTTCTCCGTATAGCTCTTCCAAACGAGCGACAGCACCTGAAGTTCGGAGACAATGATCAAGGGTCTCATCATCGGATGCGCGCAACTCGAGACCCGCTCGCGCAACCTTCAACGATGACAGTAATGTTGCAACTGCGCCGTTTAGGAGCTCATACGGAACGGCAAAATCAGAGTTTAAACGTTCGAGAAAAGAATCTGATTGTCGTTGAATTCGCTCCAATGTTGTGAGGGAGCTGAGAACTTCGTTGGGATCCGTAAACCAACTAGATTTTACACCTCGAATCTGCAACAACCGATTCGCGCATACCTCGTACTCGATCGCGCCTGCTATAGAGTCACTGAAAGAGATTCCCAACAAATCGCGAAGTTTTCTCGTATGCTCCGCAATTAACTTAACCGATGCAGCTAAGCTGTCTAACGACTCACCAAACTCATTGCTGCATAGTAGCTCCACGTCTACGAGATTGTTGGTCGTCAGCTGAGAATCCCTTATCCTTTGCTCTGTAGCTATGTACTGCTCTCCAAGGGAAACAACGGTAAGCTCATAACTATGCTGGATCTGCGCGACTAACGAAGCGTGCTCCTCGAAGATCAGCGACAAGCGAGCAATATCTTCTCTGATGGTAACCCTGGATGTGGGGTGAAACCACTCTTTATCCAGGTGAGCATAGTTTGGGTCAGACAACAGATTTTTCAGGAAAGCAGCCTGCTCAAGGCTGGTAGCCAATTCTTGAATCTGATGCAATGTGAACTCAGGGAAGTGGAATCTTGATTGAGCATGTCTATTACATTGCGCAAGCTGTTGCAGCAAAGTAGCGGCGTCCGAGAACGATAGGAGAAAAGACTCATCAAATACTAGATTGCAGACTTCGTACTCTGTATACTTCCGCCCCCCTTCACTCGCTGCGGCTTCAACACTGAACAACGCCATGTCGAGTCTATCCATATCAAACGCATAGGGGAAAATGTCATTCGAAAAATAGGTCAGTACAGTTCGTCTGAGGTTAGAGCGCAGTTCAATGCGCGTGCGCAGATTGTCAACAAGTTCTCTCTTGGACTCGATCGAATCGCACCATGAAGTTAGGCGTTGCAAGTCAAAGTCGCCCGCAGCTTCGATGCATTGTCGTACCTGCGCAACACATTCCAATTGAGCTAACCTTCCGGGAATTTCAAGCACCGTCGCAATATCTGGCTGTTCCAATTCGTCGCTGATGAACGCGATATTTTCGAGCAGTATTGAAAGATTCACCGCTCCGTTTACAAACTCGCGAGTAGCATCTGCATTCTCTAACATTTCAATTAAGTTCAGCTGCTCAACTCTGAGAGACCGAACAAGATTTGCAATGGCACTATTCGCCTTCGGTCCCCACTCCGTTAACCGGCTCCAATCCTCGCCATACAATTCTTGAAGCGGAGAATGTAGTGCTTGCCACGCAAGGCATGCCACCTTGAACTCGTCCAGCACGGAGACTCGACGGCTCTCTTCGCCCATCACGAACCAGCTTCGCAGGGGACGAGAATCGGAGGAATTCGCTGTTCGTAGGGCAGATAAGAGCTCATTAGCCGCTCTCACGATGCCATGAAAAGTTCTGGCTTCGTCCATGGTGCTGGGGTGGGGGACTCCTAGATCATCTGCAGCACTATCTAAGGCAGTCACTAGATCCCCGAAGCTCTCGCTAGCGGACTGCGAGCCCTTCCCAAACTCCGGAGTACTTAGAACATCCGCAACTTCTTTACTGTTCAAACTGGGGAGGAGCTGTGCGCCCACAGCGAATGCATTACTCACTTCGGGGAACCGGGCACCCAAATCAATCGGAATCAAATTGTAGTGCTCGCTGACAGACTCAACGAGAGATTGACGCACCTCAAACTCCAACTGAAATTCGCGTAAGACGTTTTGAAGGTCGAGGATTCCCTCAGGAGTCATCCACTGTGGCAGTGCGCGTACCCGCGGAGCAAATTCGGTAACTGCATTGCTGAATTTGTAAATATCGGCGAATGCTGCATCACGGGGCGCAATCTCAAGCTGAACCATGACTTCCAATGTGTGCTCAAACACCGTCAACTTCTGCGATTCTAACTCGCACTCCTCCATGTACTTCAATACTTCCACGACAGTCTGCGGCGCAGAATGCTCACGAAAGATGCGAGCCTTCTTCATTTCAGCCAAAGCAGCTACGAACGACGAAATGTCTTCTGCAGGGAAATCCAGAATCGTCTCGTCATACACCGAGAGCAACAAGCGTTCGCGCTGTTTCTGATCTTTTCGATTAGCGGCTCCGATCTCCAATGCTTTTGTAATGTCTCGCAGATCTCTTGTTCGGAGGACTGACGTCGAGAAAACAGCCCCCGTTTCCAAGTAACGAACGAGTTCGAGAGTCTTCTTTGCTTCAATAATGGAAGAAGGTTCAGAGTTATCACAGCCACAAGGGAAGTACTCAAGCAAGGAAATCAAATCGTTCACGAGTCTCCTCATCTCCTGGAGGTTGCGCACGATTCCATCACGTCTTGATTCGTCAAATGCATCAAAAGTACAATCGTTCCAACTGAACTCTTCGGGACACCGGGCTATGTGCCAAATCTGAGCTAGCTTCGCGGAACTATCAGTTAGAAGCTGTAGGTTCGCAGATGTCAGGTTTTTTTTTGTGAATCGAAAGCCCACTTCCTGAATGTTTTTTCTCGCACAGAGTTCCGAAACCACCTCAAAAATTGACAGTTTCAATGGTTGCCTTTCGCGGTGAAGCTCTTCAGCATACTGATTTAGCATCGCTCTATTCGAAATTAGCTTCTCAAACTCTTGATTCGAAAACCTTCCGGAGGGCTGAATCGTCTTCTTGTAACAATACTCAAGCTCTTCAATGAGCGCTTTTTTGCTGGCACGTTGACTGTGTAGCTCAAGACAAAATTGATCCAGCTGAGCGGATTTAAGTCGGTTAAACACTACGTCGAGCGCGGCCATTTTTTCACTTACGAATAGGACCGATTTCCCGGCAGCTATGCATTCGGCGATTATATTTGTAATAGTCTGGCTCTTACCTGTTCCAGGCGGTCCATGGATGATCAAGTTTTGATGCTCTTTAACGGCCTGAATACAGGCCTGTTGACTGCTATCAGCTTCTACAACCTGAAACGATTCCCTCGGATTGAGCACATCTAGATTGGGTGTTGAAATAGTCTGGGCTGGGCTTCTATCGTTCCTAGACTCACATAATCGATTAATCAATGGATGCTTGGCCATCGCATCCGCATGTGAGGCGATGTCTTGATACATCACCAACTTGTGAAAGGAAAACGTCGAAAGCCAACAGTTATCTTGCACCGTCCAGTTGTGTTTTTTGACCGCTTTGCGAACTGTTTCCAGGTAATGTTCGATGTCGATGTCTTCAACATCTCCGTCTAGTTCTGGAAGTTCGAACTTGAACTGTTGTCGTGCATAGAGCTGAAAAGCCGGATTGACGAGAACTTCCTCATCGGTGCCTTGCACTTCAAACTGGTTTTGCGCTGTGGTTCGTTCTAGCGTGACGGGAACGAGCACCAGAGGACTTGTAGCCGAAGTATTCGTCTGGGAATCAGTCCAGCTCACTTGGCCGAACGAGAGATAGAGAGTTCGAAGACCTTGTTCTTCAAAGAACGATGAGGACTTTCTAAATAGGGTCTTTAGAACCGACTTAAGATTGGCTGTCGATGGGCGTTCCTTTATCAAAATCTCGTCATCTTTCGGGCGACGAACTGAGCGGGTTATCTGCCCTGGTGCCGCCGGCTCCAGTTGCAAAGAAAAAAACGACAGCGACTTTTGCGACTGAGCAATTCGATCAAAGATAGCGGCTACGTCTGGATGAACCAGCTCCACTGCTGACCTGGACGCCTCTTTGAAGAACAGAAGGTGATTCCGACGTGTCAGATCAACGAGCCTATGCTTCCATTCGTTGATCTGCGCTGCTACTGAACTCGACATTCCGGTTCCGCACTTCTTGTTGACTTCCGATGATCAATCCGCTGGTAGCGTTCTAAAATGACATACCCGCAGTCACTGCAGTATTTGTGCAGTCGCCATGGCCGAACATTAGAATATTGCCTTGACAGCCGCTTGCGGTCCTAAGATTCAGGATTTCCCAAAATCGCCAAGACTCTCTCTCTCAGTCTCTCCCTAACAGAGCCATTCGACACTGGAACCGCCCGGTCTTGGTGAGTTCGAGCTTCTACAAATCGAATTATTGAATCTTCTAGCAGCTGTTGCACATGTGCTGCTGGAGCGTAGCCTTGCAACCAAGGAAGGCCGTGAGCATGAAGTACGGCGCTAATGTTCATGTGCTTGAACTCCACTGCCCCCTTTGACCGTTCGCTCAGCCTTTCGCGAAGCTTGCGATTGTGCTCCGCTTTAACAAACGCGATTCCCGCATTTTGCTTTCGTAGCATTTCAAAGTAATCCGCAATTGTCTGCTGAACTTCTTCTTCGGACCAATCTTCGCCGCGAACCATGGTGCGTCCTCTTTCAACTACTAGACCGAAAACTGCGAAGGTACTCCACGCCATTAACAACGACAGCATCGCGCGAATACTGGTCCCAAGTGATACACCCGGCGACTTCCTTTGATTGTCGTCCACACGGCGCGCAACCGAGTGTTTATAGGTTAACTTGCCTCAACGCAAAATACATGTGGCGAAGACCGACCTTCGCGTCCTTTAATATGCTCAATAACAGTTGTGGGAATATTAGCCATGGGCTCTATTCAAGAGTCGCTTTTCATAACCGCTAAACATTGATTTATCTTGTAGAACAATGCCAAAGAAGAAATCACGATCGCGTCTGAAGGAACTCCGCGTCGATGTGGACACAAAACCACGAAAGTTCCTATTGGAAGAGATAACCAAACTCAAGCAGACGGCAAGGTGGCGGGTAGAGAATCAGCGCACAAAATGTTGCGGCTGCGGCGTTAGCATTCAATCGGGTCAAGGAAGATTTGTTCTCAGTGTCTCTTACAAACGCATATGTAGACTTTGCGGACATTGGATTCGCACAGCCATAAATTGTCTCGACGCAGCAAGAACTACCCATCCAAACGATAGAATGGACGTCTCGACAGTTGCAATGAGCAGCAAGCAGCCAGCAACTGTACCTTTAGGTCGTGTTATTCTCAACAAGCTCAGACCTCCTGAGTCGATTAAACGGGCATTCAAGAAATGGTTTGCAACCTTTGCGAGCCTTCGATCCGAGACTTGGCACGAGAGCTGCACAAAAAAACGCCTTATGCAAAGTCTCGCTGAATGCACAGCCATAGAGGACCCAAGCGCTGTGAACAGCTACGCGCTTTTCTTTGCACGCGATATCATTGAGGAAATTTATGGCAAGTCGAGTGTGGCCGGTACTCTTTTCGAGATCCATTTTGCTCTTGCCGTAATCAGACTCAAGGCGAATCACAAAGCACTATCTAATCTCTTCAACGGGTTCTCCGCGGCTCAACTTATCGAACTGGAACAGCAGTATGAACAGGATTTCGTGCAGCTTAATTCGATAAAGAATCAGCTACAAACGAGTGCAGCAGCTCCCTCTCAGCGCCAGCAGCCCGAACTCCATCCAATTCCCACAGTCGCAGTGACGAATTCTCCTTCCCAAAGAGAAATCTTGCAACGGGATCTGAAAACAGAAAACGTTCCCAAGTTAATAAGAGAAGACCTAACTAAGCTAACATCTCCACCAAGCATCCAGGCAATTGCCCCAACATTCAATTTGAAGCGGCTTAAGACTGAAGCTGACCGTTTGCAGCTTTTAAGTTTCTCTCAATGTTTCTTAAAGCAAGAGTTTCCACATAGCCTTGGTTTCGTAGATATCTGGGTCACAGATAGCGACCTTCCGCTATTCGTAGATAGTAGTGCATTGCTCGCCTCGTCGGGACCGACCTATGATTTGCTTCGTGAATACATTGCCGACTTCTTTTCTTGCGTCTTGTTCAAATTAAGGCAAGGCAAAAACGCCGAGGCCGTTCGCCTCCTTTCTCAGCTTCGGGAGGCAGAAGATACGCACATCGGCTTCTCAGGGAAAGGCAAAGGCCGCGGAATGAGCGTTGCCGATGCGCAAAACATTGCGGAACGATTGACATGGACGAATGCGTTTGAAACTGGTTCTCTTCACGATATTCATGATATGACATTCAAAATTCCTGGCATTAGCTGCGACAAGATCTCTGATGCTCTTACGAACATCATCCGAAAACCACTCATAGCCTTCACGTTTCAACAGTGTGATGCTCTATCAATCGATACCGAAGTTGCTCTCACGCAAGCGTACTGGGATTATGACAAACATGCATGGCACCAGGGATACCTTCCAATGCCGCGCGACGACAGGGGCCGCCCTGTGTTGCTTTTGCCCAGGCAAATTGTTCGAAAACGAAGTCGGAAAGACGACGCAATTTCACATTACCTCCCGTACCCCGAAGCCAATGATACACCTCCAGGCATAGCACTTTCACGGCTGGTACGCAGCGCGATACAGAGAAGGAACGTGTTGCAAACAAATGAATCGGATACTCAATACAAGGGCTGGAGCGATACGGAACTTCGAGCCACCATCGCGGATTATTTATCAATGCTCAAAAGTCAGAATGCCTGTCGGAGTTTCAATAGCTTAGAACACTATAGAATTCTTTGTCCGAAGCTATCAAACAAATCTCAGGAAATGGTTAACTCCAAGCACCGCGAAATCAGCGCAATTCTAAAGGATCATGGCTTACCCAGACTACACGAGTTTCACCCTTCCGCCAGTATTGATAAAAGACTGGAAGCCACCATCTTGCAGTACTTATTGAATTCACCCACCGAGAAACTGCTGAATTCTGCCCTAGGGAATCAAGAATTGAGTCGTCGAGAACTACTCAGATCAAGAGTGCGTCAAATTCTGGAAAAACCCCAATCGGTCGATCCAGCACCACTAGAGGCGAACCGGGCGCGCACTGCTGAGTTGAAAGAAATGATACGGGGGAGTATGAATTCAAAGCCCCGAAAAAAAACGACAAAAGCTACGCGAGCCTCAAAGGTGCGAACTCGAAAATTAAAGTAGCATTCATTTCATTTGAGGATTGCCAGCAAAATATTGAGCTGTGGCTCAAAGACATACTGTTGAGACTTTAGCGCTCTCGAGGCAAAAAGCCCCGGAAGCTTACACTGAAAGACTTTCAGAACCGGCGACAGAAGTAATACCTACCGACTCGGCGGTCCCACCGTTTCCTGAGCAGCGTGAATCTTTTGCTCCAGGCTCTTAACTCGGATCTTGAAAAGCACTCTTCGGCTTCGAGCTTTGTTCTCGGATCCGGGCTGTGAACCAATAGGCAACAAGCACCGCTCACCGCGCCCGTTGATCGAAGTGTAATTCAATAGAAAGTCGAGCTGGCCCTGGTCTAAACAACACTGATTCAAACTGTACCTCAGCACAGCGAACGCTCGATCCTGGCTTAGCTTGAGATTGCGCTCGTCATCACCATCTGAGTCTGTATGACCTTCGATGAGAATCGATTCAACGTTAGATGCAAACGCCGGCGCAGAAATTACGCGCATCACCTTTGGCACAAACCCATCGAGAAACCTCGCGCCCTCTCCGTGTAAGTCAGATTTGTTAGTGTCGAACTGCAATTTGTCATCTGGTGCGGAGTAGACGAGCGCAAGCGCATCAGCATCGTCGTTAGCAAATTGAAGATTCTGTTTCGCCAGATGCTGGCGCAGGTCCTCCTTCACAGAGAAACTGCCTTCCGCTCTTCCTTTCAGCTCGTCAATTACCTGTTGCAATTTCATTGACTCAGCGCGGGCGTTACTCGCGTAGACAACCAGCAGCAAAATGAAAACCACTGCGAGCGAGGTCATAAGATCGTTTATGGAACTCAAGAAAATTGATTGATGGTCCCTCTTACTCATGAATGATTGCCTCCTCCGGAGACGGATGCGGGCGCCGCCTGTGTGCTCTTAGACAGAACCACGAACACGTCAGTTACCTTGCTTAATGACGACTCCAAGCCTGCCAGAGAAGTCTTCTGCTCTGCCCAGAGAGTCATGTGCTTTTCGAGTAGCGCCTGGTAACCCTTCATTTGTGCTTCGAACAAAACCATTGCTTGCTGCTGTTGTTCAGCCGACTTTCTCATTGCAATATCGTTGGTTGAGAGGGCTTGTGCAGCGCGGCTTATCAGCTTGCTCATAGACTCAAGCTCCTTTACTGTCTGCGTGTTATTTTCGATGGCAGTCTGGAACCCGCTCTGTAGCTCTGTTAAGTTTGCTCCGGTCTGCTTTAAGGTTACGGCTTCCGTTGCAGCCAGGTTCAGCACATCGCGCAATTGAGCAGAAACATTGTCTGCCCACTCGGTTGTGTTATTGGTGACGAGCTTTGCCACATCAGCACTTTCGTTCGCCGACGCTTGGAGCGCCTGCAACATCGATTGAATGCGCTCAGTCTGGCTCTGGTGGATTTGACTGCTTCTCTCATCTTGCTTCTGCGAAAGTGAATCCAGGGCCGCGCTTAACACCTTTATGTGATCGGATAGCTGCCGTTGACTTGACTCCAAAACGGAATCCATATGGTTTTTCAACTCTCCAGATATGACTACGAATTGGTTGCGCTGGTTCTCGATGACCTTGTCACACTGCTCTGATTGATACGTCAGTAAATCGTCCAGCTGATTCCTCTGCGCCGATATTAACTCTTGGAAGTGGCTGTCAGCTGCGCTGACAGAGTCTTTCAGTTTGGTCGTGGCGGTGACTATCTCTTCAATTGAATTCGCAAGCCGCTTAATCTCTTCATTTGCAGCGCTTGCAAGCGCCTCTCGAAAGCCCACCGCGACCTGTTCAATCATGTCCTTCAGCATCTCGTCCCTACGCTGGAATGCGCTATCCGTCGACTGCTGGATCGCTGAGACCGTCTGTCCCAAATTCGCTATTTGACTGAAGAACACTGTTTGATTGCTCGCTACCTCGGACGCAAACTGTGTTAACTCTGACCGCAACTGTCCTAGCTCCTTCTTTAGTTCGCGTTTGTTCGGAATCTCCGCCCTCAAAAGACTGAGCTTTCCGGAGACTCCTTTTAGTAACGCGCCGAGAGTCACTATTTGTGGTGGCGCCTGCTTAATTTTTTCGTTCAACCCGACGCAAAGCTCGTGCAAGAGTCTCGTAAGCTCACCCGTTCTGGAGCGCTCTATCCACAAGCCGATCGCAGCGGCCACAAGTCCAACTATTGATGCCAGAAACTTGCCGCCTAGTGTGTTGATGAACGGCGTAATATCAACCACTTGTCCGGCTTTGAATTGAAGCTGGGCGAGCGCAATGTAAATGGCAAGAAACGTGCCTATCAGCCCCAGTGCAGTCAAAATGCCGGGTATGGCCATGTAAAGATCTAAATCAACATGTCGACGGATAACCACGTCTTCCGTGAAGTACGCCTCCGACTGTTTGGTGTTGAAGACGGTTCGATCAGTATCTCCTTCTTTGGGGACGATCAGCGAGTCACGAAATTCTGACCAGGGGTGCGACAATATGCTCGAATTCTCAAAAAAAGTACTGAGAAGATTGTATTGTTCAACATCCAAGGGCTGCTTTAGCTTTCGAACAAACTCGATCGTCTTTTCCAAATCGGTGCTAAGCGGCTTAATTGCCTTATCAAACCGATGGAGAAAGAAGAGAAGAACGCCAACGATTACAGCAGAAATGAGGAGGGCAATGTTCGCCACGTGCGGAATAAACTCGCTGGAGAGAAAACCGAAGAAATCTGGCATTACGTTACCTCAGCTTGATGATCGGGTGAAAAGTGTGCAACAAACGGCCTGTTTTTAAATCGCGTGACGTTATCACCAGGCGCCGATTTTCGTCCAAGAAGAATTCGACCTTGAATCGCGATTCGCCCCGCATAGCCGGAGGGTCAGCGAATATAAACGTAGCGCTATCAGCATTCAAAAAACTATAGCGCCGTTTCTCGAGCTCTTGCTGGCTAAGCTTTGCTAACTTCGACGGGCTAGACTGAAGCTCCGTCTCCGCTCCAAGAGAAATTTCGAATATTTCCAGGCCGAACTTAGTCTGACCATCAGTGGTGGCACGAAATTGTTTCTCAGCAATCGCAGACGCACTAGGATAAGCAGTTCCGCTCGGGACAATGACGTGATATTCATACGCTCCTGCAGCGCCGCTTCGCGACTTGACCGCGTAGCAGTGTTGAATATAGTCCACGCACTGAACGCCAGCCAATAGCATTGTCGCGCCCTTCGCCACAGCTTCCAGTGGATTCTCAAGCAGAACGCGCGCGCCAAAACGGCCTGTGAGACAATTCTGCACCGCGGGGATCAAGCTCCCCCCGCCTACCATTATTACGCGAGCCAGATCGCCCTCAGCAAAGCCTCGCTCGGCAGCTTTTCGCAACACGCTATTGATGCATTGTGTTATCTGTTGAAACACCCCATTAGCATGGAGTATCTTTTCAAACTCTGCCCTTGTGACTGAAGACTCGATCACTCTTCCTGTCGTCGGATTCATAACCAGAATGCTGGCAACTTCCTTTACCGAAAGTTTCTCCTTCAATTGCTGGCACTCATGCACCAGTATTTGCCAGATTTCCTCAGCTTCAGCTGATTCCTGCTTGACGTTGCAGCGGCGAAGCACTTCTCGTGCCAACCATTCATCGATGTCTTCTCCCCCAAGTTCCAAACCTGCTTTGGCAATAACTCTGCACGTTGGATACTTGTCCGAGTTAACAAATTCAGGAACGACAACAGCCAAATCAACTGTGCCACCACCGAAATCAAACACCATTAAAGGTGCAGAATCGACAGATCGCACGCCATACCCAAGAGCAGCGGCAACAGGTTCATCAATCAACCTGAAACTTTCGGCAGAATCAAGATTGTCCAGCAGCCATTTGTTGTAGGCTTCAAATGCATCAACCGGCACTGTTATGGCTATGTTTGCCGGGCGAGATCTCAGTTCAGCGCAAAGTCTATCGGTGATTGTCTTCAGAAAGAGTTTCGCCGCATCCTGGTGAAACATTCGCTGACCATGCACCACTCTGGAGACCGGGCTGTTTTCCCGCACATAAGACTTCATTCTTTTGAATGTGTTGGGCGACGCCTCTGCGTTGAGCTTTCGTACTTCTTCGCCGACCTTGAATTTTCCGGCCCCGGTAAAATGGATGAGCGAAGGAACGACATACATTTCGGTTCCAGCGTGTTTCACTATGCGACTCAGGTTCGGGATGTAGATCGGCCGCGACTGATTACTGGCCTTATCCCAAACGGACACTACGGTGTTGCTGGTGCCAAAATCGATAGCAACATTTAGAGTTGATTCAGCTACCACAGGTTTGAGTCTCCGCAAGTGGAACCGGAGCAACCATCGCTCTGCGAATTATGCGATCTCGAAATGTGACTCCGGGCATTTTGATAGTGATAGTTTCTCCTGACTGCACAACTACGTTTCGTGCCACCACCTCATGCCGCCGTTCATCGAACTCGCTCATTTCTCCAGGCTTTCCCAGCAGGCAGACTCCAGACTCCTCCAGGGCTCTCACCATTCGCATCGCTATTGCCAAAGCATCGGTCCCCCTGACCTCTTGCGCCTCGTTGTTGCTCAAATGGTCCAAGGTGACTAGCTGAATCACTGAGCCCGACAGCTCTTGAATCAGTGATTCAGCAGCGTTCTCGACACTGTGAGCGATGAGCGTACTTTGTATGTTTCGTTCGCGTTCAATAACATCGCGCAGCTCAGTAATGGTGCGCAGCTGTTCATCGCTAGTGTGCTGCTGATCATCGACCGTCCTTTGTAGTTCTTCTAACAGCCGAGTCTGAGATAAGATGACCTCATCTTTTTCCTGCAGCTGATTGGCGGCACCACTTAGCCGAAGGAAGATGCTTCTAAGCCACTCCATAAATCACCTCGCCTAAACCAGTTCTACTTCGTAGTTCTCATCGTCCTCATCCCACGATGAAGCGAGTTCAATATCGTGTTCATGCCTTACTTCACCAAGCGCACGAATTAGATTCGCCCATGCAACTTCTTCCGGAGAAAGCTGGGCTTTCAGCTCCTCCAGAATCTGGATTTGACTCGGCGTGACAGACTTGCCGGGTAGCGAAGCAAGCACCGCGGTCACGTTGCTCCAAACCAGCAGCTCCGAAGGTCCAGCGCAAACCAAAGTATTACCATTCTTGCTGGCAGCAAGCGTTCCGGGAGAGCGCACTCTACACAACCTGCCAACTGGCTTCAGCGCGGGGGTCTCAAATTCGCACAATTCCCCTTCGGTGTTAAGAGCCACTACCGACGTGCTAGTTAGCGGCTTAATGCTTGAAATTTTTCCTGTTTGGCCGAGGGTGCGCAGATTCCCGTCAAGCTCAGGACTCGAGCGCACGAAGTTAAGCAGCCCAATTTCCGCACTAGCCCACGCTGCTACCGCGCAGCCATCGTGAATAACCATAGCGTCAGGGCTTTGTGGCACCGCTTGAGATACCAGGGTCGAACGATCTTTCAAATCAACTATGTCAATTGTCCGACCACCCAGGGCAAGCCAGCGATTGTCCTCCGAAACAGCCAGCGCTGAAACTTCTTGATCGCGCCTAATTTCGAACTGCCAGCTCAGGTCCTGCGATGAACGAGCATCGATGGCACCATCTGTTCTTAAGCAGAGGACTGATCGCCAGGCAGATACCATTGAAACATAGCGCGGAGGCTCCTGCTTCGAGCATTTTAAGCTCAAGGTTTTTGTATCTACAGCTGCCAGCAAACCGTCATCGCAGATACATACCAAAGTGTTGTCAGGCTCTACAAACTGCATCAGCATGATTTTGCTCTTCGATACTGATACAGAACCTACTCGCACCATATCCGGCACCGTCCGGATCTCGACTGAGTCGCCCTCTGCAATCGCAAGAAGAGTGCCAGCGGGGTCAACTGCCACCATGCAGTTTGCAACAGACAATAGACTTGGCAGCAACCGAGGCCGCCCTTGAAACGTGTGTCTGCGAGGACACTCTCGGATAGCCGCAACAAGTCGGTTATACCTGGCTAGCTCAGTGGCCTCAGGCTTCCAACCAACCAAAGACAGCGTCCTGACTAATTCAGCTGCAATTGTGGCTGGCGCATGTTCTACCAGCCGCCACAGCTCGCCCCAATCTTCTTGGTCCCTCAACACAGGTAATAGATCCTGCCACTCTGCTAAAGAGAGTTCGTTCCTTTGATGCTTCAGCTTTTGAAGTAAGACAAGCTGCAGCTGGCGCGAGCGATTTGAACGTTGAAGAGACTCTATAATTCGCAACCTGTTCGACGGATCAGCCTTCGAATAGGCTTCCGCGAGGTAGCTCCCCGACGGATCTTCTCTGTCGTAACTAGCCCAGTCCTCCATGCGGGCGAAGAACAGGGCGCGTGCGGTTTTCTGCGATGGCACGAAGCCAGCAGCTCTTACGATGCCAACTGCAATGGGCACTCCTGCCAGCGCTCGGTCGCAAACTACGTCAATAGCCTCAGGTTGCTTCACTTTTAGAAGAAGGGCTTCAACTCGACCTTTCACGACTTCGTTTGAGGAATTGAGCCACTCGAACAACTGGACTGTTTCTGCTCGTGTCACTTCCGCGGGTAGGGCTGAGTCCTCCGCGAGCAGCCTCGTCAACAAATTGAGCAGAGGAGGCTCAGTGGCAATATGCTTCGCTGTCTGCAGCAAGTCGAAGAGCTGCCTGTCTTTCAGCTCCCTGCAACGCCGCCACAACGAATTGATCATAAGTTGGTTGGGTTTTGTGCGCAAAAACGACAGTGCCTTTTGCTTCAGTGGATGGTCACCGGCACCAAATGCGTGTTTCAGTAAGCAGCCGACCGCTTCCTCGGCCAGCTCGTTGATCGCCGAGTCTTCATTTACTAACAGCGCGGTAGCGATGCGCAGCTCTGTAGCTCCGGTCGCAATGAAAGACTTTCGTGAAATAATTTGCTCTAACTGCGGATCGAAAGTCACGTACCAATGCCCCGCAATATGATTAAGAACGCTCGGTGCACTGTATTCTGCAAGCGCTGTGAGTGCTCTGGTCTTCAGCCCGAGGGCGTTGTTCGAATATTCCTGAAGCAATATCGGTGCAGACCGGTCTTCGTCTTCAAGAAGAACCTTTACCCTATCAGCGTTCAGCGCCGATAGATATCGACTCTCAACCGGTGCCTGCGCAACCCAGCCCAGAATCCGCAAAGCGTCTCCCATTTCTTTACTGCTGCTTTCAAGCCACTCACGGCAAAACTCATGACAGAGTGAGTCTGACTGGACTTCATGCAGAATGGCACGCACTGCGCCGCTTGACTCTGCTCTACACAGCAACTCCGCCAGACAATTAAAGCGCTCGGTCCACGTTGCGTTGGCCAGGTTTACAATGAGTTGACGCAGAACATGCACAGATAGCTTAGGAACCAAACCGGAGATAAGTTGACTGACCTTTTCTATCTGAGCAAGTCGAGAAAAGTCCTTGCACATAACGTATAGGACAGCACGTTGTGCGGGGTCTGAGGGAAACAGATCAACCGAATTGATAATCTCAAGGGCGATTTCGTTCCCGTGAAAAATAGCTTGCTGACAAAGCGCCTCTCTTGCCGGCGGATGCTGCCCAAGGTAGAGGCGCGCCCTCGTTGATTCAGGGGAACCATGACTGGAGGAGGCAATTTCTAGCAATAGATCGATAGTACCGCCCGCCAGCGACGATATTTTGTCGTAATTCTTTTCCTGAAGACAATCTAGTAAGAGAACTCGCGTTCGTTCTTTCGCTCTCCCGAGTTCCAGTTCGTCAAATGACTCCAGCAGTTTCGCTGCACGCTCTGCGATTTCTTCGTCAAGGTCGAAAATGGCATTTAACAACGAGTCCACAGTGGAGGACGTTATCGCCTCCAAGTCGATACGCGCATTTCGTTTTAGACTCCACACTAGTTCAGCACGGTGACCGGGTGATGGAGCTTTTTCGAGCTGCGATAGGGAGACCTCAATTTGACAGCTTCGAGTCACAAGCCAAATCTCAAAAAGTTGATCAAATTCTCGCTGAGACAGACTACCAAGCCTGCTCAAAGCGTGAGCATATTCCGGCCCGGAATGTGCCTGGCTGCATAGATCGATTAGTGACTCAGCGTCTAGCGCCTCATAATCACTGCTAGTAGATAATTCATTGATCACCATTATCGTTCACGGGAATTTAGTGCGCCAACTCCAGATTCAATTCGACAAAGGACTCTTTCGC
Source organism: Candidatus Obscuribacterales bacterium (assembly GCA_019752635.1). GTDB lineage: Bacteria > Cyanobacteriota > Vampirovibrionia > Obscuribacterales > Obscuribacteraceae > JAKFUT01. The sequence continues at coordinate 29,282 of JAIELX010000052.1, read as the reverse complement.
TTGCTCTGGTTGTTTGAAAGAAGCTGACTGTGCTCTGCCCTCTAGGAGCATTTTTCGAAGTGAGTTGACGACATCGCTTTGCGAACGAGACATCGGAATTTGCCGCTTCAGCGCATTCTCAATATCCTGTGTATCAAATTCGCGACCTTCGTCAAATCCGAAGTACATTCCATCGAGAACTGATTGCTCTATCTCTGCTCCTACATAACCTTCACTCAACGCCACAAGTCGATTCAGGTCATAGTCTTTGGGTTGGCGCTTGCGCTTTCTGATGTGAACGGTAAAGATTTCTCTGCGTTCGTCGGCAGTGGGAAGGTCCAAGAAAAAGATTTCGTCAAAGCGCCCTCGACGCAACAATTCGGGTGGAAGCTTTGTCACATCATTTGCTGTAGCGACCACGAAGCATGGGCTTTTCTTTTCCTGCATCCATGTAAGTATGGTGCCAAACACTCGCTTGCTGGTGCCACCATCCCCCTCTCCGCCCTGAGAAAAGGCTTTCTCCATTTCGTCAATCCAGAGAACGCATGGCGCAATTGTTTCGGCTACCCGAAGCGCTCTGCGCGTACGCTCTTCCGACTCTCCTAGCAGTCCGCCGAACAGGGCTCCAGTATCCAGCCGGAGCAAAGGCATCTTCCACGAGCTGCCCACGATTTTGGCGCTCAAACTCTTTCCCGTGCCGGGAATACCGATAAGAGCCATACCTTTTGGTGCCGGAAGTTGATAATTACGGGCATCGTCTGTGAACGCACGCTCGCGCACCCGAAGCCATTCCTTGAGTATCTCAAGCCCGCCCACGTCTTCAGTCGTTTCTGTTACCGGGAAGAATTCCAGAGCCTCGCTCTCGCGAATCACCTGCCGTTTTTCATCGGTGACTAGCTCAATATGGCGATCATCGAGGACACCATTCGTCACCAACCCTTTTGAGAAACAGCGTGTAGCCTGAGAAGCGGTCAAACCAAGCGCGGCTCGCAGAAGCTTCTCCTTGCCGAGTTCAGTTAACTGAATTTTGGCTCCACCCACCTTTGATACCAGCTCAAGCACACCTTCCAGATCTTGCACCTGGGGAAGCGGGAACTCCAGCACGAAAGCTTCGTCACGCAACTGCTCCGGGATTTTGCTTGCAGTGGAGATTACCAGAATGGATTTTCGTTTGACTTGCTTAAGTCGCTGAACTACATTGCGCAACTTCCTCTTAATCTGATAGTTCGTGGTCCAGATTTCATCAAAGTCCTTGAGCACAAAAAGAGCATCGCTGGGTGATTGATCGATCGCCTCAATCGCTTGGGCGGGGTTGGTGGCTGCCACTCCAGATGGCAGATTTGCTACCGTGCCGGACAGAATCTGGAATCCATCACCAATGTCCCACGTAACAAGAGGGCGCTTCCCAGCAACGCACGTCTCCTTAATGCGATCCATCGCCCGGGATTCTTCGCTTGTCACAAGCACGATGAGCGTGAAGCGAGCTTGCAGAAGTTTTTCCAGATTCTTTTCAAACGACATAGTTCAGCTCCGTAGCTCCAGGGGATTAATGCCTGTGACAGTAACAGTGCCATCGCTAGCAATGATGATTTCAGATTGAGGCACAGAATCCAAATCACCAGGCGTGTATCGGTTCGAGAGGAAGTGAATCACCTTGTTTGCGGACCCGACCAAACCACGGGCAACGCGAAGATCTTGTCTGAAACGACCAGCTATGAGCACGTCAATTTGCGAGAGCACTTCGTCAGCTCCAGAGATGCATAGCAACTCCTCTCGGGTAAATCCAGTAAAAATGAGAATAGAAAGAGAAGACCTTTTTCTGATGGCGGCAACGAGGTGCGCAAGGGCTGGCATCTGCTGAAAAGGTTCGCCACCGCTGATGGTGACGCCCTCAATCGTCGGCGTGGCAATGATGTCATCAGCCAACTCATCGATAGGGAATCGAGCACCCTTCAAAGAATGAGTGTCCGCGTTAAAGCAGCCTTCGCAAGCTAGAGTGCACCCCTGAACCCAAATTGCATAACGCTGCCCTGGTCCGTTCGAAACAGTGTTCTGTATGCGAGAATGCAGAGTAATAAAAAGTGCACTGGCTTCCATTCAAAAGCTAAGCTCCGAATATTCGGGTACTATCGCTTAGCGTTTCACTTTGGTACGCTTCAGCCGTCATCTCTCTAGAGACCACTTCTCCACCTAGCACAGCCTCTAACGCTTTCGTAATATCGAGGCAACTAAGCCCGACAGCACCTTCGACCTTGATCTCTACCTGACCGTCTTTCGTTATCGTAATGTGGACTTGCTGAAATTGCATTTTGCCTCCTGCCGCAATGTCGCTTTTCGATCTAGGTCCGTTCACGCCAGCCGGCTCATGGTGAGCTTGATCGCTTGCTTTTCTCCAACGCTTTCCTGCTCGATAGAGAATCCCTGATCGTGCAACTTCTGCACAACAGCATGGTAAGCGTATCGCTGATTCAACGCCTGGCTAAACGTCTGTTCGGTGAACTTCTTCACCCCCATCCAATCAGCGACAATGTCGTAGTTTGCTCCACTCTGTACTAGTCCAATGTCATAGCTGCCGCTTCCAAGCGTAACAATGAGGTCGGCTTTCAGCTTCTGGTTCTTCTCCCATCCGCGCAATGTTGTCGGTCCGAGCTGATAGCTCAGCTTCATATCGGCGAGAGCCTTGCAAGCAAGTTCCAAGTCTGTGATTTTGGTTTTTACTTTAGAGAAGTGCGACATTCGGTTAGCTCATTCTTGAAAGTGAAATTTTGATTTGTCCCTTCTCTGCGTGCTCGGACTCAATGCTGAAGCCTTGCTCGGCTAGTTTGTTGATCACCGCATGATATGCATACCGTTGCGTCACCTGGTTTAACCAAGCGGCGCCGTATTTTAATTGATCAAACTCCGAGATGATGGCGGAGAGAGAGCCATCAGCTTCACGCGAGAACCCGATGTCGTTGCTCGCCGCGCCGACATACTGCTTGCGAATGATGACCTCCGCCGTTTGCGTTCTTCGGTCATTCTGGTAGCCGTATAGGTTCTGCGCGGTCTCGTGCCTGTCCACGTGGGCAAACCCAAGATCGTTCAGCGCTTTTACCAAAAAAGCGGCGTCTGAAATGCTGGTCTTGATTTTCGTATAGTGGGACACTTGATTCCTAGCTCTCCATGTATAGGCTACAATATGGCACTGCAAAATACGTGCAGTACCGAAAATCACAGCAAGGTTCGCGATGCGCGGCACGGCTGCCCCTCGCGGCCTCGCGATTATTGCCCGGTCAAGTAGATGCGAAAGTAGACGAGAGCGATTCGTGCCGGTCCGGCAGTCCTTCTTAGTCGGACTGCACTAAAGCTTTCCTCCTCATTCCTAAGAGATCCTTTGGTTGACCTAAATCAGTCCTTGGAAAATTTCACTTTCTGGTCACACTGGATGTGCAGAGCCTCGGGCGGATTTCTTCTTGTTCGACCGCTCTTCAATTCCGCGACGAGTTCTGCAAGCGAAGTCGGATTAGCAAGTTTAGTCCAGACCAGTTGTCGTTTTCGAGCTGGCTGCAGTCCGTTGCCACCCCAAGTAAACATGTTGCCGTCATATTCTTCCCAACTACTAATGCGCTCTGGAAACGTCTTCCTCAGCGCTTGAACGTAGGAAACGCGTTTGACAAATGGTTTATGAATGGAGTCGCGTCCCGTCTGCTTCGTTCTGCAGTCTTTGCAGAAGCCAGACCAGCTGTTGCTACCGGAAAGCGGCGAGCCTCCGAATGAGAATACAAGAACGGTCCCACCGCATTCAGGACATGGCTCGCTAAGAATCAGATCTTTCCAGCCGCAAAGCAGATAGCCCAGAGGCAGCGAACCATCTCCAGAAACGTATGGCCATGAGCACCACGCGAATGATAGTGGAGTGAAGAAGTAATCTCGGTCATTCAGGATGATTTGTTCGGAGGACAGCAAGAAGTCTAGGTGCTCGATGAACAGCTCTGTGTTCTGTTCTTGGAGTCCGGGATCGTATCCACGTGAAACGATAGTCATATTCGTACCTCGCTTTAGCTGATTTATAGAGCGCCTGCAAGCTGAGAAACTCAAATTGGCGCTTCCTCTAGCCTAGCAGAATCGAAGGGCTAACGCGTGATTCTTGAGCACAAACAGAGACACCCGCTTATTAGCCGGACCTGTCCCCACAAATTCGAAGATGTCTTTGCGCTGGAACACAGCGAACACCGTTTTCTCAGCCACTTCCGCCGAAATCGAGTGTGCCAGTTGCCCGTCAGGGCATGGCAAATCAATCAGTCATGCACCGGCGAAACCGATTCCGAGCATGTATTTCAATGGCTGCTTGATCGGCTGCTGCATGCGACGCGGACGAGTTTCCTCTGGCGCCTGGATCTTGCGTCGCTGCAGCGAACGTCGCGCTGCACTCTCTCAATTCATCGTCAAAAAGATGCAATCACGCAGTGCATCTATGTGGGACACCGGTGATTGTCGAGATTGACGTGGAAAGAACCGAAGAGCAAAAATCCCCATACGGTTCCCGACATTTAATCGGGATTCTGGCGACAAAGTGCCAGAATTATTAAATCCCGACACTGTTCCCGACGGCGTGTGCGTAGCGACTAACTCTGCAATCCTGCGTTCAACATAATGAAACCCTTTCCGCAAATCAGCAACGCGAACACGGATGCAGCTGCAAATTGCAATCGCAATTCCAACAGTTTTGGCGTCATATTTAATAGCCGTCTCGAAGTCCACTACTCTCGACACAAGTGTCGGGAGTGGTGCAGGCATCTTAGTCTCGACTAGTTGCCGGTAGCTTTGGGCACGCAAGTCACCGAAACTTCAATATCCAATTTGATGGGTTGCACCCGCGTCAAGCGAGGTAGACTAAGAACTGCCCAGATTGCCATTTCGATCTGGTTTAATTTTTTGTTTCGCCAGAAGAGGAAGCTTACGTGAGTTTGCAAGTTGCAGGAATCGACTGGGGAACCAAGCCTAAGAAGCAATGGACCGTTAAACTATCCGTTGATCAGCACAACGGATGCGTTAGTGTTCACACTGATGCTGCTAAGGAAAACGCTGAAGCAGTATGCACGAATCGAGAATTGCAAGTAGTAGGTGTCGATGTGCCCTTCGGATGGCCGATTGACTTCGTGGAACTTGTGCAGTCATGGAACATGGCGGGAATTAATGGCTCGCTCAGCGTGGCTGAAGACGATGGGTACCGTTATCGAAAAACTGATAACGTGGTCGACGAAGAGCTTCGCAAACGTCCGCTTTCTGTTACTTCGGACCTCATTGCCGCAAGTATGCGCGCATGGTTGCGGCTTTGCTCGAGCACGAAAACGAGAGGAAGCCTAAGTCCGCAAATTCGAGTGGACAGAACCGAATTCATGCCAAACTTGCCTGTACTCATAGAAGTCTACCCGGCCGCCACGCTACGTGCATTCGCATCGCACTCGAATAACGACATACGCTGGCGAACATTGATTGCTGGTTACAAGGGAAAAGATTCGACTGAAGCCACTTCGCTTCGAAAAGAACTTCTCGCAATACTGGGCGAGATGTTTCAAATATCGAATATTCCAATCAGCAGCATGGCGGAGTCAGCTGACGAAACTGATGCCTTTATAGCCGCCATAACAGCTTTGATTTTTGCGTTCGACCAAACGGAAAACAAGCCAGAGGTGTTTAGGGACTGGACCGTCCGATATCCCACGGCTGAAGAATTGCCGTTCGCCCGACGCGAGGGTTGGATTTTCTTTCCTTGCAAGTCTTCAGCATAGGCCTAGTAGCCGCTCCGCAAAGAACCTTAATCGGAACAAGGCGACCTGTCGCGGACAATATGCGACGACTGCACGTATTTTGCATCGACATTTGCAATAATCGAAGTAATTGATCTAATCCTGCGAACAAAAGCGCCGATTTGATATCACGCCTGTTGCAACAAAGTTTAGAGCAGTCCTGCGGAGCGTTTCTCAAACTTCAGGCAAGCCTCTGAGATTTCGTAAGACAAGTCTTCAATTTGCTTGATTGCGGTCTTTCCGATTGCGTCAACCGATGCGGAAGGTAAGCAATTTTCATCAGAATACAGACAAAGCAGAGTCTTACGCAGATCAAACAAACCTTCCTGAATAATCGCGACCCCCTTCCAAGCCTCAAACACGCGCTCCCTGTCCCCCATTTCAAAATCGATTTGCGTAGTGGCAATTTCGGAAAGCCCGTATGCCAGTCGCAGTTTCCGAACCTCTGAGTCTATCTCTGTTTGAGAGATGTTCGCCACTGAAAGAGGAATTTCCCAAGGCGAATCGAGAATCTCCGCAGAATGTCTGACCGCAATCTCAAAAAGACTCCTCCGGAAATCCACCGCTACCGGTCCCTCTATAGAAAGAGCACCACCGCAACTGTTGCAATATGCGATTTTTTGTCCGCAAGACCTGCATTCAATTTCATTATCCATAAAATCGCCATGGGAAAGGAGAGCACAAAGTCTAGCCGATACTGTCATTCTCGGCAACTGGCATAAAAACACTGTCTGACCCAGCTTGTGCACCGTCCCGCACATGAAGCAGGAGTTCACTTCGCCTCCTGCAGCGCCCTCGCCGGTATCAAATGCTCCTGTCCGATCCGTCGCAGATACTGCACGAGAGGCTTCGGCACATTTTCGCCCCGACAAATGAACGCCGATCGATAATCACGAATCTGCTTCGAATAAGCGATACCCTTCATTAGCGTCACGGGCTGCCCCTTCTCATCAAAGCGCTTCATATGTGTATTGGCGCTGCGGTGGTTTCTCTACATCAGGGTCCACTGTTTCTTCCTTCAATCCGCCAGCGAAGACAGGGGCGCCCGCTAACCGCCTGTGATGCGGTGCACCACTCATCGCTCCGCACCCGCCGGAATTAGATGCGCCAGGTTGTTGCGCTTGAGATACTGCGCAAACAATTTCGGCAGATTCTCACCGCGGCATTGCACCACCGGTGCATACTCCTTCATCTTGGTCGAATAACAAACACCTTTCACCAGCTCAACGGGCATGCCGGTCTCATCGAACTCCTTCATCGATGCGCGGCACCGCATCACGCCAGGCTCGGGATTGATGTATGTTTGAATCGACTCCATCTGATAGCATCGTTCCACCCGCATGTTGCTGCGATTCACAATCACCCGTGTGGAAACGAAGTACTCAGTAAATTCCTTCTCGTCTTTGTACTTGGTCTCGAGATGCTTGTGAAAATCAAGCACATACATCTCGTCATTTTCAGCTCTTGTCCAGTAATTCGCCCGGTCCCATTCCCATAAATCACCGCGGCGATCCGTCTGGTAGCCGAGCCCTTCGCCAGCCCGAAATGTAAACGTGCGGACGCTGAAGTCCTTGGACTTATGCTGATAGCTGTACCGATAGTAGTTCGACTGGCTTCGAGTTTTCCACTTGCCACCAGCCCAATTGGGCAGTCGCGCCCATTGATTGTCCGGAGCCTGGGCCTCCAGCTTCTTCATCTTCTGCTCGGTAAACGTCGCCCCGGCTTTAAGCGATTCATCTACCGGAGGCATCTTATCGGATAGCCTGATGCCGCCTTCCAGCATCAAGTGCTTTGGCGGTATCGCCATTTCTGTAGGCTCTGCCTCTGGTGGCGTTGTTGTTTCCCCGCCGGCACCGGCTGGTGGTGTCGCTAGCGCAAGCAAGGAATCTTCCAGACCGGCAGTCGATGCACTAACTGGAGTCGCCTGATTCATCGGAACCTGCGCGTTACTCGACTCAACAGCGGCGGCAGGTTGAATTAAGAATGTATTCTGCGCGATGCATTCCACCTCAAAATTATATTTGCCTGCCAGAGTCTCAATAATGCGACTCACAGGAACGCCTTCAAACCGTTCGCTGATTTTTCGATCCGTCAGACCTTCATCGAAGATGAAACTAGCCCCAGCTTTGCGGCTCAGGTCAAGCAATGCCTGGCGCAGGCTGGATGATTCGCAGGTGAATTCAGGTGTCAGCGGATCTGCGGCGAACTGAGCCTTGAGTTCTTCTGCAACTGTTATAGCTTGCGCCGTCGGGCACCATGCTTGCACCACCAGCAATGTCATAGCCGCCACCACACGGACGCAGTACTCGACGGATGTCTTCACACTTGCACGCATCATTACTCATCTCCCCCGGTACCGGACCCGCCGGAACTGTCTTTCTTGATCTTGTCTTTTCGGGCACGCTCGGCGGCTTCCTGAGCCTCCTTCGCCTTTTGCTTCTCGTCTTCATCAATACGTGCGCGGTCCTGCTTGTCCTTTTCCTGGTCAGCCTTGGTTTTCTCTTGCTTCTCCTTTGAGGCTTGCTCCTTCTCTGCCTTCTCTTTCAGAATCTCTTGCTTCAGCGCTTCCTTCGCCTCGTCGTCGGCGTTCTTGAGCGCTGCTTCCAGGTCCTGCGCGGTGGCGGCAGCATCCAACGCATTGATGATTGGCGGCCAGGAGTTAGATTCGAAGCCGAACATCCACGGCTTATTCATTGCCACTACATCGTGACCGCTGCACCGGATGCTCTCCTTGCGCGAAAGTGCCGCTTTCAAACCTTTGCCCATATCGGTGTACAGGAAGAAAAGCTCGGCGTAAATTTCGCCTACCTCGGGCGCGTCGGCGCTTTGAATTCGTCGCTGCACTATCAGTGCTTCAGCCAGGGCACGCTCCGCGTCTTCGTACTGGTGCAGTGTGCGCGCTATCTTGGCGAAGGAAATCTTTGCGATGACTATGTCTGTGGAGTCCCGATTGTTGCGCTCCTTTATCTCGATTAGCTCCCTCATCAAGTTGAACGCGTCGGTGTTCATGTTCTGCTTCTGATAGAAGCAGATGCCCGATTCAAGCAAAAGTATGAGCCCGCGCTGCTGCGCCGGTCCTTTCATCCGGGCGATGCTTAGCGCCGATTCCAGCTTCATCTTAAAGCGTTCGAGGTTCTCTCTCGTAGACGGGCGACCATACTTTACCGGCAAGTTGTTGATGATAAAGTGCGCGTCCAAATCCTTGTGGCTCAAAGTCTGGTTGAGAATGTCGCCGAACCTGCTCCCGCCGACGCCCGAGTCGAATCCCAGGTCCTCGTCGAGCAGGTCATCAGCGGCGCGCGCGCCGGGCAAGGCAACAACACTAAGCCAACAACACATCGAAATCAAAGTGACAAAATATCTGCGCCGGATGCTCATCTGCTTCCCCCGCATGCTTGCGCCAGCGCCCCATTGCAGTGGCGCACGGATCGTTTTGCATGTTCTAACCTATGAGCCGATTATAAGAAATGCCACTGCAACATGTGTGCAGTGGGTGAATGTCGTCAGTGATTATCGTGGAATGCGCCCAACCTATTCTCAACAAACTTTCAAACAACAAACCGACTTCCGGGAGTATTGTTGTTGCCACTCTCATCTAGTAAACAGCAATTGTTCAACGTATGGGAGTTCGTCCGGACTTGTTCTGGCTCGCCGGAGCAGCGACCATGCAAACACGCACCATTTTGATCGGGGTTCGCGATGACGGGCGGATACTTGGAATAAACCTTTCTGCCACCACTTTCGAGGAGTGGGCGCAGAAAATGCATTCCATCCATGTTGATGCCATAAGAAAACACCCAGGCGTGCCCCTCAGCACGAACCTCGACACGCGCTTGTTGGCTGGGTCTAGCCGACGAGCTCCTAGAACGTTTTGTGCCGTTCGGCTTGTTCTGCACCCCGCCGCACTTGACGACAAGAAACAGAGTGTTATACAATGTGTTATACGCAGGTGAATTAGTGGTACAGGACTATCGAATTCTGGACAGCGCCCGCAAGCACGGTATTACAGATCAAGAGATTGATTATGTACTCAGTGACAAGAATCCAACTCAACGCGCATATGAAATGCATGACGATGATGATGGAAACGCACAGGACATGTTCGTTGCGCACACGGGAACTCGGCCTTGGCCGATTGAAGTTGGTTTGTCTTATCGGGCGAAGGAAAACATCGTCTTCCACGCGAACAAAGTGACTCCAGAATACGAAAAACTGTACAAGGCGGAACCATGAGTCAAGAGCACAATAAAAGCAGTATGTCACCTGAAGAGCGCGCTCTCCGTCGTGCTTCAGTTGGGAAGGCCGCTTCAGAAAAATTTGCTAAGAGTGAGCAGCTGAATTTCCGGCTTGAGGAACAATCGATTAATGAGTTGCAGTCCATGGCTTTCAAGAAGGGTGTACCTGTTGGAACAATGATTAGAGAGTGGGTTTTGGAACGGCTTTCTCAAGAAAAATTTGGAACCTCGGAGTTAACTGGCAAGGCACTCCTCATGTTGGACGAGATTCACGGGAAGTTGAATTGCCTGTTCGATAACATTGCTGACAAAAATATGGAACCATCGCCCCCATTGAGGCAGGCGGAGGGACCGTCGGTTGATCAGAGCGAACCTGCAATTTCGCCCCCCCTTGAACGAGGAGAATCCACATGTTATCTGCTGGCTGTCCCGGCACCTGCGGGAGCACCAAGACCATTATCAGCCCCTTCAATGCCGGTATCAGGTCTTGTGTGTGGTCCCCCTTCCGCTGCTCCAAGCAACCTTCACGACCATGCATCTCAGTTGGATCATCTGAAGGCGTGGGAGCATCTACTGGGTGATCAGTTAAACTCGATTCGTCATCAACGAGAGGAAGTTGAACGAAGTCAGGGACAGTAGGAAACAGGAAGAAAGACGCCTGCGCAAAAGGTTTTGCCACTCCGGGCCCGTCTGGTGCCACGGACATCTCCATAGGCACTTCTTCCCCAAAAGTTGCGCACGAGTCTCTATCTAGCAATCCTGGATTTGTGCTGAATCGCCTCCGTCCGGCAGCTCTTTCCCCTTCATGTTTCTCTTATCAACGAGCACGCGCGTCGAGACGAAATGCTCCACGAATTCCGTCTCGTCTTTGTATGTCGTTTCTCGCCCGGATCTGCGACAACTTGTCGCAGAAATTCCTTGCGGGCACAACCGTTGCAGAATTGCCACGAGTTGACAGTGCCCCGCCCAAGGGAGGTCAAACTTCAACATGTGTGCAGTGGGCAAATGTCGTCGCAAATTTCGCGCTGATTATATCTTGCAGCGGCGACTTCTATGATGTCTTACAGCGAGATCCGAATTCGCTTGCAGCACTGCCCATACGAGGTACGCCCCATGCGCACGACGCTGATTCTTCTAATTGCCTTTCTTCAATTGAGCTTGCCGGCGGTTGCACAAAATGATGATTCACCGGAGTCTGATCAGCTTAACGAGAAGGGAATACAGGCTTACCGCGAGAAGCGCTATGACGACGCGATAGAGTACCTCAAGCGCGCGCTCGCGACGGCAAAGCAGAACTCGTGGCAGGAGCTTGCCGCAGCGGAGAACCTGGCGCTCGTTTACGAGGTGCTGAAGCGCACAGACCCGGATGCGTGGCGCACGCGCCGCAAGGCTTACTTCGTGCGGAACAAGCTGCAAGGCACCACCATTCCGGAAAAGTTCAACGGTGAAACGCAAGATGAGGTGCAGGAGAATGCGCTGAAGAAGCGACTGGATGACACGACGAGTGTCGCGGAGCTGTTTGCCATCCGCAAGGAGTTGCTGAAGTTCTATCAGGATCGCCATCGGTATGAGAATGCAATATCAGTTTTCCGTGTAATGGCGCACTCTGTCGACCCTGATAGTCGTGAGCTCAGTGCCATGCACCAGGAATGGTCCGAGTTCGCGCTAACGGAGGGGCGAGAAGACGATGCGCGCAAGCACGCAGGCATGGCGGTCGACATGCTCGAGCGGCGCATCGCGCAAGAGAAAGACGCAGTCGCGCGTGCCGGAGACCGAGAAGCGCTCATGCAGTTGCACATGGCACAGCATAACGACGCAGCGGCGGTGGCGACCTTTGAGAGTTTGCTGAATGACCTCGACAAAGAGGATCTTCGTCTACCGCAATTGCATCGTAAGGTTGCAGAATTTCTACGCTCCGAAGGCAAGACGCAAGAGGCGGAGAAAGAAGATGCAATTGCTGCAGAATTGGACAAGTTACTGCCCTCCTGGCAGAAAAAAGCCGAGGATCGCCGGGTGGCGCGTGAACGCGCGGCGGAAGCGAAGCGCCGCAAAGATGACCGCGTGCGCGAGATAGCTCGCCGCCGAGAAGAGGCGCGACGCAGGCAAGAAGACGCCGAGCAGGCGGAGCAAGCGCGAATGAAGGAGGCATTCGAGAAGCTGCGGCTCGCACTGGAGGCCGAGAAGGCGAAGAAGGAGCTAGTCCAAGCGGAGGCTCAATTGAATGCTCCGCCGGAACTAGCAGGCAAGAAGTTTGTAGGTATCGGCGGTGGTTTCATTACGTTCATCGATAGCGACAAAGTGGATGTCGGCACCGAGTACCAGAAGCTTAGCCGCACGAGCCAGTATGGTCATTCAAACTTCGGCGAGATACCCGACGTGTTGTGCGGCGCCTATGCGATTACGGGGGCAGCTCCAGATTGGACAATCCGCATCGCCACAAACCTGCAGGGCTCAAGCCGAGTCGATACATATTACCTGAGACCCGGCAAAAAGGGCAAATTCACTCTCTTCGGCGGCGCATCGCCGCTGCCAACCGTCGCAGAAGGAGAGTTGAAGTAATAAAACACTGGTCCCTGAACAGCCCGGAACTCCAGACCTTTTGTAGGACAATTAGCGACAACTCGCTCCCTAGGAGCAAGTTGTCGCTGATTGCGGAAGGGAAGTCGAGGCAGAAAATCAATTGGTTCAGCAGTGCGCCAACGTTGTTCAAACATTACAGACCTGCGAAGTTAACAGTCGATTGCAAAACGCTGGCTTTTGAGCACACCCGACTTCAGTTAGAGCTGACGCTGCCAGTAACTGCTAGAATGTCGCGAATCACATACGCCAATTGGATTTAGCGGGAGCTTTGTTTATGCCACAGCTCGATTGGGATGAACTCGACTTCCTCGATTACCTGGAGGTTGCTCCGGTCGTAGACGAAGACAGCGCATCTCATAGCTACGAACTTATACAGAATGACCTTCGTTTGCTCTTGACTGTCTGGCAGTATGAGAGCGTGGTACAGCTATCGCTGTTTCGCGACGCGAACGATGCCACCATATTTAGTTTTGCCTGCTATGTGCGAAAAAACGCGAGATACGTAAACGACAAGCGTGGCAAATATTTAGAACTCGTCGATTGTGTGATTGCACCTACTAGATTTTGGTACCTGCAGGCAGGCGATGTCTTTGATCACAATCGGTTTCCTCACGGCCTGACAGTTCAGGTAGAAGCGAGACCGGACATCAGAATTCTTCTTGAGCCCTGTCGGAGTCTATAGCTCAATGTACTGAGCGATTATTGCCGCAAAAGTGGCGACTACGCTGCAGTACTGAAACTCTACAACTCATGCTGCCCAGAATAGAAAAGCAATCAACTCTCGAGTAGATAGCCGAACCTTACATCGCGACCAATCGCTTCAAAGAGATAAGTCACTCCTCCTGCACGCGTTGACACGAGTGGGTCGCCGACCCGCACCGGAGAAACGAAAGAGCAGTGCAGGTAAGCAACCAGAACCTGATGTCGTCGAATTCAACACGATCTGGAGACCGAATCACGGAAGGCTGCTTGCGGCACTTGAAGTTAGTTCGATCTCCAGTCGAATCACGTAGCAGACCTTGACCGTAAGCATTACTCCCCTGCAACCCTTACTGTTTTTCGAGAGCACGGCTGTTGCAACAAAGTTTAGAGCAGTCCTGCAGCACGTTTCTCAAACTTCAAGCAAGCCTCTGAGATTTCGTAAGATAAGTCTTCAATTTGCTTGATTGCGGTCTTTCCGATTGCGTCAACTGGTGCGGAAGGTAAGCAATTTTCATCAGAATACAGACAAAGCAGAGTCTTACGCAGATCAAACAGACCTTTCTGAATAATCGCGACACCCTTCCAAGCCTCGAGCGCGCGCTCCCTGTCTCCCATTTCAAAATCGATCTGCATAGGTGCAATTTCGGAAAGCCCATATGCCAGTCGCCGTTTCCGAACCTCTGAGTCTATCTCTGTTTGAGAGATGTTCGCCACTGAAAGAGGAATTTCCCAAAGCGAATCGGGAATCTCCTCAGAATGCCTGACGGCAATCTCAAAAAGACTCCTCCGGAAATCCACCGCTACCGGTCCCTCTATATCAAGAGCACAACCGCAACTGTTGCAGTATGCGATTTTTTGTCCGCAAGACCTGCACTGAATTTCATTAGTCATAGAATCGCCAAGGGAAGGACAGGAAAGGACAAAGTTTAGCCGATATCGTCCGCCTCGGCAACTGGCATGAAAGCCCTGTCCGACTCAGCTTGTGCACCTTTCCGCACATGAAGCGGGGTCGCCCGTACATCACGGGCAAGTTATTGATTACAAAATTCGCGTCCACATCGCGATGATTCAGGGTCTTCGTCGCGATTTCGCCAAACTTGCTGCCGCCGACGCCCGAGTTGAATCCCAGGTCTTCATCGAGCAGGTCGTCAACGGCGCGCACGCCGGGCGCGGCAACAACACGGAACCAACAACACATCGAAACCAAAGTGACAAAATATCTGCGCCGGATGCTCATCTGCTTCCCCCGCATGCTTGCGCCAGCGCCCCATTGCAGCGGCGCCCGGATCGTTTTGCACGTTCTAACCTATGAGCCGATTATAAGAAATGCCACTGCAACATGTGTGCAGTGAATAAACATGTCGGAGGGAAACGAGCGTCGTGTGTGAGCAAAATTTTCTGCTGCCGTGAGCCCTTCTAGATTCAGCTACAGCGTGGAGCACTGACGGCATTTTCCCCACGACTTGAATTGCCACTTGAGTGGCTCGGCTTTCCCCGCAGCAGGCTTGTCACTGCTAGCCGGCCGTTTCACGATTGCATTGCTTCCCCATTCCATCTTCGTCATGAGACCGCTCGAACTTCAGCAAGCCGCCTGATTGCGTAATCGTCGTCCCAGCAGACGGCAGCTTCCCATGCGGCCGATGCTTGCGCTGCGATATCGAGCGCGTCGCCATCGAGACCAGCGGCGTTGTGAGGCAGGACAAGGTCGAGGTCGGGAACGTCGACGTGCGACTCGTCCCAGTCGATCAGCGCAACCCGATTCGACATCATTCGGACATTGCCAGGATTGTTCGGGTTGCCATGGACGACGCATTTCGGCCGTCCGATGAGTCGTGCCCACGCTGCTCGACATCGAGCAACGCCCTCAGGCGGCATCGACACGAGGTCGATCTTCGTCCCCGTGTCGGCACGCAGAAGGTCGGTAGACGATCGCCAGCCCGGGCGCTGAGGCCAGAGCTGCGTCAACCGATGCAGCTGGTGGAGAGTGTCGGCCACGCGACGCCAGTCGGCCTCCGACCCGGGCGGTCCGCCCTCCAGGTATGTCATCACCACCAGCCCGTCCGCGAACAGCCGGCCGTCCCTCGTCGGTATCGGTACCGGCACGGTCAGACCTTCGCGGTCGAGGTATTGGAGGAGCTCGGTCTCCCAGGTGAGATCTGCGTCGCTCCTGGCACCGAGACGACCGACAGCGATTTTCCCCTGGACGCGCACCCTCCACACATCGTTGGCGACTCCGCCAGCGAGTGGTTCGATGCGTGCTACGTCTTCACCCCACTGCCCGAGTGCCTCCCATCCCAATGCGACCATGACACCTCCTTGCTCACTGAAATCAAGCTCCGGAATAAGTACTTGCTTCCGCTTACTTGCGGCGTTTATCTTCGAGGTCATTCAGTAAGTCTTTGCCGTTAGCAGAACGAGCACTGCGTGCGCCGGTGATTTCGTCAGCTTCGCTCATGGCGTCACGAGTCTTTTCGTTGGTAACCTTAACCTCGAAAAGGAGTGCCAGATCGGCCACAACGCGGTGGAGAAACCAATCAATTTTGACGAAGTCATCGTATCCTCCGGGTCGCTTTAGAAGCGTATCTCATTTGAAATTCATCAGCAAGGACAACGCGCTGTGCGCTCAGCACTTTTTAGAAGCTGGACGGCGCCCGCAAGCACGGCATCACAGATCAAGAGATTGATTATGTACGCAGTGACAAGAATCCAACTCAACGCGCGTGGTCTTCGCTGGACTTTCGCCCGTGGTATTATGCATTAGGTTCTATGGCTATATCGTCGACCAAACTAATCGCAAAAAATCGCACGGCGGATTCGGACATGTTCTTCGGAAAGCACCACAAATGTCTTGTTCGCGTAGGCGTTTTGGTTCCAGCGCTTCTGCTCACAACTCCGATCGCAGTGTCGCAAACGCCGGACCAATCCCACAGAACTGCGGTCCTGGCACATTTGTCTGGCTCTGCGACAAGATGTGATAATCGCAGGTGAGCAATGAGCGATCTTGAAGCATGTTAGAGCCAATAGTAGTTATGGCGACTGTACTTGCAGCCCTCGGATCTTATTACGGTACCATCGCTATCGCACGAGATGTGCTGAAGGTTTTTTCACCAAGACTCTTCCCCCTGCCTTCCCGTACACTGTTTCTGGAGGCGGAGGAAGACGATTTTTTTCGCGAGCTTGAGGCACAAATTGCTTCGCCTCCGGTCAGAATTGCTCACGCGCTAGGCGGCTGGGAATGGAAACTTCTGAAAAAAGGTCCACCCCGCTACGAACTATCGCTCTCATTTCCCGATTTCAAGCCGGGAGCCCCGCTCATCGTGAATGTTCAATGGACAGTTCTCGGTGGGACATCCCAATTCGTATTGATGGAATTCAGTACAAGCAGATTGCCATCACCTCGCGCAGCAGAACTGGCTACTTACCAGATTCACTCGATGACGAAGTCGATAGTAACGAGCCTGAATCGACAATGGAAGAGTCGCAAGAACTCGAGCCATAGTTTTTGGCGAAGTGGACCGCCACCTTGGTCAACCCCGGACAATTCCGACCCACCGCTGGAACCTGTGTTAAGGCCCCTTCGAGATGATAAGCAACTTCGATGGCCTTCAGCGCAGGAATACAATGAGTGCCTTCAAAATCCAGGCACGTCGTTTACGGATATCGACTTAGACAACGGCGTACCTGAGCTGAATCAATTGGGACTTCCCAAGGCGGTGACAGGAAACTTTGCCAGCGTTTATCGCGTGCGGTGTCACGCAGTCGACTTCGCTGTTAGATGTTTTCTTCGCCCTATAAAAGACCTGGAACAAAGATACGAAAGACTCAGCGAATACATCTGTTCAGATGACCTGAGTTACACAGTGGATATGGAATTTCTTTCCGACGGTCTGCGCGTGGGGGAATCGACCTACCCGATTCTGAAAATGGAATGGGTTGATGGTGCTACTTTAGAGTCCTACATCGAGAGCAAAATACTAAACGGAGAAAGCCTGGAACTGTTGCAAACGAAGTTTCGCGAAATGTGCCAGGCTCTCCACGACGCTGGCATTGCGCACGGCGATCTGCAACACGGCAACATTATCGTTCGGAAAGACGAACTAGTTCTTGTTGACTATGATGGCATGTACGTTCCTTCGCTTTCTCACTTGGTCCACAGTAATGAGAATGGGCACCCGAACTATCAGCACCCTCAACGCAACAGTAACCATTTCGGCCCTTACCTGGATAACTTTTCGGCTTTCATCATCGACACGTCGCTTATGGCATTGTGCTTGTCGCCGAAGCTCTGGTTCGAGTTGCAAGCAGGCGACGATTGCTTGCTTTTTCGCAAAAGAGATTTTCAAAATCCAGCGGTGTCCCAAGTCTTTGAATCGCTGCTGAATTTGGCAGATCCAGCGTTGACCAACAGAGTTCAGCAACTTAAATCGTTTCTGTCATCAGATGTGCGTAAGATTCCTGCACTCGGCCGCGACGGACAGCCGATTCTACCCCTTAAAAATGATGACTAAAGTACGGGGTAGGCCGAAACGAGCGAGGTGTTCCGTTTTTCTAGGTCAACGCTTAAAGATTCCCTTAAAGTGGGTAGGTTGAGGAGATGAATCAGCTCTCCAAACTACTCGCAGGACTGTACGACGTAATTGCCAAACGCTGTGAGTTTGGCATCGTGTCATTGCGGCTAACTCTACTTTACCGAGACAATTCACCGATGATTCCTCAGGTGCCGCCTAGATAAGCGTTATCCACTAGCAGCAACACTGAAACAGAACGTAGTGAGGCATCATGTCTTCCACCAACATTACCGTCAAATACAACACTCTGAGCGCAAACGTTCTCTCGCACTACTGGCTTGTCCCGATTGGGCTCTGCGCAATCTTATTGACAGTGGTTTTGCAATCGCAGTGGCTTGCCGTTGTGGCAGCTTCATTACTTGGGTTGTCTCTTCCTGCCGAAGCACTAGCCCACTTGCAAGATGTCCTCACCTGGAGTGCAATGGCCATGATATGGTGCATGCCTACCTTAAGCAACCGAGCTACGCAATCGACAATCACGCTAACTCCTGAAACGATCCAGCTAAGATCTGTGAGCTTTGGATTACGGAGTTATCTGCGTCCAATTAAACGCTGGGGAAATTTGGTTGGCGCACAACTACAGGGTAGGACTCGCTCTCTATTCTGGACCTGTACTAATCCGGAGAAAACGACATGGACTTGTTCAACGAAGTGACGACGATGATTGGCAAGACTGACAGGGAAGTAAGTCATCTCGCAACGGAAGCCTTTGATTCAATGCTGAAATTTGGCAATCTAATTGCGCAACCAAACGCAAACGCAATCACCACGATTGCAAAAGAGTTTGGCGATATGGTCCTGGTAGATAATTCGACATCACAAATTGGAATCTCTGAGCTAACGTCACAAGCACAGACTCCGCATCGTCATGCCCAATTGTTTGACTCGCAAGCGGAACAGCTCAATCCAGAGCCGCTGCCTGCACAACAACTCAGCAAAGGCTTCTGGAAACTTCAATCGCTCCAGACTTCAGATGCTAATGAGAGCGCAATTCTTGGCAGCAAACAGAATAGAGACATCATCAACAAACAGAAAATCCTTCGCTCTGTTTATACAAAACTCGGCGGGGAAATGTTATCCGAAGATCGTACCGGCAACTTCGCAATCCAGACTATGATGTCTGACTATAACAATGCAGAAGCCATGGCATCTTCTATAGCGAAGAAGAATGACGACACACAATCCGGCATCTTAAGCAAAATCTAGATTGCCTGCTTTTAAACGTGCCTTAAGTCAATTCACCTGCTTTCAAAAGCATATCATGACAAACAAATTCGGAGCCATAGATGCTTTGTTGAGCCGCTTAAAGCGCTCTATGTGCTTTTAACAGCACACATTCAGTGAATTCCTAAAAAACGGTATCGGCGGTGGTTTCATTACGTTCGTCGATGGCGACAAAGTGGATGTCGGCACGGCGTATCAAAAACTAAGCCGCACGGGTTCGTATGAACATTCAAACTTCGGCGAGATACCCGACGTGTTGTGCGGCGCCTATGCGATTACGGGAGCGGCTCCGGATTGGAAAGTCCGCATCGCCACAAACCTTCAACGCTCAAGCAGAGTCGATACATATCATCTGAGACCAGGCACCAGTGCCTGCATTTGCAAAAATCGGCAAGCAGGGCGAGTTACTCGTCCACAGGGTCTGTCCTTGTTAACGTGTAGGTGACCGTTATAGCAACTGTGCTGTAACCAGAAGCGGACATCTTAGCCGCATCTTCCTGGAACATTTGCGTGGCAATCTCTTGGCTGCCTGTGTATGTTTTTACCTTTACGGGAACTGCAGTACTCGACTTGATCGCACGCAACCGTTTTCCTTTGCGGCGGCATCGTTCGCTACAGAAGGTGTCACCTTCGACTTTAATGCCACCAAACAATATCGTAAACTCGCAACGGGCACAGTGAGTCATGACGGCTCCATTCAGTGATAGGCACTTGGGGCATGATACCCGATGCCGAGCGCAACTAAACTTAGTCCCCGACTTCGGAGCTCCATGTGTTCTCCAGAATCGCTCCAGATTTGATCCATGTGAGGTGAATACTATAAGTGCATCGGAAGAACGCAGCACATCGAACGAAGCGCAAAGCGACCCGAACGATTTTATGCCCGGCGCGACATACTAGACCTTCACTGCTTCCCTCCAGCGTAGTGAAGGTCTACCCCCTTTTTGGCAATTATCGGGCCACAAAATATTCCGAAACAGCAAACTCGTCACAAGCTTGAATCTCAGAGCGCAGTGATCGCAAGTGCTGGAAAGCGTTCTGAATGGGTGTCACCGTTGCGCCCGAGATAAAGTACAAGCCCTCCATCAATGTGAACAAAATACCCTCAAGACGACCTGTATCGCCGAGTCGCAATGGACCAGCTGCTTGCTTGCGATAGCTAATGCCCGGTCGAGAGAATGAGTTGGAATCCACACACTCCGGTCCGCAGCACCCGCGGTCTTGCTGTCATGCAGAACGCGCTCGGACAGTTTCCCGCGAAGAAAATAATGCTGCCAGGTCCGCCGTAAGTTCGACAGCGCTTCTGTACCTCGATTTTTCATACAACGCCGTAAGCCGTGAGATTACGCTATCAAATTCAGGTGAAACTGAAGCGTTCAATAGCATTGGGTGCGATGGTGTCATTGGTGCTGGATCTTCCCCGGTGAGCAGAAAGTGCAAAGTGCATCCAAGAGCGTAAAGGTCGCTAGCAGGCGTCGCTTTGCCCCTAAACTGCTCTGGTGGCATGTACTGCGGCTTACCCACGACTATAGATTCGGCTTCGGCATCTTGGTTTTGCTGAGCCAGCATAAAATCGATCAATTTGAGAGAACCGTTTTCATCGCTGACCATCAAGTTGTCGGGCGTAAAGTCACGATGGACAATCGGACGTGACCTCGACTGCAGGTACGTCAGGATTCTGCTCATGGACATGGCGTACTTTAAGCATAGCGCTTCGGGCATGCGACCGCCCGCAGTCACCAGCTCGCGAAGCGAACGTCCGCGGATATGTTCGAGCACAAGGTATGCCCGATGATCTTCTACAAAAGACGAGAGGCACTTCACAATACCATCATCGCGCAAAGTCTTGAGCAGATTGGCTTCATCTTGAAAGTCCGTCAAAGCTTCCTTGCGCACTCTTACATCGACATACACAGGAAGAATGTATTCTTTCAAAACTACTTGGTTATCGTCGGTAGAGCGTGCCAGATAAGCACTGCCTTGCCCGCCACTGCCAATTATTCGTTCAATTATGAACTGACCTTTCTGGAGACTCGCGCCGGCGCTGAGCGGTTGCAGACGCTCTCGTTTTGGCGGTGCGGAGAGAGAGTCCAACCACAACCTCGTGTAGGATGGATCGTCTATTGTTTCGCCATCAAAACCATCGAGCAGTCGAGAGTCCAATTCGCAATTAGCATGAGCTTCAACGGCTTCGACCAATTTTCTCCACTGCTCACCGCTGCGAATCTTAGAGAGTGAGACTTTCGTAGTAGTGGCATGTTCAATTACCAGCTTGCCGGCAAGCACGGATTTATTCTTGCCTGGAGGTTCAAAACGAATGCTGCGAATGCTTGACCAGGGCACTGCTTTTGATTTGACTATTGATTTACCGCATGCAGTCTCGAGCACCATACCCGCACCGTTGATTCTAATGTGCGTGAGTCCATTAACTGTTCCAAGTAATGGAAGAAACAGAAAGGGTGCGGCTTTCAGAAGCATAAAGTTATTAAAGATCGACCACAAATGACATTCGCTAACCATCGTTATCAGCCATACTATGGTGAATATGCCGACTACGACAATGACAGGATCATTCGCTCGCTTGAGAGTTTGTCCGGCGGCGGCGGGCCTGTAGGGCCAGCAGAAAATCACGGCTTCCTCGGTCTGCGCGACAGCATTAGCAGTAGCTTTGTTCATGTTTGCTTTGCACTCTTTCGAGCAAAACTGACGGCGAAGGTCGTCGTATTCCGCTACGCCAAAAATCAACTTACTGCATTTTGAGCACGATAGAGACATGTTCTTAACCTCGAACTCGCGAGTATTGAAGAAGAGAAGCTTCGACTTCTCGAGCATTAGCAAACCGGAGCTCTGGTTCCGGCTGGGTCAGACGCTCGATGATTGGACCTAACGTTCCTCTGTTGCCCGAGCTCACCGACAGGGGATCAGGGTCGCGGCCAGTCAACAGGAAATGTAAGGTTCCACCCAATGAATAAAGATCCGTTCGAGGCTCAGATTTGCCTCTAATTTGTTCAATCGGCATGTAGCTTTGCTTTCCCACCATAGTCCCCGTTGCGTTTCGGATGTATTCGGTAGTTGTTCCGAAATCCACCAGTTTGAGATCACCACTCGCTTTTAGGATCAAGTTGTCGGGCGTAAAGTCACGATGCACCAGAGGTGAATTTAGCTCATGCATGTAATTCAGCATTGATACCATTTTTAGTGCCAGGTTGACGACCTCACTATCGGGAAGTGGCCCACGTCGATGAACAATCTCCCTGAGGTTTTCGCCATCGACATGTTCGAGTACCAGATAGTTGACACCAGCATCCACAAAGTGGTCGATGACGCGGGCAATTCCATCATGATTCAAGCGCGAAAGAATTTGCGCTTCACGTTGAAACATAGCTAGCGCTTTTTGTTGGGTTTCGGGTGAGCCATGCGCCACGAGTTGTTTGATGACTACCTTAGTCGCGGCGGCGTCGTCTTCCGCAAGATACACAGCAGAAAAACCGCCGAATGCCAACTGTTTTAACACTGCGTATCTGCCTGCTCCAAGCTGGTGCCCAGGTTCATGCGGTGAAAATGTGGTCACGCGATAACGCCGACGAAGCTCTTCGTCCCAAAGTCTGGTGAACTTGCTTGCATTGTTCGAAGCACCGCTCTGAATGCGATCTCTAAAGTCTGCCGCTTGTTGCGACCAAAGCGCTTTCGGCGCCCACAGCTCCACCGCATGCAGTAGCTGTTCTAAGTCCTTAGCCTCCAGCGATTTCGTTGAAAGCCGAAAGGGGAAGAAGCTTCCCTTCGTTGTAAGAATCAAGCTGGGGTGACTGCCACCGCTACACTGGATCGACTTCAATCGACTCCACTTCAGCGTGAGTTTCGGACCCAGCCCCAGAAAAGTCGCCGGAAAAACCATTCCCTCACTGTCGAGCATCACCAGGCCACTTTCCTGGTACGAGCTGACAATGGCGAACGGCACGTAGACGAACAAAAAGCCGCCTGCCGCCCATGCAGAAGCAACGAAGTACCAGGGCATGGCGACGCTGTTTCGATACCACAGCGCAAATGCAATCCAGCATGCGGCCAGCCATAATATGCAGCTTACCGATGCTGCACCTTTGTGCATCTTCTTATACGTAATTTGCAGTGCAAGATCGTTCATTTTCTTAGTGTTTCGTCGGGGCTCCGTTCGAGGGACTCTGCGCCCGAAGCTCGTTATTCCGACCGCTACAGGCATTTGCCCTTGAACATTACAATACTACTTGACAAGCCCGGGCTTGGTGCGTTCCTTAACGTGGAATTAGCAGTTCCGTGCAAGACACAAGTTTGATACATTTCGCTGACACAATCGAATCACAAGCCTCCATGACAGGCAGTACGTGATGTAGTTGATTTTCGGCGAACTGGCATAGAGCAGTGATATCACAGCCTGTGCTCAGACCGCTCGAACTTCGGGAAGCCGCCTGATTGCATACTCGTCGTCCCGGCAGACGGCAGCTTCCCATGCGGACAATGCTTGCGCGGCGATATCGAGCGCGTTCTCTTCTTTTGAAGAAACGACCGTTTTGAGCCGCAGTGCCCCGTGCCAGTTGTGTAAACCTCAAGTGCTGTCGATGCAATTTATCCTGGTTTCACGTTCTTGCTCTTTTGTTTTGCTGCCTCGTCAATTCAATCTGCAGGCTGCGCAATGGTAAGCTACAGACCGTTTCCACAGTATGAACATATGCTCTTCTTACCGGCGCTAGATGGGCACCTGGGCAGAATCAGTCAACAGGACGTTAGCGTCGATCATACTATTGTGCTAGCGTCCCAGTGGATGAATGCCAACGCTCCGAATGTGAAGAGAGTAGTTTTTACGGACGCTGGAACTGATGGTGTTCCGTTTTTCTTCGACAAAGTGATCGGACGTACAATGGAAATGTATGTGCCTCAAGGCGTGGTGCAGCTATCGCTGTTTCGCGGCGCGAATGATGCCACCATATTTAGTTTTGCCTGTTATGTGCGGAAAAACGCGAGATACGTGAACGATAAGCGTGGCAAACATCTAGAACTCGTCGATTGTGTGATTGCACCAACTAGATTTTGGTACCTGCAGGCAGGCGATGTCTTTGATCACAATCGGTTTCCTCACGGTCTGACAGTTCAGGTAGAAGCGAGACCGGACATCAGAATTCTTCTGGAGCCCTCTCGGAGTCTATAGCTCCATGTACGCAATCATTACTGCAACTGAACCTTGATCCCGGGTCCTCGTCGAGCAGGTCATCAGCGGCGCGCGGGAGCCGATCATAGCGGCAAAGAGGCTTGACGCTAGACAAACTTTGCTTCAAGATTAGCCTCACTTGGGGTTTCGAGCTCCTGCAAGGGGTCCATAGCTTTGGAATGGCGGCAAGACATGGTGATGAGTAGAAGAAAGGCGCCCGAGGCGCTGTGGCTCGCAGTAATCAGTTTTTCTCTCGGGTGCTCCGCCTGTTCAGCAGGGGAGACGAATGGTAAGGCCAGTATGCCTACTTATGAGCAGTTGGCGCGCATTCCAATCGGTCTTCGGGTAGAGCATTCACCCAATCCAGTCAAACCTCAAAAGGGTGGCAGTAGCGGTAACGCCTATACGTGGACTTTCAAGACAAGCGTCTCTGCCCTCAAACAACGCGTTCGCATAACAGAATTCTATGGTTGTTCGAAGATAGACGATAAATGGGTCCCTTCGAATTTCACAGGAAAAGCTTTTTCGAACAAGGATTTTGCCGAGTGGTATTCATGTCCCAATGGACTTTTGCAGCCTGGAAAAACGTACAGCGATCCGAACAATTGGTCGGGAAACGACACGGGGAAAGGTTCTAAGAGTTTGTGGGTTTTTGTTGGTACCACACCGGAGGGCAAGAAGGTCCGCGGCGAAGCGGAGAACTCCTGCGCAGATGCGAATTAGGGGTAAATCTGCAGTTCAGTATCCCTGGCTAGTAGCATAGTCAAATCAATTTGAAGATGTCGTCTTTAGCGTGATTCGCAGCTATCGAGCTTGAACAACTCCGCGAAGATCCATGTGTTCTCCAGAATCGCTACAGATTTGATCCATGAGAGGTGAATATTATAAGTGCATCGGAGGAACGCAGCACATCGAACGAAGAGCAAAGCGACCCGAACGATTTTATGCCCGGCGCGACATACTAGACCTTCACTGCTCCCTCCAGCGTAGTGAAGGTCTACCCCTTTTTAATTTCCCGCCGCTGTTTTTTTCATGAAATCCTCCTGCGAACGCACTATCGGGCTACAAGATATTCCGAAACAGAAAACTCGTCACAAGCTCGTCACAGGCAGTTCTTAATATGACAGGCATGCAACGTATCAAAGAGGGGATGATCGCATGCTTTCAGCTTACCGCGCTTATAACTTCGCTGGCTGCGGCGCCATGGCTTCAGTAGTTTACCTGGCCATCGCATCCGCGCTCTTTGGGATTAGTCTGAACAATAGCGCTTTCCTGTTTTACGCCTGGGGATTAGTCTCGGTGCTGATGGTGTTTGTTTCTGCTTACTGCAAGTTCAACAGATTACCGGCATACCTTCATACAATCTTGCTCGTGTTGGTGCCTGCAGCAGCGCAATTCCTTCCTGATTCAACTTCCACAGCCTACAGCAGATTCATAGTCGGAGCCGTGGTGGCATCATTCTTCCTCTCGATTCTTTTCTATTTCTGCGGCAAAGCAACCGATGGCAAAGGCAACTTCATCCTGCAAGAGTTGGAGGATCTGCTGCTCACCCCCTGGGCAGTCGGCTTAATGTCCCTAGTTTTGCTTCCCGCCGGGCTCATGCTTGGTCTTGCAGTAGTTCTTTCCCAATTCACGATAGATTAGCGATATGCAACTGTATCTTAAGCTTTATCGATTTGATTCATAGCTCGAACAGCACCGGTTTTTCCGCCGTCGCCTTCACTCTTCTGCAATCTGGATTACGCATTTCTCTTCTTTTGTCGGATGCAAGCCAAATCACGGTAACATCACGCCTCTTCTGTCGATACAAGGTTTTCCCACAAAAAAAGTAATAGAAGCGCACAGCAAAGACTATGAATGATGCATAATTCAAAGTAAAACTTGTCAACAAATAGTAAATGACATCCCTGATGCTCAACCTGAAACGAAATAATCAATCCGTGCAGAAGAAGGCTGGGCGATTCCGCCCGATGAGAGAGAGCATTTTTCTCGTCTCAATTTGCGCAGCCTTCTTACAGATCGTTCCAGTAAACGCAGCAGAAAGCTACAAGTCCGATAGTCAGAAGTATCGCGAGGGAATCCGAAATTTTGACACTCTAATCGCAAAGGAAGTCGACCTCGCCAAGAAATCTCGCGCAATGTTTGGGAAGTCGGCATTCCAGTTTGCCGGGCAGGACTATGTCGGAGCTCGGCAAACATTACAAAAACTCAGCAAGCCTCCCTTCGGGAAAGATGTGCAAATACTAGCCACTGCTCATATCGCGGATTGCGCGTTCCAGCTCGGAGATTATGAGACGGCAGCCAAACTTTTCAAGACAGCCCAAGATGCACTAGGGTCAGAAAGTATTTATCGCGATCGTTTACAGCTAATGCGAGCGTCCTCATTGGGCAGATGCAAGAGGTGGGACGAAGCAATCGAATGCTATAAGGATGCGCTGGTCAAGACTCCAGCGGACAATCTGCTGGCACGGGCGTGGTGCCTGAGCGACATAGCGGATTGCTACGACAAAACTGGCAGGCATGAGCTGGAAGATGTGACGAGAGAAGAGTCCAACCATCTTTTCGAAGAGTCGCTGAGGAACCTGGAGTCCGCACTAAAACTAGCGAGGCCAACAGGCATTAAGTCTATGGAACTCGTTTGGTATCACTTGGCTCCAGCTCATCCTCTGTTGCCCATAAAAGTATGGAGACCAACGGTCACTCCTTCTGCTGCTATTTTGTGCATTCATGGGATGGGATTGAGCACAAGCGCCTTCGAAGAGCTAGGAAGAGCGCTGAGTGCTCGCGGCATTCTCGTGGTGGCACTCGACGTGCGAGGCTTTGGAAGCTGGCAAGGCGACCCCATCGGTGGATTAGACTTCGATCGAGCTATTAAGGATATACAGAATGTTTCTCAAATCATCCGTAGGAAAAATCCTGAAATTCCACTGGTGTTGCTAGGCGAATCAATGGGTGGAAATATTGCTTTGCGTTGCGCGGCTAAATTTCCCGGAAAGTGGGATGCTATCGTGTCTTCAGTTCCGGGACACCGGCGGTATAACGAAGTGAACAGGGCTCTTCAGTTCGCCCTGGCCGTTTTAACCAACCCGGGTGCTGACGTAGATTTGGAAGAAGACATACTGGAAAGTGTGACAAGCAAGGAAGACGTTAGGCAGCGTTGGAGGAACGATCCCGGCGCAAAGCTGCAGCTAAACAAGCAGGACGGTCCTAAGTTTGCGGCATTCATGAAAGAGGCTCCCAAGTTTATGAGCCAAGTAACCGATCCGTTGTTTATGACGCAGGGAAGCCAAGATCAGTTGGTAAAGCCTTCAAGCACTATTGGATTGTTCAACGGCGCGAAGACTACGGAGAAAAATCTTGTTCTCCTCGGAACTAATGAGCACTTCGTTTTCGAGTTGGGGCAAACTCCACCGGTATTATTGGACGGACTTTGCACCTGGCTAAAATTTTACGGAGCGAAAAGAAAACCCTGAAGGTCCCTCGCAATCTTCTGGACTTGTTCTAGTTGATTGAGCGAACAATGTTCCGCAGCTTTTCTGGTTAGTGCTCTTGGGTAGCGTATAGGTAGCAGAACTCCAATCCAGCAAAGGCAACGTCAGCATACCACTCACGCTTCTCCGCAAGCCTTTTAGAGTGAACGCGAAGAGACTGCTAAAGATTACGAGGCTTTCCCCTCGAAAATGGCTAAGACACTCGTGGGCTGCACGAGTGTCTTTTCAAAGAACAATCAGAAGCTCTCTAGTTTTTTGGAATGATAACAGTGTCGATTACGTGGATGACTCCGTTGGAGGTAGCGATGTCCGTGGCAGTAATGGTGGCATTCTCAATTTTCGCTTTTCCGTCCTGCAAGGAGAAGTGAACGTCAGAACCCTGAACAGTCTTGGCGGCCTTGCCGTCGGTAACGTCACTGGCCTTAACCGAACCAGGCACCACGTGATAAGTGAGAACTGCAGTCAGTTTGTCCTTGTCAGCCAAAAGTGCTTGAAGGTCTGCGTTAGGAATTTTTTTGAAAGCTTCGTCCGTCGGTGCAAACACCGTGAAAGCCCCGGGTCCCTTCAAAGTTTCAACCAACCCCGCAGCCTTCAAGGCGGTCACTAGAGTGCTAAAGCTGCCATTAGACACCGCAGTATCAACGATGTCCTTGTTCATAGTTGCTTGCGATTTACTCTCCTTCTTCTTTCCACTGCAGTCAGCAAGTGCAGCAGTGCCCGCATTTGCACTCATAACAGCGACGACCATTAAACCAATAGCTAATTTTTGATCGATGTTCATGAAAAGCTCCTTTCCTCTATGCGTGCATAGTAATCCAGAGAGCATGACGCTAACGTGACTAATCAAAATTGATTCAGTCCACTATTAATGCGCGATGAGGAGTGCAAGCTCGCAGAGATCGAGAACAATGTCTCCTTGTGGGAGATCAAACTGCACTTTTCAAAAACGCTTCGATTCGATCGAAACCAGCAGCCAGGGTCTCCAAGCTCGTAGCGAAGGAAATGCGAGCATAACCTTCCGCGCCGAACGCCGAGCCCATCACAGTGGCCACCCCTTGTTGCTCAAGCAGCTGTAAACACCAGTCGTTAGAGTTGTCGATTTTCACACCACCGTAGGTGCGGCCCAGATGCGCCTTTATGTTGATAAATGCGTAGAATGCGCCGCCCATCTCCGTGCAAGAAACACCGGGCAGCTCGGCAATTCGACGGCGTACAAATTCGCGCCGCTTAGCGAATTGCGTGCGCATCTCCTCGACGCATTCCTGAGGACCTTCCAATGCCGCCACGGCAGCATACTGACTAACACTCGACGGGTTAGACGTCTCCTGACTTTGAAGGCTGTCCATCGCCTTGGCGACGTTCACTGGTGACAAGGTCCACCCAATCCGCCAACCCGTCATCGCATAGGCCTTGCTCACCCCGTTGATTATGATCGTGCGATCGATCAGACCCGGCCGAACCGTTGGGAAGCTCGCGAAACGGTGTTCGCCATAGACGAGCCGCTCGTAGATTTCGTCAGCCATCACCAGCAAGTT
>JAIELX010000114.1 GCA_019752635.1 Candidatus Obscuribacterales bacterium | reverse complement strand
AGGAATTTTGCTTTCGATTCAATCGACGGCGCAAGCCGCAAACGATCTGGAAAAGTCTCCTAAGAGCTTGCGCTGGCACCGTTCCCGTCACCTATGCTGAGCTGAAGTTATAGGCAGGTTTTCCACCCACTCTACTACACCCTATCGCACGAACAACCGGGCAAAAACATCCTTCCAGTAAAAAATCGCGTTATCGTTTTCCGCCGATAGCCTTCATTACGCAATTGCGACCATTGTTCTTTGCCGCACGCAGAGCCTGTTCTGCGTGACGACGCCAGCGTTCCACATCCATAACTTTTGCATCAAGCACTGCCACGCCGGCACTGAACGTCACGTGAAACTCCGTGCCATCCTCGGCTCGATGCGCCACAGCTGCAAAGTCCTGAAGCAATCTTTGCGCCAAATTCACCGCGTCGTACTCTTCTAAATCCTCGACAATGACGGCGAGCTCTTCACCGCCAAAACGCCCTACAATGTCTGAGGTTCTCAGTCTCTGCCGCAATACGGCGGACAGCGAAACCAGTACTTTATCGCCACAGGCATAACCATACTTTTCATTTACCGGCTTGAAGCGATCGATATCGATCAAGATCAACGCCGCCATCCGGTTCTGGTGCCGCTTGCATTGAGCCGTGACTGATTGGGCACGCTCCATGAAAGCAGTGTGAGTAAGCAGTCGAGTCAGCCCGTCGCGATGAAGAAGATTCTTGAGGAAGCGCGCACGTTCCAGTCTGGAAGCCGTTGCAGAAAGCAGCAAGGCCGGAGCGATCGGTTTGACCAAATGATCATCGGCGCCCGCTTTGGCTGATTCGATATGGGCCTCAAGTTGATTTTGCGTGGTCAAAAACAACACGGGCATTGTCGCCCAGCGGTCGTCCTGCCTGATGTAACGGGCAAGTTCATAGCCGGTGAGTCCCGGCAACAAGATATCCAACAGAACCAAATCGGGGTTAAATGAAAGAAGAGCCTCTTCAAATTGGGTAGGATCGGCTATGTGATGGACTTTGTAACCAGCCGATTCGAGAACAGCTTTTATGAAATAAGCCTGGTCGGGATCATCTTCAACCGAGAGAATTCTGTAGTTGTTCGGCTTTCCACGGTCAAGCAAATACTTAAGCCGTCCTTCAACCTGCTCCCAATGAACCGGCATTTGGAAAAATCCATCGGCACCGCAGTGAATGGCCTGCACTTTGTCGAGAAAACCAGATTTGTTGCTCACGAAGAAAATCACAGGGCCTTCGCCCTGGGGCATTTGCCGAACCCGCTCGACGAGCTCATAGCCTGATGCGTCAGGAAGCGGCAATGCAATAATCATTGCCGCGGGCATTTTAACAGAACATAGTTCCAGAGCGTTAACCGCCGCCTTGGCAGACTTAATCGCCATTCCCTGATCTTCCAGGAGTTTCTGCAAAAACAAAAAATTGCTGCCATCGTTATCGACGAAAAGAATTTCAAGACCTTCGTACTCAGACTTAGGCAGCGGTTTTTCGTAGGTTTGCTTTTGCGGATCCACCTCGTCACCGGCGAAGGCTACACGCAAAGCGTCCAATAGAGCCTTGCATTTATCCCAGTCAGAGCGCGTTACAGCTTTGTTCGCTCGCAGTAAGGCCTCGCAAAACTCCTCGCCGTGAGTCCCGAGCTTAGTTATCTGCGGAAAGCCATAGATACCCCCCGAGCCGGCCAACCAGTGATACTGGCGCATTAGATCTCTGAGCAACGCAGAATCACCGGGAGCTTTGGCCAAAGAATTCAAAAGATCGCTAATCTGGTCGAGCCTCTCCGCCGACCGCACAATGTACTGGCTTTTCAACTCCTTGAAAGTGTCTTGCCAGACTTGCATGAACTACTCCGTGATTCCCAACATCTGTTTGACCTGGCTAGCCAATGTGGTCGGATCGAAGGGCTTCGTCAGAATTCCCGTCGCACCCATCGTTTTCAACTTCTCCACTTCCGAAGTCATAGCCCTGGCAGTCAGAAAGATAACTGGAATACTCTTCGTTTCAGGGTGCTCTCTTAACTTGGCCAGAGTGGCAGGCCCGTCGAGCACCGGCATCATCATGTCAAGAAGAATCACGTCAGGCTTATGCTCGGCCGCTTTTGACACGCCCTGCTCCCCGTCCTCAGCCTCGACTACGGCCATATGACCAAGCAGATCCAGGCTCATTGATGCGATCGAGCGAATATCTTCCTCGTCATCGATAATGAGAACTTTTAGCCTACCGTCCATCGTACCCCCCGGAAGCATCAGACACGCGCCTCTAACTATATACCCTTATGCCATGCGGTGTTCAAACGCACTTTGGCAATCTTGGCAAAAAGGTCATTTCAAGTTGTTCTGAGCGAGCTTCGATGAATTTCTCTCCCCGGGCTCGACTTTATCAATCCCGGGATAGATGCCCTTGGTACCGGTAATATCAATACCCTCAAGCTCTTCCGCCGGTTTCGGCGCTCCGGGCGTTCCCCACTTGGGCAGGCTAAACCAGAAAGTGCTGCCCTGTCCCGGTTGACTTTCGACGCCAATAACCCCGTTATGCTGTTCCACGATAGCACGACAGATCGCCAACCCCAGCCCTGTGCCACCGCGACGCTTCGCGTCATCAGGTTCGACCTGCTGGAAGCGCTCAAAAATATGCGCCACTGAATCCGGTGGTATCCCCCGTCCGCAATCGGTAACGCCAACTCGAACAGCCTCTTTTTCCTCTGTCAATGAGACAAGGACAGTGGCGTCTCTCGGAGAATATTTACAGCCGTTTGACAATAAGTTCACAAGCACCTGAATGATGCGATCAGCATCAGCGCAGACATCGCAGTCGGATCCGGTCACTGCGATTTTGATCGAAAACTGATCGGCGAAAGAACGCACGGACTCGACAGCTCGATCGATCACAACATACAGCGAAACACGCTCAAACACCATCTCCATCTTGTCGGATTCGAGCTTTTCAATATCCAACAAATCGTTCAAGAGTCCGATAAGACGGAGGCAGTTTCTCTCGGCAATTTTGACTGCTCGGTGAGCCTGCTCGGCAAGAGGTCCCAAAGCACCCACGGCAAGCAAAGTCAGGGAACCGCGAATAGAAGTTAGCGGCGTACGCAATTCGTGACTGACAGTGGTGACAAAATCGCGCTTCAGCCTTTCGACTACATGTCGTTCTGTAACGTCCAAAACATTGATTAAAAGCGGAGCCCCGTCGCCGGCCGGGTATCTGACAAACGACAACTGAGCGGGAAATATGTCGCCATTCTTGCGCTGAGCATCAAACTCACGGACTCTGCCAATTAACTTTTCACAGCCTCCAGCGCTGAAGTTGCGGGACGAAAACTCTGCTGCTTTTGGAAACAGCGAGGACATGTATTCGCCGAGAAGCTCCTCACCCTTGAAGCCGAACATTGTCTCCATCTGGGGATTCGTCAACTGGATGCGGCCTTCACCGTCCAAAATCAACAAACCGACAGGCATGCTTTCAATAATTGACCGCGTTCGCGCTTCACTGTCTCGAAGCAGTTCTTCAGTGCGCTTGCGTTCGGTGATATCGTGCGCCACGCAAAACATGGACCGCTCAGTAGCGGACCAGTAAGCAGACCATAGCATCTGCACGACAGCGCCGTCCTTCCGTAGAATGCGATTCTCGAAGGGAAGGAGGGCCTTCTCCCCTGTTATTAATCTGGTGGCTTCAATGGTGCCCGCCCTATCTTGTTCACAAACAAATTCAGTGAGCTTGCGCCCGATCAGCTCCTCCGGTGCGTAGCCCCATACCTCTGTCGATGCGAGATTCACGGCTGTAAACCTCAGATCTTCGTCAACAGAGCAAATTACATCAAGCGCGTTTTCGATTATCGCCCGTTCTTTTCGTAACGCTGCCGCCAGTGCATCAGCCATCTCGTGGAAAACCCTGTCCAAAAGCGCGATTTCATCAGAACCACCGATAGCGGGACGGAGCGGTTCCGCACGACCCAGCCTCATAGTGTTATCGGTCAGAACTCGCAGTCTGGCGGTGACGCTGGTATAGAACAAATGCGCCACAATCAGCGCCAGCAACACGTTGAGGATAGTGCCGGTCCACAACACCACAGGAACAAGATGGCGAGACCGTGACTCCGGCTGTGGTCGCACGCGAGTGGCCAACCTTTCATCGTCCAGAAAAGCGTCGACATTTTGCTCCAACGCAGTAGTCAAACGCATGAGCTTGTCGTGTAAACCCGACGCAGCCAGAGACTCGGTAGAAGAACCGCTCTCAGAAATTGTACGGCGTACAAGCGAGAGTCCGGAGTCGGCAATAGCACTGATTCGATCCAGACTGTTGAGCTGCCGGACATTGTCCGCGGACAGTACTTTCAATCGTTCGATTTCTGCCGGCAATTGTTCAAGCTCGGACAAGTACTGTTCGACTCCGGCAAAACTGGTCTTTCCTTCCTTGGAAGACAGAGACTCGTCTGCGTGCGAAAACAGCTTGGTAATCGTGCTTGCAGTAGCGACTTTGTCTTTGGATTTTGAGAGCTGACTGGTCTCAAACTCCGACTGCCGGAGCAATATGGCAAGCATGCCCACAAAAATCAACTCGAACAAAAGCGGAAGTCCGACCAGTACAAGCCCCTTCTGCCCGAGAGATAGATTTAATACCGATTTCCGGCTTTCAGTCGGCTCCAATGAGGTAGTGTTACTCCGAACATTGCTAGTGAATTTGTTCCCGAAACGACGATAAACCAGCACCTGATCAAGAATGACAGCCTGTCGACATTATGGCATGCTCGCGGCTACTAACGCTTATCGTACAGGTGCCACAAAGAAAGATGTGTAGAACATTGATACCAAAGCGACCGGCCGGATGCTGTCCAAGAGTACTTTCTCCGGGACAGCATCGAAGCCAATCAGCCGCCTAGCCTCGTTTGAAGTCTTCGGCAAATCTAGTGGTCAGCGCGTTGACCACCATTACGACAAGTCCGGCCAGCAAAGCAGGCTGCCAGCCATCAACGTGCAGCTTACCGGGAAAAAACTCAGCGAGCAAAAGCAGCTGATATGCCGCGAGCGCCCACCAGCCCAAGAGTCGCAGCGGCCAGATCACCAGCAACGCCAAACCCAGCGTCGCGACACTGACCGCAGCAGTGGCGATGTAGGCGGCAGCGTTGACCAGAAAAGCCGTGACGCTGAATAGCGTCGAGTAAACAAGCGCATCGGGGAAAAACTCGCCCGTGAAGCTGATTCCGCCGATCCGCGGGAAGACAAAGGCGAAAGCAAGCGCCAACGCAATGATGCGAAGAATCAGTCTGGTCACCTAACGCCTCCTATTCATTTCGCAGTGGTACCGCGTGCGAAGCTACACCCCGAACACCTCCGCCACCGCGGCGGAGGTGACTCTCCTCTGTTGCGCTTCGGCTGTCGGCAAGCCTCGTCGCCTGCGCAGCCAGCGCGTTCCACTCAAACGGCAAACAGCCGCTCGATTTAGATTTGACCGAGTCTAATTTAGTCGAACTGTTCGATGGTGAACAGAACGTCCCTGGTGACTTCCTCGACGCTCTTGGTGTTGTTGGTGATAACTCGCGTGAGTAAACCACTCAACTCGTAGAAGCGAAGAAGCTTCCCGGAGATCTCGTTGTAGATTCTCAGCCGCTCTTTCACGACTTTGGGAGCATCGTCATCGCGAATGACCAGAGGACTGCCGCATCCATCGCAGACGCCTTCGACCTTGGGCGGGCTGAATAGGACGTGGAAGTCCCTACCGCATTTGGATGCGGGCTTGGCAGGATCTGCCGAGACCGGAATATTCTTGCCCGAGCAGATGCGTCGACCACCGAGACGGACCAGCAGATCTTCTTCAGTGGCGTCGAGCAGCACGACTCGGTTGATCCGGTTGCCCCACCACATCAACATGCGACGGATCATCCGTGCCTGGCCGACGGTACGGGGAATGCCGTCGAGAATGGCACCGTTGAAGTACTCGGGTTTCTTCAGCTCGCGCTTGACGAGCTTCATGATTTCCCTGTCCGGAATGATTCCACCGGCTTTGGACATCGGGCCCCACTTGAGGCCGAACGCCGTACCTTCCTCGATTTCGCGTCGCACGAGATCACCCGTGACGAGCCGCGGCAGAGGCATGCCTTCAAGCGCTTCGATGGACTTGGCGAGCAGTTTCGAGATCGTGCCCTTGCCAGAGCCGGGTGCGCCGAGAATAACGAAGAACCGGGCGTTTCGCCTCTTCCAGTAGAAGAGTTGTGCGACCCGCATCCAGATTTCTCGCAGGAGGTTCATGTGAGATTCCTCTCGTTAAGTTCCGCCTGGAACAGCGGTTCATGGTTGAATGCCGGGCTTGTTGCCCGGTGTTAGTGCCTTAGCAGGCAAAGCGAAAACACACTCAAACTGCTCGAAAGGCAGCTTTATCGGAAGATCCGGAATTGGGGAGCAAGCTGGGGATTTAACCGTGAGTGCGTGTTGAGACGAATAAGACAGCTAAATCTACGCGCACGGACACTCCGGTTCAAGGATGGGAGCACAGGCGCAGCCACAGGGCCGGCCCCGCTTGGCCACATGCCCACGCAGCGCGCATCAGCGGAGACACGCACTCATCGAGCCCCGGGGCCGATCACCCGCGCAACTAAAGCTTACTTAAGACGCCAAGGGTTGGCATAGCGCCGCTGCGCAACACTGTTGCCAAGCTGGGGCAATCTGCGGACTTGCACTGCACCATTGCTCTAAACTCTATTTCCTCGCATCGATGTTCTTGCAGCTTGCTTCACACACGAATACGATACGAAAGAGCGACCAAATTCGTATCGTATTCGTGTGTGAAGCCCGTCGGTGTCTACCCTGTAGAACCTTTCTCTTCAACCTTCTTCAGTCTTTTTGTATTATACTGCGGCATCTAGTAGGCAAAGATTAAAGACGCAAATCCCGAGAATCGTCTCGGGATTTGCGCTGCGCCGGTTTATTGCGCTGCGGACAGTTGGCGATTAGCAGTTGGCAGCTTCGGCGTCCGCGAGTCGGTTCTCCGCTCGCGTCAAGATGAAGCACGCCACCTCAAGCTGGTCGGCCGCCTTGCCCAGCTCCGCTGCGACGCAAACCTCCTCCGACCGCCCGTAGGCAGCCGGCAACGCGTGGAGGTCTTCGTCCACCGTTTCGAGCGCAAAGCGCAGCTCTTCGGCCGGCAGCCGGTCGGACAGCGCGGCGCGGGCGAAGTCGTTGTGGCAGAGGTTCGAGGCGGCGGCCGTCAGCAACCCGGTCGCCTGGCCGAGCAAGCTGCCGACGCCAATGGCGATGGTCGCGGCGGCGTCGTTGCCGTCTTCCTCGAGGCGGTCCGCGAGGCGGCGGGCCACGTCGTAACGGAGGCGCAGGCCCATGAGACGTTCCGTGTTTTCCAGCGCTTCGGTCTGATTCATTGCGAATCCCCCTAGAGAAGTGATTGAACAGGAGAATCGGAAGTGGTTGAACTTGAGAAACCAAAGACGGCGAACTAAATAAGCAGTCCGGCAATTGCAGCCGAGAGCCAACCAGCCATAGTCGCCGCCATCAGCGCCGTGAAGCCCATGCGGGCAATATCGCCTTTTCGCTCCGGAGCCATCTGACTCAGGCCGCCGATATTGATGCCGATGCTGCCGAGGTTGGCGAAGCCGCACAACGCAACGGTGGTGATGATCTGAGCACGCTCGGAAAGCGCATCCGGACCAC
Source organism: Candidatus Obscuribacterales bacterium (assembly GCA_019752635.1). Lineage (GTDB taxonomy): Bacteria > Cyanobacteriota > Vampirovibrionia > Obscuribacterales > Obscuribacteraceae > JAKFUT01. The sequence continues at coordinate 46,007 of JAIELX010000114.1, read as the reverse complement.
TGAGCATCTTCGCCAGGTCCATGTAGGCGATGAACTCGTTGAGCACCGTCTTGGTGCCGAGCAACGGAGCCACTCGCATCACTTCGTCGGCAGGCACGCCGATGAGCCAGGCCACCGGTGCGAAGAAGAACCCGATGATGTCCTGAATGCCGGCTTGCAAGCCGAACACGCCCAGAGCCGCACCGAGACACTTGTTCGCCAGGTAGACCACGGCGATGAAAGCAATGAGCTGTGTCATCACGTTCACCGCAACCTTCATGCCCTGGTAGGCACCATCGGCAATGGCATCGATGAAGTTAACCGACTTGCGGTCATCCTGCAGCACCGCCTCGCGACCGACAGCTTCGGTGTCGGTTTCCGGCACCAGCATCTTGGCGACGACCAGAGCCGAAGGTGCCGTCATGAACGACGCCATGAGCAAGAAGGTCGGATGGATGCCCAGCCCGACATACGCGACCAACGCACTGCCGGAGACCGTTGCCATGGCAGCGGTCATGACCCCGAGCAGTTCCGAGCGCGTGAGCTTACCGATGTATCTGCAAATGAGCATCTGCGATTCGACTTGTCCCAGCACCGTCTCGGCACCGGTCGACAGAGCCTCGACACCGCTGACGCCCATTGTTCTTCGAAAGACGTAACCGAACGCGTTCACCAGGCGCTGCAAGATGCCCCAGTGATAAGCCAACGAAGTGAGCGCGCCAACGAAGATGATCGACGAGCCAATGATCAGGGCAAAGACAAAGCGCCCTTTCACAAGCTCATCGCCGAAGACGAATGCAGCTCCCTCTTTGGCACAATCAAGCAGTCCCTGAATGCCGTTGCCGAGCGCGTCGAACGCGAGTCGCACCGGAGGGACTTTCAGAATGAGGAACGCAAGCACCACTTGCAGCAGCATGCCAACGCCGACCGTCCGCCAATTGATATTGCGGCGGTTTTCGGACATCAGCCAGCAAACTGCCAGGATGACTGCAATTCCCAGTAATCCGGTCATGTTTGTCATAGTGCCCTTTCAGACAATGAAAGCGGCCTCGCAAGACGCAGCCGAGCCGCGTCCCCGAGGTCCGATTTGAACAACTCCCCGGTTAGGCCTCGCCGAGGATTATTTTTTCCAGCGCCCCGTCGATGGACACGAGATACACCAGCAGTTGCTCACCGATTCGAAGCTCGCCGAGTCGCTCATTGCGACCGCGATAGCAGCCTCTCAGGCTCAGCCTCGACTGCGGGATGGTCCCCCCAAGCGTTGGAGTCAGCCCGACGCCGACCTTGCGAGGGTGACGATTATCGATCCAGGTGACGGTGGCAAGCACCGTTGCACCGTCCAGGAGCCTGGCGAGCAGGTCGGCGTCCAGTTCGTGGCACAGGTCTGTTTCCTGCTCGAATGTTAGCGGCTCGCGTGGGGGCAGACCGCGGAAGGCACCGATCCTGCGCCCCAGCTCAGCGCTGACCACTCGTTCCTTACGCATGTGAGCCCTCGTGTGTGAAGGGAACCAACCACCGCTCCCGCGATGGTTGCTTCGTCAGGTGCCCGAGCGTTACGCCACGTGGCGCGGCAGGCCCGCGATTTCGTCGAGGCGGTCGAGCACGAACTCCTTGTCGATGTGGATGCCCTTGCCCAGGGTGATGTCGCCACCCGAGCTTGTGCTGACGCACGGGATGCCCGCTTCAAGGAAGGAGGGCACGCACTCCCCGCCCGTGAGGTTGCCACCGATGAGTTTGCCGTACGCCAACAGGTGGTCGCACACAGCCACGTCGATGGTCCGCAGGTCGACCGTCGCCCCCGTGTTGTACCGGGTCTCGCCGGTGATCTTGCCGTCCGCGATGCTGAGCACGCGGATGAATGCGGAGACGGTGTGCCCCTTAGCGCAGAGCGCGTCGACCCACGTTTGCGCCAGCTTGACGGCGTCTTCCAGGATGATGATGTTCTTGGTCATGTGAAAACTCCTCACCTCGTCGCTGCGACGAGGTTGTTGGGTAGGATGCCAACGAGGCCCCCTACGGTTACCTGCGCTTCTCTCAAAAGTGCAGCTTGTTTGGTGGCGCAGCAGCCGCTGCGAAAAATCAGAGAAGCGCAAGCTCAGCGTTGCGAGAACGACCCTATTCAGGTCGCCGCTCGCGCGCTGCTTCACTTCTCTTTGACCACCGGTCTGAGACCGGCTGGCGTCGCGCTCCGAAGCGGAGCCGATCCGATGACGACACCGGCTGGACTCACGAACGTAAACGTCGTGATTCTCAGTCGACCACCGTCGGGTAAGGACACGTTACTCTGACCGAAGACGGTCTTCCGCATGCTTGGGTAGCCCCCTTGCTTGAGCTTCAGATGCAGGTGAAAGAGACACGCGATTCTCGAACCAGGCGTCCGTTACTTCTCGTCGGACTCGGACTTGCCGTCGGTCTTGTTCTTGCCGGACTTCTTGCTCTGGTCGCAGACCATGCTGTGACCGCCGGTGACACCGAAAAACCCGACAACGCCGCACAAGACCGCCTTGGTCATGGTGCCGTTGGGGTCGCCCTGGATGAGCGGCTGAGTGACGAGCAGGAACAGCATCAAGCTGAGCCCGACCAGACCGAAGATAGCAACGGCAACACCGATGATTTTCTGAGGCATGACTTTCGATTCCTGAATGGGGTTTGGGGACAGAGACAAAGAGCTGCCGCAGCGACTAGCCGCTACAACAAGTTTTTTTTCCGAACCGCCGACACTCCCCCGTTGCCCGTTAAGCAACTTGGTATCGAGGAGAAAGAGGTGAGCCGCGGTATTAGTTAGATTCTTTCCAGGGTGATGGAGATAAAGAGATGCAGGGACACCGTAGTCTTCGCGCGCGCGCGCACGCAACCCCGAGTTCCAGCGCCGCCGGCACTCGGATACAAGGCTCCACGCCCCCGCTTGAACATTCTACGGATGACCCCGTCCGTCCCCTTGGGGAGATCGCACGCGCGCGCTTAGGTTAGCGTTCCTACGTACCTTGACGGTTGATAAGAAATGGCGCACCTCGCGCAAACCTTCAAGCGAACGCTTCTCGCCACTACCGACGGTGCCTCAGGAAACGCCAAAAAGAACAAAAAGTCAATAAATCCATCCGAACCCTCAACCGCCGGATCCAATGTCCAAGCGGTTGCTATAGAATATTTTTCCCCATCTCACTTAAAGGCAGGATCGACTTTTCGCACCTTGCAGTCCAAACAGTCATGGAATCCGAACGTCTTGTTCGTCTTGCCAAACCGGTGCACACAGCGCCTTTGCAGCGCGGAGAGTTGCGCCAGGGTTTCCTTGGCGCGCTTATCGAGACGAGCCAGAGCCTTCTTCAATCGCGCTTCCGATGCGGCGATCTCAGCCAGGCGCCTGCTTTCGATCCGGTCGATCAGGTCGGACAACCGCTTGCTGGATTTTCGGATGGACGCCTTTTCGCGTGCAGCCTTGTCCATTCTCTTTCTCCCCCAAAGAGACCAGTTTTCAGCGAACAAAGGACGAAAAAAAAACTGCAGTAGAGGCGACCGGTATGACCCGGCCGCCTCTACTGCAATCCGCACGGCTTAGAACCCGCGCTCCTCACGGCACTTCGACTGATTGCGCGCAATCGACTCGTGAAGCTGGGTGTCGCGCTCGGGCCACTCGCTCATGATGACTTCGGCGCGATCCAGCAGCTCTTGAGCATGGGTGAAGTACCCGTCACCGATGCGAGCCATGGCCAGTCGATTGAGAGCCGCAGCCATGAACGGCGAGTCCACCTTCATGGCTTCCGCACAGACATCGCAAGCCTCACTGTAAAAGTCGCCGGCGCGCGAGTGATCATGGCTACGCAGCGCTTCGTCGCCCTTGCTAAACAGCTCGTTGATCTGCGCTTGAGCGGCGCGCGTATCGACCACTGGCCAGTCGACAGGAGGCTGCACTATGGCAGCAGCTTCAGGCTCAACTGCCCGAGCCTTCTTCTCCCCCGGGAGGGCTTTAGGCGGATTCAAAGCCAGCTGCGCGCGCTGCAAGTTGGTCCGCGCCAGGTAGAGAAAGTCCTCGCTTCCCGGACCTTCGCGGATCAGGCGGTCGACCACGTCGGTGAAGTAGTTCACGGCCCGAGCGTTATCACCCTTCTTATGAAACACCACTCCAAGGTTGTGCAAGAAGCGCAACTCGAACTGAATCCGCCCCTTGCCCCGAGCCTCTTCAACCCCGTGTTCGAGGGCGCCTCGCGCCTCGTCGAACTTACCCTCATTCATAAGAGCAACGATCTGCTTTTCCAACGCGGTCAACGCGGACACGTCTTCGCTCTTCCCCTGCCGGCGCGCACGCCGAGCCAGAAGGAGGAGAAGCAACACCAGCACGGCCAAGCCCGCAAATGCGTAGCCGTTCGTGAAAAGAACATTCATCAGGCGGCCTCCTTTGGCCCGTGATACGAACGCCAACCTCTCAGCTGAGAGGGCCGGCAACGAACACGTTAGTTAGATCCTTCGTCTTCATCGTCACTCGGTGGTTTCACCGGCAGTGGCATAAGCCATTCGATTAAGAAGAGGCTAAGTCCGAAAACAACCCCGACGACACCGGCGGCCATTGTCAGCGGCACCGGACCAAGAAACACGGAAACAACGGCAGTAAAAGCTCCGCAGAAAACCATCGTCAGAAACAGGTCTTCGTTGTGGCGGAACTTGCTGGCCAGAACAAGCGTGATGCCAGCGATTCCAGCTGCAATCGTGCAGATGAGATCAACCAGCGGGTAGGTTTGATCGAACAACATGTGTTGCTCTCCGGCTACGGTCTGCCCCCAATCAGGGCTGCTTGGTCGACGCTTCATGCACCAGGCGGTGCAGGTCTTCCAGCGTAGAGATGCGCCCGTCGTAGCCCCGAACGGCACCATTCTTGTGAACGACTGCGAACCCGGGGTGCCGCAACATGCCGAAGCGTGCAGCAAACAGAAGGTTCTCCGGACGATCAAGGTCGATACTCACGACCTTAACTTTGCCTGCTTGATTCCAGGCGAACTGCTCCACCACAGCGCGCTGATCACCATCTTGATCCGACAAGTGGAAGAAGAGCAGCACGGGGACATCGTCCTTGTACTTCTCAACCTCACCGCCCCAGTTGAATAGACTCACCGGCGCGATGCGTCCGTGAAGCTGACGGAATTCTTGATCTTGGCGATAGAAATGGTAGCCGGCGACGCAACCTCCAAGGAGGGCGACGACCAGTGCAATCTTGAGAACACGGCTCCAGATCATGCTATTTGCTCCAAAGTTGGTGATAATCGCCCGTGCCAAATCACAACAGCTCTGAGCTGCGGGATCACTCACGGAATTAGCATGCAGTGGTGAACAGGCCGACTGCAAATAGAAACGATTACCTCCAGAACTGACCAAACATGAGACGGCACAACCTACCGCCCCGGCGCCCTCATGCTCAACCGCTCCGAACCGGGGGCTGGAGCGGCGGATCTTTCATCCAGCACAGGTGATTCCGGCTTTCGCCAGATCGCTTAGCAACCTCGCATTAGCAAATGCTGAACCAATTGCAGATAGCGCACGCACGCAATCTGTGTCTCGGACGCTTTCACCGTTTTACATCCTGCGATTATAATTGGCTAAGGATGAACTCGGGTCCACAAATGTTGCAAGCGAAACAACTTACGATTTTTTGTCTTCTGGCGGCGTTCACCGTCGCAGGTAACACGGTATTCTGCCAGGAACCGCAGACAGCGCAAGACGCCCCGGAACAGGAACAGCTACAAGAGCGCAAGCCAACCGGCAACGCTACAGAGCCGGAAGTTGCAAACGCCGAAGAGGAAGACGCCGGACCACAACTGGAAGTAGATGACCGTATCAAAATCAAAGTAACCCCCGTAGTTATCGGTCCCGTTATCGACAGAGTCACGGAAACAGCCACTGTCACAGTGCGCGCCCCCGGGGCGTCGAAAGTCGAAGTCTACGTGGAGCCGGTTGACGCCCCGTATGGCGGCAGAACCATCGGCGAGCCACGGCTACTGGGACGCTCCAGTGACATAAGATGCTTCACCGTCAATTGGGCCGCGCCAGAACCGGACAAATACGTCCGCGTCTATGCCATAGCCTACAGGTCCCCGGCACAGCCGCCAACACGGTCTAGAGGCACCGATCTGGGAATGGGCGGACGACGTCTCGTCATTCCACCGCCAAAACCGGCAGCGGCACCACCAAGCACTGAGCAGACTCCCCCCGCACGCTAGCTCTGCTAACGTTCGCCCTGTACGGGCGGCCTAAAACCTGTGCCATCAAATCACGCGCAGTTAGCCGGAGCAGGGATCTTCGGACCGGGATTCAGGTTGGAATCGCTTAACCCGCTTTAAATGCGAGGGCGACTTTGAGTTAGCTGTCCTTATCTTCCGCAAATCAACCCTTTTTACGCTCTAAAAACAGAAATCACGTCAAACCTGGCACTTATCGACCATCTCTCACGAGATCCCGGTAGGACCGCCGTGATTGACACGCGGGAGAAGCCATAATGGCATCTTTTCTCACCACACTCTTCAGCTTGCTGCAGGGGTTGTTGATTACCGGTTTGCTCGGAGTCGGCTTTCTGCTGGCACTGGTAATCTTCAGAGCCTTCGTCACCGGCCTCAGTCGTCGTTCGATCAGTTTCGGCAGCTTCGGACTGAGCCGTTATCATCGCGACACCCTTTACTCCAAACGACTGGCGCGCAGCACGCCGAATCGCCAAACGCGAACCGACGCAGAAATCCCCGCGGTCGACGCGACGGACAGCGCATCTTCCCGTAAGCCGGTCGCTGTTCTCACCTTCAACGGTGACATCATGGCCAGCGACCGCCAGACAATAGCCCGCCAAATCGACGAAGTGGTCATCAACAAGGGTCGCTTGCAAGGCGCTGTGGTAATTCTCAGCTCTCCAGGAGGAGGCGTTGCTCAATACGGGCAGCTCTACGCCGAGATGGAACGCTTTCGCAAAGAGAACATCGACCTTACGGTATGCGTCGACACGGTGGCCGCCTCCGGAGGCTACCTGGGCAGCCTGCCGGCCAACCGAATCATTGCGGCACCGTTCGCGATGGTCGGCTCCATCGGTGTCGTCGCGCAAGTACCGAACTACCGCAAGCTCCTGGAACGGTTGGGCGTCGACTACCGAACGTTCACTGCCGGCAAATACAAGCGGACCGTCACCACTACAGGTGAAGACACCCCCGAAGCAGTCGCGCACTTCAAGGAGCAACTGGAAGCTATTCACAAGCAGTTCACCGCTGCGGTGACGAAGTATCGCAAGGTGGACCCCGATAAGGCTTGCACCGGTGCGCACTGGACCGCGCAAGAGAGCATGGACCAGGGACTCAATCTCGTCGACGAGTTGGGTACGAGCCAGGAGTTCTTGTTCAAGCTCAACGCCGACCGCGACCTTATCTTCATCGGTTCGAACAGCGATCCGATTGGCCGACGCATCGGAGGCTTCGTCGCCGACATGCTCGAGCCGCTGGTCAGCCGTTTTTCCAGCCGCTTCGGCAGTTGGCTGCAATAACCTGAGAAACAGCTCGATCGGAGCGGCGCCTACAAGCAGACAGCAAGCAACACATAACAGCGGGCACCGGAGTTGTTCCGGTGCCCCTGTCTTCTACTCACGCTCCCGCAAAAGCATTGCCACCACAAATGGTGACCTGCATTTGCCGCGAGATCCAAGACGGACCTCCCTCCGTCGCAAACATGGAGATCTCCTATGACCGTTGGTGTTAACGAATCAACCAATGCTCCCCGAATCGCGGGCGGGCATGATGGCAACTGCGTTTTCCGCATCAAGTTTCCGCGCAAATCGCGCATGGTTCAGAAAGTGAAGGCCGCCTTCCAGGCTTTCGGCTCGCAGGTCCACGACGTGGATCCTGTGCACAACAGCACGACGCATAGCACTCGCGATTTCACCGTCACGGTGAACTCCACGAAGACGGGCGAACTCAGCAAGCACCTGACGGACAGCGTACCCGGTCTGACCGTCGTCGCGTTCTCCACCAACGTCATGTTGGCGCACCTCGGCGGCAAGCTTGAGGTGGTAGGCCGTGTGCCGCTGACCAACCGCAGCGACCTGAGCATTCTCTACACTCCCGGTGTTGCCGACGTGTGCCTGGCAATTCGGGACGACCCGGACAAGGCCTTCAACTTGACCATTAAGGGCACCACCATTCTGGTGGTCAGCGACGGTACTCGCGTGCTCGCCCTCGGAGACATCGGTCCTCGAGCCGCCATGCCCGTGATGGAAGGCAAGTGCATGCTGTTCAAACGTTTCGCCGGCGTCAACGCCGTGCCGATCTGTCTGGACACGAAGGACCCGAAAGAGATCATCGCGATCGTCAAGGCCATCGCCCCGGGATACGGCGGCATCAATCTGGAAGACATTGCCAGCCCCGGCTGCTACGACATCGAGCGCGCCTTGCAAGAAGCGCTGGACATCCCCGTGTTCCATGACGACCGTCATGGAACAGCGGTGGTGGTCGGAGCTGCAGCCATCAACGCCGCCAAGGTCGTGGACAAACAGCTCAAGGACATGAAGGCGGTCTGCATCGGCACAGGGGCGGCCGGTCTGACCTGCATCCAGATGTTGCACGCGCTGGGTCTGCGCAACATCATCGCCTTCAACTCCGCCGGCGTCGTCCACAAGGACCGCACAGACCTGACCGACGAGGAAGAGTGGTTGAAGAAGCACAGCAACCGCCGCAACTTCAAGGGTAGCCTGGAACGCGCCATCAAAGGTGCGGACCTGGTTCTCGGTCTGTCAGTGGAAGGCACCATCAAGGCCGAGTGGCTGGCCGGTATGAAGCCGAACGGTATCGTGTTCGCGCTTGCGAATCCGAAGCCGGAAGTGCCGCCGGAAGAGGCGTTGAAGCACGTGCGCATCATGGCGACTGGCGGTTCGAACTACCCGAACCAGATTAACAATGCCTTGGCCTTTCCGGGCATCTTCCGCGGTCTGCTCGACGGCCGCGTGCGCAAGGTCACGGAAGAGATGAAGCTCGCAGCAGCTCGCGCGCTGGCCGCAGTGGTGAAGGATGAGGACCTCGACGAGGAAATGATCATCCCTTCGGTGTTCAACCCGGCCGTCGCCCCTGCGGTCGCCAACGCCATCAAGGTCATTGCCGAGCAGCGCGGGCTTACGCGACGCTCGGTCAAGAACTAACAAGTCCGCCCGAAAACCGCGTTTAAAGACTGATTTGTTCACCAAGGACCGCACCACTTTCGGTGCGGTCCTTTCCCCTGAAGGAGATGGATCATGTTCATCCTGTTTGTGTTCGCCTTTGGCGTCATCGTCGGGCTTTGCGCCCGCCCGGTAACGCGCGCCGTGCTTCTTTCGATGGCAGAGGCGCGGTACAACTCGTACCAGGCAGAGATTGACGAAGCTCGCGCACGCCAAATCGCCGCCGGGACAAAGCTACCGGAGCCGGTTGCCGCGCGCATCCGTCACGATCTTTCGATGGCCGAGCATTGCCTGGCGCAAGCCGTCACGCCGCTTCGCGTCAACGATGACTGGCGCAAAGCCTCCGAGCAGCTCACCTTCGCCCGCGAGTTCCTGGACTCCGCGCAAAAGTATCTGTCGCCGGTCGCTCCCTCCTCCCCTCACCAGTAAGACCGCGACAGAGTAGAGATCGTCCGATTCGAGAGCTTCCGCCTTCGAATCGGACGCCGGCGCTCAAACAAAATGCGGCAAGGCAATTGGCGCCACCGCATTTTGTCTTACCGCAGCAGCTACTACATGCCACAGTTGAACCCGTCCGATCGAAGAAGGCAAAAGATTAGCCCCGAGTTGGGCGGGGGCCGGAGAAATCCGAACCACCCGCCATACGCAACTGTTCAGCGCAGCCTACGCCCGGAGGCAACCCGGCATAACGGTCTGAGCGCCTGCAACCTTACTTGCGAAAGTCCAGCGCGAAGTACAAAAAGAACGAGCGCCGACCGAAGGGCAGACGCAGATAGGCCTTGCCGAGGTAGACGCCGGGAGCGACGAGACGAAGCTCGTCGCGGATGAAAGGCACCAACCACGACGTGCGCCGGTAATCGACAATCACCGACGGCTTGCCATCCGACCAGCTGTCCCCATGAAAGACTTCAGCGGGCACAAAGCGCCACGCCAGAATCTTGTTGGTGAGACGCCCGGTGGCGCGATTGAACACCTTGCCCTTCCAGAAGATGTTGTCGATTGCCGAGAAGACCGCACCGAGCCACGTACCGGGCATGAAGATCGCCTTGCCATTGGACTCCCCGTCGGGAATTTCTCCCGCCGACGCATTGGCGTAAAGCCGATCCAGTTTCGAGCGCGTCATCGACGACAACTCGTTCAAAGTCGTCATACACGACTCCCTTTTGAAAGCGCCGCATAAGGCGGCTTACCATGTTGAACCCTGCGTGAGCAGCCTGTTAACCCGCCAGAATCATGCTCACCGCGCCCGGCACCACTTTCATGATCAGCTTGTGAGTCTGATCCGAGGGATCGCCGTCGATGTTGGGATTGACGGGTCGATCGCATTCCACGACCATCTCGGCCGCGCGAATGGTGCGATAACACCGCGAACGCTCCGGACGTCCAAGTAGCGTCCAGAAGCCCAGCTTGATCAGCTGCCAGAGGTTGGTACAGCCGATGATGCCGACGTCCATCAGCCCGTCGCTAGCATTGCAGCCGCGACTCATCATCGCCAAGTGCGCCGGCAAAACGTTCAGGACGATGACCGATGCAGCCTTGGCGCCGACCGAGCTTCCTCGGAAACTCAGACGATAGGTCGGCGCATCAAGCCTCAGACAGGACAGTCCGACATTGACCACGTACGCCAACTTTCCGAACCAACGCTTGAACGTCGCACTAGTTCGACTAACCGCATCGGACAGCTTGCCGACACCGACCGCCACCATGAAGTAACGCTCGTGCGCACGCCCGTCGAGGTCCGCGTAGCTTAGCTTGATCATGTCGATCGGCTGCGGTTTGCCGGAGGCGATCATATTCACGAACTCTTCAGCGGACGGAACAGCGTAAAACGAGCGAGCAAAGAGGTTACCGGTGCCACCGGGAAAGATGCCCATGGGAATATCGGTTCCCATCAAAGCTTCCGCGACCTGACAGGCAGTGCCATCACCACCCATGGCCACCACGAAATCGGCGCCTTCGCCGATCGCTTCGCGAGCCAGAGCGCACGCAGAACCAGGTTCCGCTGTCGTCGCCTTTACTGCAACAGAAGCTCCGATACCAGCGAAGGCATCAGCAAGGAGCGTAGCCGCGCGCGTGCGCGCCGAGCCACCTTTGGGGTTGAAAACAACCACTGCTTTTCGGGGTCTCATAAATATCTCCTTCGCGCTGAAGTTGAGCGCGCCAAAAGAGCCCTGCCGTCGAGGTCGACCGGCCGGCAAAGTTGAAAGAGAGAGAAAAGTCTTCAGCACGACAATTCACGCAGGACGCGATATACATCCACGAACACGCGATTCATTTGTCGTAACTAGACTTTGGCGATAAAGCTAAACAAGAGATGAGAGACAGGTTACGCCTGAGCTTAGTAAAGCGAAGTAGCCCAAATACAACCATCGCTAAGTACTACAACATAACTTTCCGCTAACGAAGTCAAGCGCGCCTCTCGGGGCACCACCGGGCATATATTCAGCGCCGGTGTGTCCCGGGAGAAAAAATTGGAAAAGATACTGGACTTTTTGAAAGACTTCGATATCCGCCTTCTCGCACCAATGGCAACCATCTGCGCCATCATTGTGTCGATTTGGCTCTGGCGCCTGAATCAGAAGAATAAAAGCCTCACCTACGAAGTGCTTTGGCGAAACCCTCTCGTGAATGTTCGGGGAGCCGCACGTCGAAAACTCGACGTCCGGTACGAAGGCAAGTCGGTGCATGACGCGGACCTCGTTCTAATAAAAATTTGGAACAACGGACACCTGCCGATCAATGCATCGGAGTTCCTGTCCGGAGTTTTCATCAATATGAACCCCACGGCCGAGATAATCTCCGCCACCATCACCGAAACCGTCCCCGGTGACCTTGAAGATAGACTGAAGGGCAAACCGTTGCTGCAGGGTATTACCGACCAGCACAAGCTAGAGCTTTCAGCGCTACTTCTCAATCCGCAAGACTCAATTACCATTCAGCTAGTGGTGCGCCGCGCGGTGGGAAGAATCGCCGTTGAAGGTCATATCCAAGGCATTAGCGCCATCGAACCTTACAAGTACGGCAGCATTGTGCCTCGACTGCTCACGCAAATCGGAGCCCTGGTAATGGCTGCCGGAATGCTATTGGTCGAACCGACGGACATTCGGACCTTCGGACTGGAACACCTGCTTCCCTGTTTGCTTGTGTTCGCGACCGGCTACGTCTTACTGCACGCCGGACTATATTGGCCGGGCAAACAGAAGGATCACAACAACAAGGAAGAATCCACAAGCGCCGCTTAGGAAGAGGTATCGATGAAGGTAGGAAAGCGATTAACGTACATGGCTTGCGGCACAGTGCTTGTGATTGCAGTTGTAGGAGTCACTTGTTCGCTAAGTCTCTCAAAGTTGGTGGAAGCCCATTTATCCGCCACCCACGAGCGGGAGGTAATCGGAAAGCTGGATTACTGCATGTTCCGCGTAATGGATGCCACATCGGCGCAGCGCGGCTATCTTCTTACCGGGCAGACAATGCTTTTCGAATCCTACAGAAACGGAGTCGAAGAAGCTAGCCAGGCGCTGGAGGACCTGCGCGTTCTTGTTGCAAAGTCACCGAAACAATTGGACCGAGTCGACAAGCTGGGCGCCGCACTAAAAGAACGCTGGACATTACTGCAAGAGAGTGTCGAAACTTACAGAAAAGGTGGTCGAGAACTGGCAATCTCCAATATGCGAGGAAGCGACTGGGTCCACTTGCGCAAAGAATGGACCGCTATCTGCCAGGAAATTCGCAGCGAAGAAGAGCTGTCGCTCCAAGCGCGCGACGAACAAGTGGACGATGGAACATTCACTGCAATTACAACCGTAATCTTCGGGACTCTGTTTAGCGCAGTCTTTGTCGGCTTCTCCAGCTACCTGTTCGGACACCACATTACCGCCAGCATTCGCCAACTGTTAAAAGCCTCAGCAAACATCGAGAAAGGAAGATTCGACACCATCATAACGATTCGCTCGGACGACGAATTTGCCGATCTGGCGGACGCCTACACAACACTGGGGCAGAAACTACTGGTAATGTCGGAAGACCTGGTCAAATCGAGGCAGCGAGCCGCTAAGCTAGGAGACCAGCTTGAGGCGGCGCGAGAACACTTGAGCCAACTTTCATCAACAATCGATGAAGACTCTGCAGCACTGCTTGAGCAAATAGCGTCAAAAACCGATGAATGGGGCGAACGAACCCAATTGTTAATAGACAATCTAAAAGCTTCCTCCACCGAAGTTCTCCATCGCGTTGCAGCAGTGCAAGAGAAACTCACGGGCGCTTCAGGCAGCACCAATGAGCTTTGCAGCGAAATTGAACGCTTCCCTGAATTGCAGGCGATGCTAGACGATTTAACGACGCAAATGGAAGTGCTGTCGGTAGCAGGAACCATGGAACTGAAACGCTCTCCATCAGCAGAACCAGCGATAATTGCGCTAATCGATAAGTTCTCCGCACTGGCCGACCGCGCCCGACAGGACAAACTGACAGTGCAAAAATTGATGATGCGCATCCAAATGATCAGCCAAAAGTCGATGCTGCTGAGCCAAGATGCATCCTCTTCGCTAGCAACGACAAAGCTGGCGTCCAACATGCTTTCCGATTCGATCAAGTCATTCCCCGATATGGAAGCAGAATCCAACGAAATGATGGACGATCTTTTGGGCTCGGTTCGCCTGCAAGCATCCAAGCTTGTGCAAGGCAAAGAGAAACTGAGAGAACTGATCAAAGAGATCGATCGCCATTACAGCGACACCGCTCTTACCAGCAAACCGATCCATCTGGAAGAGTCCCTAAGCGCTGGAAACGTCCCTCAAGAAGTCGGACACTGAGGAAACAAAACCCGGCGCGGCACGACGCTCCATCAGCGCTTCAATTTCCTGCAGAATAGCAGCCACCTTGGATCCATCCAGCACAATCCGCCGCTCAAGCCAAAGCTGCCTTGCTTCATCAACAAACTCCACCGCTTGCTTGAAGAGGCCCTGCTTCACATTGACTCTCGCCAAAATGCATAGAATCTCCAGCACCTGAGCGTCCGATTGGCGATGATGTTTCTTATAAAAAGCCAGCGCCCTGATATAGAGCAGTTTGGCGCGATAGAACTTCCTCTGGCTCTCACGCGTCAGCGCCAACTGCATAAGCAGCGGAAATTGAAATCGACTGCGCTGCCTTTTCAACGCAGGATCTTGCGATGCCGCCAAGTACATCTTCTCAGCGATATTAAACTCACCGCGACTCAATGCCACAGCTCCCATTTCAAAGTAAGTGTCAATGATCGAACACGAAAAATCCCGCACCATTCGCCCCTCCCGATAGGACTATGACCCGAGTCTAAGAAGGGAGACTGAAAAGTTTCTGAAAATGGGGGCCGAGAACTCGCGTTTTGCGCCACCACATACGGTTCATTCGGCACCGGCGCCAGAGCAGCAATCACGGCAGCTGCGCTAACCATTAACGCCACTGTGAGAAACTTCGAACAAAGAAGCCGGAGCTGCGCCTGAGAGTAGCCTAATGTGATATTCAAGCTCCAACTACCGCACACAGAGCGTTTACGGCATTGCGCCGGGGAGGATGCGCCCCTGAAGAAGAGCGCTCTAATACGCGGATCAGTTTGGAAACCTAACTCTTTCAGATCTTAAGAAAGCTGAATTAGAAAAGAGGATCAGTTTTTCAATAGCTTTAAAGCCACTCGTTCACTGACCAGATCTGTATCTCTATCGCCGCCAATCAAGCCCCCATAGCTTCAACCGCCTTCACGCACGCCTGTAACGCGTGAGGGGTCGAATGCTGTTTCGGCGACACGCGGCTAGAAAACTGGATCCAACACCAGAGAACACTCCTAACTCGAATGTCGGCAAGAGGCATTGCACGACATCGCGACCCCGCGCGGGTTCGCTTACACCGTAGGCCCCTGCTTCGCAGGCGCCAGAAAGGTTACAGTCATGTTCATAGCACCACAAAATCAGCCGGAAGGTTTCCGGCGGTCTCGGATTTGGCGCATTATCACCGGCTCCGGCCTCGTCGGAATGACGGCACTGGTCGGACTGGTCGCACTCGGGTTGTTCATCGCAACTCAAGTGTTGATCACCACGCCGAAGGGTCTCTACCATCGGACCTGGGAAACCGCCGGTCAGCACATCTTCGACCCCAAGGACCTGGGCGACTGGAAGCAGTGGGAACACAAGTACGACTCACAGATTCAAACAAACGAAGACGCGGTCAAGTACGCCAACGAGATGCTAAAGTCCATCAAGGACCGGTACACGTATCTGCTCTCTCCCGACATGGTGGCTGACGAGCAGCGGCGTAACGAGGGCAACTTCGTTGGCATCGGCATCGTGTTCGACTTCGAAACCGACCCGAAGACCGGCGAGCCGATTCTCGACGCCAAGGGCAATCCCAAGCCTCGCACGGACGATCAGGGGCACCCGATCGTTCGCCAAGTCATGGACGGTTCTCCGGCCAAGACCGGTGGCGTTCAAGCCGGCGACGCCATCGCTGCCATCAATGGCGAAAACACCTCCGGCAAGTCGCTGGAAGACATCGTCAAGGGTCTGCGCAACAAAGCCGGAACCAAGGTCACACTAGACCTGGTCCGCGGCGGTCAAGCGCTGCCCGCAACAACGTTGACTCGCGCCGCCATATCGATGCCGGCAGTCACCTGGAAGATGCTTCCCGGCAACGTCGGCTACATCCGCCTGAACGGCTTCGACCAGCTCGACGCCATCGACGAGATGAAAGACGCCATGTCCAACCTCGCCGGTGCCAGCTCGATCGTGTTCGACATGCGCGACAACCCGGGCGGGTTCGTCCACAACGCCGTCGGCATCACGTCGATGTTCATCAAGGAAGGCGTGCTCGTCAAGATCAAGAGCCGCATCCCCGGCGACCCGGCTAACCCGCATTATGAAACCACGACGCTGCGCGTGGAGGGCGACGACCTGATCAGCGAAACCGAGCGTACCGACAAGCCCGGCAAGGAAACGGACCGCGAGAAGCGCACCCCGTACTTGCTCAACGGACGGCCGCTGGTAGTGCTCGTCAACGGTCATTCCGCCTCAGCCTCCGAAATGACCGCCGGCGCTTTGAAGGACCACGGCTTCCCGGTTTTGGGCGAGAAGACGTTCGGCAAGGGCATCGGCCAGGCCGTGCTCCAGATGCCCAACGGCACGATGATGCACATCACATCGCTGCGCTACCTGACGCCGAGCGGCTACTGGCCCGGCGACGGTGGCAACTCCGTCTCGAACGGTATTGAGCCGACGACCACGGTGGAGCCCGATGCGAAGAACATCGAGCACGGATCTGAGCGCGACAATCAGCTCAAGGCTGCTGTCGATCTGCTCCAAAAGAAGTAAAGCGCAGGGACGGACCCTGACGCAGTTCCTCAACTTCCGCAGGAGCGCAAACTCCTGCCTACTGAGACGCGCTGATCGCCCGGCGACAAAGCCGGGCGATCAGCGACTACATCTGCACGGTGAGTCCGTTGCAGTATGCGTCGCCAGCACATCCGGTTCGTCCGACTGTGCTAAGGAGTCACGACGTGTTCGCACCCCGTTTGCATGAACCCGGGAAAGGTACCCGCTGGTACTGGCGCACTCTTCAAGTCTTGCTGTTCACTCTCGTCTGTCTGATTCTGCTTCCGCTCTACTTCGGTCTCAACTGGGCCGGGTACTACCTGGTCGAGAAGTCCGCCACGCCGGTGGAGATCTATCACAACACCTGGCGGGCGGTCCGAGATAACATCTACGACCGCGACCGGCTGAAGCAGTGGGACGAGTGGGAACACAAATTCGACGACCGCATCCAGACGGACGCCGATGCCGTGTTCTATGCGCGACTGATGGTCGCTTCCCTGGATGACCCGTACAGCTGGGTCCTTGATCCTAATGACACGAAGGCAAGCTACAATGCGGCTTTCGGCAAGTTCGTCGGTGTTGGTATCGAATTCGACATCGCCCTTGACCCGGCGGGACAACCGCTGGTGACGCCGGCGGGCAAGGCTCTGCCCGTGCGCAGCGCCGAAGGCTTGCCTGTCGTTCGCAACGTTCTCCGCGGCAGCCCCGCGCAAGCGGCCGGCTTGCAGCGCGGAGACGTGCTCGAGGCAATCGACGGCAAGAAAGTAGACGCGCTCTCGATCGATGAGATCCGCGAACTGTTACAGGGCGACTCAGGCACAGTCGTGTCCCTGACCTATCGCCGAGGCAATCAGGCGGTGACCCGGACGGTAACGCGACGCGAGATTTCCGTTCCTGTGGTCTCGACTGCAATTCTGCCCGGCAACGTCGGCTATCTTCGCATCGAACACTGGAGTCAACTCGATACCGTCGAGCAGATTCGCGATGCGATGATGGAACTCGACAAGTGCGACTCTTTAATCGTTGACATGCGCAACAACCCGGGAGGACTCGTGCACTTGGTCTTCCAGTCCCTGGCAATGTTCATGGACGAAGGTCTGATTGCAACAGAACACGTGCGCTTGCCGGGCGACGACTATATGACCTATAAGGTGCGGCTGACCCCGAACTCCTTGCAGCTCAGTACGTTGAGCGTCCCGCTGCCGTTACCCCGAGAGAAGAACCTCTCGCGCAATCGCCCGCTGGTTGTGCTGGTGAACGAGAACACCGCCAGTGCCTCGGAGATTTTCGCCTCAACGCTCAAAGAAAGCGGTCGAGCGCTCATTATCGGCAAGACCAGCTTCGGCAAGGGCATCGGGCAAACTTACGTGCCGGTGGGCAATGGTGTTCGCCTTCGCATCACCAACTTTCGCACGTTCACCCCGCACGGCAACTGGGTCGGTGACGCCCATCGCCTCCGCTACGGCGTCACGCCCGACATCGATGTCGACGGGATGTTCGACGGGCGGGTTATCGACGCAACCGACCCTCAACTCTCGCGTGCGCTGGATTTCTTGCGAAAGAAGGGTCCATAAACTCGGCTCCTCGCGAAAGACAAAACCATGAATCCCATCCTGGCGGGCATCGGCTCGGCAGTATTACTGCTGCTCTCGGTGCCCGCGTTTCGATGGCTCGGAAGCTTTGCGCCGCGCCTGCTCTATGCTCAGCCGTTCGTCATGATCGGACTTAGCGGGGCTTCAGCAGCACTGCTTAGCTCCGCAGTCGGACTACCTCATCTCGTCTGCGGCATAATCTCGGTGCTCGTAGCCCTCCCCACGGGCTACTGGGGCTGCAGGCTGATGCTGGATGAATTCCTACGAGACGTTCGCTTCTAAGCGAAGCGCATTTGGACAACCCTCAACTTCGGAACACCACTAATGAACGCTCTCCTGCTAGCTCTGATTTGTCTGGGACTGGCCTTCGCCAGCACCTTCATCCTTCGCTTCATTTCCAAGGAAGTTCCGATCGTTCTCATCGGGCTGCCCGTGATCCTTGCCGGGTTGTCAGCAGTGGGAGCCGTTGCGCTGCTCAGCGCACTCGGAGTGGCGCCGTCGATCCTCGGTGTAGCGGGTATCGCATCCGCACTGGGCGGCGGCTATACCGGTCACAAGTTGGCGAACCGATTCTTAATCGGCTGATCCAGCCTCTAGCTTCAGCTGCTTGGCCGAATTGACTTTGCAACGAGACACGCTGTCGCGGGCCATCAACCGGCAGCGTGTTTTCGTTCGTCTTAACTTCGTAAGAGATACGAACGTGCCCGACCCACCATGTCAGTTGCCCTAATATGGTGATACTCGCATTGATAGGTTTTGAAAATAAATGACAACACGGACCAAAACTCCTCTCGGTAAGCTCGGCATCAAACGCGTTGCCGAAGCCTCCGGCATTGTCGAGTACCGTCTCAAAAACGGACTCAAAGTGTTGCTACGCGAAAATCGCAGCGCTCCGGTCGTTTCCTTCATGATTGTCTACCGCGTCGGCAGTCGCAATGAGGCGGTGGGACACACTGGTTCCACCCACTTCCTTGAACACATGATGTTCAAGGGAACACGCAAGTTCAATCCGGCCAACGGCAACGGCGTCATGGAGATTCTCGCCCGCATCGGCGCGCTCCGCAACGCTACCACCTGGCTCGATCGCACCAACTACTTCGAGTGCGCCGGCTCCGAATATCTGGAGCTGTGCATCCAAATTGAAGCGGACCGGATGCGCAACCTGAACCTGCGAGAAGACGACCGCACGTCGGAGATGACTGTGGTTCGCAATGAGTTTGAGCGCGGGGAGAACAACCCGGCTAGCGCGCTTCACAAAGAAGTCGTTGCCCTGGCCTTCCGCGAACACCCTTATCACCACCCGACGATCGGTTGGCGCTCGGACGTCGAAGGCGTTCCTCTGGAACGTATGCGCGAGTTTTACGACACTTACTACTGGCCCGATAACGCTACAGTGATCGCCGTAGGCGACTTCGAATCTGAAGATGCCTTACGCCTGGTCCACAAGTATTTCGGCAACATCCCGAAAGCACCGCACAAGATCCCTGAGGTCTACACCGTCGAGCCTCCGCAAGAAGGCGAGCGACGAGTGGAAGTCTGCCGAGCCGGTGACCTGCCGCAGCTCATGGCATGTTATCACACGCCTCAAGCAGACCACCCCGACACGTATGCGCTAGCCGTGATGCACTCCATTCTCGGTGACGCCGGCAAGCGGTCGAGCCGGCTTTACAAGGCGCTGATGGAAACAGGACTGACCACTTCCTGTTACGCCAGTAATGGCGAATTCCGCGACCCCTTCTTGTTCTCGCTCGGAGCCACACTAGCACCCGGGAAAACGTTCTCCGAAGTCGAACAGGCCCTCTACGCCGAAGTGGAGCGGATGGCTCGTGAACCGGTGAGCGCCGAGGAGCTGAGCCGCGCCAAGAAGGCCAATCGGAAGGGAACCGTCCTTGCCAGCGCCGACCCGCAGACGTTCGCCAACATGCTCTGCTCAGCGGAGTCCGTAGCTGACTGGCAGTGGCTGGTGAACTACGACGACAAATATGACGCCGTCACTCCGGAAGACATAATGCGCGTGGCGAAGCTCTACTTCGACCGCAGCAACCGAACGGTCGGGCACTTCCTCCCGACTGATCGTCAGGGTCTCCAGCCCAACTTCGCGGCCCCCGCCGTCGAAATGGATACCAGCGGCAAAAAGAACGGCAAAGCAACAGGCAAGAAACCGGCTGCCAAGAAAACGGCAAAGCGGCCCTCGCTACCCGTGCCCGGCAGCAGAGCCTCGAACTTCGCCGAACAAGTTGAGCGGGTGATTCTGCCAAACGGACTGACCATTCTGGCGATGAACACGCCCGGAACCGGGTCGGTATCGTTGCATGGCACCATCGCTGCCGGAGACTGTTTCGCCGCAGCCGACAAAACCCTCGTGCCCACCGTGACCAGCACAATGCTGAGCCGGGGTTCGAACAAGTACTCCAAAGAAGACCTCGCGCAGATCTTCGAAGAGATGGGCGTGCGCTTCGGCTTCGGCACAGACCGCTACAAGACCGAATTCGGAACGCTGGTGACTAAGGAGGACTTTGCTCACCTCGTGCAAGTGGTGTCGGACGTGACCCGCAATCCTGCGTTCCCCGCGCATGAGCTGCCGCAGGTGCTTCGAGAGATGCGAGCCGGACTGACGCGACGCATGAACGACACCGGCAGCCTTGCCGACAATGCGCTGATGCAGGCTCTCTACCCGATTGGTCACCCCTTCTACGAGCCCGGCTTCGACCAACAGGCGGCCGAACTGGACCAGATCAGCGTCAATGACCTGAGCAGTTACCACCGCGACTACTACAGCCCGAAAGGCACCATCGTAGCCGTTGTTGGTGACATCGAGACAGAAGAAGCAGTGAAGGTAGTCACGGCAGCATTCGGTGACTGGGTCGGCCCCGACCGCAAAAATCCGAGCGTGCAGGAAGTCGCCCTGCCTGCAGTCGCCAAGACCGTCAAGGTGAATCTGAACGACAAAGCAAACGTCGACATCTTAATCGGACATTCCACAGGTCTGGCCCGCAGCAACAAGGACTTCTTCGCCGCGCAGTTGGCAAATGCCGTTCTCGGCAAGGATACGATTTCGGCGCGCCTCGGCAAAGTAGTGCGCGTGAAGCACGGTCTTACTTACGGCATCTACAGCTACTTCGACGACACGTCATTCGGCTCTGCACCCTGGCTTATCGGCCTGTCGGTGAATCCGAGCAACGTCAGCCAGGCTCTGAAGCTGGTCGACGGAGTCGTCAGCGACTTCATGAAAAAGGGCGTCACCGAAGATGAGCTGGCCGATGAGGCCGGTCGCGCGGTAGGCTCCTTCGTGGTCTCGCTGCGCTCGTCGGAAGGTATCGCGGCCGCCCTCACTCGCTTCGAGTACCTGGGCCTGGGCATCGCCGCCATGGACAACGTCGCCAGCGACTACATGTCCGTGACGCGCAAAGATGTCGCCGCAGCCATCCGCAAATACTTCCACCCCGACAACGCCGTAACCGTTCTGTCGGGAACCATGGATAAGGTGCAGTAAAGCCGGTCTTCCTTTGCAGGAGCGGGCGGAACTAGACTTTCGCCCCTCCCGCATGAGACCATACTCATCTGAACACATGTGTTCATACGTCCGGACGCCCCTCAGCGTCATCAACAGTACCGACGCGGCGTTACACGCCGCTTTAGCCTCCCTGGAGGGAGTTATGAATCTGCTCACCACCCTTACCTCCTTGCCCGCAGCCCCGGCTGCCACCAAGGTTTCTTATCGGAAGAGGTTGCAGCGCTTTTGGGAGCAACTCGAACCCGAGTCTGCCGCCATCCTCGTGTCGAGTCCTGAGCGCACTCGCAGTAACGATACCGAGCACCCGTATCGACAATCCTCGGACATCGTCTACCTGAACGGCTTCCCCGAGCCGAACAGCGTGCTCATCGTCACCAAGTTCGACGGTAAGCAGGGCATCATCATGCTCGTGCAGCCGAAAGACCGCCTCAAGGAAGTCTGGACCGGCGTGCGTGAAGGCGTCGAAGGCGCGAAGGAAAACTTCTTCGCCAAGGACGCTCATCCGATCGAAAACTTCGACGAGGTTGTCGCCAAAGTTCTAAGTCAGGCCGAGAAGGTTTACTACCGGTTCGACATGAACCCCGAGTTCGACGAGAAGTTCAACAAGCTTTGGAAGACCCGCCAAAAGCCACTGCTCAACCCCGAAGGCATCCTGCACGAAATGCGGTTGTTCAAAACGGAAGACGAGCTGAAGCTGATGCGCTTCGCTGCGACGGTTTCGGCGGAGGCTCATCGCCGAGCCATGCTCGAGTGCCGCCCCGGCGTCACCGAGAACCAGCTGCAAGCGGTTCTGGAGTTCGTCTTCCGCGCCTACGGCGCCACTGGACCGGCCTACGGCAGCATTGTCGCCTCGGGCAACAACGCCGTGATTCTCCACTACACGCGCAACAACCAGGAGATCAAGAGCGGCGACCTCGTACTGATCGACGCAGCTTGCGAATTCGGCGCAGCCACCGGCGGCTATGCCGCTGACATTACCCGCACGTTCCCGGCCAACGGCAAGTTCACTCCCGCCCAGCGGGAGGTCTATGAGCTGGTACTGGAATCGCAGATTGCCGCCATCGACAAGGCGAAGTCAGGCGTGCCTTTGATGGACGTTCACGAAGCAGCCTGCAAGGTGCTGCGTCGCGGATTGTTCAAGATGGGCATCCTGCCGACTGCGTCAGCCAAACCGCCGAAGGCGAAAGCCAACGCCAAGAAGCAAGCGCTTGAACTGCGCGACTTCTACATGCACGGCACCTCGCACTGGCTCGGGCTAGACGTCCACGACGTCGGCGCGTACGACAAGGACAACCCGGGCGACCGCCGCGGCAAGAAGCGTCGACTCCTGGAGCCAGGCATGATCATCACGGTCGAGCCCGGTCTCTACTTCGATGCCAACGACAAACGAGTGCCCGCAAAGTATCGCGGCATCGGCATTCGAATCGAGGACGATGTTCTTATTACCGAATCAGGCAACGAGGTGCTCACACATCTGGTTCCAAAAACGGTGGAAGACATCGAAGAGTTGATGGCGTAAAGGAAGTTGCCAGAGGGGCGACGGCACGTCGCCCCTCTGCTGCCGGCTTCGGGATCTGCGCAGCGAGTCGTGCGCTCATCCCGAAGCCGGCAGTGTTGCTGTGTAGCGCTCCGGCTCATCCGCCGATCTTCGTGCATTTTATTCCGACGCTTTCACGCAATCCGCCTCAAGCCCGGAAATACTCCCATGACCACTCTGCTCATCGTTCTCATCGTCGTCCTGCTCCTCTCGGGCAACCGCCGCCGGTAAGACCGCAGGCAATCGAACCCGTTATTCCGTTTCGCAGTCAAACGCTAACGGAGAACACAATGTCCACTCTGGTGCTCATCATCATCGTGGTCGTCGTAGTTGTTGTCACTAACAACAGCAACCGCTAACACAACAGCGAGGAGCGCGATTCGATCGCGCTCCTCGCTGGCTTACTTCGAACGACAGAGGTTCTCAGAATCAGCTCTTTGGAGCAACCAACCATGCTCGTTCCCGTCATTTTCACCATGCTGTTCGGCGCAATTCTTGGCGGCGTCTGGGGGCTCTCCTCCGGTCTGATGCGCAAGAACGACATCCTCGCCAGCCAGGACCCGGGCACGCAGCTGATGCGTAACGCCCTTGGCGGCATTGCCGGCTACTTCGTCGCGACGCTCATCGTCGGCGCAGCGCCGTTCAACTTCATCGGAGTTATGTTCGGCATAGTCGTGTCGATCATCGTCGAAAACTGGTTCATGCAGCGCTAACATTAGCGCGAGCTAACAAAGCCGCGTGAGCCAGCTGAGCTCTTCATAGAAAGTCGAGGAGATGCGGGAAGCAAACCCGTCTCCTCGACTTTCGTTTTAGACATCCTTCTTGGCCCCTAGGAATAATTCACATGAACGCTCGTCAAACTCGAGTTGCCAGCACTGCAGATGTTGTGCTCATCGGCGCAGGCATCATGAGTGCAACCCTGGCGGCACTCCTCAAGTTACTGAACCCGCGACTGAAAATCCTGATTTTCGAGGCGCTGCAGAAGCCTGCGGAAGAAAGCTCGAATGCCTGGAACAACGCCGGCACCGGGCACGCGGCATTGTGTGAGTTGAACTACACACCGCAGAATGATGACGGTAGCATCGAAATCTCGAAAGCCCTGCAGATCAATACCGAGTTCGACCTTTCGCGGCAGTTCTGGGCTTACCTGGTGAAAACGGGAGCCATCAAAGATCCGCGGAAGTTCATTCACCCGGTGCCGCATATCAGCTTCGTTCGCGGGGCTGCGAATAGTGACTATCTGAAAAGGCGCTTCGAAGCGCTTCGAACCAGTCACTGTTACACCGGGATGGAGTTTTCCAACGATCCAAGGCAGATCGAGAACTGGGTACCCCTGGTCATGGAAGGGCGCGATCGCAGGGAAGTCGTTGCCGCAACGCGGATGGCTAGCGGTACAGATGTGGACTTCGGGGCGCTGACGAATCTCCTTGTCGATTCTCTCCGAAACGACGATGGATTCGCCATCCACTTCGGCAAGCGCGTTCAGAGTCTGCACCGGGATCAAGCCTCATGGGTGCTCAACGTCAAGGATGCACAATCCGGTGAAGCTCAGAACGTCCGAGCGAAGTTTGTTTTCATCGGTGCCGGCGGCGCGTCCCTGCCACTATTGCAAAAGTCAGGAATCCCGGAAGCAAATGGCTATGCGGGTTTCCCTGTGAGTGGAATCTGGCTGCGCTGTGATAACGCGAGCGTCGCAGCTCGCCATCACGGAAAGGTCTACGGTATGGCTCCAGTCGGCTCGCCCCCGATGTCTGTGCCACACCTCGATTCCCGGCACGTCAACGGCAAGCAGTCGCTGTTGTTTGGACCGTTTGCGGGCTTCTCAACCAAGTTCCTCAAGAGCGGCTCCTACCTCGATCTGTTCCGCTCGATCGACCTGGGAAATATCGTTCCGCTCCTGTGTGTCGGCAGGGACAACATTGCGCTCACGCGCTACTTGATCGGGCAGGTAATCGAGTCGCGAGGTGCCCGAATGGAGGCACTGCGCGAGTTCTTCCCGCGAGCCAATTCGTCCGATTGGCACCTGGCCGTCGCTGGACAGCGCGTCCAGATCGTGAAGAAGGATCCCGAGCGTGGTGGCATACTGGAATTCGGCACGGAGGTGGTCAGCTCTGCGGACGGCTCGCTTGCCGCGCTGCTCGGCGCGTCACCAGGTGCCTCGGTCGCAGTGCAAATCATGCTCGACGTTATCCAACGCTGCTTCGGAAACGAACTCAGAGGCGGCTGGTCGAGCAAATTGGCCGAGATCATTCCCTCGTTCGGCAGGTCACTGGTTGATGAGGCGGACCTCTGCCACAAAATGCGCGCCGAGACTTCCGCGCTGCTGCGCCTGGATAGCTGATGGGGTTCGTCTTTAAGTTGCACCGGGTCGCTCAGTACCGGTGCAACACCGCTAGTTCGATTGCCTAATGCGTTGTGCGTCCCCCGACACGCACAACGCATTCCCGGAACGACAAAAACTTGTGTTTGGCTTTGCAGAAAGTTTCAATTTTCAATCGATTCTTACTATATGTACAAGTTGCCGCAGAAGCAACAGAGGCAATCACATACATGGTCAAGGTCATCGAGGAAGTCGGCCGGCATGGCAATCGCGTAGACGGTTGCTTGCCGGTGCTGGAGATCAGCCTGGACGACTTGAAGGGTCGCCAGGACGACGAGGACAACTGGATCGGTTGTAAGAAACGGTGAGTGGAAGGAGCAATCGCTCTCTTCACTCACCGTTTCTGCTTGAGCAAACCCCTACTATCTGCGCTCGTTGATCCAAAACAGAAAACAGAAAAACAGAAACGACACAAGCGAAATGAATTCGCTTGTGTCGTTTCCGTTGTTACAACCTCGCGCGGAGCGCACTACATGCTGCGCAACATTAGCGAGGATAGCAGACGCTTACCACCAGAATCCGAATTGACGTGCCGTCAACGCCGGAATCTCGGGCCGAATGTTGTCCTTGCGGTCGTACAACCGCAACTGACGCCGACCGTCCTCGTGCTGAATCAGCTCACGCTCGACCGTTTCGTCGTCTCGACACCAGCGCTGAGTGGTCTTTCCTTCTTCGACATGCATCGCATAAGTAACGGGGAAGATGCCGGAAGCAGTGGGAGAAACGTCTCTCTTGATCTGCCTGACAAGAGTTTTGCCGTCCGCGGCATACTCTTCAAACAGACTGCAGGCGCGCTCGAAGTTAGTGGTCACTCGGTTGAAGCTGTAGTACCAGGTCAGCTTGTACAGCACCGTGCCGTCCACACGTTTGTAGGTTTCGGTCGCCAGCCATTTTGCCGGTCCATTCGAACTCATCCTGTCCGGGTAGGCCAGCTCTCGCTCGATGGTCCATTTTACCGGCTTGCCGGCATGGTCGAAGTTCAGCTTCATAGTCGATTTGTAGTGAAGCGACGACCCTACCTCGCGCTGTTCCTCCGTCCACCAGACCGTCTTGCCGTCCGGGCGGTAAGCAGTGATCTGCTGGAGCTTGTCGCTCGGATACTCGATGAACTTGGACAAGCTGCCATCCTGTCGGAACTCCTTTCGAGTCTCCTTACCGCCGATTGGACTTTCAAGCACAGTGTCAACGGTGCCGTCTTCCCGATTCCAAACGCGATGGATGTGGTGCTTGCCTGTGGGATCGTAGTTAAAGACGTATCTCCCTTTGTCGCCCTCCTTGCGCTCCAGCGTTCCGTCAGCGCGAAAGAACTCCGTCCACGCCGATCTGCTGTCCCAGCCGGAAACGCATTTGACGACCGCGGGCACTTGCGTGCCGGGGTGATATGAAACCACCGTTCTCTGATCGGGTTTCCGCTCTTCTTTCTGCTCGGTCTCCTTGTTGTCTGGCTGTGATTGGGCGGGTTGCGTTTGATCGTCCGCCTTCTGCGTCTGCTTCGGACTGTCAGGCTGCTCAGTAGCGATCGGAGGCTTCGAGCCGCAGCCGGAGCACAGCACCAGCAGCATCAGAACGCCCGAAAGAACACCGATGGTCGAGATGAGCTTCCTCATTTGCACACTCCAGCACCGTTAATCCGGTGCTTAAAAAAAACGACTGTGCGTCGGTCAGCTGGCGCCCAACGCCGCTTACCGTGCCGCACTTTTATCTCAGGGTGCGTTGTACATTCCAACTGATGGATCGCATCAGCGGCCAATCTCAGAACTCAAAGCTCTGCGTTACTAGCGGCCGGGTCTTAGTCTTGGTAAATACTTGGTCCTTGGGGGCTTGAGAAAACAACAATGCTCTTTATCATAGTAACTCAACAGCCTTAAATCCAGGAGCAGGGTATGTGCCGAGTCTCTTCTAAATGCCGTGCTGGCGCCGACTTGCTCGATCAGCTCGCCAATCAAGCAAGCCTAATAAGAGACTAATACAGCGTGTTTCCCCCAATGATAGTGACCACGCTTTGACCATAACGCCTGTAAGTATTCGGTAAGCACACGTCAAATCTCGGTAGGGACGCCCCATGGCCGTCCGCCTACATCGGGCTTCCTGAACGGACGAGCATGGCTCGTCCCTACAGAATCTTACTTAACTGCTGACCGAACTGTTCCGGCAAGAAGCCACTACCTCACCTAGTATCTTGCCTGCGAAGAGGAAGGGGCGGCCCCTTCCTGTGAGTTCCACCGAGCGGTTCTCGTTTGCATCCCGGAGGAATCTCGGACTCAGATTACGCGTGCGAGACGACGCCCAGCTGGCCGTGAACTTCCTTCACCAGGTCGGGAGTACAGCCAAGCACTGCAGCGGTGCAGTGGCGGACGGACTCGCTCAACTCGAACCCGGCGCGAAACCCGTTCGCCTTCAGCGCCCGGTCGAGGGCAAACTGCGCTTGCTTCACCTCTTCGCGGCCTTGCGTGCTCAGCTCATTGGCACGTGCGGACAACAGCGCGATCGCTTCGCGCACCCGATTGACCTGCGGCTCCGAAGCCTTCCACTGCCACAGCCCCAGGCTACCCCCCGCCGCCCCGATCCAACCCGGCAAGTTGGCCATGACGTAGACGAAGCCAATCACCAGGAACACCAACGCGATGAAGATCACGTCGCCGACTACGTTTGCGAACAACGGCATAACAGGCCCCTTCGAATTTGAATTTTGATACGGTTGCCGTGGCAACTGCGCCAGACGGCAAGTCCAATACACCGCTCCGATTTCGTCGCGCCAAGCGGTGCAGTCCGCAAACGATATGCGGGGTGCAGCCATGAGAACAAGCGCGGTCCGGATTTCTCACCGGACCGGCTTGTCTCACTGCCTGAGCGAATCACCGCGTCTTGTAGTGGAAGTCCACCTGGAAGTGCCAGGTGCGCGTCAAGATCACCTTAACCGAGGTAGGCGCGAGCCAGTCCGCGTCCGGATAGACCTCGACGGTGTAGGTCACCTTCGGCGACGGCGGCACGTCCACCACGTAGTTGCCGTCCGCGTCGGTGCGCACGCGCTTGAACTCGACACCGCGCTGGTCCTTCACGATTACCAGGGCGGTCACGGGCAACGCGCCCTTGCTGTCCTTGGTAGGCGCGGCGTAAACGCGTCCCTTCACGCCACCGGCGACGGTGCTCGCCTGCGGCTTGGAACCGTCTGCCGTGACGGGGGACGAATCGCTGAGAATGACATCCCGCGGGGCGGGTGCCACCTCGACCTTGGCCGGAGGGGCCGGTTCCGCAGAGGCCGCCGGCCCCTGAGCCGCGGCGATGTTGCACGACACCAGGGAAAGCCCGACCAACGCGGCCAGGCAGAGCAGCTTCTTCATGATTCCAAATCCTTCATCTGTTGTTTGAGTTTTTATGACCGAACCGCCTTAGTTCGGATGCACTCCACTCATTCGCGAACTCTCTGTAGGCTCTCCGGCTCCTCGGCAAGCCTCGTCACCTCCGCGCGTAGACACAGTCGCTACGCTCTTGCGGCTCCTCGCCGCTCGAGCTGCGCTTGGCCGACTCTTCATGTCGGAGCCCCCATACGCGCGGAACAGTCTGGTCCTCAGTGCCGACTCACTTGACGGTGATGTTGATGGTGTGAGTCTGCACCGGTTCCTTCGGGTGGTAGCGGAAGCTGAACGTGAACTGATAGGTCCCGGCTTTCTTGGCGTCAAAAGCCGGAGGATATCGGCGCAGGGGGGACACTTCCACTCCATCGCTCGGCTTGCCATCGGTCCCGGTGACGGTCGCGCTATTGAACATGCGCGCGCCCGGCACTTTCGAGGTGAACCGAATGCTGGTGCCCACCTTGACCGTGAGATTGGCCGGAAGCGCAGCGCCGAGGTCGATTTCGGCAACCGGCTCTTCGACGACGACCGTGATGGTGTGAGTCTTTTTCGCGCCACCGACTGTATCGCTGTAGGTTACAGTGAACAGGCAGTAGCCGCGCTTCTCGCCGCGGAAGACCGGCGGATTGATGCGCGAAGGCAACTCCTTCACCACATCCGACGCCCCACCATTGGGCGCTTCGATTGTCGCCTTAAGGAAGTGCTTGCTTCCGGTGAACTGAATGTCCTGGCCGATGGTCACGTTCAGGGTGGCCGGCAGTTTGCCGTCGAGGTCCACCACCGCGACCTTGGGTTCGACCGTGACCTTGATCTTGGTTACCGAAGGCTTCGCACTGGGAGAAACGACCTGGCGCGTCACTTCGATCTCACCGCTTCCTTCGCAGGTAGCGGTGTAACCGGCAATGACGGTCGAGTCGGACAGCTTCGGGAACTGACGCTTTTCTTGCTCGGTGAGCGAGGCCGACTTGCTGGAGACGGTCTTCGACACGCCTTCAGAATCGGCACGATGGAAGTAAACGCTCTCACCGACCGTGAGCTTGACTTCGGCAGGCAGGGATTTGTCCAGGTTGACCAACTTGACCGTGTCTTCGGCTGCATAGCCGTTCGACACCGCAAGCAAGAGCAACGCTACGCCGCTGAGCAGAAGCTGCTTCACACTGATCTCCGTTTCGTCTATGACCCAGCCCGACCCAATTCAGCTGCTCTTCAAGCTCAAGCAAAATGCGCAAGGCGCACCAGCGAGCTACTCTTTCCACCGGAAGTGGAGAGCTATTGCTGTCGGAGCTGTTTCGGTTGATGCGCTGATGTCTATTCGAAGGAAAGGAGGGGAAAGAGGTGAAACCATAGTTGCAATTTTTTCCCTGGACATAACGGCATTGTGGTGTCAAGTGACGTTACAGTTTGCTGAAAACCGCACTAAAGCGGTTCTGATTAGCGTGGATTTAGACCTTACCCCTAGCGCCAACTAGCGCGTACGTTAAGCCACACCAAACCATTTAGTACGAGCACAGCTTGCTCTGCAAGATTTTCCCGCGAAAATCTTGCAGAGCAATCCGTAGATTTCTCGTAGATTTCTCGCAGCTTTTCTCAGCCAGCTCGAACGACGAGGAGCCGCAGGGCGAAGCGCGGCCGTCTACGCGCGGAGGCGCCGAGGCTTGCCGCGAAGCCGGAGCGCATACAAAAAGAGCGCTTCCGCGGCGAGGGAAAGCGCTCTTTTTCGATATGGCCAGAACCGCTCTTACGATCTAATCATTGGTACCTGAGCGGAAATGGGCATAACCATGGGCTGTGGCGGCGACACTTGTTCGAAGTATCGCTTGACCAATCCAGGGCGGCGATGACCACCGACCTTTGCCAGAGCACGAGCAGAGGTGCCCAATGCTGCAAGCTTGCGCAGAAAAGTGTTTCTGATGGTTCTGGCTGAAACAACAAGACGAGCTTGCAGACCGAACTTGCGCACGACGTTATCAACAACGGAGGTACTGATTCTCCAACCACCATGCGTTACAAACAGCGCATTGGCATCAGCACCGACGGGCTGTCTTCGCTCGGCGAGCCAGGCCGCAAGCGCCGACTTCAGCGTCGGATGCAGAGCAACAACTCGAACCTTACCTGATTTCTTCGAGGCAAAAGTACCGGTCCCGGCAACCAGGTCTATGCTGGAAAGCTCAGCAGCACAGCACTCACGGGGTCTGATACCGGTGTACAGCAACAGCATAAAAATCGCTTTGTCTCGCGTACTGTTGCTTTGATGCACCAAGTCAACCAGAGCAGCTTCTTCTTCCTCGCTCAGAGCGTGAATCTCCTGACTATCAATGTTCATGGGCTCACGCTCAACTTGAAAGTTGTCGCGTCCGCAGAATTTAGCAAAATGGGCTATTGCAGTCAGCTTAGTATTGATGGTGGCTGGCTTAGCAGCCTCGGTCTGAAGATGCCTGGCATAAGTCTGCACTTGCTCAAAAGGGTCATTACTGCCATCGCAAAAATCAAAGAATGCTCTGACATGAGTGCTATAAGCCCTTTTGCTGTGCGGCGAAAGCTCCTGTTCCTGCAACCAGAGGAAATACTGAGCTAGTTGTTCTCTCATGTGTTCAAACTCCTTCGAACTCTCTTCTTGCAGATGCAACGCAAGAAGGAAAAACCAGTGACCGAATGCCGAAGAAATCGATATAGGGCTAATCGCAAGTTCTAGCGGCTAACGAACGCGACAGGCGGGGAATGTCGTCTACCAATTGCTCGTCTGCCAAATAACATACTTGCCAAGCGCAACGTCAATGCGAAAGCATCGCAAAGAAAACGTGAAACGGAGAAGCAAGATACTCGAATCGGTCAAATGCAAAGGAAAACAAGAAGCGTTCGTCTAGTAAAATTCCTATTCGGAGAACATATACGGACGCCGCCCGCGGCCGG
This sequence comes from Candidatus Obscuribacterales bacterium, assembly GCA_019752635.1. Classification (GTDB taxonomy): domain Bacteria; phylum Cyanobacteriota; class Vampirovibrionia; order Obscuribacterales; family Obscuribacteraceae; genus JAKFUT01. The sequence continues at coordinate 14,239 of JAIELX010000114.1, read as the reverse complement.
TGTATTTGCCGAGCGCGCCGTATAGTCAGAGGAGTACCTTTTTTCAGATGAGCAAAAGCGGACTAAAAGCCACACTAAGAGCGACCGGTATCAAACAGATCGGCGACGAAGCTATGGGCATTACCGAATACCGCCTGCAAAACGGACTAAAAGTTCTTCTTTCGCCGAACAGCAGCGCGCCGGTTGTCACTTACATGCAACTTTTTCGGGTAGGCAGCCGCGACGAAGGCGTAGGACATACCGGAGCGACACACTTCCTGGAACATATGATGTTCAAAGGAACACGCAAGTTTGATCCTGATAAAGGATTGGATTCAACGGAACTGCTCAATCGCATTGGCGCAATCTCGAACGCCACCACATCGGAAGACCGCACCAACTATTTTGAAGTGGTACCCGCCGAGTATCTGGAGTTCTGCATCAAACTTGAAGCGGACAGAATGCGCAATCTGCGCCTGCGTCCTCAGGATCGCGAAGCCGAAATGTCGGTAGTTCGCAACGAACTGGAACGCGGCGAAAACAGCCCGGAAGAGGCTTTGGACAAGGAGATGTATGCGATAGCATTTCGCGAGCATCCTTACCATCATCCGACAATCGGCTGGAGGTCTGACGTAGAAGGCGTTCCGATGGAGCGACTCAAGAAGTTTTACGACGATTTCTATTGGCCGGACAACTGCACTGTGATTTTGACGGGAGATTTTGAGACCGAAACAGCACTAACTCTCATTCAGAAATACTACGGAAAAATACCGGCCAGTCCTCACAAAATCCCTTTGGTGTACACGGTCGAACCACCGCAAGAAGGGGAACGGCGTTACGAAATCCGTCGTAACGGGGACCTGACCCGCGTGTGGATTGGCTTCCATGTGCCATCTTCATCACACCCCGACCATCACGCCATCAACATTGTCAGCCATTTGCTCGGCAGCTCGGCGGATCGCTCAAGCCGCCTCTACACGGGACTTGTCGATACCGGACTAGCGGTGGACATTATGGCTAGGCACGATGAAAGACGTGACCCGGGACTGCTTGTGATTGGGGCCTACGTCACCCCGGACATCAGCCCGATTGATGTTGAGAACGCAATCTACGCCGAGATAGCAAAGCTGGCAGCAGTTGCCGTCCGTGACGAGGAGCTGGCACCGCTTCGCGCCGCTAACCGCAAGGGCAGCGTGCTGGCTCGAGCCGATCAAATGGAGTTCGCTTTTCACATCGGTGAAGCTGAGGCACGCGCTGATTGGCGCTGGCTTATCGACTTCGATGATAAGTACGAAAGCGTCACTCCGGAAGATATTCTCAGAGTCGCTCGCACTTATTTCGACCGCTCGAACCGCACTGTCGGCTACTTTATTCCAGAAGTATCTCAGGCGCGCGACGAGCAGTTCGAAGATGAAGAGGACGAAGCGCCATCCGAAAAAAGCAAGAAGAAGCGGGTTCCCGCCGCCAGGAACGCAACGGCTGCTGAAGTCGAACGAATATTGGCGCCATCGATTCCCGCAGAGAAACAAGGTCTGGCTGCGCGTGTTGTACGCCACAAACTGAACAACGGATTAACGATCCTCTACATGCCCAACCCCGGAACAGAGTCTGTGGCTGTCTGGGGACAATTCCCGGCCGGCACTTACTACGAGCCGGGTAACAAACATTCGCTGGCCGACGCCACAGCGGAGATGCTTACACGCGGCGCGGAAGGGCTCGATAAGTTCGAGCTGGCTCGGGTGGCGAAGGAAATGGGAGTAGTCGAAGGAATAACACTTCACACTGAAAACTTTGGCGTCAGCTTTGGCGCCACCGTTATCGCCGGAGACCTCGAACAGTTTCTCCGCACTGCCTTTACAGTACTCCACCGCCCACTCTTCCCGGAAGTAGAGTTAGCACAACTCAAGCAAGAATGGTCGGCGCGCTTATCTGAAGAACGAAACAACACCGGGCCCGTCGCCTCGAACAGACTGCAATCAGTGCTGTATCCGAGCGGGCATCCCTTTCACAGCAAAGAATTCGATGAGCAGCTGGCAGACTTGCAATCATTAACAGTGCAGGACCTTCGCGATTTCCACACTTCCTACTACACGGCCAACGGAGCAGTTTTATGCATAGTGGGAGACGTCTCAGAAGAACGTGCGATCGGCATAGCAAGCACCGTCTTTGGTGACAGCCCCAAACGAGACTATCCCCCCATCATCATCCCCGCAGTGGCAATCCCCCCGAAAAGCTCACGAATAGAAGCGTTTCTGCCCGACAAATCCAGCATGGACATATTAATGGGCCATCCCGTTCCAGTGCGACGCACCGATAAGGAATACTACGCTTTGCAGCTGGCCAGCCTGGCTCTAGGAGGCGATACCATTACTTCTCGTCTTGGAAAACTTCTGCGCGAACAACACGGACTCACCTATGGAATCTACGCGCGAGTTGGCGACAGCACGCACGGAATGGCGACCTGGCTGATTAACTTAACGGTCAATCCGGTAAATGCGGAGAAGTCGCTTGCTCTTGTGGATGAAGTTTTACACCGATATAAAAGCAAGGGTATAGTTACGGAAGAACTGCGGCGAGAAGCCACAGGAGCCGCCGGTCTGTTCAAAGTGAGCCTGCGTTCTTCCAGCGCGCTGGCACGAGTGCTAACTCGTTTTGAAACTTTGGGCCTTGGACCGGAAGGCGTGGATGAGCATCCAGACAGAGTTCTTGCTGTGAAGAAAGCCGAAGTTGATGCCGTAATTGAAAAGTATCTGCATCCGGATCACATGATCACTGTGCTTGCAGGCACCTTGGTCCCAACACCGGCGGGACGGCGCTAATGCAGAGTTCAAGATAAGCGATAAACCATCAAAAACGAGATCAACAAACAGCGATCGAAAAGTTAGATCGGGCGCATTCCAGGCTGCACGGTATTCTTTTCCTCGACCGCGCGCAATTTTCCGCCCGCGTCAAAGACCATGGTGACAAAGACTTCGCCTTTATTGCCTGCAGCCTGGTCAACAGCAGCTTTTCCATTGGCAATCATCTCTGTTCCGCTCACATTCACGGTCACGGCATTGTCTGCAATTGAAAATTTATACATTCCGTCTTGGATCAATTCCGTAGCGAGTTGCAGCCAGGTATAGATCAGCAGACGCGCTCGCGAATCAGACTCGGCAGACTGCGTGGTCGTGAAAAAAGCCTGCAGCTCATCAGTACTGGCAATCAAAGACATCCGTCCCGTCTTTTTGGCAATGAAAATATTGCTGGTACTGAGCCCGTCCGGAGGCGTTCTGCTAATTGGATATTTCGGAAATCGTACGACGTAAAACATGTACTCCGGAAAGAGTTTTTGCAGTTCGGCAGTTTTGACGTATTGAATAGTCCCGTCGCCAATTGAACTCTGCGCACCGTTCTTGGGAATATTGTTCACCAGCTCGCCAATAGCGTTTCGCGGATTGGCGACTATTCCAGTGCGCACCATGTCGGACTTTTCTTCGGTGCTAAGTTCACCGACTTCGAATCGGAGATTCTCAACGGGCATACCTGATTGAGCCTGCCTGGTCAGCTCTTCAATCATTTCGGGGCTACCGAAGGCAGGGCGATCTTCCCCCCAAGCTCTGTCGGGACTACCGCCAAACATCGTGTCACTGCCGTGAGATTCGCCCCACTCGCGGTCTGATGCCCGAGCGGTAAGGTTAGACGCAGCGGATAGGAGGACAATCAAGAAAAGACAGACACTTCTCATGACATTCACCGAGAGGGGTTGTGCAGGCAAGCACACAGAATAGATCACCGAGACTTGAAGGACTAGCATAATTGCTTCATCTGCCGATGATCGAATCAAGGCAAACAACTCATTACCTGACTCACTCCCTGCGAATCGAAACGGTTCTACGCTGGCTTTTAGTAGGTGGCGCAAGAAGCCAAAAGTTCAGGTGTGAACCGTTTTTGAGGGCAATGCCCCTGAACGGTCCACACCTGAACATATAGCGGCGCCGCACCGGCTGTCGATCGCTCGGTCTCAATGTTTCTCTCCTTGGTCGCTTGCCTTGGCAGCTATCGGTTCCGACTCCCAGCCGAGCAGCCTCATCAGGTGCTTTCCACCATGGTGCACCACGACGGGCAGGGTGCCGAGCAGCACCGCTGGCGCAAGCAGATGCAGGTAGAACGCACTTCCCTCTTCGCGGCCCAGAAACTCGAAATTCGCAGACCAGACCCACCAGGCGATCCCTTGGATGAATACACCGGTGTACTCCATGAAGGTCTTCTGCAGTTTGGCACCGAAGCACATCAGGCTTCGACCGGCTTCTGCGATTGCTAGCCCGAGCCCAAGCTGCAGAGCGCTGTTCTTTATGCCTCCGACGGCAAGAATGTTCGTAAGCGTCAGAGCAATGAAAATCGCTGCGGATACCAGGACCGCTCCAACGATGTGTCGTTTGTGTTCGACTACCAGCGTGTGGATTCTTTTCATTTTGTGCCTCTCCTTCTTCGAAAGAAGCAGTTATTTAGTATTGGTCGCTCATTGTTTGATGATGAGGTTAAGTTGCGATGCATGTCCGGCTGCCATTGCGTTGTCGTCAGCAGAACAAACGAGGTAGAAAGCAAAAGAGGCAAAAGGGGAAGGTTGCGTGGGGCCCCCCCCCCCCCCCCCCCGCCGGTCAGGCTTGTTCAGACCAAGCCCGGAACTAGCAACGGCTAGTCCATATACCAGGACCACCGCACCAGCAGCCACTTGGGCTCCTGGTACTCGATGCCCAGCAACTGGCACAACCGACGCGCCTGCACCAACGCCTCCGCCGGCAACGCCGTAAGGTCCGGGAGCTCAACGAACGTGCCGTGTCCCAGCTCCGGTCGGAACACCTGCAGGTAGAACTCCGGGGTGGCCTCGTCGCCCGCGGCATACAACGTCACCCCCGCGAACGTCGCCAGCAGCTCCTGCAGCCGCTGCCAGTACTCGTCGTGCGGGCGGCGCAACTCCGCCAGGACCGCATCCTCGTGGTAGTGGTAGCCGTCGTCGTCGTACCAGCCTTCCTGTTCCGCCGTCGGCTCCGGCACAGGCTCCAAGCCCAGCGCCCGACCGAGCACCTCCATCCAGTGCTCCTCCGCGCCATCGATGGCGTGGGAGGTCCCGTCGCCGACGCGAGTGAACGCGTGGTCGCCGGTGACGGGGAAACCATACACAAGACTCGTGGAACTAGCCATGCTGTTCTCCTTGGGAAAGAGTGCCTGCGAGCTGGTGTGAAGCTCGCTTGTGAAGAAAGAAACGTGAAGACCCTGAGCCTTCGATTAAATAGTTGGCTTTGCACACCGGATGCAGGCACGCAGCAGGTCTTTCGACGAGTCGTGTTAGCCTTCCTTGGGTGTGAGCGGGGTTCGTTTGTGCAGCTCGATGAAGAGTCGCGCGATGTTGGCGGCGTCACACCACCCACGGTGGCGCACCCCTTCAAACTGCAAACCGAGTCGGGCAAGCATTGCATCGAGCCCGATGTTCTTAAGGTCGCCGGTCACCAACTGGAACCAGGTGGTTACGTTGAAGTGATCCGGCCCCAGCGGATTTGGCAGTCCCATTTGCTCACACTGAAGGCGAATGAGTTCCACATCGCCGGACGAGTCAGTGACGAGCAAGCGGTTCTGCGCTCCATACTTGTTGCGCAGTCGCGCGCATGCTTCGGCGAACGAAACGCCCTGCCGTTTGAGCTTCGTCATTGTCCACCCGGTGAGCGCCGTGCAGAACGGGCTCACCTGTGAACGCTCTGGAATGACGGGGATGCTCAATGTTTTGATGATGGACCGCGAGTTGAGGTCGACCGTGCAAAGGCCGACCTCAATGATGTCCTTCACTTCACCGGCAGGGAATTCGTCGCGCTCGTAGCACGTCGCCTCGACGTCGATGACGTTGACGATGTGAGAACGCATGGTTTTCCTTTAACAGCAAGCGGCGGGGTGTCGAACCTGAACGCCGCGGACGGTTTGCACGAAGTCTTCCCACAGTGCGTTGAGAAGGACGTCGTTGACTTCGGTCAGGTTGGCCACGGCCATGTTGGGGTGCCCCCCGCCACGCCATCGTTCACCAGCCATGACCCCCAGGTTGACCGCGTCGTTGTTGGTACGTAACGACGCGTAACCGTCTGCGCGCACTACGCAGAGGTGGTTGAAGAAGTAACCCAGCTCGCCGCAGACGCCGCGGTGAACCTCAGGGCTGGCAGTGTCGAGCACGGCGAACGCGATGCCGTCGCAGGACGTCCGCATCTTGCAACGACGCATCGCCTCGATGACATTCGGGTCACCGGGCACCTTCAGTTGCCGCTGGATGTCGATCAGAAGCTGGTCGGTCAGCCCGCCGTGCTTGCGCAGGAGGGTCAGCGACTCAATGGCTTGCGATGGCATATTCTGCCGCAACCAGTAGGTGTCGGTGAGAATGCTGACCACCAGAATCGGGTCGTAGATGCGGTACTTCTTGATCAGCAGACATCCCGCCGACGAAGCCGGCTGAACGTATGCTTCCTCGTCGTCCCGCGTACCGTGGTCGACGTGGTGGTCGATCTCGAAGATGGGAACGCCGTGCGGGTCGAAACCCAGGCGGTCTTTCCGCCCGTCGACCATGACGATTTCATCGGGCTGCCATTCCTTGAGCAGCGCATCATAGGCTGCCTGGAGGTCCGGCGTCGTCAGCTTGTCGGAACTGATTGCGTAACAGGACGGATGCAGGTGCGACCGCGAGAGCACCCATTGAATTTGCGGGTACATCGCCACGGTCGGAAGCGTGTAAGCTTCCTTGCCTCGCGCGCGGAGGTGGTCCACCACAGCGCGGCAGCATGCCACTGAGTCACCGTCGACAGGAGCAACAGGTCCGACGACCAGCGTGCGCCGCGCCCACTTTCGTGCGTGAGAGAAACTCCGAAGGCGATGTTTCACGCCGCGGATGAATTTGCCTAACATGGCTGTAAGTCCACCCTCCCGCGCGCATGCACGGGTTATCGATTCGATGAGAACGCCCGGCGACAGGTTCTTTGCTTTCCATGCCGTCCGCCGCCGAACGTTAGTAGTCCACTATGCAAACTAAACGATTGCTATCTTGCAACCGCCGCTTGCAACGCGTTTCCGGTGCGATACTAGTCGCACGAGAACCACTGCGTGGCCATTTTTCTTTAGGCTCACTGGATGCTGGTTAGTCAGTCACCGCATCAAGCGAGCAGCTTCCTACCGTTGAAGTTGTTGGCGGCGCGCGAGTGCCCGAACTCGCACCACACCGACACCGAGTCCGCGGCAGCCTTGACGCACCGCGTGTAGTTCTGGCGCATGTCGGCGGGCACCGGCGCGGTCACGAAGTCGTACTTGTCGCCGGAGGGCTTCGGCCCCAACCCTAACCGCAGCGCGCTGAAGTTGTTCGTCAGGAGCTTCTCGTGAACGTTGATCACACCGTTGTGCCGGTCGGGATTGGCGGCCAGGGTGTATTTCATCGCCCCGAACGCGACGTTGATGTCGTCATAAACCAGAAGCAAGCTGGTCAACGGCAACGCCCGCATGACCGCTTCGACGGTGAAGCCGGACTCGTTCATGCCGGTCCAGGGCTTGATCAGCCGAATGTCACCCGGCAGCGTCGCGATGTAGGCTTTCGACTCCGGATGGTAGCTGAAGGTTGCGCCGTGCGCAGCGGCTACCTCGTCCACCACCATGAACCCGGCCTGGTGCCGCGACCACTCAAAACGTGGCTCGGGATTCCCCAAACCGATAATCGTCAAATTCCGCATCGGATTCACTCCTTTTGTTAGGCGACAGAGTCGCAAGTTGCAAATGTGAGAAATGAAACCCTGCGTTCAATCGACTGACCAGGCTCCCTTGTTCTTAGGAGAGAAACCGCGTTGAAAGCTGCAACGCAACAGGAGACCCTGATTGCGCATACAGCCTGCTAACGATTCCCAGGGATTGGCGTCATGTTCGCAGTTACAGGCAGCGGTCGGAATGGTGACCGTCACCTCGGGGTTGCGTCGAAGTAGTCCGCACGTCGTGCTGAACACGCACAGGTCGGTGTTGACGCCACAGACCTCGAATCGTGCCGACGGAAACTTTCCCGCAGCGCAGACCGATTGCACCGCAACGGAACCGTCGGCCTGGTACTTGCTGAGGCGGCAGAAGGGCGTCTGCGATGGAATCAGCCTGGAGATTGCGTCGTACGTCGGCTGGTTCATGCCGGGCGACATCTCAAGCAACACCACAGGAGCACAGGCGCGAACGGCTTGGCGAACGCGTTCCGCAACAGCCAGACGCAGCCACTCTTCCCGAGCCGCAGCAAAACCCGGCTGGCAGTCCACCACCACAAGCGTGTAAGGCAACACAGCTTCGCCCGAATAGGCGCGCAGTTCTTGCAGCTGGAAGAACAAGTCGGTTCCTCTAGACGAAGATTCCTAGCCCCAAAGACGCAAAAAGGCCAAAAAAAGGTGGCGCCGCATTGCGGCGACGCCCCCTTCTGTGCAGCCGGCAACGAACGACAGAGGAGCGCGTCCTTGCGCCCCTCTGTCAATCCGTCACTTCTTGCCGGCCTTGGGCTTCGCCATGCCCTTGCGGCTGACCGTCACCGTGCCGGTCACCAAGTCCACGCCGATGACGCGGACCTTGATGTTGTTGCCGACGCGGGCCACCGACGCCTTGGGGCAGTACAGCTCGGCGTCCGGCAGCGTGCCCGCGACCTCGCCGCCGCAGTCGCCGACGAACACCACCTTCAGGTGGTCGCCCGCGTTGCCGGTGACGCGCGCCACGCCGGTGCTGCCCTCCACCTCGACCAGCTCACGACCGTCCTGGTCCAACTCCGTGGACCAGACGTGCGCCACCAGCTTCGGCAACATCGCCTTGCCCGCCTCCAGCGCCGCCGCCTGCTCGGCCTCGCGCTTGGCGTCGATGGCGCGCTGCTTCGCCACGGCGACCCCGATCTCGGACAGGCCGCAGCGCAGCTTGCCGTCCGGCTGGTCCTTCAGCTCGAGTACCACCACCTCCATCGTCTCGCCCGGCGTGGGCGCGGCGGGGCGGCGCTTCACCTGCGACACGTGCACGAGGCCGTCCTCGTACGGCGTGATCGCGCAGAACACGCCGAAGTCGGCGACGTTCTTCACCGTGACGGTGATGATGTCGCCCTCCTTCAGCTCGCCGCGCGCGTTGCGCCGCAGGTACTCGGACTCGCTCAGCTCCATCTTGCCGTCGGCGGACACCGACTGCACCACCATCGTCACCGGGTCGCTGTTCTTCAGCGACTCGCTGGTCTCGGCGTTGATGGCCTCCAGCAGCGCGTCGCGCTCGGTGCGCTCACCGGGGAGCTGGCGGACGGACTGCTTGCCGACGACGTCGCCCTTGATGCTCACCGGCGTCTCGAGGACGCTGATGCGGCCCTGCGGGGTGACGACGCCGACGACCGTCGACAGCCGCACGAGCACGCCCGCCGGCAAGCCCTTGTGGTACTGGCCGGTGACGACCATGCCCGCCTCGATCTTCGTGCTGCCCTTGCTGCCCTTGTTGCCGCCCACGATCACGCCCGTCAGGTTGGTGTTCTTCATACTGCGCAGTCTCCGGAGTTTGGTTGACCAGGAAATACGCACGTCCGGCAGAGATGCCGGCCCGTGTTACCCGTGTCCACAGCGCACCAGCGCACCTGCTCAAGCAATAAGAACCCTAAACGCCGTCCTACCCTATCCATGCTTATGCATGGTGCTTTCGCGAGGGTATGTGTGGAACAGTGCGTTTTTCGAGTTGGCTTTATGCGAGAGAAGGTTGTGGAAAGAGATGCCTGAACTTACAGCAGCGACCAGGCTACATCCAACAGGCGCTACAGCGATATCATAGGCATTGAGGGGTTTAAGCGGGGGAAAACCGCAGAAATCGAATTCTTCGCCCCTAGCGCAGTTAGGATCTGTTTAATATTAGCGCACGGGCCAACGTGCGCTACCCCCCGGGCCAGATGCACGCCACGCGCCGATCTCAGTGGGCATTCTACGAATGACTGATCAAGCAGCGTCGTCATTTTTGCTGTCACCACCCGAGTCCCGCGGCTAGGTTTCGCTGTTCCCTTTTTCGCCTTCAACCGCTCCTACACCAACAAACCAAAAACACAACGCATTTCCTGAACCATCAACCGCACCATATGTAGTGGTCGGTCAATTGCGGGTGTAAGCGAGTGGCGGGCCAACGCCTTTTGCGGAGACTGATACATGCGAACGCTCTTCGCCGGCTTGTGTGCCGGTGCCATCCTCTTTTCCATGGCCGGCTGCGAACAGAAGCAGGCTGCGCCGCCGCCGTTCCTGAGCAAGCCAGCAACGACCCTGCGAACGGGCGTCCACGAAAAGTGGAGTGTCAGCTATCGCGGCGACGTGACCATCGAACAGGACAAGGACGGCGTCGTCCACATCTACAGCCTGGCCAAGGGTGACTCTACTTCGACCGTCATCCTCAGCGGAACGGCCACCTTCAAGGTGCACGACTGCAACGTCGTGTACGTCGATGAAGGTGTCACCGTGGACTGCTACGGCTGCCCCGACGTGCGTGCGGCCGACAAGAGTACGGTCAACGCCTACAACTGCAACAAGGTGCGCGCCGAGAACGGCGCGAAGGTCAATGCCTACGGCAATACCGCCGTCACGCGTCAAGCGCCGCCGGCACCTCCGGCTCCGCCCGCCGAGAAGAAGAACTGAGCAGGCGGATTAGCTCGAGTTCATGTCAGAGCAAGGGTTAGCGCAACTCTGAAGTAAACTTTTAGAATTGCTCCCTTGCAGCTCGCGTCCCTTGAGGACTAGGGTGAAGTTGTCTCCTGCCTCCTCCCCCCGCAAGTAAATCGACTCTAAACCAAACACCCGTAGCTAAAAACCGCTTCGACCCGCCAGCTCCCCGCTGACGGGTTTTGTGTTTCGGTTCTGTGTTTCGGCTGTGCGGGGTGGAATCGGTTCATTTACTGCGCCCGACGTAGGCGCCAACTGCTCGTAAACAAGAAAGGTGAGAACTCAAAATGAACGACGCTCTCTCTACCACAACCGAGGGCACCTCGCTCTTCGGTAAGACCATGATGGTCCTCACGGTCATGATGGGTACCGGTGCCGTCGGCGCGTACCTCGGTGCCGGCTTGGGCGCCGGCTTGGCCCTGGTGCTCGCCATCGTGTGGCTCCTGATGACCATCGGAACGGTAGTCGCCCTCGCGGCCGCCAAGGCCAACCCGACCTACCTGCCCGTCGGCATCGGCATCACCGCGCTCTGGACGTTCATGTCCGGTCTCGTCACCGGTCCGGCCATCGCCCAATACGCTGTCGAGCTTGGTCAGAACACTGTCTTCGGGGCCTTCCTCGGCACCTCGGCCGTGATGGCAATCTGCGGCGGCATCGGCATGTTGTCCAAGCGGAACTTCTCCAGCCTGGGCGGACTCCTGTCGATCGGGCTGTGGGGCATCATCATCGTCAGCCTCGTCGGCTGCTTCATCTCCTTCTCGTCCACCTTCAACATCGCCTACAGCGCCTTCGGCCTGGTGCTGTTCGCGGGTTACTTCATCTTCGACTTCTGGCGCGTGCGCGCCATGGGCGAAGCGGGCGAGAACGACTGGCCGACCGCCATGCTGCTGTCCATGTCCCTGTATTTGGACTTCCTCAATTTCTTCCTCTTCTTGCTGCGGCTCCTGTCCGCCCTCAAGAAGAACGACTAAGTCGAGGCCGGGCAATGGACTCCGTGCTGCCTGAGTGCATCACGGTAGTCCGTTAAGCACGGGAGAGTGGCGGGATGGCGGCACTCAAAGCGCCCCACCCGTCGCTCTTTTTCCCTTCCACCTACTAAATATTCGCGTAGGATCGAGCCCGCAAACCACACCACGGTGCCAGGTTAAACAGAAAGTAGTTAACGGTTCGGTACGAGAGTTGTTCGGGCTCACGGCAAGTTGATAGCTTGCAGGCCCTCAACATTGCCAACACGCCTCCCCCACTATCGACTAACAATCCACACGCAACCGATTTCCACTCCCCAACCCCGGTTGGACGGGTGATGTTGAGCGAAATCGGTTCACGCACTCTCAGTACAAGGGACACCAATTACTCCTGAAGCTTGATTCGCCCGTCGCTGTATTCGGTGGTGATGCTGATCACTTCTCCGTTGAAGAGCAGCTTGCTTTTGCGGGCCTCACCGGCGGCGGTGTCCGGTTTCTCATTGACGCGCTCGATCTTCGGCGGCGCAGGTTTGTCGTCTGCACGCGCTGAAGCTCCGAGGCAGAGCATGAGCAGTCCCGCTGCTGTCGCGGCAATGACTTTTCCCATAGGGCAAGGAACTGTACAAGCAGACCTGGGTGCCGGGCATTGCCGGTTATGTGCTCACTACTGTCGAAGAGACCACTCCCGCAGGCACGCGACGAGTGACGGTGAGCGGCGGGAAGGCGGTGAAAGCCGAATACCTGAACGCCGACGGAACGATCAGCAAAACGGAAGACGGCGACAAGCTCATTCGATCCGGCGCGCACCACCGAGCTGGACTCGAAGGACGATCAGACCATTCCGAAAACGATCCGGTAAGATCCATACCGACTGACAAACAGTCGAAACAAACCAGGGGCAGCGCCGCTCTTGCCACGGGCGAGCGGTGTTGCTTGGTTGAAGGAGTAGGGTCATGGTCTTAATCAGCTCTTTCACGCTATTCTGGCTCTGCCTGCTAACGGCTATCCTGCTCGTGCCTGGGGCACGCCTGCGCAAGATTCTCGCTCCCGGACCGGCGCTGCTGGTGCTGGTCGCGGCGATGGTATTTCGGCACGACATGAACGCAGCCGAACGATTATTCATAGCTTTTCCAGCGATGCTGTTCGCCTTGAAGTGCGGTCTGTTTCTAGCGCGTTTTCCGGCAAAGGAAGTCCGGCAGTTTGAGACGGCGGGATTGCTTCTCTACATGACTGCCTGGCCCGGCTTCGACCCGGAACCCTTCCGCAAACGCGGCGCACGTGGTGAACTCGAGCGCGAACGCTTCATCCGCGGCTACCTGCTGATGTGGTCGGGAGCGATCGCCATCGCCCTGTTAGCATACTTCCACAGCGTTCTGCCACCGCTTCTTACGGGTCCAGCCGGAATTTTAGCGCTGATGTGCACTGTTCACCTGGGCTATTGCGACGTTCTCAGCTCCCTTGTGCGATGGCTGGGATGGTCTGCAGCACCACTCTTCGAACAACCCTGGCAAAGTACATCACTGCGCGATTTCTGGAACAAACGCTGGAACATCGCTTTCGTGGAAATGAATCGCCAGGTATTCATGCCTCTGTTCAAGCGATCCACCAGCGTGAGAAGCGCGGTGCTGTGTGCGTTCCTTCTTTCCGGAGCACTGCACGAGTTCGCCATCAGCTATCCGGCGGCAGGCGGCTACGGTGGCCCGATGCTGTACTTTGTCCTTCAGGCGATAGCTTGCCTGGCAGAGCCGCGCATTCTGCGACTGTTCGGCGCGAAGGATAACACGGCGGTCAGACGCACCTGGACCTGGCTCGTGCTCCTGCTTCCCGCACCGCTACTCTTCACTCCGGCTTTCATGAGTGCGGTGATCGACCCGATGTATTCATCGCTACAAGCGATACTGCATTCTGTCTCCGCTCCCTGGCTGCTAGACAAATTGATCTGGTTCGCCGCGGCGAGCAATTTCCTGACGATGGCCGCCGGCATTCAGGTCCCCAAGCGCCTAAACTGGGACCAACAGCTCGGCATGCTCACGACTTTCAATCGTAAGATCATCCTCAACTACTATTTCTACACTGGCGGAGTAATAGCAGCGTGGGGACTCTTGACCGTATTGCTCCACGGAGAAATCATCGCAGGAGATCGCGTAGCTGGACTGGTGTCCGCAGTTATCGCAGTCTTCTGGGGCGCTCGCGTACTGGTCGATACGTTCTGGTTCAAACATGACGACTGGCCGCCCGGCTCGGAGCTGATAGTCGGACACGCAATGTTGACGACGCTGTTCGTCTGCCTGACGGCAGCATACGGCTTCTTCGCGATCTGGTGCTTGTGCCTGTAACGACAGCGCAAAGTCACTCCATGAAACGAATCCAGCCTGAGGGGCACCACTTTCGGTGCCCCTTCTTTTCCATTTTCATTTTCCCGCGGAATCTACCATCTCGCATCGTAGTATTGCGGTAAAAGAGTAATTACTCAGTGAGGGGCGTAGCCAGTGAAACTCGTCCGACTAAGCGAACAGCATCATAAACCGCGACGCGACAGAGGCATTTATTCGATGAAAGAGGGGAGCACCCGTTTCGACAACCCGAATTGCTACGAAAGATTTTCCCGGGAAA